>NZ_JAHUWF010000018.1:0-155988 GCF_019219205.1 Pseudomonas sp. PDM27 | reverse complement strand
TCAAGCTGCAAGCCTGATACCTGTCGGTAAGCAGAAAACCCTGTGGGAGCGGGCTTGCCCGCGATAGCGGCAGCACATTCAACATTGATGTGTCTGACATACCGCCATCGCGAGCAAGCTCGCTCCCACAGGTCTGTCGGTGATCCGGAGATTGTGGTCAGCGCGAATCAAGCTGATGCTGCTCCCCTGGGTTCAAGCTGCAAGCCTGATACCTGTCGGTAAGCAGAAAACCCTGTGGGAGCGGGCTTGCCCGCGATAGCGGCAGCACATTCAACATTGATGTGTCTGACATACCGCCATCGCGAGCAAGCTCGCTCCCACAGGTCTACTGGTGATCTGAAGATTGTGGTCAGGGCGGATCAAGCTGATCCAGTGCCCGGTTCACCGCCAACTCCCCCAGCATGATCACCTGCGCGATGCCCAACAGCGCATTGCGGCTCGACCCTTCCAGATGATCCACCAGATCGTTGGCCATGACATTGGCCGACGCCAGCGACTCGCAGGCGTGCACCAGCAAGGTTTCGGCATTGAGCTCGGGATTGACGATGAACATCGTGCTGGGTTTGTGAGGGGTGGCCATGATGTGGGGGCCTGGGTTGAGCGCGCGCTCGGCGGCTTCGTGGAGCTTGCTTGAATCGAGGCTTTCGTACGGGGATGCCGGATCGGTGTCCGGCGGGTTGGGTGTGACTTTGAACATGGAATGGACCTCTAGCGCGAATAGTAAGGAGCCATCACCCTCGCTACCAAACGAAGGGTGGCGGCCACACGCGGGTTGGTAGACCGGTCGCACTAGAACCCGGCGCCCGCAAGGGAGCCCCGCGCATGACCACCATATAAAGCACAGTCCAAAAAAATGACTGTATTCAGGTGGCGTAATGCGCCTAGAACGAACTCGGGCTACCAAACCCGATCACTGTTTTTCAGTGACCGGCAAACGATAAGACCCGCGTTCCAGACGCACAAGCCGGCGGATTCTGGCGTACCTGTAGGCAACGACGCAAGGTGGTGTAGCCTTCGCGAAGTAACCCCGGATGTCTTTAAACACGCATCTGCATTTTGTAGGAGCGAGCTTGCTCGCGATGGTCGTTAACGAATACGCGGGATGACTGGCTGAACGCAGCGCTCTTGAGTCCATCGCGAGCGAGCTCGCTCCTACAACAATCTGCTTCTATCCCCGTAGGGATATATACACCGCAAAACCCCCATTGCTAGTTTGGCCCCCGACGCACTGATTCATCACTGCCAGGGAGCCCGCCTCGTGAACAACACCCCGCCAAGCGATATCGAATTCTGCAATGTGGTCAAACGCTATGGCGAGGTGCAGGCCGTCAGCGGTCTGGATTTTGCGGTGCGGCGTGGCTCGTTTCATTCCTTTCTCGGTGGCTCGGGCTGTGGCAAGACCACTACCCTGCGCATGATCGCCGGTTTCGAACAGCCCACCAGCGGCGAGGTGCGTCTGGCCGGTAAAAGCGTCGCCGGTGTGCCGGCGTTCGAGCGGCCGGTGAACATGGTGTTCCAGCATTACGCGCTGTTCCCGCACCTGACCGTGGCGCAGAACATTGCCTACGGCCTGCGTTATCGCAATCCGCGCCCGGACAAAAAGCAGCAAATGCGCATGGCCGATGAGGCGCTGGAGATGGTGCGCCTGAGCGGCTTTGGCCAGCGCAAGCCGAGCGAGCTTTCCGGCGGCCAGCAACAGCGTGTCGCCCTCGCCCGCGCACTGGTGAACAAGCCGACGGTGTTGCTGCTCGACGAACCACTGGCCGCACTGGACCGCAAGCTGCGCAAGGAGATGCAATCGGAACTGCTGCGTTTGCAGCGCGAGGTCGGCATCACCTTCGTGCTGGTCACCCACGACCAGGAAGAAGCCCTGTCGATGAGCGACAGCATCAGCGTGATGCACAACGGTTCGATCATCCAGACCGCCACCCCGGAGCAACTCTACGAAGCGCCAGCCAGCCGCTACGTCGCCGACTTTATTGGCGAGTCCAACTTGTTCGACGGCACGGTGCGCCAGCTCAACGGCAACTCGGTGGTGCTGCGTACCGAGCAGGGTCTGGAACTGACCAGCCCGCTGACGCCTACCGGCAAAGCCCTGAACACCAACGCCGCCGGTTGCATTGCGGTGCGCCCGGAACTGATCAGCATCGCCGGCGCCCATGCCGACATGAGCCGCGAAGTGAAGCTGCCGGGCTGCGTCGAAGACCGCATTTACCTGGGCAATTGCACCGAATACCGCGTACGCACCCAGGCCTTTGGCGTGGTCTGCGTACGGGTGCCGCGCCAGCAGGATCACGGCGCCAATGCCTTCGAACACGGCGCAGCGGTTCGCGTCGGCTGGGATCACGCCAATGGCCTGGCCATGGCGTTGTAAATCATCGATTCGTTTCATCAACCGGATGTGGAGCGTGCTATGGACCAGAAGACTTTTATAAAAACCCTGCGCAGCTGGCAGAACGGCTCGATCAGCCGCCGCGAGTTCCTTGGCCGCACCGGCCTTGGGATTGCCGCTGCCGTGGTCGCAACCAATATGCCCGGACTGCTGACTTCCACGGCCGAGGCCACCGAGCAAACCAAGCTCGGTGATCGCCTGTCGCTGGCAACCTGGCCGAACTACCACAGCCAGGAAAACCTCGACGCCTTCGGCAAGACCACCGGCGCCCGGGTGTCGATGAGCGTGTTCGGTTCCAACGAAGAGATGCTCGCCAAACTGCAGGCCGGCGGCAGTGGCTGGGACGTGCTGGTGCCAACCAACTACACCATCAGCACCTACGTCGGGCTGGGCCTGATCGAACCGCTGGACCTGTCGCGCATTCCCAACTTCGACGCCTCGGCGTTCCAGCAGAAATTCATGGCCCAGGGCACGGTGGATGGCAAGGTCTACGCGGTGCCGAAAAACTGGGGCACCACTGGCATGCTCTACGACACCGGCAAGCTGAAAAACGGCCCGACCAGCTGGAAGGAATTCTGGGTCGCCGCCCAAGGCCCGGCCAGTGGCCGGACGATGGTCCACGACTACCAGTTGACCGCCATCGGCAACGCCCTCAAAAGCTTCGGCTACAGCTTCAACTCCCTGGACCCGAAAGAACTGGCCGACGCGGAAAAGCTGCTGATCGAGGTCAAGCCGCACCTGTTCGCGATCAACTCCGACATTCAGCCGTCGATGCGCAGCGGCGATGCCTGGCTGGCGATGTCGTGGACCGGCGATGCTTCGCAACTGCACCGCGACAACGCGCAAATGCAGTTCGAACTGGGCAAGGAAGGTGGCGAGTTGTGGAGCGACTTCTTCGCGATTCCCAAAAGCTCGGAGCACAAGGATGCCGCCTACGCGTTCATCAACTACCTGCTCGACCCGCAGCACAACAAGCTGGAAGTGCTGAGCCACGGCTACCCGAGCGGCGACAAGCGTGTCGATGCCTTGCTGCCTGTGGCGATGCTCGACGACCCGATCATGTACCCGGCCGCCGAGGCCTTGAGCCCGCTGGAGTTCGGTGCCGCCGCGACGCTGACCAGCCCGGCGCGTGCCGAACTGATGGCGCGTTTCAAGTCCGCCTGATCGCCTGACCATGGCCAATGAGGAGTCACCCATGAATGCCGCCGCCCACCCGCAAACGGTGCAGCCGGGCCATGCCCTGTCGGCCGAGGTTCGCCAACGGCGCAGCCTCGGCCGGCGCATCACCTTGCTGATGCTCTTGCCTTCCACCCTGTGGTTCCTGCTGCTGTTGTTGATGCCGCTGGTGATCATCCTGGTCTTCAGTTTCGGCGAGCGCAGCGCCGTGGGCGGTTACGCCGGTGGCTTCACCCTGGCCAACTACCTGAACCTCGGCTCTCGCGGCGCAGCGTTCAGCAACACGCTGATGCTCGCGCCGCTGGGCACTTTGGTGTGCCTGGTGGCGGCCTATCCGCTGGCGTACTTCCTCGCGGTCAAGGTCAGTAGGAACCGTTCGCTGTTGCTGACCCTGGTGATCGTGCCGTTCTGGACCAGTTTCCTGATCCGCACCTACGCGTGGATTTTCATCCTCAGCGGCAAAGGTATTCCGGCGCTGCTGGCCAGCCTGGGGCTTGAGGATGTGCGGCTGATCAACACGCCGTGGGCGGTGCTGATCGGCATCGTCTACGGCTACCTGCCGCTGATGGTGTTCCCGATCTACGTCAGCCTGGAAAAACTCGACAAGCGCCTGCTCGAAGCGTCCGCCGACCTGGGCGCCAGCGCCTTCGAAAGCTTTCGCCGGATCACCCTGCCGCTGTCGGCGCCGGGGATCATCACCGGGGTGATGCTGGTGTTCATCCTGTTGATGGGCGAGTTCCTGATCCCGGCCATTCTCGGCGGCGGCAAGGTGTTCTTTGTCGGCAATGCGCTGGTCGACCTGTTCCTGCAATCGCGCAACTGGCCGTTCGGCAGTGCGCTGGCCATGACGCTGGTGGCGATGATGCTGCTGATCATCGGCGTGTATCTGAAACTGGTGGCGCGCTACGGCGGCCGCCCTGCCGACGGAGGTCTGTGACATGTGGCTGCGCAGCTATTCGACATCGCTGTACCTGTTCCTCTACGCGCCGATTGCCTTGATCGTGCTGTTCAGTTTCAACGCCGGGCGCAGTGGCCTGGCCTTCCAGTGCTGCTCGGTGCAATGGTTCGGTACCGCGTTCGGCAACCCGTTCATCATGGAAGCCCTGGGCAATAGCGCACTCATCGCCGCAAGCTCCGCGGTGATCGCCACGCTGTTCGGCACCCTGGCGGTGTTCGGCTTGCAGCGCTGCGGTGCCAAGGTGCGGATGCTGTTCGATGCGCTGACCTACTGCGCGATCATCGTGCCGGGCATCGTCATCGGCATCTCGACGCTGATCGCCTTCATCAGCCTGTTCGACCTGATCAACCCGCTGCTGGCGAGCTGGCTGCCGACTGTGCCGAAGTTGAACATGGGTTTTTTCACCGTGATCGCCGCGCACTCGCTGTTCACCATGGCCCTGGTGATGGTGATCGTGCGCAGCCGCGTCGACTCGCTGGACAAGGCCTTGCTCGAAGCCTCGGCGGATCTGTACGCGCCATCGATGGACACCTTCTGGCGGGTGACCCTGCCGCAGATCAGCCCGGCGATCATGGCCGGGTTCCTGCTGGCCTTCACCTTCAGCTTCGACGACTTCATCATCGCCTTCTTCGTCGCCGGTTCCGAAACGACGCTGCCGATCTACATCTTTTCCTCCATCCGCCGCGGCGTGACGCCGGAGATCAACGCGATTTCCACGGTGATCATCTGCGTGTCGCTGGCCCTGCTGTTCACTTCCCGCCATCTGCAAAACCGCCGCACCGGCGTTCAGGAGTCGCACCATGCGTGATCAGCTCTACATCAACGGCGAGTGGGTCAGCCCGGACCTGGGCGGCTATCTGGACGTGATCGATCCGGCCACCGAACAAGTCTTCCACCGCGTGGCGGCGGGCACTGAGGAAGATGTCGACCATGCCGTGCGCGCGGCCCGGCGGGCCTTCGACAATGGCTGGGGTCAGACCAGCGGCGCCGAGCGTGCGCAGTGGCTGGAGGCATTGGCCGATGAACTGGAGGCCGGCAAACAGGCACTGGCGGAACTGGAAGTGCGCGACAACGGCAAACCGCTGCCCGAGGCGCAGTGGGACATCGGCGATGCCATTGCCTGCTTCCGTTATTACGCCGGTCTGGCCCGCGATCTGGACCAGCAACAGGATCAGCCGCTGGCCTTGCCGGACGAGCGTTTCCGTTGCCGCATCCGCCACGAGCCGATTGGCGTGGCCGGGCAGATCATCCCCTGGAACTACCCGCTGCTGATGGCCGCGTGGAAGGTCGCCCCAGCCTTGGCCGCCGGGGCCACAGTGGTGTTGAAACCGTCCGAGCTGACGCCGCTGACCGCGCTGGAACTGGCCGCCGCCGCCGATCGTATTGGCCTGCCAGCCGGGGTGTTGAACCTGGTCACCGGCCTTGGTGCCGACGCCGGCAGTCCGCTCACCGAGCATCCGGGCGTGGACAAACTGGCCTTCACCGGCAGTGTGCCCACCGGGGCGAAAATCATGTCGGCGGCGGCGCGGGACATCAAGAACATCAGCCTGGAACTGGGTGGCAAGTCGGCCTTCATCGTGTTCGATGACGCCGATGTCGAAGCTGCCGTGGAGTGGATTCTGTTCGGGATCTTCTGGAACCAGGGCCAGGTGTGCAGCGCCACATCACGCCTGCTGGTGCAGGAAAGCATCGCCCCGCGCCTGATCGAACGGCTGGTGGAGGAAACCCGCAAGATCAGCATAGGCCCCGGTATGCAGCCCGGGGTTCTGCTGGGTCCGCTGGTCAGCCAGGGCCAGTACGACAAGGTGCTCGGTTTCATCGACCAGGGCCTGGCCAGTGGCGCCCGTTTGCTCACGGGCGGACGGCGCCCGGCGCATCTGGCCGAAGGGTATTTCATTGAGCCAGCGATCTTCGATGAGCCCGGCCACAGCAGCATTCTATGGCGCGAAGAAGTGTTCGGCCCGGTGCTGTGCATCAAGCGCTTCAAGACCGAAGAACAAGCCGTGCAAATGGCCAACGCCAGCCGCTTCGGCCTGGCCGCCGCCGTGATGAGCGCCGACCTGCAGCGCACCGCCCGGGTCGCCAACCAACTGCGCGCCGGGATCGTCTGGGTCAACTGCTCGCAACCGACCTTCGTCGAAGCACCCTGGGGCGGCATGAAACACAGCGGCATCGGCCGGGAACTGGGGCAATGGGGGTTGCATAATTATCTGGAGGTCAAGCAGGTGACCGAGTACGTCAGTGACCAGCCGTGGGGGTGGTACCTGAAGTAAACAGTCCCCCCCTGTGGGAGCGGGCTTGCTCGCGAAGGGGCCGGCACATCCAAAAAACATGGCGCCTGACACGCCGCTTTCGCGAGCAAGCCCGCTCCCACAGGGATTGTGGCCAGCCGTGGGATTGGCGTTCACTGAAGATCAAAACTGTGGGAGCGGGCTTGCTCGCGAAGGCGGTGGTTCAGCCAATATCTCTATTGGATGTGCCGGCCTCTTCGCGGGCAAGCCCGCTCCCACAGGGATTGTGGCCAGCCGTGGGATTGGCGTTCACTGAAGATCAAAACTGTGGGAGCGGGCCTGCTCGCGAAGGCGGTGGTTCAGCCAATATCTCTATTGGATGTGCCGGCCTCTTCGCGAGCAGGCTCGCTCCCACAGGGATTGTGGCCAGCCGTGGGATTGGCGTTCGCTGAGGATCAAAACTGTGGGAGCGAGCCTGCTCGCGAAAGCGGTGGGTCAGTCGACATTTCTGTTGGATGTGCCGGCCTCTTCGCGAGCAAGCTCGCTCCCACAGGGATTGTGGCCAGCCGTGGGATTGGCGTTCACTGAAGATCAAAACTGTGGGAGCGGGCTTGCTCGCGAAGGCGGTGGGTCAGTCGACATCTCTGTTGGATGTGCCGGCCTCTTCGCGAGCAAGCCCGCTCCCACAGGGATTGTGGCCAGCCGTGGGATTGGCGTTCACTGAAGATCAAAACTGTGGGAGCGGGCCTGCTCGCGAAAGCGGTGGCTCAGTCGACACCTCTGTTGGATGTGCCGACCTCTTCGCGAGCAGGCTCGCTCCCACAGGGATTGTAGCCAGCCGTGGGATTGGCGTTCGCTGAGGATCAAAACTGTGGGAGCGAGCCTGCTCGCGAAAGCGGTGGGTCAGTCGACATCTCTGTTGGATGTGCCGGCCTCTTCGCGAGCAGGCTCGCTCCCACAATGGATCGGCGGTGAGCACGGCATTGGCGTACATCCGTTCCCGCCATTTTTTTGCTGACCAGCAGGCTTGTGACAACGGGTAAACAACAGGTAATTTGAACGGCCAGCCCACCAAGACACGCCGGAGTTGATCCATGCGCATCGCCTTGCTGTCCGACATGCACCTGTCCGTCAACGCGGTCCCGTTTCCCGCCGTGGAGGCCGATATTGTCGTGCTCGCCGGGGACGTCGCGCGCCCCGCCAAGGCCATCGAGTGGGCCAGGGCGTGCCCGGTTCCGCTGCTGTACGTGGCGGGCAATCACGAGTTCTATGGCAGTGACCTGGTCTCCACCTACGAACAGCTGAACAGTTTGTCGCAAGGCACGCAGATCCACGTGCTGGAACGTTCGGAGTACGTCCACGATGGCGTGCGTTTTCTCGGTTGCACCTTGTGGTCTGACTATCGTCTGCTCGACAGCCCGGAGGATCGGGCGCTGGGTATCAACCTGGCGACTCAACTGATCCGTGACTTCAGCCACATCAAGATCGCCCCCGATTTTCCCGACCTGTTCACGCCGGCCATTTCCCAGCTGGTGTTTCTACAGACAGTCGCCTGGCTGGAAGACTGCTTCGCCCGCGACAGCCGCACGCCCACGGTGGTGATCTCTCATTTCGCCCCGACACGATCGAGCATCAGCCCGACCTTTGCCGGTTCGCCGATCAACTCAAGTTTTGTCTCGGACCTCGAATCGCGGATCAAAGACTGGCAGCCGGCGCTTTGGCTGCATGGCCACACCCATGGCAGCTTCGACTATCGGGTGGGCAATACCCGCGTGGTCTGCAACCCACGGGGCTATGCCAAGAACGGCATCAACGAAAATCCCGATTTCGATGATGCCTTCGTGATCGATCTGGATTTCTGAGGTAACGCTCGGGTCAGCAGCACCGCGTATTGCATTTCCCCCGGCCAAAACGCGCTTCCTGACGTTCGCGGAAAAACATCTCATAACTCATCACTGGCTCCCCCGGACGGTTGCGGGCCATTTGTGCCACGTAGTTGTCGTACTCGGGAACGCCGACCATCAATCGGGCGCTCTGGCTGAACATTCTGGCAACCTGCTGCAGTTTGCGGAACATGGCGGATCTCTCTGTGGGCGTGGGACCTGGCCCATCAAACCGCGCTCATGTATCGGCATTGTGTCCAGATCGGGCGCCTTTGTATGTTCAAGTATCCAGGCTCGCGCCCGATGGACCGCCGGCAACCCGCTACACTTTCCTCGCTCCGCCGCTGCACCCGAGCGGCCAAGACCCCTGACTTCTGATCTGGAGGTATCCCATGAGCGACAGCAGCGAACTCACCACCTTTACCGGCTGGGCCGCCACGACAGCGGGCGCGCCACTGGAACGCTACAGCTACGATCCCGGTCCGTTGGGCAACGATGAGGTGGAAGTCGCCGTGGAGTATTGCGGCGTCTGCCACTCCGACCAGTCGCTGATCGACGACGACTGGGGTATCAGCCGCTACCCGTTCATTCCCGGCCATGAGGTGGTCGGCCGTGTCGTGCGGATGGGCGCCCAGGTGCGGGGCCTGGAACTGGGGCAACGGGTGGGCATCGGCTGGTACAAGGGCAGTTGCATGCATTGCACGTCCTGTATCGAAGGCTCGCATAACCTGTGTCGCACGGTGCAACCGACCATCATCGGCAGCAATGGCGGCTTTGCCGACCGCGTCCGCTCGCACTGGGCCTGGGCCCTGCCGATCCCGGCCGGACTCGACCCGGCGATGGCCGGGCCGTTGTTCTGTGCCGGCTCGACCGTGTTCAACCCGCTGGTGGAATTCGGCATCAAGCCCACTGACCGCGTCGGCGTGGTGGGCATCGGTGGCCTTGGTCACCTGGCGCTGCGCTTTCTCAACGCCTGGGGCTGCGAAGTCACGGCGTTCACCTCATCGCTGAGCAAGCAGGACGAAGCCAGGCGCCTGGGCGCACACAAGGTGGTCGCCTCGACCGACTCCGATGCGCTCAATGCCATTGCCGGCACCCTGGATTTTCTCCTGGTCACCGCCAACGCCAACCTCGACTGGACCGCCATGCTCGCCACCCTGCGCGGCAAGGGGCGCCTGCACTTTGTCGGCGTCGTGCCCGACGCCATTCCGGTGCACGTGTTCAATCTGATCCCCCAGCAAAAAACCATGTCCGCCTCACCGGTCGGTTCACCCGCCAACACCGCGGCCATGCTGGAATTCTGCGCCCGCCACCAGATCCTGCCGCAGGTCGAGATGTTTCCCATGAGCCGGATCAACGACGCCATCGATCACTTGCGCAGCGGCAAGGCGCGCTACCGCGTGGTGCTGGACGCCAGCCAGTGACAGGAGAGCCGAACGCGGTCCCTTGTAGGAGCTGGCCTGCCAGCGATGGTCGTTAACGATAACGCTGGTGACCTGGATAAACGCGGTCCCCTGTAGGAGCTGGCCTGCCAGCGATGGTCGTCAACGATAACGCGTGTGAACTGGATGAACGCGGTCCCCTGTAGGAGCTGGCTTGCCAGCGATGCTCGTCAACGATAACGCGTGTGACCTGGATAAACGCGGTCCCCTGTAGGAGCTGGCCTGCCAGCGATGCTCGTCAACGATTACGCGTGCGAACGGGATGAACACGGTGCACTTGAGTCCATCGCCAGCAGGCTGGCTCCTACAGGTTCCCCGGATTGCGTGAAGGACCTTTTTCACCCTCAGGGATTGGCTGCCTGCGCCGGCACCATTGGCATGTGCGGGTCATTCCAGCTGAACCGATAGGCTTTGCCGGTTTCTGGCGGCTGGCATTTGCCGTTGTCGGCATCCGCGCCCACGATCGACCAGTTCGCCCGGGCGTTTTCGCCCAGTTCACGGGCCGCTTCGGCGTTGAAACACTGGTTCAAAACGTCATCCGGCACCAAGGCGTAGGCCTTGGGGTGTTCGCGCAGATACAGCGCGGCCTTTTCGATGGACGAGTTATCCATGCCGAAATGCACGATCGGCTGGCGGGCGAACAACCAGTGCCCCTCCTCCCAGTTGACCAGCACCAGATCGGCGCCCTGGGTCATGGTCGCCGCCTGCGCCATCAGCACCTGGTCGATGTTGGTGCCATCCTTGAGCGGTTCGATGAACCCCCTGGCGAACCACAGCGCGAACCAGGTCGCCACCAGTGCCGGGAACACCCGTCGCAAACGCGGGTGCTTTTTGAACCAGCGCTTGAGCAGCCACGGAATCAGCGGTGCAGCGACCAGCACCAGCCCGGGCAGCGCCGGGTAAATGTACAACTTGCGCTTGCCCGTGCTGATGCAGAAAAACAGCACCACCAGCACCACCCAACCGAGCAATACCAGGACCCGGCCGTCGCGTTTTTGCAACTGACGGCGCCAGGCAGGTACCAGCCATGGCAGCACCAGCACCAACGGTAGCCAATACTGCGGAATCACCTTGGTGAAGAAGTACCAGAACGGTTCACGGTGATGCCATGCAGCGGCATAGCGGCCCGCGGTCTGGCGCAGGAGGATCTCCCGCGCATAGGCCATTTCGTCCGCGCTGCCATTGAAGAAGATCGACAAGGCCAGGGGCAACAGCCAGATCGCGATGGCGCCGAGCATCAGCGCAAACCCGAGCAACCACTTGCGCGCCTCGCCAGGCATGGCCACCACACCGGGCCAGCCTTTGCGCACCGCATAGGCGTACGGAATCAGCAACAGCGCCGGCAGGAAACCCACGCCCTTGGTGATCACCCCGATGCCCATGGCCGCGCAGCCGGCGTAAAACCAGCGCCACGCCGGGCCGAGCAGCAGGTGCCGTGCCAGACCGTACAGGCCAAGCGAGGTGAACAGAATCAAAAAGCTGTCGATCTGGCCGGTGCGCAGGATGCTGTAGGTCTGGTAGGTCGCCAGGTACAGCAGCGCGGCGTTGCGCCCGGTACGCTGGGTCCACAGGCGACGGCCCAGGTCATAGACCATCGCCGTGACCGTCACCGCCGAAAACAATCCCGGCAGGTAGAGCGCGATGTTGGGCTTGCCGGTCAGCCAGGTGAAGAACGCCACCGTCCACATGAAAATCGGCGGTTTGTCGCCGTAGATCTCGGCGGCACGGTGCGGGATCAACCACGAGCCGTTCTGCAGCATCTCCAGGGCGACGCCGAGGAAGCGCTCCTCATCCACGTTCTGTGCCTGGCGCAGCCCCAGCCCCGCGCCGATCAGCAACAGGGCAAGCAGCATCAGCCCCAGGCACTCGACCCGGGGCGACAACGATCTACGCATGGTTCATTCCTTCACGCTGCGGCTTTTGGCAATCAATTGCAGGTTGCGAAAATAGACGATGGAGCCAAAGGCCTGCCCGGCAATGAATACCGGATCCTGACGGTAGATGGCGTAAGCCAGCAGCAAGGAACTGCCGACGATGCTCAAGTACCAGAAGCTGGTCGGGATCACGCTGCGTTTTTTGTATTCGCTGTACAGCCACTGCAGGACAAACCGCCCGGTAAAAGCGATCTGCCCCGCAAAGCCGACCACCAGCCACAGGGTTTCGCGGGTCAGCATCATCCTTCGAGCTCCTGGGCAATGGTGTTCAGCCGCGTGCGCTTGATCAGCCACCAGACGCCGATCAGGTCAAGAATGCCGACCAGCGCGCGGTCGAGGTTGCCGTATTTCGACACCCCGGCCGTGCGCGGCCGGTGGTTGACCGGGTGCACGATCATGCGCCCGTTGTGACGCTGGATCAGCGCCGGAATGAAGCGGTGCATGTGGTCGAAGTACGGCAGGCGCAGGAACGCCGCGCGCTCGATCAGCTTCAGGCCGCAACCGGTGTCCGGGGTGGCGTCCTTGAGCAGGCGCCGGCGAAGGTTGTTGGCGAACCGCGAGGCGTAGCGTTTGCTCGCGGTGTCGCGCCGATTGACCCGGTGCCCGGCGACCAGTTGCACATCGACCTTGCCCGGTTCGCCGCGCACCAGCGCGAGCATGCCGGGGATGTCCGCCGGGTCGTTCTGGCCGTCGCCATCGAGGGTCGCCAGCCATTGCCCGCGGGCCTCGCGGGCGGCGTGGTACAGCGAAGTGCTCTGTCCCAGCGACCGCTCGTGATGGAGGATGCGCAGGGTGTTCAAGCCGTCGTGGCGGATCTGCCGCAGTTCCTGCAGGGTCGCATCGGTGCTGCCATCGTCGACGACGATGATTTCGTACGACTCATCGGCCAGCGCCACGCGGATTTCCCCAAGCAGCGGCTTGAGGTTGTTCGCTTCGTTCCTGGCGGGAATCAGTACGGATACAAAAATGTCTTGGCTCATGGGGTCTCTCTCGCCTTTTATGATTTTTCGAGATCAGAGGCGAACGCTTCAAATCCGGTAGAACTGCCGATACCACTGCACAAACGCTGCGACGCCGGTTTCCAGCGTCACCTGCGGGCTGAAGCCCACCCATTCGGCCAGTGCCGAGACATCGGCCCAGGTGCTGACCACATCACCGGCCTGCATCGGCAGGTAGTTGCGTCGGGCCTGCCGATCCAGGGCCGATTCCAGGCACTCGACGAAATCCAGCAACGCCACCGGCTTGCCACGCCCGATGTTGAACAGCCGGTTGACGCCAGCGCCAGAGCCTTGCGGCACCGGAGGCTTTGGCCGCAGTCGGGCGATGCCTTCGACAATGTCGTCGACATAGGTAAAGTCGCGCGCCATCTGGCCCTGGTTGTAGATGTCGATGGGCAGGCCTTTGAGGATGGCGTCGGTAAACTTGAACAGCGCCATGTCCGGGCGGCCCCACGGGCCGTAGACGGTGAAAAAGCGCAGGCCACTGGCTTTCAAGCCATACAGATGGCAGTAACTTTCGGCCAGCAGTTCATTGGCGCGCTTGCTCGCGGCGTACAGCGAAACGGGATGTTCGACAGGGTCCTCGACACTGAACGGCATCTTGCTGTTGGTGCCGTACACCGAGCTGCTTGAGGCGTAGATCAGGTGCTCGGGGCGATGGTGCCGACAGGCTTCCAGCACATTGAGGAAACCCACCAGGTTCGACTGGGCATAGACATCCGGGTTGTCCAGCGAGTACCGCACCCCGGCTTGCGCCGCCAGGTGCACCACCTCGGTAAAACCGTGGTCGCGGAACAGGTCCATCAGGGCCGGTTTGTCGACGATGTCCATTTTCCGGAAGCGAAAACCCGGCAACGTCTCCAGCACCTTGAGGCGTGCGTGCTTGAGCTCTACGTCGTAGTAATCATTGAGGTTGTCGATACCGACGACGTCCTGACCCTCGCGGCACAAGCGCTGGACCGTATGAAAACCGATGAAACCGGCGGCACCGGTGACCAGGACGGTCATGGCACGCACGCCGGCGACTGCGCCGCGATCGGCGCGAGGTTACTGATCCGGACCCTCGTCAACTTCATGTGTAGTCCCTGCTTATCGCGTCATTCACGCACGGTTGCGTCATGAAGCTTATAAAACAGACACATTTCAGTTTGGATAACGCCGCGCACGAGCTCTGCAAAAAACACTATTGGGCCGAAATCAGCGCGGCTACCTGGCCGATCCGTCGCGGGGTTTATAAAACCGGAACAGGCCGATATCCACGGTCCTGATGTATTCCCTGGCCCAATCCGGCTTGACCGTACGATCATGGAAATACAGGGCACCCTGGGTGCGATCCGGCAGCTCCTTGTTCAGGGCCTTGCGCGCAATTTCCTTGGCCATCGCGTAAGGCACTTCTTCCTGGACCGAATCGGATCTGCCGTCACACCACCAGGAGAACTGGCAACTCTTGGTCTCCGATCCCTGCTTGACCACTTTGCACACCGTGTCCGGAAAGCCCTCGTGCCCCAGGCGATTCATGACCACATTGGCCACCGCCTCCATGTCGGCAGAGTCCTTGCCCTTGGCTTCCCAGTAAATGGAGCGGGCCAGGCACGTGATCGCATCGTCCAGCGGCGCGGCACCCGCCGGGTCAACGGCCTGGACCTCGGACGGGGTAATGGCTTCGACCTCGGGTTCCGTCGCGGGCTTTTTGCTCTCGGCGGCCTTCTGTTCCAGCACCTCGGCCTTGTTCTCGGCCGACTCCTGT
This sequence comes from Pseudomonas sp. PDM27, assembly GCF_019219205.1. NCBI lineage: Bacteria > Pseudomonadati > Pseudomonadota > Gammaproteobacteria > Pseudomonadales > Pseudomonadaceae > Pseudomonas > Pseudomonas sp. PDM27. Next base: position 141,227 of record NZ_JAHUWF010000018.1, on the reverse strand, counting down.
TTTTGTTCTTGATCCGTAGCCGATACCGGGCCGGCGAGCAGCGTGAGGGCAAGGCAGGTGGCGATCCAGTCGAGGCGCATGGTCGATGTCACTCGGTGAGCGATTCGATTCAGTGTAGTAGTGAAATGATTTCGCTTACCCCACTACACTCTGGATAAATCCGTTGTCTTAAATGGGCCAACTTCGCGCATCATGGGCGCCATCTGCTCAAGGGGGATTTTCATGGGATTCATCTCATCCGCAATGCGCTGGGCCGGTTTGTCACTGAGTCTGGTTTTTGCCGTCAATGCCATGGCGGCGGACGAAGCGCAATTGATCGAATCGATCAACGTCTACCGCAGCCAACTGCAACGCTGTGCCGGCCAGGTGTCCTCGGAGCTGCCGCCACTGTCGGCCGACCCGCGCCTGGTGCTCACCGCCCCGAGCATCGGTGATCTGCAGCAGGCCATGGCCACTGCCGGTTATCCGATGAAAAACGTGCAAGCCATCAGCCTGTCCGGACCTCGCGATGCAGCCGCGGCGATGAAGGCGATCCAGGAGAGTTTTTGCCAGATCGTCCTCGACCCGCAATTCGTCGATGTCGGCGTCTTCCGCCAGGACCGGCAATGGCGCATCGTGGTCGCTCGGCCATTGTTGAGCGCAAGCCTGGGCAACGCGCAGGCCGAAGGCCAGAAGCTGCTCACCGAACTCAACGCAGCACGCACCCGCCCACGCCAGTGCGGCACGCAATCCTTCGCCGCCGCGCCACCGCTGGTCTGGAACGCCACACTGGCCAGCGCCGCCGAAGGCAACTCGCGCTCCATGGCCAACAACAACTATTTCGACCACAAGGACCGCGACGGCCGCACCCCGGGCGACCGCGCGGAACTGGCCGGCTACGACTTCCAACAGATCGGCGAAAACATCGCCGCCGGGCAAGACACCGCACACAAAGTGGTCGAAGGCTGGCTGTCCAGCCCCGGCCACTGCGCCAACCTGATGAACCCGCAGTTCCGCGAACTGGGCGCGGCTTACGCGACCGATCCGAAGAGCGATGCGGGGATTTACTGGACGGCGATGTTTGGGGCGCAGTGAGTGCCATAGCCCCCGAAGCGATTGCATCGGGGGTTCTTTGTGGTCAATGAACAGATCGAGGAGCGGAGTAACTTTACGCTGACAAGATAGGTTGAAGTTGCCGCGGGTGATGGGCAGGAGGGGAAACAGGAAAATGGAGCGGTTAAAAAATGACAAATATCCCGACAGGTCTGATTGCCGGATTGATCCTGGCGCCGATGATACTGACTTGTTTCGCTGTCGCCTTCATCGCACACAAATACGTTGACGCAATCGAAGAACGTCTACCCAATTGCTCTTTTATAAAAACCACCAGAGACGCATTTTCAGCGGGCGGCCTGATCGGCAAGGTCATGCGCGGCGGCGTTATTGCCATGGTATTGATGATGCCCGCACTCAGCGCTCGAAGAGGCGTTGTTGATGCCAAAGAAGTGAAAAACCTTCCAAGGCACTACAAAAATCTTTTGATATTTCCGGTGATTATTTTGTTCGTTTTGTTTTGTTCCCTGATCGCACTCAGGGTTTCAGCCTACTTCATTGAGAGCCATTGAAAGGTACTAAAGAGTCAAGTCCGTATCGGAGAAAATCACACAGCCTGTCCAGCAAAAAACCCGAAGCCCTGTCATGGGGCTCCGGGATTCTTTTTCCACAGTGAACGTCAGTGACTACTCATCCCCGCCGCCTGCATCAACATCCGCAACGCCCCCGCCACCACCCCCAACGCAACCACACTGCCCAGCCAGATCAACACCAGCCACCCAAGGCGCTTGTACCAAGGTGCCGGTTTACGGGAATCAATGGTAGCCATCGCCAATCCTCACTTTGCCGCGGAACACGTAGTAGCTCCAGACTGTGTACATCAGGATGATCGGCAATATGAACAGCGCCCCGATCAGGATGAACAACTGGCTGGTCGGTGGTGACGCCGCGGCCCACAGGCTGATCGACGGCGGCACGATGTTCGGCCAGATACTGAACGCCAGACCGATGTAACCCAGGAACACCAGCATCAGGGTGAAGGCGAACGGCCAATGGGTGTGGCGTTGGCGCAGGGTCTTGAGCAAGCCGAACATCGCCAGCAAGGCCAGCACCGCCAGACCTCCGAACACCGCCAGGTGCGCATGGGCAAACCAGCGCGTGGCGATGTCCGGATGCAGGATCGGCGTCCACACACAGATCACACCGATCACCGCCAACAGCAGCCAGGCCAGGGGCCGGGTGAACAGGCGCATGCGCGATTCGAGCATGCCTTCGGTCTTGACCAGCAACCAGGTGCTGCCGAGCAGCGCATAGGCGACGATCAGGCCGACTCCGCAGAACAACGGAAAGGGTGCCAGCCAGTCCAGCGAGCCACCGGCGAACTGCCGGTCGACCACCGGGATACCGGCAATGTAAGTGCCGATCACCACACCCTGGGAGAAGGTCGCCAGCAGCGAGCCGCCGATGAACGCCATGTCCCAGACATGACGCTTTTCAGGGCTGGCCTTGAAGCGGAACTCGAACGCCACGCCACGGAAGATCAAGCCGCACAACATCAGGATCAACGGCAGGTACAGCGCCTCCAGTATCACCGAATAGGCCAGCGGGAACGCGCCGTACAGCGCCGCGCCACCCAGCACCAGCCAGGTCTCGTTGCCGTCCCAGACCGGTGCCACGGTGTTCATCATCACATCGCGCTCCTTCGCATCCGGGATCAGCGGAAACAGAATGCCCAACCCCAGGTCGAAGCCGTCCATGATCACGTACATCATCACGCCGAAAGCGATGATCACGCCCCAGATCAGCGATAAATCGATACCTTGAATACCCATGACTCAACTCCCTTCCTTCAATTGACGCGGGCGTCGGTTTCGAGGATTTCAGCGTCGGCAGACAACGGCCGGCGCGGTGTGATGACCTGATCGGAATGCCCCGCAGGCGCATGCTCGTGATGGGATTTTGGCCCCTTGGCCACCAATTTCATCATGTAGCCGATACCCACCGTGAAGACCGAGAAGTAGATCACCACGAACAGCGCCAACGAGAGACTCAACTGCGTGACGCTGTGATTGGACGCGGCATTCACGGTACGTTGCAGGCCATACACCACCCACGGTTGGCGCCCCACTTCCGTGGTGATCCAGCCGGCGAGCATGGCGATCAGGCCGCTGGGGCCCATCCACAGCATCAGGCGCAGGAACCAGCGGTTGCGGTAGATGGCACCGCTGCGACGCAGGACCAGGCCCAGCACACCGGCCAGCACCATCAACATGCCCAGCCCGGCCATGACGCGGAAGCTCCAGAAAATGATCGTCGCGTTGGGGCGATCCTCTTTCGGGAAGCTCTTGAGCGCCGGGATCTGCTTGTCGAGGCTGTGGGTCAGGATCAGGCTGCCCAGGTACGGAATCTCGATGGCGTACTTGGTTTTCTCGGCCTGCATGTCCGGGATGCCGAACAGCACCAGCGGCGTCGCTTCGCTACCGTTGTTTTCCCAGTGCCCTTCGATGGCCGCGATCTTCGCCGGTTGATGTTCCAGGGTGTTCAAGCCGTGGGCGTCACCCACTACGGCCTGGATCGGACAGACGATCAAGGCCATCCACAACGCCATCGACAGCATCTTGCGTACTTGTTTGGTGTCGTTGCCGCGCAGCAGGTGCCACGCCGCCGACGAGCCGACAAAGAACGCCGTGGCCACGAAGGCGGCAATCGCCATGTGCGCCAGGCGGTACGGGAACGACGGGTTGAACACGATGGCCAGCCAGTCCAACGGCATCACGCGACCGTCGACGATCTCGAAACCCTGGGGCGTCTGCATCCAACTGTTGGAGGCGAGAATCCAGAAGGTCGAAATCAGCGTGCCGATGGCCACCATCACCGTCGAGAAGAAGTGCAAGCCGCGCCCTACCCGGTTCCAGCCGAACAGCATGACCCCGAGGAAACCAGCCTCGAGGAAGAACGCCGTGAGCACTTCATAGGTCAGCAACGGCCCGGTGATGCTGCCGGCGAAGTCGGAGAAGCGGCTCCAGTTGGTGCCGAACTCGTAGGCCATGACCAGCCCCGAGACCACGCCCATGCCGAAGTTGACGGCGAAGATCTTCGACCAGAAATGGTAGAGATCGCGGTAGGTGTCGTTGTGGGTCTTCAGCCACAGCCCTTCGAGCACCGCCAGGAAACTGGCCAGCCCGATGGTGATGGCGGGAAAGATGATGTGGAACGAAACCGTGAACGCGAATTGCATCCGCGCCAGGTCCAGTGCCTCCAGGTTAAACATGTCGAAATCCTCATTGCGGATTTAAAACTGTGGGAGCGAGCTTGCTCGCGATGAGGCCAGCACCTTCAACATCGATGGCGCCTGGCACCCTGCAATCGCGAGCAAGCTCGCTCCCACAAAGTCTTGAGTGATCGGTACTACGCAGCGGAGGTCGAAATCAGGTTGCTGGCCCTGGCCTGCTCCAGCCGGATGGCGACGAACTTGGAAGTCGGGGTGAAGGTGCGGTCACCGTAACTTTCCAGCGGCACCAGCGGATTGGTCTCCGGGTAGTACGCCGCGGCCTGACCGGCCGGAATGTCGTAGGCGATCAGGGTGAAACCGCTGACCCGACGCTCGCGCTCGTCGTCCCACAGCGCCACCAGGTCGACCTTCTGCCCCGGTTCGAAACCCAGCCGGCGGATGTCCTGCTCGTTGGCGAACACCACGTCGCGCATGCCGTACACCCCGCGATAACGGTCATCCAGGCCATAGAGCGTGGTGTTGTACTGATCGTGGGAGCGCATGGTCTGCAGGATCAGGTGCGGCTTGACCGCCAGGTTGCGCACGCCCTCGCTGATCAGGTGCTCCGGCAGCACGCTCGGGGTGAACTGGGCCTTGCCGCTGGCGGTTTTCCAGATGCGCCTGGCCGCGTCGTTGGGCATGTGGAAGCCGCCCGGGTGCAGCAAGCGCCGGTTGAAATCTTCGAAGCCGGGAATGGTGTCGGCAATCATGTTGCGGATGCGGCCGTAGTCGCCGATGGCCCAGTTCCAGTCGATCGGATGTTTGCCCAGTGTCGCGGCCGCGATGCCGGCGATGATCGCCGGTTCCGACAGCAGGTGTTTGGACTTGGGTTTCAGTTGGCCGTGGGAGATGTGGATCATGCTGAAGGTGTCTTCCACGGTGACGCCCTGCGGCCCTTCGGCCTGGATGTCGATGTCGGTGCGGCCCAGGCATGGCAGGATCAGCGCTTCCCGGCCGGTGACCAGATGGCTGCGGTTGAGCTTGGTGGCGATGTGCACGGTGAGGTCGCACTTGCGCAACGCAGCGTGGGTACGCGGCGTGTCCGGGGTGGCCTGGGCAAAGTTGCCGCCCAGGGCGATAAACACTTTCGAGCGCCCCTGCTCCATCGCGCCGATCGCCATCACGGTGTTGTGGCCATGCTCACGCGGCGGCTTGAAGGAGAAGCGTTTTTCCAGGGCATCGAGCAACTCGGTGGGCGCCAGCTCGTTGATGCCCATGGTGCGGTCGCCCTGCACGTTACTGTGGCCGCGAACCGGCGACAGCCCCGCACCGGGACGGCCGACGTTGCCGCGCAGCAGCATCAGGTTGATGACTTCCTGCAGGGTCGGCACCGAGTGCGTGTGCTGGGTCAGGCCCATCGCCCAGCACATGATCACCCGTTTGGCCCGGGCGTACATGCGGGCGGCGAGCTCGATGTCAGCCAAAGACATACCCGACTGCTGCTCGATGTGCTCCCAACTGGTGGCGTCGACTTCGCCCAGGTAGGCCCCTATGCCCGAGGTGTGTTCGGCGATGAACGCATGGTCGAACACCGGCTCGCCGCCGCTGACCTGTGCTTCGCGCTCCCACTGCAGCAGGAACTTGACCATGCCGCGCATGACCGCCATGTCACCGCCCAGTGCCGGGCGGAAGTACGCGGTGTTGGTCGGTTCGGAGCCGTTCATGAGCATTTCGATCGGGTGCTGCGGATGCTGGAAGCGCTCCAGTCCGCGCTCCTTGAGCGGGTTGATGCAGATCACCTGTGCCCCGCGCTTGACCGCTTCACGCAGCGGTTCGAGCATCCGCGGGTGGTTGGTGCCGGGGTTCTGGCCGATGACGAAGATCGCGTCGGCATGTTCCAGGTCGTCGAACACCACGGTGCCTTTGCCCACGCCGAGGCTTTCGATCATGCTCACCGCGCTGGCTTCGTGGCACATGTTCGAGCAGTCCGGAAAGTTGTTGGTGCCGTAGGCCCGGACGAACAGCTGGTACAAATAAGCCGCCTCGTTGCTGGCCCGGCCCGAGGTGTAGAACTCGGCCTGGTCCGGCGATTCCAGCGCGTTGAGGTGCCGGGCGATCGTCGCGAAGGCCTCGTCCCAGGTGGTTTCCACGTAACGGTCGGTGACCGCGTCATAGCGCATCGGGTGGGTCAGGCGGCCCTGATACTCCAGCCAGTAATCGCTCTGCTCGGCCAGCGCCGAGATGCTGTATTTGTTGAAAAAGGCCGGGTCGACCAGACGGCCCGTGGCTTCCCAGTTAACCGCCTTGGCGCCGTTTTCGCAGAACTTGACCATGCCGTTTTCCGGCGACTCGCCCCAGGCGCAACCGGGGCAGTCGAAGCCGCCGTTCTGGTTGGTCTTGAGCATGGCGCGAATGTTCTTCAGCGCGTTTTCACTGCCCAGCCAGTTCTTGGTGACAGCAATCAGTGCACCCCAACCGGCGGCGGCACCTTTGTAGGGTTTGTAGCGGTCGACTTGAGACATGGTACTTCTCCGTGACCTGATTCAGGCCATTGATCGTTTGACGGAGAAAAGCATATGAACAGGGGTAAATTATTGTCTAATCGCTATTTACGACCACATTATCGAAACGCTCTATCACGGCTTTTTATCCTTGTTTATCAATTACTTGAAATCACTTAGAGCCCTTTAAGCCAGAAAACAAAGTTCATCATCGACCCGCTCGATCACCCGGTTGTTAATAGTGATTGGACGCCCGTTAAAGTTGCTCTTAGCCTGCGCTCAACAGATCCGTTTACAGCGCAATACCTGTAGGAGCGAGCCTGCTCGCGATGGACTCAAGAGCACCGCGTTCAGTCAGCCAGCACGCGTAATCGTTAACGACCATCGCGAGCAGGCTCGCTCCTACACCTGTTCTCAACAGATCCGTTATCAGCGCAATACCTGTAGGAGCGAGCTTGCTCGCGATGGACTCAAGAGCACCGCGTTCAGCCAGTAAGCACGCGTCATCGTTAACGACCATCGCGAGCAGGGCTCAACAGGTCCGTTATCTGCGCAATACCTGTGGGAGCGAGCTTGCTCGCGATGGACTCAAGAGCACCGCGTTCAGCCAGTAAGCACGCGTCATCGTTAACGACCATCGCGAGCAAGGCTCGCTCCTACAAAGGCAAAACCCGATTAACGGAATGTCCATTCAACGCATGCAGTACCAAGCGAGGGTGTCATGTCTGAACGAGTCTTGATCGATGGCTTCTCCCGGCGCGTGGACTATCTGCGCATGTCGGTCACCGACCGCTGCGATTTCCGTTGCGTGTATTGCATGGCCGAGGACATGCAGTTTCTGCCGCGCCAACGGGTACTGACCCTGGAAGAGATCTATCAAACGGCGCAAAGCTTCGTCGCACTGGGCACCCGCAAGATCCGCCTGACCGGGGGCGAGCCGCTGATTCGTCCGGGCGTGGTGCAGTTGTGCGAGAAGATCGCTGCCCTGCCCGGCCTGCGGGAACTGTGCATGACCACCAACGGTTCGCAACTGGCCAGACTGGCCGGGCCGTTGTTCGAGGCCGGGGTCAAGCGCCTCAACATCAGCCTCGACTGCCTGGACCCGCAACGCTTTCGCGAACTGACCCGCACCGGTGACCTGGCGCAGGTCATCAAGGGCATCGACGCGGCCAACCAGGTGGGCTTTCGCAACACCAAGCTCAACTGCGTGGTGATGAAGGGCCGCAACGACCATGAGATCAATGATCTGGTGAGCTTCGCCATCGACCGCAACCTCGACATCTCCTTCATCGAGGAAATGCCGTTGGGCACCATCGACGAGCACAGCCGCGCCGAATCGTTTTTCGCTAGCGCCCAGGTCCGCGAACGCATCGCCGAACGCTACACTTTGATTGATTCCGCCGAGTCGACCCAGGGTCCGTCGCGCTACTGGCGCCTGGCCGAAGCGCCGCAGATTCGCCTGGGGTTCATCTCGCCCCACAGCCACAACTTCTGCGGCACCTGCAACCGGGTGCGGCTGACGGTGGAGGGACGCCTGCTGCTGTGCCTGGGCAATGAGCACTCGGTGGATCTCAAGGCTGTCTTGCGCAGCCACCCCGGACAGCCCGAGCGCCTGGAAAAAGCCATTATCGAGGCGATGAAACTCAAGCCTTATCGACACAACTTCGAAGTGAACGACGATGTCCAGGTCATTCGCTTCATGAACATGACGGGCGGCTGAAACCCATGATCGTGAGACCCAAACCCAACCTGATCGGCGTGCTGACGTCCCTAAAGGGTTCGATTGCCAAGCGCATTGCCTGGCGCAGCCTGATGGTGACGTTGCTCGCCTCGGCCATCGTGCTCATCGAAACCTTGCATCCCAGCTACTTTTCCAAGGTCAGCGCAACGCCCTTCACGCTGCTGGGTTTGTCGTTGTCGATCTTCATGAGCTTTCGCAACAACGCCTGTTATGACCGCTGGTATGAAGCGCGCAAGGCGTGGGGCGAGGTGATAGTCGAAGTCCGCTCGATGATTCGTGAAACCCTGGTGCTCAAGGACACGGATGAGCGGCATACGATCCTCAGCAACCTGTGCGGCTTCGCCCATGCCCTCAACGCGCGGCTGCGCCGGGAAAACGAACTGGCCGCCAGTGGAGACTGGCTGCACCCGATGCCCAAGGGCGACACCACGGACATCAGCGGGCAGATCCTGATGCAGGTCGGTCAGCAGTGCTCGACACTCAACGAGTCCGGAGCGATCAACGACTGGCGCTACACGCTCATGGCCAACCACCTGGCCGGCCTGACCCACGCCCAGGCGGTCTGTGAACGGATCAAGCACACCCCGCTGCCGTTTCCCTACACCCTGTTGCTGCACCGCACCATCTACCTGTTCTGCATCCTCCTGCCGTTTGCCATGGCCGAACCCCTGGGCTGGCTGACACCGATTTTCACCGCGATTGTCAGCTACACCTTTTTTGGCCTGGATGCGATTGCCGACGAACTGGAAGACCCCTTCGGCCGAGATGAAAACGACCTGCCCACCGACGCCATCGTGCGCAACATCGAGCGCGATGTGCTGGCGGCACTGGGCGTGACGGAGTTGCCGCCGCAACTGGAGCCGGTGGATTTTGTGTTGAACTGACACTAAAGAAACACACAGAACCTGTGGGAGCGAGCTTGCTCGCGATAGCGGTGGGTCAGGCAACATCTCTGTTGAATGTGCCGGCCCCTTCGCGGGCAAGCCCGCTCCCACAGGGATTGTGGCCGGCCGTGGGATTAGCGTTCACTGAAGATCAAAATTGTGGGAGCGGGCTTGCTCGCGAAGGCGGTCTGTCTGCCAACATCTCTGTTGAATGTACCGGTCTCTTCGCGAGCAGGCTCGCTCCCACAAGGGGCAGTGTCAGAACAGTTCGCTGAAGGGTATGAACCGCGCTGTGTCGCCCGCTTGCAGCGTAATGCCCTCAAGCACTTCCACCAGCCCGTCCGCCCAGGCTGCGCCCAGCAACACGCCTGAGCTCTGGTTCGGATACAACACCGCTCGACCGTCTTCAAGTTTCGCCCGCAGGTACTCGCGGCGGCTCCCGGGTTTGGGCCAGGCAAAGCCGACACTGACCGGGAAGCTCAACGGCTCGACCTCTTCCACGCCCTGAATCCGCAACAGATAAGCCCGGGCCAACAGGCCGAAAGTGACCAATGCCGATGTCGGATTACCCGGCAGGCCAATCACCGGCACGCGGCCGAAGTGGCCCACGGTCAATGGCTTGCCGGGTTTGATCGAGAGTTTCCACAGCAGCGGCTTGCCGCACTCGCGCAGCACCTGGCCGAGGCAGTCGGCGTCACCGGCGGACACACCGCCCGTGCTGAGCATCAGGTCTGCCCTGTGTTGCAGCTGTTCGAGCTTGAGCCGCGTCTGGCGTGGCTCATCGGGAAGAATGCCGGCATCGATGACCTCGCAACCCAATGCACTCAGCCAATGGCTCAACAATGTACGGTTGCTGTTGTAGATGCTGCCGGGCTTGAGGGGATTGCCCGGTTCGACCAGTTCATCGCCGGTGGACAGCAACGCCACCCGAGGTCGGCGCACCACCTGCACATGGGTGCAGCCCTGCGCCGCCGCGACCGCCAATTCGAACGGGCCAAGACGCTTGCCGGCGCGCAACAGCACATCGCCGACGCGGTTTTCCTGGCCTTGCGGGCGGATGTTGCTGCCGGCGCTCAGGGGCTGCTGGAAGCGAATACGTCCGTCATCCAGTACCTGCGTGTTCTCCTGCATCTCCACGCAGTCGGCACCCGGCGGAACCGGTGCGCCGGTGAAGATGCGCGCGCAGGTTCCCGGCGCCAGGGCTTCGGGGGCCTGACCGGCAAACACCTGCTGCGACACGGCCAGCGGTTCCCCGTCCCAACCCTCGACATTCAGGGCATAGCCGTCCATGGCGCTGTTCGGCCACGGCGGCAGATCGAGGGTCGCCAGCAGGTCATTGGCCAATACCCGTTGCCGCGCGGCATTGAGCGGCACGGCTTCGCTGTCTTCAATCCACTGCGCCTCGGCCATTGTCAGCAAACGGTCGATGGCGTCCTCTACCGGCATCAAGGGTGAAGCGCTCATCCGCGAGTCCCGCAGGCTTGCACAGGCTTGAGGTGCGGCACGAAATTGCACGGCCGGTGGCGCGCGTCGAGCTGCTCGGCAAGGATGCCTTCCCACGCGGTGCGGCAGGCGCCCGTGGAACCCGGCAGGCAGCAGACCAGCGTGCCATTGGCCAGCCCGGCCAGCGCCCGGCTCTGCACCGTGGAGGTGCCGATGTCGAGGATCGAAATCGCCCGGAACAGCTCACCGAAGCCATCGATCTGTTTATCCAGCAAGCAGGCCACTGCCTCGGGGGTGCTGTCGCGGCCGGTGAACCCGGTGCCGCCCGTGATCAGCACCACCTGGATGCCGTCGTCGGCGATCCAGTTCGCCACCTGGGCGCGGATCTTGTACAGGTCATCCTTGAGCAGGTTGCGCTCGCTGAGGGTGTGACCGGCTTCCAGCAAACGGCTGACGAGTAATTGGCCGGAAGTGTCATTGGCATATTCACGGGTATCGCTGACGGTCAGCACGGCAATATTCAAGGGTATAAACAAGGCATCCGGTTTGACGCTCATGGGGTTCTCCGGCAGGCATGAATTAGATAGCTAAATTAATATGACTCCCGGAGACTAATTCTATAAATCAAGCCGTGTCTAATCACTCTAACCAACCAGACTATCGAGGCGCTCTATCAATATAAAACGGCCAGAAAAAACATCAGTGATAGAGCCCGTCGATAACCCCTTAAACAACAGTGATTGGACGCACGCCAAAGACAGTGAGATCGTCCGCACCTCACGTTTTCCGCCTCGCCTTGTGTCTTGCACACCCGGGTCAATACTTAACCCTTCACTCCCCCGCCAGCAGGTGCCGTCATGGACATCAAACAACTCAAGTTCCTGATCGCCCTGGAGCAAACCCGCCACTTCGGCCAGGCGGCCGCGCGCTGCCACATCACCCAGCCCACCCTGTCGATGCGCCTGCGCAACCTGGAGGATGAGCTGGACCTGGTGCTGGTCACCCGGGGTCAGCGCTTCGAAGGTTTTACCGAGGCCGGCGAGCGTGTACTGGCCTGGGCCCGGACCCTGCTGGCCGCCCACGACGGGCTGTTCGCCGAGGCCGCCGCGTGCCGGGGCCAGCTCGTGGGTAACCTGCGCCTGGGGCTGGTGCCGCTCAGCAGCTTCAACCCGGTCACCTACATCCAGGGCCTGTCCCGCAGCTTTCCGGAGCTCAAGTACAGCCTGTCGTCCCTGAGTTCCGACCAGATCATCGAGGGCCTGGGCAACAATCAGCTGGACCTGGGCGTGTGCTACCTCGACCACGTCAACCCGAACTATTTCGAGTTTTTCGAGATCGGCGAGACCCGCGTAGGCCTGCTGTACGACACCCGCCACTTCCATTTCGACGGCACGCAAATGAGCTGGGAGGACGCCGCCGAACTGCCCCTGGGGATGCTCAGCAACGGCATGCACTACCGCAAATCCATCGACCTGAGCTTTCGCAGCCGCGGACTGGACCCGCAGCCGATCCTGGAAAGCGATTCGACCTACCAGTTGCTGCAGGCGATCCACGAAGGTTTCTGCTGCGCGATCATGCCGCTGGACAGTGGCCTGGAAGAGCCCATCGAACACCTGTCGTTCATCGAATTGCCCGATGCCAGCGTGCTCGCACCCCTGGGCCTGGTGATGCGCAAGACCGAGCCACGTTCGGCGATTGCCGAGAAGTGTTTCGCCGAAGCACGAACCCTGTTCAGCCGGACCGACTGATCAAGTTTCGGCTTTACATAAAACCGCACCGGGCATGTTTGCCCGGCGTGATAGACATCACCAATCGGCGCATCGGAACAAGCGATTGGACGCTGTGAAAAGTTACCCGTAGCCTGAACTTAATTCAGCGCTTCGAGGTTATTTTCATGTTGTGCAAAGTTGAACAAGCCGATGATCGAAGCGACACTAACGCACCCGCCCCCAAACCCTTGAGTGTGAACTTTCACGAATACGACAACGCCGCATCAGTCTGTCAGGCGGCGCTGGCCGCAGAGATCGCATTGGCAATCACCTACAACGGTTTGAGCCAGGCCGTGATGATGGTGTCGCCGGGCAACCTCGAAGACTTCATCCGTGGGTTCAGCGTCAGCAACGACATCGTTGCGCACCAGAGCGAAATCTACGACCTGCGCCTGACCCACTTCGACCAAGCCGTTCAAGCCGAGGTGCAGATCTCCAGCCGCGCGTTCTGGGCGCTGAAGAACCATCGTCGGCAAATGGCGGGTACCAGTGGCTGCGGACTGTGCGGCGTGGAAGCGCTGGAGCAGGCCCTGCCGAAACTGGAGATTCTCGAGCCGGTTGCCCTGCCGCCCGCCGAGCATTTCATCGACATCCGCCACCGCATCGAACAGGCCCAGCAAATGGCCCGCAGCAGCGGCGCCCTGCACGCAGCATTGTACTTCGACAGCAACGGCAACGCGCTGATCTGCCGCGAAGACATTGGCCGCCACAACGCGCTGGACAAGCTGATCGGCGCCCTGCGACACGCCGGCATCGACAGCCGCAGCGGCTTCACCGTGGTCACCAGCCGTTGCAGCCTTGAGCTGATCCACAAGGCCGTCAGGGCCCGGCTCGGCACGCTGGTCAGCCTGTCGGCGCCCACCGCCCTGACCGTGCAATGGGCGCTCAAGCATCGCCTCAACCTGATTCACGTCCCCCACCGCAACGCGCCACGCATTTACAGCCCGGCATGATGCCTTCACCTGATCACCGCGCCGGCCCGCGCAGGAACCTCCCATGACAGACATTTCACATGCATCGCCCAACGGCCTGACCCACCTCGACAATCAGGGTCGCGCCAACATGGTCGATGTCAGCGAAAAACCTCCGACGCAACGTGAAGCACGGGCCCAGGCCTGGGTGCGGATGCGCCCGGAAACCCTGAAGCTGATTCAAAGCGACGGCCACCCCAAGGGCGACGTCTTTGCCGTGGCGCGGATCGCCGGCATCATGGCGGCGAAAAAAACCCATGAGCTGATCCCGCTGTGCCACACCCTGCTGCTCAGTTCGATCCATATCGAACTCAAGGCCTGCACACCGGACAGCGTGAAAATCCTCGGCACCTGCCGCGTCGAGGGCCAGACCGGGGTCGAGCTCGAAGCCCTGACCGCTGTCAGTGTGGCGGCCCTGACCCTCTATGACATGTGCAAGGCCGTGGACCGGGGCATGGTCATCGATGACATCCGCCTGCTCAGTAAACAGGGAGGCCGCTCCGGTCATTTCAAGTTCGAGGACGCACAATGATCCTGATCAATTACTTCGCCCGTTACCGCGAGCAGCTCAACCTGGGCGGTGAAAAACTGCCCCTGACCGACAGCCTCAGAACCATCGAAGACGTGCGCCGCTTGCTGATGGCTCGCGGCGATTTATGGAGCCAGGTGCTCGGTGAACACAACCTGATGTGCGCACTGAACCAGGAGCTGTGCCATCCGGACCGGGTGATCGAGGACTTCGACGAGATCGCCTTTTTTCCACCGGTCACCGGGGGCTGAGACATGACGGTTCGGGTCCAGCGTGAAGTGTTCGACGTCACTCAGTTGATCGACAGCCTGCAGGCCAACGATCCGGGCGTGGGTGCCGTGGTCAACTTCGTCGGCTATGTGCGCGACATCAATCAGGGTGAGGCGGTCGCCGGTTTGTTTCTGGAGCACTACCCGGGCATGACCGAACGCTCGCTGCAGAAGGTCATCGACAACGCCAGGGCCCGATGGCCACTGCGGGCCGTACAGATCGTGCATCGGATCGGCCCGTTGTCGATCAGCGAGCCGATCGTGTTTGTCGGCGTCAGCAGCCCGCATCGCCAGGCCGCTTTCGAGGCCTGTGCGTTCATCATGGACTACCTGAAAACCGACGCGCCGTTCTGGAAACGCGAAGACGTGGCCGGCGGCGCACGCTGGGTCGATGCCCGGGACAGCGACCGATCCGCTGTCGAGCGCTGGGCAGGGGCGCCACAAGAGGCGGCTATGCAACGCGATCCGGCATAGCTACAGTCACGGGCTCAACGTTTCCCTGCACAAGGAACCCGCGCTTGAGCCCCACGCCCTCCCCGATCACGCAACAAGCTGTGCCCCAGCCCCGGACCATCAGCCTGCGCGAAGCCTTCCTGTTCTGGCTCAAGCTTGGCTTCATCAGTTTCGGCGGGCCGGCCGGGCAGATTTCGATCATGCATCAGGAACTGGTCGAACGCCGGCGCTGGATCTCCGAGCGACGCTTTCTGCACGCCCTCAACTACTGCATGTTGCTGCCCGGGCCCGAGGCTCAGCAGTTGGCGACCTACATCGGCTGGCTGATGCACCGGACCTGGGGCGGCGTGATCGCTGGCGTGCTGTTTGTGCTGCCGTCGTTGTTCGTCCTGATTGCCCTGTCCTGGGTGTACATCGCCTTTGGCGAGGTGCCCGTGGTCGCCGGACTGTTTTACGGAATCAAGCCGGCGGTCACGGCCATCGTGGTGCAGGCGGCTCACCGAATCGGCTCGCGGGCGCTGAAGAATGCCTGGCTATGGGGCATCGCCGCCGGGTCCTTCGTGGCCATCTTCGTGATCAACTTGCCGTTTCCGTTGATTGTGCTCGGCGCGGCGGTCATCGGTTACTTCGGCGGACGCCTGGCACCGGAAAAATTCAGGACCGGAGGCCACAGCGCGGCGAAACACTCCTACGGCCCGGCGGTGATCGACGACGACACCCCGTCCCCTGAACACGCCCGCTTCAGTGGATTGAAACTGGCGCGTCTGGCGGTGATCGGTGCGATCTTGTGGACACTGCCGATGGCCATGCTCACCGCCCTGTTCGGCTGGGAAGGCACGCTGACCCAGATGGCCTGGTTCTTCACCAAGGCGGCGCTGCTGACCTTTGGTGGTGCCTATGCGGTACTGCCGTATGTGTACCAGGGCGCGGTCGGTCACTACGGATGGCTGACGCCGACGCAGATGATCGACGGCCTGGCGCTCGGTGAAACCACTCCAGGTCCGCTGATCATGGTCGTCGCCTTCGTCGGCTTCATCGGCGCCTATGTGCATCAGGTCTTCGGCCCGGATCAAGCCTTTGTCGCCGGTGCCGTGGCCGCCACGCTGGTGACCTGGTTCACCTTCCTGCCTTCGTTCCTGTTCATCCTCGCCGGCGGGCCGCTGGTGGAATCGACGCATAACGAACTCACCTTCACCGCGCCGCTGACGGCCATTACGGCCGCCGTGGTGGGCGTGATTCTCAATCTGGCGTGCTTCTTTGCCTATCACGTGCTGTGGCCTAAAGGCTTCGAAGGGCAACTGGACTGGCCTTCGCTGCTGATCGCCATCGTGGCGGGCATTGCCTTGCTGCGGTTCAAGCGCGGAGTGATCGAGGTGTTGATCGGCTGCGGGCTGATCGGGCTGGTGGTGCACCTGATGTTCTGAATCAAACATTTACACGCGCGCCAATCCTCCCTAGTATCCAGCCATCCCCGGATGGCTTGCCCTGCTCGCCACCGACGATTTCCGCCGCCGGAAACCTGCGCCATGCGTACTTTGCCGTCACTGCTGAACATTTCGATCCAGGCCACCTCGCTGCTGGCCGCGGACGGCATTGCATGAAGCGCATCGTCAACCTGCCCATGGCCCTGCGCCGTTCCAAGTTGCGTCACTCCGCACGTCCGCCGGATAGCGCCCTGCTCGCCTGATTGGCGAGCGCCCTCCTTTCGCTATCCCAGCTCAGCGCTTGCAGTCCCTGTGGGAGCGAGCCTGCTCGCGAATGCGGAGTGTCATTCGACATATACGGTGAATGACACTTCGCATTCGCGAGCAGGCTCGCTCCCACAGGTTGCGCACTTTGACTGACTGGCATTGAGTTTCTTTCAATTTCGCGTGGACACCGACATGACTCAACGTTGCAACTCCTACTACACCGCCACCCTCAACCAGGACACCGATTACCCGACGCTGCAAGGCCGGCACAAGGTTGACGTGGTGATCATCGGCGGCGGCTTCACCGGCGTGGCCACCGCCGTCGAGCTGGCGGAAAAAGGCCTGAAGGTCGCCATCGTCGAAAGCCACAAGATCGGCTGGGGCGCCACCGGGCGCAACGGCGGCCAGGTCACCGGCAGCTTGTCGGGCGACGAGGCCATGCGCAAACAGATGCGCCGCTCCATCGGCGATGAAGTCGACGATTTCATCTGGAACCTGCGCTGGCGCGGACACCAGATCATCCGGCAGCGCGTGGAAAAATACGGCATCGCCTGCGACCTCAAGCACGGCCACCTGCACGCCGCGTACAAACCCGTGCACATGGACGGCTTGCGCAAGGATTACGACGAGGCAGTGCGTCGTGGCATGGACGACGAGGTCAGCCTGCTCGACCGCAGCCAGGTGCGCGACCTGCTGCAAAGCGACCTCTACCACGGCGCGATCAAGAACACCCGCAACATGCACCTGCACCCGCTCAACCTGTGCATTGGCGAGGCCCGCGCGGCCGAAAGCCTGGGCGCGTTGATCTTCGAGAACAGCGAAGTGCTGGAGATCATCCATGGCGATGGCCTTCACAAGAGCCCTGGCGTACGCACCGCCCACGGGCACATCGACGCCAACCAGGTGCTGCTGGCCGGCGACGTCTACCACAAGCTGGAACCGGGCAAGCTCAAGGGCAAGATTTTCCCGGCCATGGGCGGCATCGTCACCACCGCGCCGCTGGGCGATCTGGCCAGGCAGATCAACCCCGAAGACCTGGCGGTCTACGACTGCCGCTTCGTGCTCGATTACTACCGCCTCACCGCTGACGGTCGCCTGCTGTTTGGTGGCGGCGCCAACTACAGCGGCAAGGATTCACGGGACATCGCCGCCGAGCTGCGTCCGTGCATCGAGCAGACCTTCCCGGCGCTCAAAGGCGTGGCCATCGATTACCAGTGGAGCTGCGCGATGGGCATCGTGATCAACCGCATCCCGCAACTGGGCAAGCTGTCGGACAACGTCTGGTACTGCCAGGGCTACTCCGGCCACGGCATCGCCACCACCCACATCATGGGTGAAATCATGGGCCGCGCGATCACAGGCCAAATGGAGCAGTTCGACACCTTTGCCGCCTGCCAGCACATCCGCGTGCCCATGGGCGACCTGCTGGGCAACCCGATGCTGGCTGCCGGGATGTGGTACTACCAGATGCTTGAGCGTTTGCGCTGAGCCCCTTGCATTGATGTTGTTTGTGTTGGCCCCTTCGCGAGCAGGCTCGCTCCCACAAGGATTTGCACAGCACCTGTGGGAGCGAGCCTGCTCGCGAAGAGGCCGGCACATTCAACACACATCTACCAGCAAAAAATGCTCAAGCCTGCTCCACCTCAATCCCCAACGCCCGATAATCCTCGACATTGCCAGACGCCACATGCCGCTCGGTGATCAGCGTGTGCACACGGTTGCAAGGCGCGACGACAAAGGGCTCCACCGCGCCGAGTTTGTCCGCCGTGGTAACGGCAATCACATGGGACGCACAATCGAGCATCGCCTGCTTCACCGGCACTTCATCAAAATGCAGTGAGCTCAAGCCCACCTGCGGGTGAATCGCGCAGACCCCGGTGAACAGCAGATCGGCCTTGATGCCTGCCAGCAGCCGCAGGGTTTCGTGGCCGCTGGCCGACATCGTCGCCGGGTTGAGCTGGCCGCCGGCCAGGATCACCTTGATGCCTTTGTATTCGGACAGGGTAATGGCCGTCATCGGCGACGCCGTGATCGCGGTGATGGCGATCTCCGACGGCAGCGAACGCGCGATCTGCAAGGTGGTGGTGCCCGAATCGAACACCACGATCTGACCGTCCTGCACCCGTTGCGCAGCCAGTCGCGCCAGATGGGTTTTCACCTCATCGGTTTCGCTGATCCGGGTGAAATAGTCCTTGCCCGTGTCTTTGGGCCGCGGCAACGCCCCGCCGTGCACCCGCTGTACCAGGCCGGCACTGGCCAGTTCCGCCAGATCGCGGCGGATGGTGTCTTCGGACACCGCGAAATGCTGGCTCAACTCCGAGGCCATGACCTTGCCGTCACGCTCGAGGATCAACAGGATTTTTTGCCGGCGCACTGACGGCAGTTCGGCAGCTAAATGGTTGTCTTGCATGTTTTTGCCCGTTTATGCGTGTAACTGCGTGTTGCACGAGAGTATCCGCAACCCTCGGCAAAAACAACGAACCGGCCCGGTATCATTTTTTTCGATCTTTCAAATCATTACAGCGAATTTTTTATTTTCCCCTGAGCTGTTCAAGATAGCGCCGTCGCTCATGTCCTGGATGGAAACCTCATGAATATCAATTTTGCCTTTGCTTGCATGATCGTGGTCTCGTTCACCATTGCGCTGGTGCACGCCTGACCGACAGGTCGTGAAGCGTCAAGATGTGCAAGGTCGCGGTAAAAGCCTGACAGACCAGGAAAATGCTCTATAACCAGTGGTGACACGATTTCCGATGATGGGGAACTGGAAGGCTCCCTCGGAAGTTGATCTCTTAAAAAGTTGCGGACAATTGAGTGCCCGCCTGGAGACGCCACGATGAAACCCCTGAAAATAGCCGCCAGCGACGGCGCCGCCGCAAGCTTCAAGAACGCTCGGGAAGTGGTAGCGCTCAGCCAGACCGATTTCACCAACGTCGCCGTGGCGGTGGTGTCTGTGAATGACGTCATGGCCGGCGCCCTGGGTGCCATTCAGCGCACCGGTTTCGACATTCCGATTTTCCTGGTGGCCTCGCCGGATTCAGCCAACCGTCCCCGGGAAGTCTATAAGCACCTGACGGACGTGCTGCTGCAGGTGAACGGCATTTTCGATCTCACCCGCGCCAACGCCGAGTACCATGGCAACCAACTGGAAACAGCGGCCCGAGCCTATGAAGACAGCCTGCTGCCGCCATTCTTCGACTCACTGAAGAAGTACACCGAGGCCGCCAACGCGACCTTTGCCTGCCCCGGTCACCAGGGCGGCCAGTTCTTTCGCAAGCACCCGGCCGGCCGGCAGTTTTTCGACTTCTTCGGCGAGACGCTGTTTCGCGCCGACATGTGCAACGCCGACGTCAAGCTCGGTGACCTGCTGATCCACGAAGGCCCGGCGCTGCTGGCGCAGAAACACGCCGCGCAAGTGTTCAACGCCGACAAGACCTACTTCGTGCTCAACGGCACCTCGGCGTCGAACAAGGTGGTGACCAACGCGCTGCTGACCCCGGGCGACCTGGTGCTGTTCGACCGCAACAACCACAAGTCCAACCACCAGGGCGCGCTGCTGCAGGCCGGGGCTACGCCGGTGTATCTGGAAACCGCGCGCAACCCCTACGGCTTCATCGGCGGCATCGATGCCCACTGTTTCGAAGAAGACTACCTGCGCGAACTGATTGCCGAAGTCGCCCCGGACAAGGCCCAGCTGCCACGGCCATTCCGCCTGGCGATCATTCAGTTGGGCACCTATGACGGCACCGTGTACAACGCCCGGCAAGTGGTCGACCGCATCGGCAAGCTGTGTGACTACATCCTGTTCGACTCGGCGTGGGTCGGCTACGAGCAGTTCATCCCGATGATGAAAGACTGCTCGCCGCTGTTGCTCGACCTGAACGAGAACGACCCGGGCATCTTCGTCACCCAATCGGTGCACAAACAGCAGGCCGGTTTTTCCCAGGCCTCCCAGGTGCACAAGAAAGACCGGCACATCAAGGGCCAGGCCCGCTATTGCAACCACCACCGGCTCAACAACGCCTTCATGGCCCAGGCCTCGACCAGCCCGTTCTACCCGCTGTTCGCCTCGCTGGATGTCAACGCACGCATCCACTCCGGCCGCAGCGGCCTGCGCCTGTGGGAAGACTGCGTGAAGTTCGGCATCGAGGCGCGCAAGCTGATTCTCGAAGCCTGCACCATGGTCCGCCCGTTCGTGCCGGACACCATCGAAGGGCGCGCCTGGGAAGACTACCCAACGGAAGACATCGCCAACGACATCCGCTTCTTCGAGTTCCATCCCAAGGACCGCTGGCACGCCTTCGGTGGCTACGCCGAGAAACAGTACTTCATCGACCCGTGCAAATTGCTGTTCACCACGCCGGGCATCGACCCGGTGGACGGCAGCTACACGGACTTCGGCATTCACGCGGGCATCCTCGCCAACTTCCTGCGCGAGAACGGCATCGTCCCGGAAAAATGCGACCTCAACTCGATCCTGTTCCTGCTCACCCCGGCCGAAGACTGGGCGAAGATGACCCACCTGGCCGCCCAGATCGCCCGCTTCGAACGCTTCATCAGCGACGATGCGCCGATGAGCCGGGTGCTGCCGGCCATCTACGCGCAGCATCAGGAGCGCTACCACAACTACAGCATTCGCCAGCTCTGCCAGGAAATGCACGACCTGTATCGCCACCACAACGTGCAGCAACTGCAGAAGGACATGTTCCGCAAGGAACACTTCCCGAAAAAGGCCATGAACCCGCAGCAAGCGCAAATCGAGTACATCCGCGGCAACGTCGAACTGGTGGCGCTGGCCGATGCCGACGGGCGTATCGCCGCTGAAGGTGCGCTGCCCTATCCACCGGGTGTGCTCTGCGTGGTGCCGGGTGAAATCTGGGGAGGCGCGGTGTTGAAGTACTTCCTGGCGCTGGAGGAAGGCATCAACCGCTTGCCCGGCTTCACGCCGGAGTTGCAAGGGGTGTACCTGAAGCAGGAAGGCGGTCGTACCCGGGCGTATGGGTATGTGATCAAGGCTTGATGGCATGCGGCAGGAGCTGGCGGTAGGCCGGCTCCTGCTCAATGCTTCGATCAGAATTTTTCCGCAATGTACTTGAACGGATAGTTCGGATCCCGATAGTTGCCAGGACTTTGGCGCTTGGGCAGTTTCACTTTCGCCCGCGGTACTTCCTCATAAGGGATGCTGCTCAGCACATCGCTGATGATGTTCAGTCGCGCCCGCCGCTTGTCATTGGAGTTGGCGACCCGCCAGGGGGCGAACTCGGTGTCGGTGGCCTCGAACATGTCGTCCCGGGCACGGGAGTAGTCGTACCAGCGGTTATAGGACTTGAGGTCCATCGGTGACAGCTTCCAGATCTTGCGCCCGTCGGTGATGCGCGCCTTGAGGCGTCGGGTCTGCTCCTCCGGGCTCACTTCAAGCCAGTACTTGATCAGGATGATTCCCGATTCAACCAGTGCATGCTCGACGCGCGGCGCCACGGTGAGAAATGAGCGTACCTGCTCTTCGCTGCAAAACCCCATGACCCGCTCGACACCGGCGCGGTTGTACCAACTGCGATCGAAGATCACCACTTCACCGGCCGCCGGCATGTGCGGCAGATAGCGTTGCACATACATCTGGCTTTTTTCCCGATCGGTCGGTGCTGGCAACGCGATCACCCGGAACACCCGCGGACTGACCCGTTCGGTCAGTGCCTTGATGGTCCCGCCCTTGCCGGCGCCATCACGGCCCTCAAAGACGATGCAGACCTTGGCGCCCGAGTGCTGTACCCACTCCTGCAGCTTGACCATCTCGACATGCAGCCGTGCCAGCTCCTCGAGATACACCTTGTTCTTGAGCTTGCCGCTTTCAATCGGCTTGCTCTTCGTTGCCGTCTTCTTCTTTGCCATGCCCGTTACCTCCTCAAATGCGTCACACAGCGTCCGGGATACACCCGGCCGCGCTCATTCAGCGTCGACTGCGCTGGTAATGTTCAACCGCCTGTTCCAGGTTCAGGAACATGCGGGCCTCGCCCAACGTATGGCCCAGGGGTGCCTTGATGACCATGTCCCATACGCTCGGGCTCATACCCACCAGCCACAGTGAAATGCCCTTCTCGCTCATGCGCTGCTCGGCGCTGGTGAGCATTTTCAGGGCCGTGTATTCCAGGTCGAACACACTACGCAGGTCCAGGACCACGACCCTGGGGGTCGCCGCATCGATCAGCGGCCGGATTTTCTCGGCGATGCGCTCGGCATTGGCGAAGAACACCCGCCCCTCGGGCCTGAGCAACAGCAGCCCGTCAAACTGTTCGTCATCTGCGTTGCCGGTGGCCTGCGGGCGATAGACGTTGGTGCCGGGCTTGCGTGCAAGGACATGCACGGGCGGGTCCGAGAGCTGATAGGCCAGGGCCAGCAACGAGACGATGATCGCCACGACGATCCCTTGCAGCGTGCCCAGCAGCATCACGCCGATCATGGCCACCACGGCCCAGGCGAATTCGGTACGGCGAACCGACAGGATCTCGCGAAACTCCGCCGGCTCGATCAAGCCCACCGAATACACGATCACCACGGCGGCGAGCGTGGCATTGGGCATCAGGCCAATGAGCGGTGCCAGCAGCAGGCAAGTGCCCAATGCCAGTGCAGCGGTAATCAGTGCGGCCAGTTGCGAGCGGGCGCCGGCCAGGCGGTTGACCGCCGTTTGAGTGGTCCCGCCACCCGCGACCATGGCCCCGAGAAACGCACCGCCTATGTTGGCAACGCCAGTGGCCAGCAGCTCCCGATTCGGTTGTGGCGCAGGCTCGTCACTGCGGGCGAACGCACGTCCCGCGGCGATGGTTTCGGTGAAACTCATCAGCGCGATACCCATCGCCGAAGGCCACAGGGTTTCGGCCAGCGACCATAGCGGCAAGGTCGGCGCCGGCAACCCGATCGGCACCACGCCGACGGCGGACACACCAAAACTCTCCAGGCCAAGCAGGCTCATGCCGAGGATGCCCAGCGCCACCGCAATCAAGGGAGCGGGCAGTCGCGGGGTAAAGCGCTTCATGCCGACCAGCAGCAGTATCATGAACACCCCGACTGCCGCGGTCGGCAGCGAGGCATGAGGGATGCTCTGAACCGTAGCCACCAGGTTGTGCAGGAAGCCACCTTTGTCGATATGGGTGCCCAGCAGCTTGGGTAGCTGGTCGAGCACGATGACCACGCCAATGCCGGCCTTGAACCCCACCAGCACCGGTTCGGAAATGAAATTGGCGACGAAACCCAGGCGCAGCAACCCCGCGACGATCAGGATCGCACCCACCATCAAAGCCAGCGTGGCGGAGCCGGCCAGCAGGGTCGCCGCATCGCCATCGGGGCTGATCTGGCCCAGTGCGGAACCGGCGAGAATGGCCAGGGTAGTCGTGGTGCTGACACTGAGCGGACGCGACGTGCCGAGCACGGCATAGATCACCATCGGCACCAGCACCGTGTACAGCCCGACCTGCACCGGCAGGCCGGCAATCGTGGCGTACGCCAGCGCCTTGGGAATGACCACGGCCGCTGCCGTCAGCCCGGCGACCACATCGCCCCGCAGCCAGTCCGGCCGATAGCTGCCGAGCCACTCCGGGATCAACAGGCTGCGCAAGGTACCCCGCTGGGGAATGCCGGGGTTGCCCACTTGCGGATCGCTGCCTTGTTGATTCATCAGTCACTCCAGTCGCAAATCGTCCGTGCGGATGATGAGTGGGCTCAACTGACCGCACAATCCGTTAACTGCACGCGTAACCACTGCAAACCTTCATCGGCATCGAAGCGCGCGTGGCAGCAGGCAATCCGCGCAGGCTCGACTACAAATGTAGCCGGTTTGCACGGCTACGCCGCCACATGGCTGGGGAAGGAGACAGACGCCCCAGCATCTGCGCGCAAAAATGGAAAGCCTTATATGGACGACGCCATGAAAGCGATTATTGAGCTATACCCGCTAATTCCCCCATTGCAGTTCTTCAACTCAGGAGTTTGGCAATGAAGCTCAAGACCTCTCTGGCAGCACTTATGGTGGCGGCAAGCCTTTTCGGCTGCGCCACTTCCTCGCACCACGGCGTGAACGTCAACCTGGTCGCCACCCGGCAAAACGCCGGTCAGATCGGCACCGTCACCTTGACCGACTGGGACAAGAAAACCGGGCTCAGTTTCTTCATCAGCGGTGTTCCGACCGGGGGTACACTGCCCCTGCGCCTTTACTCGTTCATCAATAACGGCACCTGCGAGCAACCCGGGTCAGTCGCCTACGCGATGAACGACACCGTCAACACCGAACGCCAACCCATACGCGGCTGGTCCTTTACCCGAACCGCGCCCGTGCCGTTGCAAACCCTGGTTGACGGCAAATATTCGGTGGTCGTGCGAACGGCTCCGACCGATGGCAACGTCGATATCTTTTGCGGGGACATCAAGGCGACAGAGCCGGTGAAATAGCCCCGGCCAGTGCCGGCCAGCCCACGCCCCGGTACCGCTCGTGCCACCGGTTGTCCGGTGCGGGCGGTGGCGTCGGGTGATCTAAAACGGAGCTAGCAGCAACAATCGGTAACAAACCTGTCATTACTCACTGATAACGTCCTGACGCTTTCCCGAACCGCATCCGCTCGATCTCCGATCGCCCGTTCCCCTGTACCAGGGCTTTGCCCATCCGCTCAAGGTGACACTTCAGGTGTACGCAAGCACAACGCGCAAGCAAATCATCATCAGGTCCAACGACATGAGCTGCGACGACTTCGGCGCGTTGTTCTCGAACCTGTTCGGCAACCTGTATGCCGACTCCCCGCCACCGCCGAAAAACGTCATCATCGGCGGGGTCTACGGCCGGCACGAAGGTGTCAGTTTTCGGCGCATGCACTATCGCGGCGACTTCACCGTGGATTTTCCCGCGCCCCTGGATGAAATCACTTTCGTCATTCCTACCGCCGGCAAGATCATCTTCAACCACGTCACCCAGTCGGTTGGTTTCGCGCAGATCGGCCTGGCGATCGACAAGGCCGAGGTACGCTCGGCGCGCTTTGTCGATAACCACGCACAGCACGGGATATCGATCAGCCGTCGGCTGATCACCGAGCGCCTGTCGACGCTGCTGGGCAAACCCATCCTGCAAAAGGTGCAGTTCGAACCGGTGGTGGATCTGAAGGCATCGGCCTTGCAGGGCATCAGGGCATTGATCGACCTGGCCACGGGCAGCGAGTTCGACCTGCTGATCAACAGCGGTTCGCTGATGCCTTCGCGCCTTCGCGAAATGCTGGTCGATGCGGTGCTGGAAACCTGGCCGCACAACTTCACCGAGGCCCTCCGGCGCCCTTCTCCACTGATAGCGCCACGGCATGTGAAGCTGGCGGTCGAGTACATCCAGGCGCACCCCGACCACCTGGCCAGCGGCACGGAGCTGGCGCAACTGACCCATGTCAGCCTGCGCGCCTTGCAGGAGGGTTTTCAGCGTTTCATGGGCACTTCGATCGTTGCCTATCAGCGCCAGGTACGCCTGGAGCGCGCCTTTGCCGCGCTGTCCCAGGGGGCGGCGCCGTCGGTGACAGACGTGGCCTTGCAATACGGCTTCAGCAACGTCGGGCGGTTTTGCCAGTATTTCCAGAGCGCCTACGGCATCAGTCCAGCAGACGTGAGAAAGGGTGTGCGAGCGCGGCCGATGGATTCAGCAATGCTCTGAACCCTCGGGGATTCAGGTATGGCAATGAACCCATGTGGGAGCGAGCCTGCTCGCGATGGCGGTGCGTCAGTCACCCTGATGTTGAATGTGACGACGTATTCGCGAGCAGGCTCGCTCCCACATTGATCTCCAGTGAATGGCTTCCCGTCAGAACAGATAGCTGGCCTTCAGCCCGCCATTGAAGCCGTGGCTGTCGCCGCCACCGCTGGCGCCGATTTCCGCACCCACGCTCCATGGCCCAAGGTTGGCCATGACGTTGACGCCACCGGTGAACTGGTCACGGTTGTCGAAGGCGGCCTGTTGCTCGATGTCCAGGCCCAGCAGGTGCCCTTCGCTGTCGACTTCAGCGTCGCCCAGCACATGCTCGTAGCCCACTTGCACCCCCGGCACCAGTTGCCAGGCGCCCAGGTTGACCGGTGCAAAGGAGGCGTTGAGGTTGGCCACCGCGCTCTTGCGGGTCTCGTGGATACCTTCGACGTCCAGCGCCAGCTCACTGCCTTTTTCCTGGAAGCCCGACAGATTGACGTGACTGATCCGCACACCGAGGCTTGGCTCGAGGGTCACGCCGTTCACCGGAACACGGTAGCCCACGGCCAGGGTCGCGCCGGTGAGGTTGCCATGGCTGTCGCCCTTGGCGGTGCCCAGGCCGCCGCCGAGTTCGCGCTTGCTCTCGTAATCGAGATAACCGGCACTGGCATCAGCATCCACAAACAGGCCGCGCTCCAGACCGTTCGGTGCAAAGCGGGCACCCACGCTGAAGAAGGTCAGGTCGGTATCGGCCTCGCCACCGGCGCCACCGACATTGCCGCGGCTGTAGCCGAAGCCGGCATGGGCGCTGAGCTGTTCGGAAAAGCGCTGGGTCAGGCCGATCATTATGCCCTGGCTATGCTCGTTGCTGCTGGAGGCCTGCGAGGAGCCGTCGGTGCCCAGATACCCCGCCAGCGCGGTGCTCCACAGGCGATATTGCCCGGTCTTGAGGTCGGTACCACTGGTGTAGGGCGCAGCGGCCTGGTCGATCATCGCGCCCTGGCGCAGCAGATAACTGGCAGCGTCGGCATGCACCTGGCCGCCAACGGTGGACTCGACGCCGCCGAGGCTGCGCGCATCGATGGCCGATTGCAGGTAGTAGTTGTAGGCGCTGTAGGTGCCCGACAGGTTGCTGTTCTGCAGTTGTTGCAACAACTGCGCACCGGCCGCGGCGTTGCCGGCCAGGTCCGCCGCGCCAGGCAGGCTGTTGTAGAACACCATCTTGCCGCGCAGTACGTAAATGGTTTCCTGGGACAGGCCGAGGCCTTGCTTGAGGTAGTTGTCCATGGTGCCGTACTGCGCGGTCACCTGGTCCAGGCCGGCTTGCAGGTAGCTGGCCTCCACACCGATCAGCGGCCCATAGATGGTCGCCATGCCGGGCGGCATCGCCGCCAGGGTCGCCCTGATACGCGCGGCGGTGTAGTCGTTGGTGGCCAGGTAGTTGCTCATGATGGTGGCATCGTCGACCCCGGCGATGCTTTGCAGCACGGCGGCGGTCCAGCCCGTGCGGTCCTTGCCGGCGGTGCAATGGAACAGCGCGGCACCGTCGACCGAGGCCAGTTCATTGAACAGCTGGTTGAACTCGCTGCGCATGCCCGCGTTCCTGACGAAATCACGGTTGGTGTCCTGCATCATCGCGGTGGCTTCAGCGGCGCTATGGAACGCGACGTTGGTGACGTTGGCGCCAGACGTGGAGCCGCCGATGATGTCGATGTTGCTGTAGGTCGCGCCCGTGAGCATCGTGTCGGGCGTGGCGGCGATCTCGGTGGGCGTGCGCAGGTCGTAGACCGCCTTGATGCCCAGGCCGTTGAGGGTCGCCAGGTCCGCCGCCGACGGGGTCAGCGCATTGGAGCGGTAAAACACCCCGCCCCGCATCGTGCCGTCGTTGGCGGTGGTGTATGCCGTGGTGAGACCGGCGACATCACGGAAATTGTCGATGCTCTTCAGGCGTGGGGTGTTGAGGGGAACAGTCTCGGCCGCCTGGGCGGCAGCGATGGACAGGCTCAAAACAGACAGCGAACACACAAGTCGTTGGAACACAGGGCAGCCTCATTGGAATCACGTTGGGCTGACCAATATCTACATTGCATTGACGCTGAACATGACAAATCGCCTGCAAACGCAAATCACTGCGCGATGTGTCCGGGTGGCTCGTTTTCTGTCCGTGCGTGGCCCGGTGTGCGGCCAGCTTCAGTGCCGAAAACCCATGACAGGCCAGGTGGGAAACGTGCGGCGCAATGTCCGGCGATCAAATGCCAGACGCAAAAAACCCGCCTTTCAGCGGGTTTTTGGCTTTTCTGAAACGGCTCGCTACTGCTGTGAACTCAATGGGTTTTTTTCGAGGTCGACAGCCCGGCTTTACTCAGGCCTTTGGTGTTGTGCTCACCCGGCGTCGAGGCCGAAATAGCCCTGGCCTTGGAGATGCCGCGAGTATCCTTGGAGTGGGCGATGCCTGAGGTCGTGGTGCCGTGACCGTTGTCATCGTTGCGCTCACTGCCGTAGTGGTTGCCGCTCAGGCCATGGTCGCGCACGGATTTGCCAGCGTGGTCGCTGTCCAGCCCGTTGCCGCGGCCGTTACTGCCGGAGTGGCCTGTGCCGGCGTGTCCGCCACCCATGCCGCCGCCGTGGCCTGCGCCGTTTCCGCCGCCGTGGCCTCCACCGTTTCCGCCGCCATTACCACCGCCGTTTCCACCGCCGCCGCCACCACCGTTTCCACCGCCACCGCCACCGCCGTCCTTCGCGTAGGCGGAACCCATGATCGACAGGCCATCAGGCAGCAAAGGGGCGGCTGCAAGCATCATGGCGCATGACATTACAGCAACGAGACTCTTGTTTTTGAAAAGCATGATTGCTTCCGTAGGTGGTTGATATCGCGTGACGTATGACGCGATATCCCTCAAACAGTTCCAGCCCGACGACAGGCGGCTGGAAGTTCCTTCACACATCAATCGAACACACCGTTGAGAATTTCATAAACGAGCCCGGTGGCCAACGCGACCAGGATCAGATCCGTGCCGACTTGCTGCCATTCGTAACCGTCATAGTGGGGCAACCTGCCGACCAGCCGGCCATCCAGTTTTTTGGCAATGCCCGGTGGAAGCGGCTTGCCTCGGGCAAGGTTCTTTTGAATACCCGGTGGCAAGGCAGGCCCGGGGCTCCAGTAGCCCGTGCTGGCGCCAATGATCTCGAGCACGCTGCTGCGATTGATGCTGGGACCATGACTCCAATCCCCGCCGCCGGAATTCTTGTTCTTGTTGCCATGACTGCCCTGGTTGCCCTGGTTGCCATGGCTGGCCTTGTTGTTGCCCTGGCCGTTTCCTGGATCAGCCAGTGCAGACACTGAGCCGCCGACCAGGGCCAGGCAGGTGATTGCTGCAATCAACGATCGAGATTTGATCATGAGTCGTTCCTTCATAGTGGGAATGTTCCCTAAAATTTAGACGCCATTTTCGATGTTGGTTCCATCGAGTCATCGAACGCAACTATCCGCTCACCCCGCTTGATACGTCGCAGATACTTCAATGCATGGCGCTGTTTCCCGATTGTTACCTCAGCGCCGCAGTTGTCACTTCTGCGCCGCCGAACGGGCCAATAAAGTATGGCCGTCGGTGTGGAACAGGCTCGTCGACTTGTCGGCCCGCGCAAGCACCGATCCCCCCATCACGGAAGAGGTGAATCATGAGTTTCGTCAAAGTGGAAAAAAACCAGAGCAGCGCCCCGTCGGATGCCGACATGAAAAAAGCCATGGTCGAGTCGGGCGGCCAGCCGGGCGAGGTCACCGGGAACAATGCCGCCCGCACCCTGACCTACACCGGCGTGGTCAACCACACGGTGTACGAGAACAAGCTGATCGAGATCGCCAAGGGCAAACGCACCAGTTGGAACTTCGTCTGGGCCGATGCCCGGGCCGCCTGAGGTCAAGGCGGGGCGGCCAATCGGCTGCCCCGCTGACCCGACCCCTGATACAACCCCGATACCCGCTTGTAACACCAAGACACTTAGCCGCCCTGCCCCTCGACCCTAGAGTGAAGCCGTCAATGCACTGCAGCGCCAAGCGCCAGCAGCCCATTGTTTGCCCAACACACCACCAAGGAAGAGGGAAACCATGAGCAAGTCAATCGCTGTCAGCCAACAGAGCCAGCAGCTTCACAATGATGTGCAAGAAGCCGTCAAGTCGATCATGGGTGCAACGCAACTGAAGGCGTCGGATTACGGCCGGGTACTGAGGTCGGCCCTGGCGGCTTCGCAAAAAACCGTCACCATCGAAATCGCCGCCGGCGACCTGGCGCAGCTGAAGAAGTCCGGCTACAAGCTGTGCTTTGCCAAGAAGGTGGGTGACGCCGACTACAACGTGGTCTGGCAGTCCTATAACGCTTACCTGAGCAACAACGAGTTCAGCTGGACGCCGCAATATCAGCTGTTCGCCTCCAACGTGTTCAGGGAAAACGTGCAAGTCAAAGTCTCGACCAACATCATCAACATTGGCCTGGGGCAAACCTCGACACTTGATGAACACGGCCTGCTGAGCCCGGCGGTAACCGGTGGCCCGAACATTTCCCTGACTTTCGTGAACGACTACGCGCCGATTCATCCGGGGGTCAACCAGTTGTCCACCGGCATTGATGGCAATCAGGTCAGTACGCCAATCTACGTGGCCGTAAACCAGGTCGTCACCGGCAGTACCGCGCTGACGCCGGTGGAGACCATCCTCGTGTGGTTCGAACAGAACGTACAGACCAGCACCATGTTCAGTACCTCACGCTCCAAGGCGATCGAAATCGACCTGACGTTCGATAACACCGCAGCTCGCCTTTACGAAGGCGGTCAGTGGAAAACCGTGTAACCGTCATACCGGGGCAACCTTGCGGTTGCCCTTTCATTTCTCTTTACCCGCCGTGGCGAAGTAGCCCGTCAGCGAGCGACAGATCGACTGCGCGAGGTCCTCCTGGGTGGCGATGCCATAGGGTCGATCACGATCGAACTGTGCAGACCAGCGAATCCGCCCCTGCGCCACATCCACCAGGCGCAATGACGCTCGCACCCGCGAAGGCTCGACCCGAACGCTGCCCTCCAGGCAATAGCTGTAACGCCCGCCACGCTTGAAGTCCGCTACCGGCTCGCTGTTGCGTGCCACCCGCATCAACACATGATTGGTCCCGGTCTGCGCCTGCTCGAACGACTCGAACAGGCGGCAACTCAACTCCTCGCACAAGCCCCGGGCAAAGTCATTGCCATCGCGGGTGAGGCAGGTAAACGGCTGGATCTGGACCACAGGATGGCGAGTGCCGACGCCCTTGGGCCGCAGCCGCTGATAGGTCAAGCGATAACACCCGGGTGGAATGTTGAAGCGCACCGGGTCCTGCTGGCCGTTGCCGGCGTAATGCGCAGCGAGCTTGCGCCGCAAGCGCCCCACCTGCACCCGCACCACCGGATCGTCGCCGGTGCAATACACTGCCGGGTCACGACGAAACACCGCGATGCCGATGGCATGTTCGGTCAGCGGCGTTTTGCACGCCTGAAGGTCGTGCTCGACCAGAAAGCGCAACAGACTGCCCATGCGCCTGGACTTGGCAAACAACGGGCTGACCAGCAATAGCGCCAGCACCCGCTCGATTTCTTCCCGATCGAGCGGCTCGGGAAACCCCGCCGCCGTCGAATCGGCCATGCTCATGATCACCATCGCCTGCCTCCGTGCAGGTTGCCGACAGGAATGGATGTCGCACTCCGTGATTACCCTTGCAGCGTGAGCAGGAACGGGGCTCGGACACTGCAACGACCAAGCTTAGCAGCCGTGTTGATATCGGCAGGCAATTGCGATGATAGCAACCCGCCATCCGACGAACGTTCAATCTTGACGTCTGAAAAACTTGTAGGACTTGCCCCTTTGTGGCGAGGGAGCGTGCTCCCGCCGGGCTGCGAAGCGGCCCTCATCCCTTGCGCCCTCTTGAGCCGAATTTTTCCGTCCTGGAACTTTCCTACAAGCTGATGTCGATATGATGGCGCGCAGTAGCAAATCATTCTGGATCGATCAGCGCCAGGCTGTTCCCTGGCCCCTCAAGGAAGTGTGTAATGAGACTAATCATTGCGATGTTGTTGATGCTGAGCGGCTACGCGTATGCCGGGTGCGAAAACATCAAAGACGATGACCAGCGCAACTATTGCAGGGCCCAGCAAAGTGGCAACGGCTGCGAAAATATCAAAAACGACGACATGAGAAATGCTTGCCGGGCAGAGACAGGCGGCAGTGGTTGCGAAAATATCAAGGACGATGACCGACGTAACTATTGCCGGGCCAAGCAAAGTGGTAACGGGTGCGAAAATATCCATAACGACGACATGAGAAATGCTTGCCGGGCGGAGACAGGCGGCGGCAGTGGTTGCGAAAATATCAAGGACGATGACCAGCGTAACTATTGCCGGGCCAAGCAAAGTGGCAATGGGTGCGAAAATATCCATAACGACGACCTGCGCAACCAGTGCAGGTCCGTGACGCCATGAAAGAGCGGCGTCAAAACGGTCAATCAAGCCCAATTGCGTGATCTTTGGGCACATAAAAAATCCGATGCCTGATTGGGCATCGGATTGTTTATCAACCACGTCTATGCTGTTTCAGCCAGCAGCCGAATCAGGCCTCATCATAATCAGAAGTTCGCCGGCGTATTCGCGCTGATAATCTCCGCCTCATCCGCCCCGATGTTGCGAAACCGATGCGGCAAGGTCGTCGGGAAGTAATAACCATCCCCGGCGTTCAACACGCTCACCTGGCCATCCACGGTCAACTCAACCGTACCCCGTGTTACCAGCCCACACTCCTCGCCTTCGGAATGCACGATCGGCTCTTCGCCCGAGCTTGCGCCCGGTGCGTATTGCTCGCGCAGCAGGCGCATCTGCCGGCTCGGTACGGACGCGCCGATCAGCAGCAGGCGCAGGCCGTGGCGGCCGAGGTCGGGCTGTTCGTTGGCGCGGAAGACGTACTGGTGTTCGCGGGGTGGCTGATCGAAGGTAAAGAAGTCGGCCAGGGACATGGGAATGCCCTCCAGCAGTTTCTTCAGGGAGCTGACGGAAGGACTGACCCGATTCTGTTCGATCAGGGAGATGGTTGCATTGGTGACGCCGCTACGCCGGGCCAGCTCGCGCTGGGACAGTTTGTAGCTTTCGCGTACTAATTTGAGTCGTGAGCCCGTGTCCATGACAGCCTTATGTGCCAACCCGTAGGAGCGAGCTTGCTCGCGATTGCGATTTTAGCCTAAACGTTGATGTTGACTGAACCAGCGCCATCGCGAGCAGGCTCGCTCCTACAGGGATAATGGAGGGGTGGAGTACTGGCGCGTATCACGCCGTTTTCCGGTCCCGGAAACGTGAAAGGCGGCTATTAAATCACGTTTGTTGGTAATGCTCAGCAGGTTCGATAAACGGCTGGAAAAACGACCTGCGAATTGTCACTTTCACTCAACTGAAGAACCTGTGGGAGCGGGCTTGCCCGCGATGGCGGTGTGTCAGGCAACATAAAAGGTGACTGACAGGGCCTCATCGCGGGCAAGCCCGCTCCCACAGGGAACTGCAGTGTTCATGACCTTTTTGGCCGTTGTAAAAAACCGGCGGCACCCTTTGGGGAGATGCCGCCGGCGAGGTAAGGCTTAGATGCCGAAACGGTCGCGCAGCGAGTAGTACACGGCGCCCAGGGCGGTCAGCGGTGCCGAGAAGGTGCGCCCGCCGATCATCGGCATGTGCGGCAACGAGGCAAACGCGTCGAAACGCTCGGCGTCGCCACGGATCATTTCCGAGATCAGTTTGCCGGCCAGGTGCGAGCAGGTGACGCCGTGGCCGCTGTAGCCCTGCATGTAGTAGGCGTTTTTCTCGATACGACCGAATTGCGGCATGCGCGACATGGTCAGCAGGAAGTTGCCGGTCCAGCGGTAGTCGATCTTCACGTCCTTCAACTGCGGGAAGGTCTTGAGGATTTTCGGGCGAATCAGTTGCTCGATGTCGTCCGGTTCACGCGCACCGTAGACCACGCCACCGCCGTAAAGCAGGCGGTTGTCCGCGGTCAGGCGGTAGTAGTCGAGCAGGTAGTTGCAGTCTTCGACGCAGTAGTTGTTCTTGATCAGGCTGCGGGCCTGCTTTTCCGACAACGGTTCGGTGACGACGATCTGCGAACCGCACGGCATGCTCTTGCTGGTCACGCGGTTGTCCAGACCCTGCGGCAGGTAGGCGTTACCGGCGATCAGCAGGTACTTGGCCTTCACCACGCCCTTGGCAGTGCGCACGGTGATCGGCTCGCCGTAGGTGATTTCCACCGCCGCCGATTGCTCGTAGATCTTGCCGCCCAGGCCGATGATCGCCGAGGCTTCGCCGAGGGCCAGGTTCAGCGGGTGAATGTGACCGCCCTGCATGTCCAGCAGGCCGCCGACGTACGCATCGGAACCCACTTCGCGCTTGATGTCGGCTTCGCCAAGCAGTGTCAGGTTCTTGTTGCCGTAACGTTCCCAGCTCTTCTTCTGCTCGGCCAGGCCCTTGAGTTGCTTCTTGTTCATCGCCGCGAAGATGCCGCCGGGACGGTAATCGCACTGGATGTCGTAGTGCTGTATGCGCTGACGAATGATGTCGGCGCCTTCGAAAATCATGCTGCCGAGCACTTCGGCGGTCTTGTCGCCGTAGCGCTCTTCGATGACATCGACGTCGCGGCTGTAGGAGTTGACCAGTTGGCCGCCGTTGCGACCGCTGGCGCCAAAGCCGACTTTGGCCGCTTCGAGCACGGTCACGCTGTAGCCCGCTTCGGCGAGGAACAGCGCCGAGGACAGGCCGGTGTAGCCGGCGCCGATCACGCAGACGTCACAGTCCACCGCCCCTTCCAGCACCGGGAAATCGCCGGTGAAGTTGCGGGTGGCGGCGTAGTAGCTGTTTACATGCTGTTGATTAGAAGAGCTGTGTTTCATAGGTTTCTCCGAGGGTCGCCGACAGCGTGTCGGCGGCCGCCGTTTAAAAGGTGTTAGAGCTTGATCCAGGTCGCTTTGAGCTCGGTGTACTTGTCGAACGCGTGCAGCGATTTGTCCCGACCGTTACCCGACTGCTTGTACCCGCCGAACGGCGCGGTCATGTCGCCGCCGTCGTACTGGTTGACCCAGACGCTGCCGGCACGCAAGCCACGGGCGAAGGTGTGGGCCTTGCTCAGGTTGCGGGTCCAGACGCCGGCGGCCAGGCCGAAGATGCTGTCGTTGGCAATCGCCAGGGCTTCTTCAGCAGTGTCGAAGGTGATGACCGACAGCACCGGGCCGAAGATTTCTTCCCGGGCAATGGTCATGGCGTTGGTCACGCCGTCGAAAATCGTCGGTTCCACGTACTGGCCACCGGTGTCTTCGAGGGTGCGGCTGCCGCCGGCGATCAGTTCGGCGCCCTGCTCCTTGCCGATGCCGATGTAGCGCAGCACGTTGTCCAGTTGACGCTGGTCGACGACCGCGCCAACGGTGGTCGCAGGATCGAGCGCGTGGCCCGGCTTCCAGGCTTGCAAGGCTTCCACCAGCAATGGCATGAACTGCTCGCGAATCGAGCGCTCCACCAGCAGGCGCGAACCGGCGGTGCAGACTTCGCCCTGGTTGAAGGCGATGCCGCTGGCCGCTGCCTGTGCTGCCGCGCGCAGATCCGGTGCATCGGCGAACACCACGTTCGCGCTCTTGCCCCCGGCTTCGGCCCAGACGCGTTTCATGTTGCTTTGCCCGGCGTAGATCATCAGCTGCTTGGCAATCGCCGTGGAGCCGGTGAAGGCCAGCACGTCGACATCCATGTGCAATGCCAGCGCCTTGCCCACGGTGTGGCCGTAACCCGGCAGGACGTTGAACACGCCTTTCGGGATGCCGGCATCGAGTGCCAGCTGCGCGATGCGGATCGCGGTCAGCGGCGACTTTTCCGAAGGCTTGAGGATGAACGAGTTGCCCATCGCCAGGGCCGGGGCGAACTTCCAGCTGGCCATGATCAGCGGGAAGTTCCACGGCACGATGGCCGCGACCACGCCGGACGCTTCGCGCGTCACCAGGCCCAGTTGATCGTGGGGCGTGGCGGCGACTTCGTCGTAGATCTTGTCGATGGCTTCGGCGGTCCAGCGGATCGCGTTGGCGGTCGCCGGAATGTCGATGCTCATGGAGTCGCTGATCGGCTTGCCCATGTCGAGGGTTTCGAGCAGGGCCAGTTCTTCCTGGTTCGCCAGGATCAGGTCGGCGAAACGGATCAGGATGCGCTTGCGCTCGGCCGGGGCCAGGTTGGCCCACACACCGGATTCGAAAGTGCGGCGCGCGACGGCGACCGCCGCATTGGCGTCGGCTTCGTCGGTGCTGGCGACGTTCGCCAGGAAACGGCCGTCCACGGGGCTGATGCATTCGAACGTGGTGCCACTGGCGGCCGCGCAGTATTGGCCGTCGATGAAGGCGCGACCTTCAATGGAGAGGGACTGGAAGCGTTGCTCCCAATCGCTGCGAGTGTTTGTCATGGTTGTGACTCGATAAGTGATCGTCGGACTGATGCCATTCGGTCATGGATCAGATTGCCGCAGTACCTGTGGGAGCGAGCTTGCTCGCGATAGCGGTGCAACAGTCACTATTAATGTTGAATGTGACGGCCTCATCGCGAGCAAGCTCGCTCCCACAGGGGACTGGTGGTGTCACAGACTCTGTGTACACCCCCCATCCACGAGGCCGTTAAACGGTATGCAAGTACCAGTTGTACTCAAGGTCGGAGATGGAGTTCTCGAACTCGGCCAGCTCGCTTTCCTTGCACGCCACGAACACATCGATGTACATCGGGTCGATGTAGCGCGCCATGACTTCGCTGTCGTCCAGCTCGCGCAGGGCATCGCGCAGGTTGTTCGGCAGGCTCTGCTCGTTCTGTTCGTAGCTGTTGCCTTCCACCGGGGCGCCCGGCTCGATCTGGTTGGTCAGGCCGTGGTGCACGCCGGCCAATACCGAAGCCATCAGCAGGTACGGGTTGGCGTCGGCACCGGCCACGCGGTGTTCGATGCGCACGGCGTCCTTCGAGCCGGTCGGCACACGCACGGCCACGGTGCGGTTGTCGATGCCCCAGCTCGGCGAGTTCGGCACATAGAACTGTGCGCCGAAACGACGGTACGAGTTGACGTTCGGGCAGAGGAACGCCATCTGCGCCGGCAGGGTCTCGAGCACACCGCCGATCGCGTGTCGCAGCGCGGCGTTCTGCTCGGGATCCTCGCTGGCAAAGATGTTGTTGCCTTCTTTGTCGAGAATCGAAATGTGCACGTGCAGACCGTTGCCCGCCTGGCCCGGGTACGGCTTGGCCATGAAGGTGGTGTCCATCTCGTGGTCGTAGGCGATGTTCTTCACCAGACGCTTGAGCAGGA
The DNA here is from genome assembly GCF_019219205.1 of Pseudomonas sp. PDM27. NCBI lineage: Bacteria > Pseudomonadati > Pseudomonadota > Gammaproteobacteria > Pseudomonadales > Pseudomonadaceae > Pseudomonas > Pseudomonas sp. PDM27. Next base: position 103,671 of record NZ_JAHUWF010000018.1, on the reverse strand, counting down.
CCGCGTAGTCGCAGGCCTTGATCGGGTCAGCCACGTGATGCAGGTTGACTTCGAATTGCGCCGGGGCGCTTTCCTTGACGATGGCGTCAGCCGGGATGCCCTGCTCTTTAGCGCCTTCGAGGATGTCTTGCAGGCAGTCGACGTATTCGTCGAGGTCGTCGATCAGGTACACCTGGGTCGACATCGGACGCTTGCCGGATACCGGCGAACGTGGCGATTGCGGACGACCGTTCACGTTGTCCTGGTCGATCAGGTAGAACTCCAGTTCGAACGCGGCGCAGATGGTCAGGCCCATGTCGTCGAACTTGCGCACGACATTGGCCAGCACTTCACGCGGGTCGGCGAAGAATGGCTCGCCTTCGAGTTCGTGCATGGTCATCAGCAGTTGCGCAGTCGGGCGCTTCTGCCAGGGTTCAATGCTCAGGGTGCCCGGGATTGGGTAGCAGATCCGGTCGGAGTCGCCGATGTCCAGACCCAGGCCGGTGCTTTCCACCGTGGAGCCATTGATGTCCAGAGCAAACAGAGACGCCGGCAGGTTGATGCCTTTCTCGTAAACCTTATGAAGACTGGTGCGCTCGATGCGCTTGCCGCGCACCACACCGTTCATATCCGCAATCAGAAGGTCGACGTACAAAACCTCAGGATATTTCTTAAGGAATGCGTTTGCTTCGTTGAGTTGAACGGCACGCAGAGGGACCGACATGATGCACCTATTTTTTACTGTTAATTATTATGTTCACCGCCCTTTCACGAGCCCAGTCAATCCGAAAGGCAAAGTGAAGTCAATAGCGAACACCTGGCCTTTCAACGTTTATTTTCGGGCCTCTTAGAAGGACGAGAGTGCCAGATACGCCCTCAAACACGCATAAATCCTGAAGATCGGACGTGCGGCGTTTAGAATTTTTTACATGAGAGTTGTTAATTAAAATCAACAAGGCTAAGCTCCAGAAAAGCTCGTTCAAGTGTGAAACTTCGAGGTGATAAAAATGGCATTCAAGCCATTGATCGGCGTTACTGCGTGCGTCAAACAGATTGGCCTGCACCCCTACCACATCAGCGGCGACAAGTACTTGCGTGCTGTCAGCGTTGCAGCGCTGGGGCTGCCTGTCGTTATTCCTTCCTTAGGCGAACTGACCGAAATCGATGACCTGCTGCCGCAGCTCGACGGTCTGTTGCTGACCGGCTCGCCGTCGAACGTGGAACCCTTCCACTATCAAGGCCCCGACAGCGCCCCCGGCACGGAGCACGATCCGCAACGGGACCGCACCACCCTGCCACTGATCCGCGCAGCCATCGCTGCCGGCGTTCCGGTGCTCGGCATCTGCCGCGGCTTCCAGGAAATGAACGTGGCGTTCGGTGGCAGCCTGCATCAGAAAGTCCATGAACTTCCCGGCTTCCTCGACCACCGCGAGGCCAACCACCCGGACCTGGCCGTGCAATACGCTCCCGCCCATGCGGTGAATGTGCAGCCCGGTGGCGTGTTCGAAGCCCTGGACCTGCCACCGGTGTTCCAGGTCAATTCGATTCACAGCCAGGGCATCGACCGCCTCGCGCCCGGCCTGCGTGCCGAAGCCGTCGCACCCGATGGCCTGATCGAGGCGATCTCGGTCGAGCACAGCCAGGCCTTCGCCCTCGGCGTGCAATGGCACCCGGAATGGCAGGTTCTGAACAACCCGCCTTACTTGAGTATTTTCCAGGCGTTCGGCGAAGCCTGCCGGCAACGGGCGGCGCTGCGTCACTCGAGCTGACGACCCGGCACCCACATTCAACGATTGACTGCCCAACGCGAGCGGGCGGGCGGGCGCTTTTGCGCGTCCCGTTCGCGGTAACAACACACTGCAATAACAACAAGTACGACCAGGCAGCCAGGATGGCGGCGCCGAATTAACCCGGAGCGGTATGGGAGAGTTCGATCAACAAACGCAAATCCCTGTGGGAGCGAGCTTGCTCGCGATAGCGGTAGAACAGTCACCATCAATGTTGAATGTGGCTGCCTCATCGCGAGCAAGCTCGCTCCCACAGGGTCTGCGCTCTGACCGAAGTCCCCGATACGGGTTTGCAATCCACTATTAAGCCGGGCCGTGTTGGCCGGGCGACTGAAACCTGTTGGGAGTTTCACATGGCAAACGCCTCCAGCATTTACAGGAAGGCTATTGAAGGTCACCAGGCCCCGAAAAAGGTCCTGGTGAAAGTCGATCGCGTCACCAAGAAATTCGACGAAACCACCGCAGTGGACGATGTGTCCCTGGAAATCCACCAGGGTGAAATCTTCGCCCTGCTCGGTGGTTCCGGCTCCGGCAAATCGACCCTGCTGCGCATGCTTGCCGGTTTCGAGCGCCCGACCGAAGGCCGGATTCTGCTCGACGGTGTCGACATCACCGACATGCCGCCGTACGAACGACCGATCAACATGATGTTCCAGTCCTACGCGCTGTTCCCGCACATGACGGTGGCGCAGAACATCGCCTTCGGCCTCAAGCAGGACCGTTTGCCAGCGGCCGAGATCGAAGCCCGGGTGCAGGAGATGCTGCGCTTGGTGCACATGACCCAGTACGCCAAGCGCAAGCCGCACCAACTGTCCGGCGGCCAGCGTCAGCGCGTGGCCCTGGCCCGTTCCCTGGCCAAGCGTCCGAAGCTGCTGCTGCTCGACGAACCGATGGGCGCCCTGGATAAAAAGCTGCGTTCGCAAATGCAGCTGGAGCTGGTGGAAATCATCGAGCGCGTGGGCGTGACCTGCGTGATGGTGACCCACGACCAGGAAGAGGCCATGACCATGGCCCAGCGCATCGCGATCATGCACCTGGGCTGGATCGCCCAGATCGGCAGCCCGGTCGACATCTATGAAGCACCGGTCAGCCGCATGGTCTGCGAATTCATCGGCAACGTGAACGCCTTCGACGGCACAGTGGTAGAAGACCTGGAAGGTCACGCGATCATCCACAGCCCGGACCTGGAGCAGAAGATCTACGTCGGTCACGGCGTCAGCACCTCGGTGCAGGACAAGTCGATCACCTACGCGATCCGCCCGGAAAAACTGCTGGTCAGTACCGTCAAGCCGGACAACCGCTACAACTGGTCCAGCGGCAAGGTGCATGACATTGCCTACCTCGGCGGCCACTCGGTGTTCTACGTCGAGCTGCCTGGCGGCAAGATCGTCCAGTCGTTCATGGCCAACGCCGAACGCCGTGGTGCCCGTCCGACCTGGGACGATCAGGTCTACGTGTGGTGGGAAGACGACAGCGGCGTGGTACTGCGCGCATGAAAACCTTCAATCAGCAATTTCTGAGACTGGTCCCCAGCGGGCGCAAGTTCGTCATCGGGATTCCATTCATCTGGCTGTTCCTGTTCTTCATGCTGCCGTTCTTCCTGGTGATGAAGATCAGCTTCTCGGAAGCGGCCCTGGCCATTCCGCCCTACTCGGAGATCTACACCTTCGCCGAGCAGAAATTCCAGCTGTTGCTCAACATCGGCAACTACACCTTGCTGGGCCAGGACGAGCTGTACCTTTCGGCTTATCTCGGTTCGTTGAAGGTCGCGCTGTTCAGCACCCTGATGTGCCTGGTGATCGGTTTCCCGATGGCCTACGCCATCACCAAGGCCAGCAAGGAAGCGCAGAACGTGCTGATGCTGCTGATCATGATGCCGACCTGGACCGCGATCCTGATCCGCGTGTATGCGTGGATGGGCATCCTCAGCAACAACGGCCTGCTCAACGGGTTCCTGATGTGGACCGGGCTGACGTCGCACCCGATCGAGATCCTCAACACCAACACGGCTGTTTATATCGGCGTGGTGTATGCGTACCTGCCGTTCATGGTGCTGCCGCTGTACGCCAACCTGGTCAAGCACGACCAGAGCCTGCTGGAAGCCGCATCGGACCTGGGTTCGAGCACCTTCAACAGCTTCTGGAAAATCACCGTGCCGCTGGCCAAGAACGGCATCATCGCCGGCTGCATGCTGGTGTTCATTCCGGTGGTCGGTGAGTTCGTGATTCCGGAACTGCTCGGCGGTCCGGAAACCCTGATGATCGGCCGTGTGTTGTGGCAAGAGTTCTTCAACAACCGCGACTGGCCGGTGGCGTCTGCCCTGGCGGTGGTGATGCTGTTGATCCTGATTGTGCCGATTCTGCTGTTCAACCGCAGTCAGGCCAAAGAGATGGAGGCACGGGGATGAAACGCTTCGGATTTTCAAAGTTCATGCTGATTTTCGGCCTGTCGTTTATCTACCTGCCGATGCTGATCCTGGTGATCTATTCGTTCAACGCCTCGAAGCTGGTGACGGTGTGGGGTGGCTGGTCGTTCAAGTGGTACGCCGGTTTGCTCGACAACTCGCAACTGATGGGCTCGGTGGTACGTTCGCTGGAGATCGCCTGCTACACCGCCATCGCGGCGGTGGCGCTGGGTACCCTGGCGGCGTTCGTGCTGACCCGCGTTACGCGCTTCAAGGGTCGCACCCTGTTCGGTGGCCTGGTCACCGCGCCACTGGTGATGCCTGAAGTGATCACCGGTCTGTCGCTGTTGCTGCTGTTCGTGGCCATGGCGCAGTTGATCGGCTGGCCGATGGAACGCGGCATCGTGACGATCTGGATCGCCCACACCACGTTTTGTGCCGCTTATGTGGCGGTGGTAGTCTCCGCCCGCCTTCGCGAACTGGACCTGTCCATCGAGGAAGCGGCCATGGACCTGGGTGCGAAACCGTTCAAGGTGTTTTTCCTGATCACCATCCCGATGATCGCGCCGTCACTGGCGGCCGGCGGCATGATGTCGTTCGCCCTGTCGCTGGATGACCTGGTGCTGGCGAGCTTCGTCTCCGGCCCGGGTTCCACGACCCTGCCGATGGAAGTGTTCTCGGCGGTACGTCTGGGCGTGAAGCCCGAGATCAACGCCGTGGCCAGCCTGATCCTGTTGGCCGTGTCGATCGTGACCTTCATGGTCTGGTACTTCAGCCGCCGTGCCGAAGCCACCCGCAAACGCGCGATCCAGGAAGCCATGGACCAGACCGCCAGCGAATCCTGGCAACAACCGAAAAAGCAGATGACAGCGGCCACCGCCTGATGCCGCCCCCTGTAGGAGCGAGCTTGCTCGCGATGGACGTTAACGATGACGCGGGCTACCTGAATTAACGCGGCGTCCTTGAGTTTTTCGTCGGATCGCCGCCCGGAGCAAGCTCGCTCCTACAAAGGAGCGCGCAAGCGTTCTAGCCACAAATATTTACCGTGTGATCTTGAATAAAAAAGAAATGGAGTTGTACCGATGAAAATGTTTGGCAGGACTCTGCTGACACTGTCCTTATTGGGCGCGATCGCCACCGGCGCCCAGGCCAATGACAAGGTTCTGCGCGTCTACAACTGGTCGGATTACATTGGCCCGGACACCGTCAAGAAGTTCGAAGACGAGACCGGCATCCAGGTGACCTACGATGTGTTCGACAGCAACGAAACCCTCGAAGCTCGCCTGCTGGCGGGCAAATCCGGCTACGACATCGTCGTGCCGTCCAACAGCTTCCTGGCCAAGCAGATCAAGGCCGGCGTCTACCAGACGCTGGACAAGTCGAAGCTGCCGAACTGGAACAACCTCAATCCGGTGCTGCTGAAAAACGCCTCCGCGAGCGATCCCGACAACGCTCACGCCATCCCGTACATGTGGGGCTCGATCGGCATCGGCTTCAACCCGGCCAAGGTCAAGGAAGTGCTCGGCGCCAATGCCCCGACCAACTCCTGGGACCTGCTGTTCAAACCGGAAAACGCCGAGAAGCTCAAGGCCTGCGGCATCAGCTTCCTCGACTCGCCGACCGAAATGATCCCGACCGCCCTGCACTACCTGGGCTACCCGGTGAACGATCAGGACAAACAGCACATCGCCGAAGCCGAGGCGCTGTTCATGAAGATTCGCCCGAACGTGGCGTACTTCCATTCGTCGAAATACATCTCGGACCTGGCCAACGGCAACATCTGCGTGGCCGTCGGTTACTCCGGCGACGTGCTGCAGGCCAAGGCCCGCGCCCAGGAAGCCGGGGACAAGGTGAAGATCGACTACAGCATCCCGAAAGAAGGCGCCGCCAGTTTCTACGACATGCTCGCGATCCCGCGCGATGCCGCCAACGTCGAGAACGCCTACCTGTTCATGAACTTCCTGATGCGCCCAGACGTGATCGCCGACATCACCAACAACATCGGCTACAGCAACGCCAACGCGGCGGCCACGCCACTGGTCGATGAAGCGATCCGCAACGATCCGGGTTCCTACCCGTCGGAAGCGGTGATGGCCACGCTCTATGCCGTACCGGACCAGCCGATCGCCATCCAGCGAATCATGACCCGAGGCTGGACCAAGGTGAAACTCGGCCAGTAATTCACTCAATTGATTTGCTGAGCCTGACATAGCCATCGCGAGCAAGCTCGCTCCCACAGGTACGGCATGTACCTGTGGGAGCGAGCTTGCTCGCGATGAGGCCAGAACATCCAGCACACATTTCAGCTCTACCCATTTCCGTTCACGCAGCGCCTTACCACCGCTGCCTCTCCTGCAAGTAGAACGGCCTCACCTGGCTCCCTCGGTTCAGGTGAATTTGGCGCCCTCGGGCGCCTTTTTTTATGGGGGGTCTATCAACGGCCATTCGGCCAGCGCCCGATAACGGCCCTTGTGGGATTCGAACAAGGTGAACCGGTCGGCACGCAGGAAGAATTGCGGCGCGGTCGGGGACTCCGGCACCGGCGCCCGATAATCTCGCGCCAAGGTCAGGTGCGGGCGATACTCCCTTGGGGCCTCCTCCAGCCCGAACGGCAACATCGCCTGTTCCAGGGCATACACCAGACGCAGCAATGCCGGGGGCGCCTGCTGTGGCGCGAGCACCAACGCCCCGGCCCTGCGCCATACGTCCAGCCGGTCAAGCTCCACCGTCAAGCGCTCGCCCGGGGTGCGGATGGACGCCGCAGCGGTGCAGAGGTCGGCGATCTGCGCCACGCCCACCGCGCCCAAAAACTTCAGCGTCAGGTGAAAGTTGTCCGCTGGCACCGGTCGTCCGTTGCGCAGTTGCAGCGCGCTGCGCCACTGGGCGATCTCCCGGCGTTGGGCCGGGGCGCAGTCCAGCGCAAAGAACAGCCGCTTGATCGGCTCGCGGGTTTCGTCGTTCATGCCGCACTCCTTGTGGGAAGACTGTCTGAGTGTACTCAACACCCGCCTGCCGGCCAGCGGATTTCTGGCACCGTCCGGCAGGCGCGTTATAGTTCTGGCATCCCAAAACCGGAGGGGGGACCATGCGACAGATCATCAGCAAAGAGCCATGGTGGGCCAGACCGCCCGCGCCAGGTCAGGATGAACTCCAGCTGGAATGGGGCTGGCTGGTGCATTACAGCGAAGGTGAACCGCGCTTCGAGTTCATCCGCGAGCGGCCGACGGACGACGAGATCCGCCAGCGCAAGAGTTGCAGGATCACCCCGACGCCGGAGTGATCCCGCGTCCGGCATCACGCCGTGAGGAGTACTTCAAACCCGCCGTACACCATGCGCTGGCCATCGAAGGGCATCGGATTGACGTCCGGCTTCATGCGCGGGTCCTGCATCATCCTGTCCATCCCGGCATTGCGGGTGGCCTTGTCCGGCCAGATGATCCAGCCAAAGGCAACGGTTTCGCCCTCCTTGAGCTTCACCGACATCGGGAACGAGGTGACCTTGCCTTCCGGGACATCCTCGCCCCAGCATTCGACCACGCTCAAGGCACCGTTTTCCTTGAAGACTGAGGCGGCGATTTCCGCGTGTTTAAGGTATTGCCCACGGTTGGCGGTGGGTACGGCAGCGATAAAACCATCGACATAAGACATGAGTGCTTCTCCTTGGGTCATGGGGTGTTCTGCTGGGTAGTCGGTTGCGCCGGCGTCCAATCGACAGTGCCGGCACTCAAACCGACCGGCGGTGGTGCGCCGCCGCCCAGATTCCCTTCGATCTGTCCCGCCATGTAAAGCGTGCCAGCCATGACGCCGGTGGTCGGGTTCTGCACCAGCTTGATCCAGGCCTTGTCGAAGGTATTGCCCAGACTGCTGCGGATCAGCGCTTCGCTGTCCGGCCTGTCATTGGCCTGAATGATCGCGCGAATGGCGGCCACACCGACGGTAATCAAGCCGCCGGCGAGTCTCCCGGCCGCGGCGGCCACGGCACTGGCGGCCCCGCGCGGGGCCATCTCGGCTTCCATGCGCTGGCTGGCGCGCTTGGCCACCGGCGCCATCGCGGTGTCGGTCGAACCCACGCCCCGGTCACCGCCGGCCTTATGGATTTTGTCGAGCAACGCAGCATAAGCCGGCAATGTGTTCAACGATTCCGTGTGCACGATCTGGTACAACGAGGCGTCCCGCGCCGGCGGCGGCCCGAGGGCAATAGCCGGGATTTTCTGGATGCGCCCGTTGAGCTGGGCCATCGGCACGCCGTGGCGGGTGGAGATTTTCTGCAGCTCTTCCTTGAGGATGTCGACGTAGAATGCCGCTGCCAGGCCAAGAATCGCATCGGGATCGATTTCCGCCGCCACCGGGGCCAGGACCTTCTCCTGGTAGGCCTCGAGCAAGTACGCCGCCAAGCGCTTGGCCGAGGCATCCTGCTCACCCTTGGCGCTGATGGTGTACCAGCTGACCTTCATCGACAACCATTCCTGGGTCCAGTAGCTGCTGAACCACGGAATGAAATTCTCTTCGGTCAGTTCATAGACCCGCGTGCGCCAGTATTCCATGGCGCCACGGGCGTAGATTCGGGTCTGCTCGGTGGCCGACTGCGACGCGGCGACGATCTCCCGGTCCACCTGTTGCCAGGTGCTGGCGGGAACGATGACCGGCGCCACTTCCACCGGCGCACGGGGCGGCGTGGCGCACCCTGCCAGCACCACCAGCACGGCAATGATCAGCGAACGCAGGTTCAAGATGGCGGCTTCCTGAAGTGTGCACCGGGCGGGATGTCCAGCACTCGAAAACCATGATTCAAGTATAGGTTGCGGCATGTGCCTGGCCGACGGTCGGCGGCACTTTTGAGGCCCTCTTCGCGGGCAAGCCCGCTCCCACAGGTTGCGTGTCTTGCCCGGATCATGTGGCAAGCACAAAACATTGTGGGAGCGGGCTTGCTCGCGAAGGGGCCAGAGCAGACAGCACAAAAACCACCATCACTGGCGTCGATATTCACCATCGCCGCGATTGCCTTCCGCTTGCACGCCGTCAGCGTAGGATCGATCCCAAGCCAACACGAAACCCCGAATCGGAGGGAAACCTCATGCTGATCCATCTGCTGACCTGCCTGGCCCTGACGGCGTTCACATTGAGTGTGTTTGCCTGGTACGTCCTGAGCGAGGAGCAAACATCATGATGCACACTGTCTCCCTCGCCGTGCGTTTTCCGCTGTTCGGCAACAATTTCTACGCGCAGAAATTCGAGTCACGTAAAGAGTTGACTCTGCTGTTCGACGAGAAGTTCGAAGCGTTGCTGATCCCCTCAGCCGATCATCACTTCAGCAATGAAGTGGTCGGGCTCAATGATCAGTTCCGCTTTTTGAATGACGTGCTGGCCGAGCATTTGCTGGATGTCGAGCTGGCAAAAGGCTCGGCCCGCGCCTTCGGATTCTGACGGCGACCACCGGTCAGCCAGGCACGGACGCGAACCGCTCACAACGTACGCTGGCTATTGCCAGTGCCCCTCGCAATATCGATTCCCCAATCCATCGCCGCCTCCATGTCCAGCATGTGCGGCCGTGGGTCGTGGTTTTCGTCGATGACCGAGCCGTCCGGCTTGTAGACACCGATAAACATGCCCAACGAACCGTCTTTCAATATCTCGGCGGTGACTTTGATTTTGCATCCGTTCGATAGCGTCTCCTTGTGCTCAATGTGGCGTTCGGTCATGACTGCATTCCTCCCCTGACTGGATTCAAACCCTACTGGCCATGCTAGCTCAGGCCCTGGAACTGCGCCGCCCCGCTGGACCGGAGGGCCTGGCCTGACAGCGGCGCAATGCCACCTATACTCAAGGCCACCTCCCCCCAGGGGATCTGCACGTCCAACAATAAAAAGCAGAGGTGGAACATGGTCTGGCAGCAAGTCTACGATCCGTTCGGTAATCCGGTGCTTTCAACGCTCATGGCGGCTGTGCCGGTGGTGGTGATGCTGGCGTCCCTCGCGTTTTTCCATATCAAGGCGCACCTGGCGGCGCTGCTCGCCCTGGCCTCGGCCTTGCTGATCGCGATCTTCGCCTTCGGCATGCCGGCGAACATGGCCGGTTCCGCGGCGCTGTTCGGTGCAGCCAACGGTTTGCTGCCGATTGGCTGGATCGTGTTGAACATCATCTTCCTGCACCGCCTGACCACCGAGAACGGTTCGTTCAAGGTGCTGCAAGACTCCCTGGCGCGCATCACCGATGACCGGCGCCTGCAATTGCTCCTGATCGCCTTCTGCTTCGGTGCGTTTTTCGAAGGCGCGGCCGGCTTCGGTACGCCGGTGGCAGTGACCGGGGCGATTCTCATCGGGCTCGGCTTTTCGCCGCTTGCCGCCTCGGGACTGGCGCTGATCGCCAACACCGCGCCGGTGGCATTCGGTGCCCTCGGTACGCCGATCATCACCCTGGCCAAAGTCACCGGGCTGGATGAGATGGAGCTGTCGATGATGGTCGGTCGGCAATTACCCTTCTTCTCGGTGCTGGTGCCGTTCTGGCTGATCTGGGCCTTTGCCGGCTGGCGCAAGATGCTGGAGATCTGGCCGGCGATCCTGGTGGCCGGGGTCAGTTTTGCCATTCCGCAGTTCCTCGTCTCGAACTATCACGGACCCATGCTGGTGGATGTGATCGCCGCGCTGATTTCCATGGCCTGCCTGACCGGTTTCCTCAAGGTCTGGAAACCGGCCACCGTGCACACCTCTGCCGCCCTGTCCGGCCGGGTCGACAACTCGAAGATCGACGCCGAGCACGACGAAAAGCCCGTACCCACTGCAACCTTTGCCAACGAGGCGAAACCGGCGGTGATGCGAGCCTGGATGCCGTGGATCATCCTCACGGTCTTCGTGTTCATCTGGGGTACCCAGGGCTTCAAGAACACCTTCGACACCCGCCCTGCCATCGACCCGCAAACCAGTGCCGCCAAGCTCGATCCGCAGGGCAAGCCGATGCGCGAGGCCAACCCGCTGTTTGCGCCGGTCGTGACCTTCACCACCCTGCACTTGCAGGTCGAGAAAGTCCCGCCCGTGGTGGCCGCGCCGAAAACCGAGGAGGCGGTGTACAAGTTCACCTGGTTCACCGCCACCGGCAGCGGCATTCTGCTGGCGGCAATCGTCGGCGGCTTGTTGATGGGTTACTCGATCCCACAACTGATTCACCAGTACCTGCGCACGTTGTGGGTGGTGCGTTACTCGTTGATCACCATTGCGGCGATGCTCGCCCTGGGCTTCCTCACACGCTACTCCGGCCTGGATGCGACCATGGGCCTGGCTTTCGCCGCGACGGGCATTTTCTACCCGATGTTCGGCACCCTGCTCGGCTGGCTCGGCGTGGCGCTGACCGGCTCGGACACCGCGTCCAACGTGCTGTTCGGCGGCCTGCAACGGGTGACGTCCGAGCAACTGGGCATCAGCCCGGTGTTGATGGCCGCCGCCAACAGTTCCGGCGGGGTCATGGGCAAGATGGTCGACGCCCAGTCGATCGTGGTCGCCTCCACCGCCACCCGCTGGTACGGCCATGAAGGGGAAATCCTGCGCTACGTGTTCTTCCACTCGATTGTGCTGGCAATTCTGGTCGGCGGGCTGGTGACCTTGCAGGCCTATGTTGCGCCGTTCAGCCATATGGTGGTGGGCGGGCATTGAATCGAACGCTACTTGATTATGCTTAAGCCGCATACCTGTGGGAGCGAGCTTGCTCGCGATAGCGGTGTCACGTTCAACAGAGATGTCGACTGTGCCACCGTCATCGCGAGCAAGCTCGCTCCCACAGGGGACGGTGGTTTTTATTGAATGAATGGTCCGTCGTGCGGACAAACATCCCATGGACAGCCGGCCGTATCAGGCCAATGATGAAGGTCGCAGGTCTCCAGCGAGAATCGTGATCCCATGAACATTCTCTACGATGAACGCGTTGACGGCGCCTTGCCCCACGTCGACAGACAGGCCCTGTTGCAGGCCCTGCAGAGCCGCTTGCCAGGCCTGGAAATCCTGCATCAGCAGGAGGAACTCAAGCCCTACGAATGCGACGGACTGTCGGCCTATCGCACCACGCCGATGCTGGTGGTGCTGCCCCGGCACATCGACGAAGTGCAAGGGGTGCTGCGGGTCTGTCATGAGCTGCACGTCCCGGTCGTCGCCCGTGGCGCCGGCACCGGTTTGTCCGGCGGTGCGCTGCCCCTGGAGAAAGGCGTGCTGCTGGTGATGGCGCGTTTCAACAACATCCTGGGCATCGACCCCGCCGCCCGTACCGCACGGGTTCAGCCGGGTGTGCGCAATCTGGCGATTTCCCAGGCGGCGGCACCGTTCGGCCTGTATTACGCGCCGGATCCGTCCTCGCAAATTGCCTGTTCGATCGGTGGCAACGTCGCGGAAAATGCCGGTGGCGTGCATTGCCTGAAGTACGGTCTGACCGTGCACAACGTGCTCAAGGTCGACATCCTCACGGTCGACGGCGAGCATTTGAGCCTGGGCTCCAACGCCCTCGACGCCCCCGGTTTCGATCTACTGGCACTGTTCACCGGCTCCGAAGGCCTGCTCGGGGTGATCACCGAGGTCACGGTCAAGCTGCTGCCCAAACCGCAGACCGCCAAGGTATTGCTGGCGGCGTTCGACTCCGTGGAAAAAGCCGGGCGCGCCGTCGGCGACATCATTGCCGCCGGCATCATCCCCGGTGGCCTGGAAATGATGGACAACCTGGCCATCCGCGCCGCCGAGGACTTCATCCACGCCGGTTATCCGGTGGAGGCCCAGGCCATTCTGCTGTGCGAACTCGATGGTGTTGAAGCCGATGTCTCGGATGACTGCGACCGGGTGCGCCAGGTACTGCAACAGGCCGGTGCGACCGAGGTGCGCCAGGCCAAAGACGAAGCCGAGCGCGTGCGCTTCTGGGCCGGGCGCAAGAACGCCTTCCCGGCAGTGGGCCGCCTCTCGCCGGATTACTACTGCATGGACGGCACCATCCCCCGTCGCGAACTGCCCGGTGTGCTGCACGCCATCGCCGAACTTTCGAACGAATACGGCCTGCGGGTGGCCAACGTATTCCACGCCGGCGACGGCAACATGCATCCGTTGATCCTGTTCGACGCCAATCAACCCGGCGAACTGGAGCGCGCAGAAAACCTGGGCGGCAAGATTCTGGAGCTGTGCGTGAAGGTCGGCGGCAGCATCACCGGTGAGCACGGCGTGGGTCGCGAGAAGATCAACCAGATGTGCGCGCAGTTCAACAGCGAAGAGCTGACCCTGTTCCATGCCATCAAAGCCGCCTTCGACCCGAGCGGCCTGCTCAACCCCGGCAAGAACATTCCGACCCTGCACCGCTGCGCCGAATTCGGTGCCATGCACATACATCGCGGTCAATTGCCCTTCCCCGAGCTGGAGCGTTTCTGATGCGCGGCCCTGCAGACTTCGATGACAGCCAACTGCTCCTGGAACAGGTCAATCAGGCACTGGAAAACGCTACGCCGTTGCGCATCCAGGGTTCCAACAGCAAAGGCTTCCTCGGCCGCACCACGGCCGGGGAAATTCTCGATACCCGGGCGCACCGGGGCATCGTCAGTTACGACCCGACCGAACTGGTGATCACCGCCCGTTGCGGCACGCCGCTGGCGGAGCTGGCGCAGGCGCTGGATGCCGCGCAACAGATGCTGCCCTGCGAGCCGCCGTCCTTTGGCGACGGCGCCACGGTCGGCGGCATTATCGCCTGCGGACTGTCCGGCCCACGGCGCCCGTGGTCCGGCTCGGTGCGCGATTTCGTCCTCGGCACGCGGGTCATCACCGGTCACGGCAAGCTGTTGCGCTTCGGTGGCGAGGTGATGAAAAACGTCGCCGGCTACGACCTGTCACGCCTGATGACCGGCAGTTACGGCTGCCTCGGGCTGATCACCGAAGTCTCGCTCAAAGTGCTGCCAAAACCCCGGAAAGTCCTGAGCATCAGCCTGGAAATGGACCCTGAACGCGCCTTGCTGCGCCTGGCGGAGTGGGGCCAGCAACCGTTGCCGATCAGCGCAGCCTGTCACGACGGTACACGCCTGCACCTGCGGCTCGAGGGCGGTGAAGGTTCGGTGGCGGCGGCCCACGAGCGCCTCGGTGGCGAACGGCTGGACGCTTCGTACTGGGAAGATCTCAACGAACAGCGCTTGAGCTTCTTCGATGAAGACCAGCCGCTTTGGCGCCTGTCACTGCCGCACAACACACCGCGCCTGTCGCTGCCGGGGCGCCAGTTGATCGACTGGGGCGGCGCCCAGCGCTGGTTGAAGTCCGATGCCGAAGCGGCGTTCATCCGCCAGGTCGTCGACGAAGTCGGCGGCCATGTCACCTGCTTCAGCCACGGCCTGACCGACACCCCTTTCCAGCCGCTGCCCCCGGCCCTGATGTGCTATCACCGCAACCTGAAACAACAACTCGACCCACGGGGCATCTTCAACCCCGGACGCCTGTACGCGGAGTTTTGAACCATGCAGACGACCCTGAGTGAAAGCGCCCGCCATCTGCCCCGCGCCGCAGAAGCCGAAAGCATCCTGCGCACCTGCGTGCACTGCGGCTTCTGCAATGCCACCTGCCCGACCTATCAATTGCTCAGCGATGAACTGGACGGACCGCGGGGCCGCATCTACCTGATCAAGCAAGTGCTGGAAGGCAACGACGTCACGCAAAAGACCCAGCAACACCTGGATCGCTGCCTATCGTGCCGCAACTGCGAAACCACCTGCCCATCGGGCGTCGACTACCACAACCTGCTGGACATCGGTCGCGCGGTGGTCGATGCGGCGGTGCCGCGCCCGCTCGGACAGCGCCTGTTGCGCGAGGGGTTGCGGCAGACCGTGCCGCATCCGGATTTGTTTAAAAGCCTGGTCAATGGCGGCCAGGTGTTCCGCGCACTGCTGCCCGATACCCTGCAAAGCAAATTGCCGCGCCATGCACCGCCGGCCAAGCCGCGGCCCATGACCCTGCGCGAGCGTCAGGTGCTGATGCTCGAAGGTTGCGTGCAGCCCGGCCTGTCACCCAACACCAATGCCGCGGCGGCGCGGGTGCTGGACCGGTTGGGGATCAGTGTCATCGCGACCCGCGAAGCCGGGTGCTGCGGTGCCGTGGACTACCACCTGGACGCCCAGGCCGCCGGCCTCGACCGTGCCCGGCGCAACATCGACGCGTGGTGGCCGGGCATCGAAAAAGGCGCCGAGGCGATTGTGCAGACCGCCAGCGGTTGCGGCGCCTTCATCAAGGACTACGGCCATCTGCTCGCCAGCGACCCGACCTATGCCGACAAGGCGAAAAAGGTCAGCGAACTGGCTCGGGACCTGGTGGAGGTGTTGCGCGACGAACCGCTGGAAAAGCTCGGGATCCACGCCTCGCAGCGCGTGGCCTTCCATTGCCCCTGCACCTTGCAGCACGGGCAGAAACTCGGCGGCGCCGTGGAAGCGCTGCTGAGCGGACTCGGTTTCAACCTGACGTCCGTGCCCGACGGGCACCTGTGCTGCGGCTCGGCGGGCACCTATTCGCTGACCCAGCCCGAACTGTCGCGACAACTGCGCGACAACAAGCTCAATGCCCTGGAAAGCGGCCATCCCGAGGTCATCGTCACGGCCAACATCGGCTGCCAGTCGCACCTCGACGGCGCGGGCCGGACCCCGGTGCGGCACTGGATCGAACTGGTCGAAGCCGCCCTGCCTTAACCGAATCCCGGAGATGCCCATGAACCGCAAAGCCGTGCTGAGCCAGACCGAAGTCCAGCAGATCATCAAAGCCGCCCGTGCCGAAGCACAGGCCAATCAATGGGCCGTGACCATAGTGGTGGTCGATGACGGCGGCCACCCGCTGGCCCTCGAACGCCTCGACGGTTGCGCACCGGGCAGTGCGTATATCGCCACCGAAAAAGCCCGCACCTCAGCCCTCGGGCGGCGTGAATCGAAAAGCTATGAGGACATGGTCAACGGTGGGCGCTACGCTTTTCTGTCAGCACCACTGCTGACTTCGCTCGAGGGTGGCGTGCCGATTGTTTTCGATGGCCAGGTGATTGGGGCTGTCGGGGTTTCGGGCGTCAAGCCTGAGCAGGATGCGCAGGTGGCGAAGGCCGGGGCGCAGTGCGTGAAATGAGATTTTAGCCTCACCCTTTAACCCCTGTGGGAGCGAGCCTGCTCGCGAAAGCAGTGTGTCAGACACCTGGATACTGAACCTGACGCCGTCTTCGCGAGCAGGCTCGCTCCCACAGGTTTCGTGTTCAACCAGTCGAGAGGAGTTGCACCGATGACCCGTCTGACAGCCAAAGACTTTTCCCCGCAACTGCTTGAGTTATACGACTACTACGCCCACGGCAAGATCAATCGCCGGGAGTTTCTCGACCGCGCAGCGTTGTTCACCTTCGGCAGCATGACCGCCGGTGCCCTGCTCGCCGCGCTAAGCCCCAACTACGCGCTGGCCGAGCAAGTCGAGTTCACCGACCCGGACATCATTGCCGAGTACGTCACCTACCCTTCGCCCAAGGGCAACGGCCAGGTACGGGCTTATCTGGTGCGCCCGGCCAAGGCCACCGGCAAGGTGCCAGCGGTGGTGGTCGTGCATGAAAACCGCGGGCTCAACCCGTACATCGAAGACGTGGCCCGGCGTGTGGCCAAGGCCGGTTTCATCGCCCTGGCCCCGGACGGCCTGACCTCGGTCGGCGGTTATCCCGGTAATGACGACAAGGGCCGCGAGCTTCAGGCCACGGTCGACCCGGAAAAGCTGATGAACGACTTTTTCGCCGCCGTCGAGTGGATGATGAAACACCCTGCCGCCACCGGAAAAGTCGGCATCACCGGGTTCTGCTACGGCGGTGGCGTGACCAACGCCGCCGCCGTGGCCTATCCGGAACTGGGCGCCGCCGTGTCGTTTTATGGTCGTCAGCCTACGGCTGAGGAAGTGCCCCGGATCAAGGCACCGGTGATGCTGCACTACGGCGAACTGGATACGCGGATCAACGAGGGCTGGCCGGCCTATGAGAAAGCGTTGAAGGCCGGGGGCAAGACCTATGAGGCCTACATTTATCCCGGCGCCAATCATGGTTTCCACAACGACTCGACGCCGCGTTATGACGAGGCGGCGGCGAAGCTGGCGTGGGAGCGGACGTTGGGGTGGTTTAGAAAGTATCTGGTTTGAAGTACTCGGCCAGCAGGGCCGGCCTCTTCGCGAGCAGGCTCGCTCCCACAGGGGATCTCTGTCGTACACAGATCTTGTGTTCACCGGAGATCCCTGTGGGAGCGAGCCTGCTCGCGAAGGCGGTTTCAGGGCTGCCGCGGTTACTTCGGCTGAGCCACCGTCCGCAAATACGGCTTCAGTGTCTTGAAGCCATCCGGGTATTTCTTCTTCGCATCTTCATCAGACACCGAAGTCGGGATGATCACATCCTCACCCGGCCGCCAGTTCACCGGCGTGGCAACGGTATGCCTGGCATTCAGTTGCAGGGAGTCGAGCAGACGCAGCACTTCATCGAAATTGCGCCCGGCGCTCATCGGGTAGATCAGCATGGCCTTGACCTTCTTGTCCGGGCCGACGATGAACACCGAACGCACCGTGGCGTTGTCCACCGCCGTGCGCGCACCGCCGCTGGCATTGGGGTGGATCATGTCGTAAAGCTTGGCCACCACCAGGTTTTCATCGCCGATCAGCGGATAGTTGACCGCGCAGCCCTGAGTCTCGGCGATGTCGCCGACCCAACGGTTGTGGTCGCTGACCGGGTCGACGCTGAGGCCGATGACCTTGGTGTTGCGCTTGTCGAATTCGGGCTTGAGTTTGGCCAGGTAGCCCAGTTCAGTGGTGCACACCGGGGTGAAATCCTTGGGGTGGGAAAACAGGATGGCCCACCCATCGCCGATCCATTGGTGAAAATTGAGCGTGCCTTCGGTGGTTTCGGCGGTGAAATCCGGTGCTTCGTCGCCAATGCGGATAGCCATGTTCGATCTCCTTGCAGTGATGGACAGGGACGCCGTCAGGGCAACGAATGCGCTTTCAACGGCATGGACGCGGACAGTATAGGAGAGGTTGCGCAACTCGCCGGCTGCGCTAGTCCACCAGCGCAATCAGCTGCTGACGCTGGGCATCGGTCAGCATCGGGCCGAAACCGGCCCGGGCATTTTCCGCCATGTAGCGCGGGTTGCCGGTGCCCGGAATCACGCAGGTCACCGCCGAATGCGACAACAGGAACTTCAGTGCCAGTTGCGGCCAGCTCTTGACCCCGACTTGCGCCGCCCAGCCTGGCAGCGGTTTGTCTTTCAGTCTGGCCAGCAGGCCACCACCGCCGAACGGCCGATTGCAGATCACCGCCACGCCCCGTTCACGGCACAACGGCAGCAAGCGTTTCTCGGCGCCGCGATCATCCAGGGCGTAGTTGATCTGCAGGAAATCCAGCGGCTCGGCCTTGAGCACCGCTTCCACTTCGTCGTAGGCCGACGCCGTGTAATGGGTGATGCCGATGTAGCGGATGCGCCCCTGTTCTTTCCAGTGGCGCAGAGTCGGCAAGTGCGTCTGCCAGTCCAGCAGGTTGTGGATCTGCATCAGGTCGATCCGGTCGGTCTGCAACAGGGCGAAGGATTGTTCCATCTGCGCGATGCCTTCCTCGCGCCCGCGGGTCCACACCTTGGTGGCCAGGAACGCCGGCGAGCGCGGCTCATGGATCGACAGCAGTTCACCGGTGGTCTGTTCGGCGCGACCGTACATCGGCGAGCTGTCGATCAGCTTGCCACCCTTGTCGAACAACGCATCCAGTACCGCGGGCAAGTCCTTGTAGGCCGGTTGCGAAGGCTCGACGTCGAATCCGCGGTAAGTGCCCAAGCCTACGATCGGCAAGGACTCGTTGCTGGAAGGAATGGCGCGAGTCTGCATGGTCTTGCCTCCTGTTCCCGTCGACGGCGCGGGTTGCGCACCCGCCGGACCGAACGTGAAGACCGCCGAAGCACCGGCAGCCAGCGTGAGTATTTCTCTACGGGTGTAACCCTCAGGATGGCTCATAAAACGCTTCTCACCAGTCGTTCGGGTTCGGCCTGTGGCACCGACACGGCGGATAACCCGCGCCCAGGGTCGATTGACTACACTCACAAGGCCCTGCGGCGCCAGCCACTTTCAAACCCCGAGCCGTCAATGCCGCCCACTAACGTTAGTCGAATGTCGCGCACCCTGGTGTTACTCGTCGTCATCGTCGCTGCGTTGTACCTGACGCTGTGCGTGACGCTGTTCGTGTTTCAGCGGTCGCTGATCTATTACCCGCAACCGCGCGCCGTCGGCACAGCCGGGACGCTGCTCACCCTGCCGGTCGCCGACGCACGGGTGCTGGTCTCCGTCCGGCCTCACGAAGGCCCGAATGCGCTGATCTACTTTGGCGGCAACGCCGAGGACGTCTCGCGCAACTTGCCCGGGTTCACCCAGGCGTTCCCTGACTACGCGCTGTATCTGCTGCATTACCGTGGCTTTGGCGGCAGTTCCGGCTCGCCTTCCGAAGAGGCCATCGCCCGCGATGCCTTGACCTTGTTCGACCAGGTGTATGCCAGCCACTCGCATGTGGCGGTGGTCGGACGCAGCCTGGGTTCCGGGGTTGCCGTGCGCCTGGCCAGCGAACGCCCGGCCGCGCGCCTGGTGTTGATCACGCCCTACAACAGCCTCGAAGGGCTTGCCGCTCGTCAGTTTCGCTGGTTTCCGGTGCGCTGGTTGTTGAAGGACAAATACCCGTCCTGGCAGTACGCCGGCCGCATCGCGGTGCCGACGGTCTTGATAGCGGCCGAGCATGATGAAGTGATTCCGCGTTCGAGCACCGAGCGGTTGTACACACACTTTGCCAAAGGCGTGGCGTCGTTGCAGGTGATACCGGGGACGGGGCATAACTCGATCGGCGAAAGCCCTGAGTACTTGAAGGCGCTGGGAGATGGGTTGTAGCAAGCAAGGTAGAACATACCTGTGATCTGTGATCTGTGGCGAGGGAGCTTGCTCCCGCTGGGTTGCGAAGCAACCCCCAAAAACAGGACTGCTACGCAGTCCAGCGGGAGCAAGCTCCCTCGCCACAGCAAGCCCCTCTTGCATGGCTTGTAGATCAAAAACGCGGCTTGACCGCCTTCCACTCCGGTTTGTAGCGCTGCATCTGCTTCACGTCATCGCGCTGGCGAATGCCGCACGTCAGGTACTGGTCATGCAGCTTGCCCAACTGGTCGTGGTCAAGTTCCAGCCCCAGGCCCGGGGCGCGGGTGATTTTCACGCAGCCATCGACAATCGGCAGCTTGCCGCCCTTGATCACCTCTTCGTCGGGCTCCTGCCAGGGGTAATGGGTGTCGCAGGCGAAATCCAGGTTCGGCACCGCAGCGGCGACATGCGCCATGGCCATCAGGCTGATGCCCAGGTGCGAATTGGAATGCATCGACACCCCAAGACCAAAGGTTTCGCACATTTTCGCCAACGCCTGCGTGTCACGCAGGCCACCCCAATAATGGTGGTCGGCGAGAACAATCTGCACGCTGTCCTGTGCCACGCTGCGGCGGAACTCGTCGAAATCGGTGACCACCATGTTGGTCGCCAGGGGCAAACCGGTGCGCTTGTGCAGCTCGGCCATGCCCTCCAGTCCCGGCGTCGGGTCTTCGTAATACTGCAGGTCATCACCGAGCAGCTCGGCCATACGGATCGAAGTTTGCAGCGACCAGTTGCCGTTCGGATCAATACGCAGCGGGTAACCGGGGAAGGCCTTTTTCAGCGCCTTGATGCACGCCACTTCATGCTCGGGCGGCAAGGTGCCGGCCTTGAGCTTGATGCTCTTGAAGCCGTAGGCCTCGATCATCCGCCGCGCCTGGGCAACGATCTGCTCTTCGGTCAGGGCCTCGCCCCAACTGTCGGGCTTGTAGGGTGAATCGACGTGCTGCGCATACTTGAAGAACAGGTAGGCGCTGAACGGAATCTCCTGCCGGACGGCCCCGCCCAGCAAGTCCACCAAGGGCACATTCAGGGAGTGCGCCTGCAAATCCAGGAACGCCACTTCGAAAGCCGAATAAGCATTGCTCACGGCTTTGCTGGCATGGGAGCCCGGCGCCAGTTCGGCACCGGCAATACTCGCCGGTTTGTTCGCCGCCACGGTGGCCTGGACGATGGCACGCAACTGATTGAGGTTGAACGGGTCAAGACCGATCAGTTGCGTTTGCAGTTGCTGCTGGATCGCCAGCGCCGGAGCGTCGCCATAACTTTCACCCAGGCCGATGTAGCCGTTGTCGCTCTCGATCTCGATGATCGAGCGCAACGCGAAGGGTTCGTGGATGCCGCTGGCGTTGAGCAAGGGCGGATCACGGAAGGCGATGGGCGTGACAGTGACTCGTTTGATTTTCAAGAGGCGGCTCCCGTTGGATCAGTTTTCAGGGCTGGATGACTGTTGGGCTTTTTTGCCGGTGTGCCTTCGGCCTCTTGGCCGGTCAACGCACGGAGGGCATCGCCACGGGGGGCGGTGCGGGCGAAAAAGATCACGATGGCGGCGACCAGCGAAGTGGCGGCCAGGCCGTAGAGCCCGCCTTCGATGGAGCCGGTGGTCTGCTCCAGGAACCCGAAGGTGGTCGGCGCGACGAAGCCACCGAGGTTACCGATGGAATTGATCAGGGCGATCACCGCCGCGGCGATCCGGGCATCGAGATAACCCTGGGGAATCGGCCAGAACAACGCCGAGGCTGCCTTGAAGCCGATGGCGGCAAAACAGATGGCGACGAAGGCAAAGACCGGGCCGCCGGTGGTGGACATGAACATGCCGAACGCCGCGATCACCAGCGTCACCGCTACCCAGGCCTGTTGGTGCTTCCATTTGCTGGCCATGGCCGCGAAGCCATACATCGCGACGATGGAAATGATCCACGGAATCGAGTTGAACAGGCCGACCTGGAAATCGCCGAGGTTGCCCATTTTCTTGATCATGCTCGGCAGCCAGAACGTGGCACCGTAGATGGTCAGGGCGATGGAAAAGTAGATGAAGCAGAACAGCAGGATCTGTCGGTCGGCCAGCAGTTTGAAGATCGAGGGTTTGACGCCCAGCGTGGCTTCGCGAGCCTGTTGCTCCTGAGCGATCGCGTCGATCAGCGCGGTCTGTTCTTCGTCGCTCAGCCACTTGGCCTGCCGTGGGTGGGATTGCAGCCAGAACCAGACGAACCCGCAGAGCACGATGGAAGCAAAGCCTTCGATCAGGAACATCCACTGCCAACCGTGCAGGCTCAAGCCGCTGACGTTAAGCAGTGCACCGGACACCGGACCGGAAATCACCGAGGCAATGGCCGAACCGCTGAGGAAAATCGCCATCGCCTTGCCGCGTTCGGTCGACGGTAGCCATTGGGTGAAGTAGTAAATGATGCCGGGGAAAAAACCCGCTTCGGCGGCGCCGAGTATGAAGCGCAGCACGTAGAAACTGGTTTCGCCACGGACAAACGCCATGGCCATCGCGGCGGCGCCCCAGGTGAACATGATGCGCGTCAGCCAGGCGCGGGCACCGTAGCGTTGCAGCAGCAGGTTGGACGGCACTTCGAAGATCGCGTAACCGATAAAGAACAGCCCTGCACCCAGGCCGTAGGCGGCGGCGCCAATGCCCAGGTCGGTTTCCAGGTGGCTGCGCACGAAGCCGATATTGACCCGGTCGATGTAGTTGACGATGAACATCACCACGAACAGCGGCAGTACATGGCGCTTGACCTTGGCGGCGGCGCGGGCGAGCACATTCGGGTCTGGCGGACTCTGGAGGGTATTCAAGGGGCGACTCCCGATCATTGTTTTTCTAGGGATAGCTTTGGGGATTGCTTTGGGCACTGCGTCAGAGGTGGGCCCGATCATGGACGCGAGTATTGATCCCGTCTAATCTAACTTGGCATTCGATTGATACCTGGATTAGATCAATGTTCGAACTGACTCAACTGCGATGTTTCACCACCGTGGCAACCGAACTGAATTTCCGCCGCGCCGCCGAACGGCTGAACATGACCCAACCGCCTCTCAGCCGACAGATTCAGCTGCTGGAACATCACCTGGGCGTCGAACTGTTCACCCGCAGCACCCGCAGCGTCGCGCTCACCGCCGCCGGCCGGGCCTTCTTCATCGAAGCCCAGAACCTGCTGGAGCGCGCCCAGCAAGCGGCCGTGACAGCCCGGCGATTCGCCGAGGGCGACATCGGTTCGGTCAATATCGGTTTCGTCGGTAGCGCGGTCTACGAGTTCCTGCCCAAGGTCATCGCCGAGGCGCGACTCAAACAGCCCCACGTCAAAATCGACCTGTCGGAGATGAACACCTACCAGCAACACGAAGCCCTGCGCGCCCGCCGCATCGACCTCGGCATCGCCCGGGCGCCGCTGCTGGAACCGGGCTACGCCACCGAATGCCTGGTGCGCGAGCCGTTCGTGCTGGCGGTGCCGAGTGAGCACCGCCTGGCCAGTGCCGAATCGGTATCGGTCCAGGACCTCGATGGGCAACCGTTCCTGATGTACTCCCACGCGGCTTACCCGCCGTTCAACGAACTGCTGACCGGCATGCTGCGCTCGGCCCGCGTCGCCCCGGATTACGTGCAGTGGCTCGGCTCGTCATTGACCATCCTGGCACTGGTCAACGCCGCCATGGGCCTGGCCCTGGTGCCGCGTTGCGCGACCAGTGTGGTGTTCAGGAACGTGGTGTTCCGCGATATCGATCTGGGCGAAGGCGTGCAGAGCGAGTTGCACCTGATCTGGCGCGAGAACAACGACAATCCGGCGTTTGCGATGTTGCTGGAGGGGATCCGGCGCGCGGTGCGGGAGGGATGGGGGGTGTAGATCAGCTTTGAAAAACCCTCTATCAGACACCCACCTGTGGCGAGGGAGCTTGCTCCCGCTGGACTGCGCAGCAGGCCCTCTTTTGGGGTTGCCAGGTGACCCAACGGGAGCAAGCCCCCTCACCACAGAAAGCCCTTCAGTCGTGACCATTGGTCCGAGACTCGGCCTCCGACCAATAAAAACATATTTTTATGCCTATATTGATATTGTCGAACGTTCCCACTCTCAGAGGGTGCCGTCATGAATATCAAAACCCTGGCTTTGCTCCTGCTGGCTTTCTGTGCGCAACCGGTCTGGAGCCAGACGCCTGCCGCCTCACCCGCCGCTGCCGACAGCCCCGCGCTGACCACGCGCCTGGCCGAGCGTGACCTTTGGGTCGAACACATTTTCTGGATCAGAAACTACGCACTGGCCAATCAATCCGCCGACCAGAAACAAGCCAAGGTCGCGGCCGATCAGGTGGTCGACAACGCCACCAAAATCGCCAACAGCATCGCCCCGCTCTACGGCCAACCGGCGGCGGATCAACTGCTCAAGCTGCTTGCCGGACATTGGGGCGCGGTGAAACACTACAGCGATGCCACCGTTGCCAAAGACGCCAAGGGCAAGCAGGCCGCCGTCACCGAGTTGACCGGCAATGCCAAGGCGATTGCGGCGTTCCTGGCCACGGCGAACCCCAATCTGCCTGAGGCGACACTGGTGACGATGTTGTCAGCCCATGGCGGTCACCACATCACCCAGATCGATGAATTCGCGGCACAGGATTACGCCGGCGAAGCCCGTACCTGGGCGATGATGCGCACGCACATCCTGGCCCTGGCCGATGCGTTGACCGGCGCGTTGGTCAAGCAATTCCCGGACAAGTTCTGATATCGCGCGAGGGTATCCCATGCTGGAAGGACTGGGCCGAACACAGCAAGACCTGCTCAATGCGCTGCTGCACCATGCCGGCGGCATGAGCATTGACGAGTTGGCTGAACACCTGGCCGTCACGCGCACCGCGATCCGCCAACACCTGGCGGCGCTGGAGCGTGACGGCCTGGTGCTGCGCGGCGACACCCGCCCGACGGGGCGTCGCCCGGAGCAGCTGTATCGGCTCACCGACCACGCACGGGAGCAGTTCCCTCGCCACTATCAGCTACTGGCCAGCGTCCTGATCGATGAAGTCGCCGCCATCATCGGCCCCGAAGCCCTGGCCTCGCTGATGCGCAGCATGGGCCGCAAACTGGCGCTGGACCGTGAACAACAGGTCGTCGACGAAGCCAGGATCGTCCAGCACATGAACCAGGCGGGCTACGAAGCCGAGGTGTTTTTTCGCTCAGGCGGCACGCCGGAAATCGTCGCGCATAACTGCGTGTTCCATCGCCTGGCCGCCGAGCACCCGGTGGTCTGCGAACTGGACCTGGCCTTGATCGGCGCGTTGGGCGGCGGTGAAGTCGAGCACAGCGAGTGCATGGTGCGCGGCGGGCATGTCTGTCGCTTCAGGCTGCGACCGACAGAAAGCCCGGAGCCGCCACTGGGAGACTGACCTTACAGCTCGACCATCTGCATGTTCGCTTTGAGAAACCCCATCAATTCGGCTGCCGCCGGCGACAGGCTGTGCCCCTTGCGGCACAGGATGCCGATCTGGCGCTCCACCCGTGGTTCGGAAAGTGGCAGGAACACCAGATTCTCGTTGCCCTGCGGGAACGCCAGGGACGGCAGTGTCGTGATGCCGATGCCCTCTTCCAGCATCGCGATCAGCGAAATCATGTTGGAGACAAACAGCAGACTGCGGTCCAGCAACCCCGCCGCGTCCGTACCTGCAAGCAAGCGCGAGGTGCCATTGCGCACCAGCGGATAGGCTTGCAGGCTCGACCAATGCAAGGCCTCGCCGTTCGCCACCAATGGATGATCGTGGCGGCAGACCACGCCCACCCGATCACTCAGGATCGGCACGAACTCAATGTTTTCGTCCGCCGTCCACACGCTGCTGATCGCAAAATCCACCTGCCCCTGGACCAACAACTGCTGCACGCTGTCGGCATTGCCATCCTGCATGCTGATCTGCATTTTCGGGTGCTCGCCGACAAACCGTGCGAGCAGATGCGGCAGCAATCGACTGGCCACCGACGGCACCGTCGCGATGCTCACCTGACCAATTTCATGCCGCGCGAGCAAGCTGACTTCGCGGGCGATGCGGTCGTGATGCGCCAGCAAATCCTGGAACAGCGGCAAGCAGTGCTCGCCGAATGGCGTCAGTTCGGTTTTACCGCCCTTTTCGAATAATGGCTGGCCGAGCTTCTGCTCCAGTTCACGTACGGCCAGGGACAGCGCCGGTTGCGTGCGATAGGCCTGCCTTGCCGCGCCGTGAAAGCTTTTCAGCTGGGCAACCAGGACGAAATAGCGCAGTTGGGTGATCTTCAGCTCGGGCAACACGGTTAGTTTTCCTTATCGTTTCATATTTATTATTAATTTTTATTTGCAGAGTAATACTCTCAAGATGGGGCCAACGCAATCGGAGGTTCCCATGGCACTGCAACCCTGCAAAAACTACATCGGCGGTAACTGGTGCGAAGGCCAAGGCGTCATCGCCAACCACAGCCCTTCGGATGTTCAAGACCTCATTGGCCATTACCATCAGGCCAGCACCGAACAGACGCTGGATGCCATCGCCGCCGCGCGCGACGCCCAGCCGCAATGGGCTGCCAGCGGCCTGGAACAGCGCCAGCAGGTGTTGATGGCCATCGGCAACGAGTTGATGGCGCGCAAGGAAGAACTCGGCGAACTGCTCTCCCGGGAAGAAGGCAAGCCGCTGGCCGAGGGCATCGGCGAGGTCAATCGCTCCGCGCAGTTCTTCCATTACTACGCCGCTGAAGTGCTGCGCCAGATGGGTGAGACAGCCGCGTCGGTACGCCCCGGCATCGAGATCGAAGTCCAGCGTGAACCGGTGGGCGTGGTCGGCATCATCACGCCGTGGAATTTCCCCATGGCCACCGCCGCGTGGAAGATTGCCCCGGCCCTGGCCTTCGGCAACGCCGTGGTGTTCAAACCGGCCAACCTGGTGCCGGCCAGTGCCTGGGCCCTGACTGAAATCATCAGCCGCCAGGCCTTGCCTGCCGGCACCTTCAACCTGGTCATGGGCAGTGGCGCCGTGGTCGGCGAAAGCCTGACCCAGTCCGCCGACATCGACGCATTGACCTTCACCGGCTCCCTGCAGACCGGTCGCCGCGTCGCGGTTGCCACCGCTGGCAATCTGGTGCGTTGCCAACTGGAAATGGGCAGCAAGAACGCCTTGGTGGTGCTCGATGACGCCGACCTTGAAATCGCCGTGGAATGCGCGTTGAACGGTGCCTTCTTCGGCACCGGGCAAAAGTGCACGGCCTCTTCGCGATTGATCGTCTGCGACGGCATCCATGATCGTTTCGTCGAAGCGCTGGTGGCGCGCATGCGTCAACTGAAGGTCGGCCACGCCCTGCAACAAGGCACGCAGATCGGCCCGGTGGCTGAAGCCCGACAACTGGAACAGAACCTCCATTACCTGCAACTGGCCGAAGACGAAGGCGCGACCCTGGTCGAGGGTGGCCAATTGCTGAACCTGCAACCGGCCGGGCACTACATGCGCCCCGCCCTGTTCATCAACAGTCACAACAACATGCGCATCAACCGCGAGGAAGTCTTCGGGCCGATTGCCTGTGTGATCCGGGTCAGCGATTACGAAGAAGCCCTCGCCGTGTTGAACGACACCGAATACGGCCTCACCGCCGGGATCATCACCCAGTCGCTTCGTTATGCCAGCGACTTCAAGCGTCGGGCCCGCACCGGTTGCGTCATGGTCAACCTGCCCACCGCCGGCACCGACTACCACGTGCCGTTCGGCGGCCGCAAAGCCTCCAGCTTCGGGCCACGCGAGCAAGGGCAATACGCCCGCGAGTTCTACACCGTGGTCAAGACCACCTACGTGCGACCTTGAACGGGAGATCGGCATGCACGACTTATTGATGATCGACGGCCTGCAATATTCCCACTGGAACGAAGCGATCTTTCGCCAGATGCAGGAAGGTGGCCTGAGCGCGGTGCACGCCACCATCGCCTACCACGAGAACGCCCGGGAAACCCTGTCGCGAATCGGCGAGTGGAACCGTCGCTTCGAAACCTGGCCCGAGCTGATTCGTCCGGTACGCGAGGCTTCGGACATTCGCCTGGCGCATCAGGAAGGCCGCGTCGGGATTTTCTTCGGTTTCCAGAACTGCTCGCCGATTGAAGACGACATCAGCCTGGTGGAGGTTTTCCGCCAGCTTGGCGTGCTGATCATGCAGCTCACCTACAACAACCAGAGCCTGCTGGCCAGCGGTTGCTACGAGGCCGAAGACAATGGCATCAGCCGCTTCGGCCGCCAGGTGATCCGCGAGATGAACCGCGTCGGCATGCTGATCGACATGTCCCACAGCGCCGAGCGCAGCACCCTGGAAGCCATCGAGCTGTCGAGCCGGCCGGTGATCGTCTCCCACGCCAACCCGTCGAGTTTCCACGCGGCCAAGCGCAACAAGTCCAACGCGGTATTGCGCGGTATCGCCGAGTCCGGCGGCCTGCTGGGTTTCAGCACGTACCCCTTCCACCTCAAGGGTGCGTCGGGCTGCACCCTGGAGTCGTTCTGCGACATGGTCGCCAGCACGGCAGAGCTGATGGGCGTCGAACACATCGGCATCGGCACCGACCTGTGCCAGCAACAACCCCTGCAAGTGCTCGAATGGATGCGCAACGGGCGCTGGAGCAAAGACAAGGATTACGGCGAAGGATCAAAGGACAACGCCAACTGGCCGGCACCGTTGCAATGGTTCCGCGACAGCCGGGATTTCCCGGTCATCGCCCAGGGCCTGCGCGACCGGGGATTCACCGAGGACGAGGTACGCAACATCATGGGACTCAACTGGTTGCGCCTGCTGGAAAACGCTACGACGGCGCAAAACTGACTCTTGATCGACACCGTGAGGACAGCATGAAAAATAACAACAATAGCCTCCCGTTCATCTCCCCGACCGGCGATGCACAGCCCCAGGCGCGTATTTTGGAGGCATCATGAAAACATCCGACTCCCTGCAAGCCGACGTCCAGCCACTGGACCTTGCACCGCCGAAAAAAGACATCGACTGGCCGCTGTTCTTAATCAGCGGCGGCTTCCTCGGCGCCTTCCTGATCGCGGCACTGATCGACATCGATGGCGTATCGCTGTTGGTGAACACGCTGTTCGCCTGGTCGACGAAGTTCTTCGGCTTGTACTGGCAGATCCTGATGCTGGCGACCTTTGGCATGAGCCTGATCATCTGCTTCAGCAAGTGCGGGCGCGTCAGGCTGGGCGGCGTCGATCAGCGACCCGACTCCAGCACCTTCAACTGGATCGCCGTGATCATGTGCGCCCTGCTCGCCGGGGGCGGCGCATTCTGGGCGGCAGCGGAACCGATGATGCACTTCGCCAGCCCACCGCCGTTGTTCGCCGGGGTGCAACCTCACAGCGATGCCGCCGCACACGCTGCGCTGGCGCAATCGTTCGTGCACTGGGGCTTCCTGGCCTGGGCCGTGCTGGGCAGTCTGCTGGCCATCGTGCTGATGCATTTGCACTACGACAAAGGCTTGCCACTGGCACCGCGCACCCTGCTCTATCCGTTGTTCGGTGAGCGTGCAATCAAGGGACCGATCGGCACCCTGGCGGATGCCACCTCGATCATCGCCGTCGTCGCTGGCACCATCGGCCCGATCGGTTTCCTCGGCCTGCAAATCAGCAGTGCATTGCACTCGGTCTGGGGCATTCCCAATGACCTGGTGGTGCAGTCCATCACCATCGTGCTGGTCACGGTGATGTACACCACGTCTTGCCTGGTCGGGCTCAAGGGCATTCGTTTCGTCAGTGAAATCAACGTCTGGCTGATGATCGGCCTGGCGGTGTTCATGGTGCTGCTGGGGCCCACCACTTTCATTCTCGGCGGTTTTCCCACGGCGTTCGCCTTGCATCTGGAGCAGTTCATGCCGATGGCCCTGTTCCGCGCCGATCCGAAATGGCTCGACTGGTGGACGGTGTTCTACTGGGGCTGGTTCATTGGCTACGCGCCGATGGTCGCCCTGTATGTGGCGAAGATTTCCCGTGGCCGGACCATCCGCGAAGTGATCATGACCCTGTCGATCATCGCCCCGCTGGTGACCATGTTCTGGTTCACCGTGGTCGGCGGCGCTGGCATCGGCATGGAGTTGCAGACACCGGGTATCGTCACCGCCCACGGCGCGCAGCCCGAAGACTTGCTGCTGGGCGTCACCCAGAACTTGCCCCTGGGTGGACTGATCTCGGCGCTGTTCCTGTTCCTGAGCTTCATTTCCGTGGCCACCAACGGCGATGCGATGGCGTTCACCGTGGCAATGGCGATGTCCAGCAATGACAAGCCGAAACCATGGCTGCGTGCCTTCTGGGCCATCGGCATGGGCCTGGCCGCGGTGGTGTTGATCACCATTGGTTCGGGCGGGGTCACGGCGCTGCAATCCTTTATCGTGATTACTGCCGTACCGGTTTCACTGCTGATCCTGCCGTCGCTCTGGGATGCACTGCGCATCGCCCGGCAGATGGCTCGCGAACAGGCAGTCTGATGATGAACAGTTCAGGAATCGCAATGATGTCGCACACCGACACAGACACCGCTTCGGCCTTGCGGCCCGCCGCCCGGGTCATGGACCTGGATCGGCTGGGCAGCCACTTTCAAAGCCGCTTGAGTTTCGTGCGCAGCAGCATGCGGCGGATGATGAACGAGCAGTGGCGCATCCAGCGCACCTGCTTCGACCTGGATGCCGAGGGCTTCGGTACGGCGATCTACCGCATCGACACCGCCAGTGCCCACTATCACTGCGTGATTTTCTCCATGTACCTGCCGCCGGAAAAACGCAGCGACCGAGTGATAGCCGATCAATGGGACGTCAGTTTTGTCCTGCTTGCCGGTGATGTCGACGAACAGCAGTTGGCCGACTTGCGACGCAATGTACCGCTACAGGAAGCCGGGCGTTTTGATTCGCGAGTGCTGGTGCTGTCGCGGGCCAACCGTAGCCTGCGCAACTTTGAGCGTTTTCTCGAGGCGCTGGCCGAAGGCTGTCAACCAGACCCACGGCAACTGGCCGAGGTCGGCTACCTGTATCGCACCACCGCGGTGTACGGCAACGGCAAGTTCGGCATCGCCGACTTCAGCTGCCTGCAAGGCACTGTGGACTTCACGCAACCCTTCAGTGCCCAGATGTTTACCGTGTACCTGTTGCGGCATTTCAGCATCGAGCAGATCGAACACATGGCCCGGGCGCGCAACCCGCAGCGGGCGGTGGGTCTGGACCCTGCCCTGCAGCGTTACCTTGGGGTCGGCAATTCCACGGGGTTGGGCATGGCCCCGTTCCTGATCAATCACCCGCAACTGGTCAACCAATGGGTGTGGGCCAGGGAAACCGCACTGGCAAAGGTGGTGACGCAAGCGGCTGACCTGCCTCATGCCCAGCGCTTCCAGGCGTTGCTGCTACGGGCTCGCCGGCACTTGCAGCAAACCAGCACCGAGGACCAACGGCAAAGCGCCATTGACCAGCAGACGCTGGCCGATCTCGGACAACTGGCCGAGTGGTTCGCAGGGCAGTCGGTCAACGCGGGTTTGTGGTCGCGCCTGCAGGCCTGGGCCGAAGTGAGCGTCGGCGCCGGTTGCCAGGAACTGCTGGTCAGCCTGCTGCTGGAGTTGTACCCCGAACAGGTTGATCCGCTGGCCGAGCAGATGTCGGTCAACGAGGGGTTTCGCCTGAACGCCGAAATGCCATTGGATGAGCTGTGCGATCTCATCGAGACCCAGTACCGCTGGGCGCTCGATTACGACTTGAGCGGCGCCGAGGCCAACCACTTTTTCTGGTATCGCTCGGCGGAAAAGGAAGAACCACGCTTGGGTGAACGGGCCATGGAGCCAGGCGCCGAGAAAGAAATGCAGTTGGGGATCGCACACAACATTCAACGTTGTCATCGGGCCCTGCTTGCCTACCGCGAGCAACACCCACGGCAATTGACCGCGCACTTTCTGCTGGCGCTGCCGCAGTTCAAAGGCACCGTCTGCCGCCTGCAAGGCATGGCCCGCTGCGCCTTCGGGGAGATCCGCGCCAACCTGATGGACCGCAGCATGCTGCCGATCCACTTGCTGCGCTGCAAGCTGGCGTTCTTCGGCGCCGGCAAGTTCGACCCCAAGTCCAGCCGCTGGGTGCGCATCACCTTGTTTCAGGGGGCACCGCTGGTCAGCGAGATTGGCCAGCCGTTCCCCGACGACTGGAATTTTGCCGTCATGCCTGAACTGACCAACGCTGCCGGAGCACTCTGAAATGCGTGTATCGCTCAATGAAATCCAGGTGATCTGCCGCAAGGCCTTCGAAGGCATCGGTTTTGCACCCGGTGATTGCGACGACGCCGCCGAGATGATTGCCAGGCTGCAACAGCAAGGCCTCGACGGTATCGGTGCGCTGAAAAAGGCGTTGGACTTTCTTCACGATGAAGTCGATCGCCCCATCGAAACCTGCTACGAAGACGCCACGCAACTGACCCTCGATGCCCATGGCCAGAGCGTATTGCGCTGCGCCGCCCAGGCCATCGAACTGGGGGTGGCCAAGGCCTTGCGCGGCGGCAGTGCGCTGATCCGCGTCCGCCATTGCCACAACCGCGTTCTGCTGCTGGGCTACCTGGCGCGCTGTGCCGGAGAAGGCCTGAATTTTTGTGTGTACTGGCGCGATGCCCGGCAGGAACTGGTGGCCACTTTCAGCGCCGGGAGCACCGGCCCGTCCTTGCGCGTGTATGACCTGCCGCAACCGGCGCAGGGCGACGAGCAAAGCATCAACGTGCTGATTTCCCGGCACTTCGCGCTGCTGCCACGCCTGAGTGCCGAAGACGCGGCCCCGACGTTTGAACACCGCCAGCCAACACCCGCGGGCGGGCTGCAGGTCGATGATGAAGTCTGGGCCCAGTTGAAGAAACTGGGTGAACGGGTGCTGGTGGAAAGCACCGAAGAATCCCGTCGCCGTGGAGCCGGCGAAGGCAGCGACGCCCGGTAACCCCCCTCAAATCCGCATCAGGAAGCATCAATGAAACAGGCGATCAAGACCGACCTCTTTGCCTCGCGCGCGCCACTGGAATGGGCGGTTGTCGGCAACGGCACGCTGTACACCGCGCAAATCCCCATCGACCGCCAGGGCCAGGTGGTGAGCGGCGGCATCGAAGCGCAGACCCGGCAGACCCTGGACAATCTGCGCCACACCCTGCAAGCCGCCGAAAGTTCGCTGGACGCGGTCACCCAGGTACTGATCTACGTGACCGACCGCAGCTACCTGGCAACCGTGAATGCGGTCTACGCCGAGTACTTCCAGGCGCCCTACCCAAACCGCGCGGCCATGGTCGTGGCGGGCCTGGCACGGGAAGAAATGCTGGTGGAGCTGGTGGTGTACGCCTGCGTGGATTGATCGATTCAGGACCGCAGCGGTCACTGGTGTACACAAAACCCGTGGGAGCGGGCTTGCTCGCGAAGGCGGTGTGTCAGACGACATGGATGCTACCTGACACACCGCTTTCGTCGGAACGCCGCCCGGAGCAAGCCCGCTCCCACAGAAGTCCTACCCTTCGTCGGACATTCGGTTCCGGCCACAAACAGGTTCGCTCGCGCCGTGAACCTTGTGTCGAGTCACCAGTCATACCCTGCGTTTTTCCCCACTCCTTTCGTCGTCATCTCATCCGAGTTGTCCGTTCATGCGCCAAACCGTCGTTGCCTTGCGCTTTACTTCGCTGTGCCTGTGTTCCCTGATCCCCGTTTTTG
The DNA here is from genome assembly GCF_019219205.1 of Pseudomonas sp. PDM27. Taxonomy (NCBI): domain Bacteria; kingdom Pseudomonadati; phylum Pseudomonadota; class Gammaproteobacteria; order Pseudomonadales; family Pseudomonadaceae; genus Pseudomonas; species Pseudomonas sp. PDM27. The sequence continues at coordinate 69,906 of NZ_JAHUWF010000018.1, read as the reverse complement.
CCAGCCCCGCCCACGCCGATGGGCAACGGCAACTGGTCGATGCCATCAACGACTACCGCGCCCATCCGCAACGTTGCGACCGGCGCCCCGCGCAACGCTTGTCACCCCTGACGCTCAAATCGAACCTGGCCTTGCCCGTTGGCTATGGCGGTGGGTTGCGGGACCGGTTAAAGGCTTCCGGCTATCAGGCGACCATGGTGCGTTCTATCCGCGTGGTGGGTGCACGGGATGCCGAAGAAGCCTTCGATATGTTCCAGGACGAGCACTGCGCCGCACTGCTCGACAACCAATACGCCGATATCGGCGTCAGCCGCGCCGGGAGCGAGTGGCAAGTGGTGCTGGCGCGGCCGGTACTCGACCGGCAAACCGCCGATCCACGCAGCGCCGCCCAGGCGTTGCTGGCGCAGGTCAACGCTGCCCGGGCCAAGCCGCGCCTGTGCGGTCGCCAACGTTTCGCCGCCGCGCGGCCGCTGTCCTGGAGTGCGGCCTTGGGTTCCGCAGCGCAAAATCACAGCAAGAACATGGCCTACGGCAACTACTTCGCCCACCAGGACCCCGACGGTGACATGCCCCTCGACCGCGCCAGGGCTGCCGGCTACCGTGGCCGGCAGATCGGTGAAAACATCGCCGCCGGGCAAGGTTCGCCGAGCAAGGCCATGGCCGGTTGGCTCGCCAGTCCCGGGCACTGCGCCAACCTGATGAACCCGATGTTCACCCAGGTCGGTGCCGCGTACGCCGCCAACGCCCGCAGCGACAACGGTGTTTACTGGACGATGCTGTTCGGCGCGCCTTGAGCGGCCGGCCAGACCCATCTTGCGGGCATTAAAAAGGTTCTCGACGGTTACTGTAGGAGCCAGCCTGCTGGCGATGGACTCAAGTGCGCCGCGTTCATCCTGTTCACCCGCGTTATCGTTAACGACCATCGCTGGCAAGCCAGCTCCCACAGGGGACCGCGTCCGCGTCGTTTTTCACGCAATACCTGTAGGAGCCAGCCTGCTGGCGATGCACTCAAGCACGCCGCGTTCATCCAGCTCACCCGCGTTATCGTTAACGACCATCGCTGGCAAGCCAGCTCCCACAAGGGGCCATGCCCACGCTGAAACTGTAGGAGCCAGCCTGCTGGCGATGGACTCCAGTACGCCGCGTTCATCCAGCTCACACGCGTTATCGTTAACGACCATCGCTGGCAGGCCAGCTCCCACAAGGGGTCATGCCCACGCTGGCTCCTACATCGTGAAAAAACCAAGGCATTAAAAAGCCCGCACTGGGCGGGCTTCGCGGGTGAGTATAAGTAGGTGGCCGGTGCTGGTCTCCGGCTTACAAGGTTTATCAGGCCTCCCACAAAAGAGTCGTGAAACCGTAATGGAACTCTTCTGCTTCACACGGCATAAGGGCTGGATCCCAGCGCGGGGATCTTTCTAACCGTGTACCCTTCGGAACGCGCCCCACGTCTCCTTGCTATCCTTTTGCGCATCAGTCTGCGTCTTCACCTACAAGGTTGAGGATAGCAAAACAGGGACGATTGCCAACCGGGCTTTTAGACCGATTTCGACCAGCAGAAAACATGGCAGGACGGAAAAATACTATTGATCCAGGGATGACTTTACATGGATGAGTTTCACCAGGGCAGTTGCCTTTGCGGCGCGGTCAAATATGGCGTGTCGAGCGAGCTGAAAGCTCTCACCCATTGCCATTGCAGCCAATGCCGAAAGAGCCATGGGGCGGCGTTTGCGACCTACGCGAGCGCGCCCGCCTCGTCGCTGTCGATCATGAGCGGTGCAGATTCGCTTCAAGCCTATGAATCGTCCAAAGGTGTCACGCGGCAGTTCTGTTGCCGCTGCGGATCTTCGCTGTTCTGGACTGACTCGACAGGCGCGTTTTCCGAGTGGGTTTCGATTGCCGTGGGCTCGCTGGATACGCCGCTACGGACACGCAAGCAAAAACATGTTTGCGTCAGCTCGAAAGCGGATTGGTACGAGATCAGCGATCAGCATCCACAAGCGGACTGAGTGGCTGGAGCGTGGTCACAGAATATCCATTGTGGGAGCGACGGTGCGGCGATCCAACCTGCTCGCGATAGCGTCAAATCAGTCAACATTAATGTTGCCTGACATCCTGCATTCGCGAGCAGGCTCGCTCCCACAGGGTGAGCGGTGTTGTACACACCTTTCCTGGTCACTGAAGATCCACTGTGGGAGCGAGCCTGCTCGCGATTGCGTCAAATCAGTCAACATTGATGTTGCCTGACACTCTGCATTCGCGAGCAGGCTCGCTCCCACACAGGTTGAACTTGGCAACCCGGCCACTCTCACGAAGGCCGACGCACCACCCTCACCTTGCCGCTTTCGCCGCCACCGCAGAACAACCGCTCGCCGCCATCGGACTCCAGTCCCGACACACCGACGCCTTCGGGCATCCTGAGGCTCTCCAGTACCTCACCGGTTTGCGAGTCGATGCGCCGCAACTCACTCTCGTCGCCCTCCCAGGTGCCATGCCACAGCGAACCTTGCACCCAGGTCACGCCAGTGACGAAACGGTTGGATTCGAGGGTGCGCAGGATCTTGCCGGTCTCGGGGTCGATCTGGTGGATCTTGCGTTCGCGGTACTGGCCCACCCACAACGTCCCTTCGGCCCAGGTCAGCCCCGAATCGGTGCCGGCGCCGGGGGCCGGAATCGTCGAGAGGATGCGGCCGGTGCGGGGGTCGATCTTGTGGATGCGGTCGTCGGCGATCTGGAACAGGTGCTCGCCATCGAACGCGGTGCCGGCATGGGCAGCGACATCGATCGAGTCCAGCAGCTTGCCGCTTTCCGGGTCCAGGGCGTTGATTTTGCTGTTGCTGGCGAACCAGACCTTTTTGCCGTCCCAGGTGACGCCGCACACATGATCGACCTCGGCAAACGGGCCATATTCACGAATGACTTCAGCAGTTGCGTGTTTCATCTGGAAATCCTCAATGGGGGGTTGGTGGCGTTCATCCTAGCCACCGGGCAGCGGCGCCGGGAGTAACAAGGTCGTCGCGAATCCCGGCACGGGCGGCGTCATCCAGCGCCGCGCGCGGCCTCGGCCAAACCACTGCACCTTGCCCTGCTCCGCCAGTGTATCGAGCGCACGCTGCACCGTGCGCTGGCTGGTACCCAGCGCCAGGGCCAGGGCGGAACTCGACCACGACTCGCCATCGACGAGGCAGGCAAATACCGCGGCAAATTTTTCCTCGACCGGTTGCGCCAGTGTCACCACCTCCGTGCACACGGACGTTTGCAGGGCAAAACCACGGGGCGTCGCGATGACGCCGGCCAACGGCTTGAGCGCTTTACGCAGCCGACCGATTTCCACGCGAAGCCGGGCACGATGGGACTCATCCGAGAGCTTCAGACGGAACGCCCGGGCGATCAGCGTTTCCCGCGCAACATCGGCGGGCCAGGCTTCGGCCAGGGTGCGGGCGAGCACGAACAGGATCGGTCGCGTCGCCAGCGACACCGACATGCCGCAGCCCCGCACAACGTACCGGCAGGCGTCCACCACCAACGCCGTTGAACCGAGCAAGGCTTCGACTTCATCGAGCAGCAGCGCACGTTCCTCACCCCGGGCAATCAGGCGTGCCGCGGGTGCGTCGAGCAGGCGCGCCACCTGTTCGACTTCAGCGATCAGCGCGGCAATCCCCGTCTGACCGGCAGCCTGCCCTGCTCGCGTCAACGCCTCCCGCGCCGCGTTCGATTGCAGGCGGCGAATGGCGATCCCCGCCAGCACCAGTTCATGGGTTGCACGCAAGGCCGGCGGCAAGGGGCCGGGGTCGAGGCTGGCCAGCAACTGCTGCGCCTCATCGAGCTGGCCGATCAGCAGCAGACGGCGGATTTGCAGATACCGCGCATGGGCGGCATTGACCCGGTCACCGTGCTGTTCAAGGGTGACCCGTGCCGTTTCGAGCGCCTTGACCGGCCAGCCGAGATCCCGAGACGCCAGGGCGATTTCGGCCTCGGCCACCACGCATCGGGCTCGGGCCAGCACCTCCCTGGGCGAAAAGGCCTTTTGCGCGCGCTTGACCAGCGCCCGGGCGCGCACCAGATCGCCCAGTTGCGCCATGGCGATGCCGCGCAGGGCCAGCGCCGGCGCATCGTCGCGCAAGGCCACGCGGTCCAGTGCGCCCAGTGGATTGCCCGCCGCCAGCGCCTGGGCGGCGGCCGTGATCATCGAGTCCATCGAAATCCCGCCACGCTTGTCACTCCCACTCTTCGATACCCGGGTTTAGTCTAATTCACGACCTTTCACCAGGAGCGTACAGCGATGAACACGCACAAAACGCGGGAGGCCTGGACGGGTTGTGGAGCATGTACCAATGGCTCGACCGCGCGTCCACAGGTGCAAACGGGGCCCCGGAATGATCACGCCGGAGGAATCGTCGCCAGCACACCGATCAGAATGGTCAACAGCAGAAAACCGCCGAGAAAAATCGTCATCTTGGCCATGCGGCCTCCCACACTATGAATTGGCGGTACAGCGAGCGCCGAGTGCGGCCGTACCGGAGATTTATTGTGGGCTGGCGGCTGTATCCGTTACAGAGGCAGATTGCACTGAAAAATACGGATCAGATGCGCTTTGAGGCTGTGCTTTCGGGCGTATTGCACAGAGGAGTTTGCGGCCAACATCCACAAAAGGCGTGACGATCAAACCCTTCATCGTCAGGTAACGCTCGTGATCCTGTTCCCCAGTGCCGAAGGCGATGACCTCGGGTGTGGACCGGGTGACGTACAGCGTGCCGAACATCCAGTCCCACAGCGACAGGTTGATGCCGAAGTTCTTGTTGAAATGACGTGGCGCATCACTGTGATGAATCTGGTGTTGCGCCGGGCTGCTCAGCACCCGTTCGAGCACCGGCCCGAAGGACAACCAGACATGGCTGTGACGCAGGTTGGCCGCCAGGCAATTGAAGATGAACACCATGTAGGTCACGCCAAACAGGGTATAGCGGCTGATCTCCCCGCCACTGGCGTACCAGAAGACACCGGCAAAGGCGCCGATACAGATGATGTCCGTGAGCTTTTCCACCACCTCTTCCAGAAAGTGCACGCGGCTGGCCGTCGCCGGCACCAGTACGGGCGCCGAATGATGGACTTTGTGGAAGGCCCACAGATACCGCGAATGAAAAGCGCGATGGCCCCAGTAATGGCTGAAGTCCTTGACCAGGAACACGCCGAGCCCATAGAGCAGGGTCAGCGCCAGGTGCTCCTCCACTTGCGTGCGCGCGCCCCACAGTCGGGTGAAGAAGGCGATGTAGTCCGCCGAGCGCAACACGTACGGGTCGACCAGAGCGACGATGGGCAGCACCAGGACAACCTTGAGGATGGCCAGTACGAAGTAATAGCGGTAGTCGAGCAGCGCCGAGCGGTGCAGGTAAACCCGGCTGCCACCGATGAACTGAACGAAGGAACGCGCGTCGGTCAAACCCCGGGATTTGCGGTACCGGAACAGGCAATAAGCGACGCCGTAAGACATGCAGAGAAAGGATAGACCGAGTCTGCCGTTGAAGTCGAAAATGCCCAGGAACTGCCGGGTGACCGGCTCGATCACCCACTGGGATAAATAAAGATGGATTGCGGCAAGAACATCCATACCGGGCTGCCCGACGTAAATGGAAGGGCAATTGTAAATGAGAATGAGTCTTTAGTGTGTTGAATTATGTCCAGTTGTCAGCCGCCCAGCGCAATGATCGCAAGGATCAACACCCCCCCCGTAGCGGCCATGATCACCCCTCCCTGCCACTGTGTCGCGCCAGCGTATCTGGCGAGCATCCAGCCTGCGATGAACAGCACCACGAGGCCGATCAGGTTGGACAAGCGGATGGCGAGCGCCGTCTGGTCGAGCAGTATGAACGGCACCACCAGCGGAAAGGTCGAGCACACCACCAGCAGGAATACACCGAACGCGCCCCTGAAGTCGTTCCAGCCGAGGCCGGCCCTCATCGGCAAGGGCGGCTGCTCGAGCAGCCGACGGCGCAACAGCTCCAAGCCCTCGCTGCCGGCCGCCGTGGCGAATTGCAACGGCAACACTTGTGCAATCAGCGCCTGACCGGCCGCGGCATCCGCGCCATTGCGCAGGGCCAGGTACAGCTTGATCCTTCGCGTGCGCTCGACCAGTGCACGCAACAGGTACATGACCGCATCGGCCAGTCCCCAGGCGAGATTGCAGCCGAGCGCAGCGATCATCATCGTGCGTTCGGCGGCCTGGTCTGCCGTGGCCACGCTGATGGTGCCGGTGAACGTCATGGCCATCAGCAGGCCGAAGATCACCTCGGTAATGCGCTCGACAGGGTCAAGTACAGGCGCCCTTTCGAATTGACCATTGCCTGGCATGAGTTCACCTCCCCTTGGACTACCTGCACGAAACCGCTCGACGCTTCGGCCAGGCACCGGGTGCCCGGGCTGGAGATCCGCATCCCCGTCAAGTGTAGATTGAACGGCTACACTCATGCGCACACGTTACCCGCTTCAATAGGAGTGATTCATGCTTGATTACTTCGCGCTGGGCCTGCTGATCTTTGTCGGGCTCGTTTTGTTCTACGGGATCATCCTGCTCCACGACATCCCCTATGAAATTGCCGTCCACCGCAACCACCCTCACCAGGATGCGATCCACGCCACCGGCTGGGTCAGCCTGTTCACCCTGCACGCGCTCTGGCCGTTCCTGTGGATCTGGGCGATGGCCTATCGAGAGGACCGGGGCTGGGGTTTCAGTGACGGACACTCAGCCAAGAGCCATGTGGTTCACCTCGAACAACAGGTTGCCGAACTGCAAGGCCGCATCGAGCGCCTCGAGGCGGCGACGGGCACGACGCAGAGCAGGCGGCCAACGGACAATCTCGGCGAGGGCATTTGAGCCATGGATCTCTTACTCATACTGACGTATGCGGCACTCTGCGTTGCCATCTTCAAGATCTTCCGCATCCCCCTGAACAAATGGACGGTGCCCACGGCGGTGCTGGGCGGGATCGTGATTATCGGCGCGCTGATTTTCACGATGAACTACAACCACCCCTACTCCGAGGTGGCGCGTTCCTATTTCGTATCGGTTCCGGTGATTCCCGTGGTCAGTGGCCAGGTGATCGACGTGCCGGTCAAGACCAACCAGCCCCTGGAAAAAGGCGATGTGCTGTTTCGCATCGACCCCGCGCCTTTCGACTACCGGGTGAAATCCCTCAAGGCACAGCTGATTGCCGCCCAGGCCGATCGTGTGCGGATCACCGAGTTGATCAAGCGTAATTTCAGCACTCAACGGGAACTGGATATGGTGGTCGCCCGCACCGACGACCTGAAGGCACAACTGGACAACGCGCAGTACGAACTCGACAACACCACGGTGCGTGCGCCCAGCAAAGGCTTCGTCACCCATGTTTCGCTGCGTCCGGGCATGATGGCGACCAAGCTGCCGCTGCGCCCGTCGATGGTGTTCATTCCCGCCGAAGGGCATTACTTCTCGGCGTGGATGCGGCAGAACAGCCTGTTGCGCCTGACCGAGGGCGATGAGGCCGAAGTCGCATTTGACGGCATTCCCGGGAAGGTGTTCGAAGGCAAGGTCAAAACCGTGATTTCGGTCATCGCCGAAGGCCAGATCCAACCGTCGGGCACGCTGATCGGTTTCACCGGTTCACCTCCGGCCGGCCGGGTACCGGTGATCATTGAAATCACCGATCCCGACTATGCCCAGTACGCCGACCTGATGCCCGGCGGTTCCTACGGCCAGGCGGCGTTGTACAGCCAGCATTTCCATCACATCGCGATGATGCGCAAGATCCTCCTGCGCATGGCTGCCTGGATGAACTACATCTTTCCGTTCCACTAACCCGTCAGCATCGGCAACTGGCTCAATCCTTGAATTGGGTCAGTTGCCGGTTCAGCGAACCGGCCTGGTCGCGCAGTTGCAACGACTGATCGAGCAGGCTGCGGATCGCGTGATCATTCTGCTCGGAAATGCGACTCACACCCTGGATCGCGACGGACAATTGCTCCCCCGTCGCGGCCTGGCTCTGGGTCTGGCGCGCCACTTCGCTGATGCGCGTCAAAATGTCCCGGGCATGTTGGCGGATCTGGTCCACACCCTGCGCCGACGTGGTCAGTTGCACGACACCCTGACGCACCGCCTCACCGACCTGCTGCACGTTGGCGACGGTGTTGCGCACGTCCGAACCAATGGCCCCGATCATCTCGCCGATTTCCCCGGTCGAACGGCTGGTGCGCTCGGCCAGTTGCCGCACTTCATCGGCCACCACCGCAAACCCGCGCCCCTGTTCCCCTGCCCGCGCCGCTTCAATCGCCGCGTTGAGCGCGAGCAAATTGGTCTGGTCGGCAATGCTGCGGATCACCGCGATGATGCCGGCGATCTGCTGCGAGCGTTTTTCCAGGTCGCCCACGGCGCCCGCCACCACATCCATGGTCTGGTCGATGTGGGTGATGCCGGCGAGGGTCTGGCTCATGTCCCCGGAAATATGCGTGGTCAGCATCTCGGTATTGCGCGCCAGTTGTTCCACGTCCTCGGCCTGCTGGGACATTTCCGTCACCGAGTGCGCCAGCGCGGTGACGCCGCTGGCCATTTCCTCGGTGGCCGTGTGTTGCGAGGTGGCGCGCTCGGCCACCGCCTGGGTGGTGTCGCCCAGGTGCGTGGAGATCTGCATCAGCGTCGCGCTGCTGTGGCGGATCGACCCCACCAGGTCCCCCAGGCGCTGGATGAACTGGTTGAACGCCCCGGCCAGCTTGCCGGTTTCATCGCCGCTGCGTTGTTCGAAACGCAGGCCCAGTTCACCGCCCCAGGCCTGGATACCGACCGTCAGGCCCGACAGCGGACGAATCTGCCATGCCAGCAAATGCCAGAGCACAATGGCCAGCGCCAGCAGCGCCACCAGGCCGATGACCACCGCGGTATAGAGGAAGTGATTGATGCCGGCCATGGCTTCGGCCAGCGGATAGGCCACCATCAACGCCCAACTGTTCGGCGTCTTGCCGATGCGCACCGGTTGCAGCACATAGCCCCAGCCATCGCGCTCGAAATGATAGGGCTGGCCGGCCTTGATGGCGCTTTTGGCTTCAGCCGGCAAATCGTCGGCCGGTTGTGCCAGGCGCTTGGCATCGGGATGGCTGGCGTACAGCCCGTCGCTGGAGACCAGTGCACCGTAGCCTTTATAGGCATCGATTTTCGCCAACTGCCGGTTGATGTTTTCCAGCGGAATATCGACACCGGCCACACCCAGCGCTTTGCCACCCTGCAACAGTGGCGCCATGATCGATACCAGCATCACCTTCTGGCCGTTGCCCGTGCTGTAGACGTAGGGCTCGGTCGCCCATGCCTGACGGGTGTGCAGCGGCCGGTAGTAGTACTGGTTATCGGCATTCTCCGGAGCGTAACCGCTCAGCGGCTCGGACTTCACCGTGCCGTTCGCGCGATTCCAGTACGTCAGGTAACGGCCCGTGGCGTCGTGGTTCGGCTGGTTGACGAAGTCACTGTCCTTGCCGTCGAACGCATTGGCTTCCCAGTATTGCCCCAGGCCCAACAGGTTCGGATTGGCCTCGAGCAACTGGCGCGTCATGGCATCGGCAGCCCCACGCTCGACGTGCTGTTGCTGCATCGCCGTGGCGACACTGGCCAGCGACTCGGCCACGGTGAAACCGGCCCCCAGTTCAACTTCGACTTCCTTGGCATTGGCCTTGACGATGGTCTCGACCAGCGCAGAGGTTTCCTTTACCGACGTGCCATAAGCGATCCAGGCAATGGAGCCCAGGAGCAGCGCCATGACGACCACTGTTCCAGTCAGGGCCGTCCAGAACAACTTGAAGTGTAAAGAGCGGTTAGGCATGCACATTCTCTATTGGGCAAGGCGTCAGCCAGAGCGCCCAACGATGTGAATGCAGCTCCGCTGATCAGGGGATGATGTTGTTATGCCACTATATAGAGGCGCACCGTGACAGTGCAATGCAAATGACCGTTCGTCTGCCGCCAGAATGCGTCAGGGGAAACCGGGGGGCGGTGCTAGAGAATCCAGTTGAGCAGCAAGTGCGAGGCAATCCAGGGCGACGCCTGGGTCACTGCCCATGCCAGCAGGGCGCACACGAACAGGTAGCCCGCAAAGAACTTGACCATCGCGCTGTTACCCATGCAACCCTCCCGGCTTTACAGCCATACAGGGCGTTCAATGCGAATGCGTAGCCATTACGACGCCTGTCTCGCCCGTAAAGGATTCGATTGCCAGAATGGTGTGCAGTTCCATCGGCTGGGTCATTCACAGGCTGGCCCACCCGCTTTCATTCGACCTGCCCGGTCATCGGCGACGGCAGGTCAGAGCGCTCAAAGGGTCAACTCCATTGCCAGTACGGCGGACAACGTCAGCATCATCAACAACGCGATAACCATCAGACTCAACTGAGCGAGTTGCGTATAACGGTGTGTCGATCTTTTCGTGATCAGAGCAATGGATTTAGTCGTGGAAGCCATCACCAGTTCTCCCTTTTGCGCCGTACATGTAATAGCTCTCGCGTCATGCCGAATCAGGAAGCCCCGCCGTCTCCATGATGTCCGGGACGAAACCTGTTGCGGGTACCAAGGGGTTAAGCAACGAATGAGCCATCACTACGGGGCCAAGAAAAAGTCCACGTTAATGAACAAGCTGTTTGACGGTGTGCCAGGCGAGACGCAAGTTTGGTGAAAAAGGCCCGGTCAGGTGGGTGGAATACCCCATGTGTGGGGATAGCCGCGGCCCCATTTCTGTAGGAGCGAGCTTGCTCGCGATAAACCCGAGAGCGCCGCGGGGTGCCTGCCAACCCGCGTTATCGTTGACGACCATCGCGAGCAAGCTCGCTCCCACAGGGTTTGTGTTTTCGTCGGCGGCCAATGCCATCTGTAGGAGCGAGCTTGCTCGCGATAAACCTGAGAGCGCCGCGGGGTAACCGCCAACCCGCGTTATCGTTGACGACCATCGCGAGCAAGCTCGCTCCCACAGGGTTTGTGTTTTCGCCCGCGGCCAATGCCATCTGTAGGAGCGAGCCTGCTCGCGATAAACCCGAGAGCGCCGCGGGGCACCTGCCAACCCGCGTTCACTTCAGGTACCACCCCCAGGGTTCGCCGTTGTAGCGGGTGATCTGCTTGGTTTCCAGGTAATTGTTGTAGCCCCACTCCCCCAGTTCGCGACCGATGCCGCTCTGCTTGTAGCCGCCCCACGGCGCTTCGACGAAGGTCGGCTGCGAGCAGTTGACCCAGACGATACCGGCGCGAAATCCACGGGCGACCCGTTCGCAACGCGGGATATCCCGGGACATCACCGCTGCCGCCAGGCCGAACGGCGAGTCATTGGCCAAACGGATCGCTTCGGCTTCCGTGTCGAAGGCACGCAGGCACACCACCGGGCCGAAGATCTCCTCACGCCATACCGAGCTGTCCTCGGGGACATCGGCGAAAATCGCCGGCGTCAGGTAGTAACCCTTTTCCAGATTGCCCGGCCGGCCACCGCCCGACACCAGCCGCGCGCCCTCTTGCTGACCGGCTGCGATGGCCGCCAGCACCTTGTCCAGTTGCCCCTGGCTGACCAACGGCCCGAGTTTCACCCCCTCCTCGAAACCCTGGCCGATCTGAATCTGCTCGGTCGCAGCAATCAGGCGCTCGAGCAACGCCGGGTACAACCCGCGATCCACCAGCACCCGCGAAGTGGCTGAACAGACCTGGCCCTGGTTCCAGAAGATCCCGAACAGAATCCACTCCACGGCGGCTTCGATGTCGCTGTCGGCGAAGATCACGAAGGGTGATTTACCGCCCAGTTCCAGGCTGATGTTTTTGATGTCGTTGGCAGCCGCCTGCATGATCTTGCGCCCGGTCGGTACGCTGCCGGTGAAGGCGACTTTGTCGACATACGGGTGTTTGGCCAGCGGCGCGCCCGCCTCGCGTCCCAGACCCGTGATCACGTTCAGTACCCCGGCCGGCAACCCTGCCTTGTCGGCGATGCCGGCCAGTTCGAGGGCGGTCAATGGGGTCAGCTCCGATGGCTTGAGCACGACGGTGCAACCTGCCGCCAGCGCCGGGGCCACTTTCCACGAAGCCATCAGCATCGGGAAATTCCACGGGATGATCGCTGCGACCACACCGACCGGCTCCTTGATCACCGATGACGTGAAGCGCGCATCCGGCACATCGATCGCCTGTTCACCCTGTTGATCCGACTGCTCGGCCAACCCGGCATAGAAGTCGAAGCAACCGGCGGTGTCGGCGATGTCCCACAATGCTTCCGGCAATGGCTTGCCGTTGTCGCGCACTTCGATGGCGGCCAGTTCGTCCTGACGGCGGCGAATACCCTCGGCGATACGGCGCAGGACCTCGGCCCGTTGCGCGCCGGACCAGCGTGGCCAGTCCCCCTCATCAAACGCCGAACGCGCGGCCGCCACCGCCCGGTCGACGTCTTCGAACGTGGCAGAAGCGACCCGCGCCAGCACCGACTCGTCACTCGGATCGAGCGTATCGAAAACACCGCGTTGAACCGGGGCAACCCACTCGCCGCCGATGTACAACCGTTGATAGTCACCCATGGGACACTCCTTGATCCTGCGCTGCCGACGCTGCTGGTACAGCTGTTCGGCGACCTGCAATTGCTCGCGGTCATTGACCCCGAGCACATCGGTTTCCTCCACCTCCACGGCAGTCACCATCAGCCCCGCCTCGTTGGCCAGCGCCACCGCATCGGTGAGGTAATACTCGCCCTGGGCGTTGCGGTTGCCGATACGCTCCAGCAACCACAGGCAGGTATCGGCGCGCAGACCCATGACGCCGCCATTGCAGAAGTTGATGTCCAGCTCCTGCGGGCTCGCATCCCTGGCTTCGCGGATCGCCCGCAAACGCCCCTGCTCCACCAGCAGCCGCCCGTAGGGTCCCGGCCGCTGGGTGTGGAAACCCGCCACCGCCACCGCCGCGCCGTCCATCAACGCCCTGCGCAAGCGGTTCAAGGTCTGCGGGGTGATCAGGGGGGAATCGCCAAACAGCACCAGCACATAGCCCTGCTGCTGGACCTGCAAGGCCGGTCGGGCGGCGAGTACCGCATGGGCCGTGCCCCGTTGTTCGTGCTGGGTAAACACCTGTGCCGTCGGTGCGACCTGCTGCAGGTACTCAGCCACCTGCCCGCCGCCCGCGCCCACCACCACCGCCCGTTGCTCGATACCGGCCGCCTCCACCGCCGCCAGCACATGGCCGAGCAGCGGCCGGTTACCCACCGGGTGCAAGACCTTGGGCAGCGGCGACTGCATCCGCTTGCCCTGCCCGGCCGCGAGAATCACCGCCAGCGTCGACCCGCCCATGTTGTCACTCATCACGATCCTCCTGTGTGCATCCGGGCTTCAGGCCGGATCGCGATAGAACACATCGTCGGCGTAGGGATACCACCAGTCCTGAATCTTCGGCTGGTGATCGATGATGACCATTTTCGAGCGGCGGAACGCTTCCAGCCCCTGACGCCCGAGCTCACGCCCAAGGCCGGACATCTTCCAGCCACCGAACGGCAGCGCATCGTTGTCGATCAGCGGATTGTTGACCCAGACCATCCCCGCCTCGAGCCGCTCGGCGGCCTCCATGGCTTCGGCCAGGTCCGTGGAAAACAGCGAGGCCCCGAGGCCGAACGGCGAGTCGTTGGCCAGCCGCACCGCCTCATCGAAATCGCTGACCCGGCAGATCGCCGCCACCGGGCCAAAGCACTCTTCCTGAAGAATCGCCATGTCACCGGTCACGCCGGTGAGGATGGTCGGCTCATAGAACCAGCCGACCGTGTGCTGGGGTGGAATCCGCCCGCCACACACCACTTTCGCGCCCTTGGCCACGGCGTCATCGACCAGGCGCATGACTTTATTGCGGGCCGCTTCGCTGACCATCGGCCCGATCTCCGAGCGCTCCAGGCCATGGCCGATGCGCAGGGCGCGGGTGCGCTCGGCGAACTTCGCGACAAATTCGTCATGCACCTCGTCCACGACATACAAGCGCTCGGCCGACGTGCAGATCTGCCCACTGAGATGGAATGCAGCCGTCACTGCACCCGCCGCTGCGACATCCAGCGGCGCATGCCTCGAGATGATCAACGGATCGCTGCCACCGGCCTCGATGACGCAAGGCTTCATCCGTTCGGCACAGGCCACGGCCACCGCCTTGCCCGCCGCGACACTGCCGGTGAAGGCCACCGCGTGGGTCTGCGCCGACTGCACCAGCAGCTGCGCAGTCACCGCATCGCCCGGCACACAGGACACCAGTCCCGGCAACAACGCGCGGAAATGCTCCATGAACTTGAGGGTGCACAGGGTCGTCGCTTCCGCCGGCTTGATGAGGCAGGCATTGCCCGCCGCCAGCGACGCGGCGACCGTCCAGCACATCAGCAGGATCGGAAAGTTGAACGGCATGATGTGCACGCTGACGCCATAGGGCTCGTAGCGCACGTGCTGGAAGGAACCGATCTGCGTGGTGCCGGCGACCTTGCCGGCATCGTCCCGGGCCATTTCCGCGTAGTAGCGAAAGATCGGCGCGCAGTTGGCCAGTTCGCCCATGGCCTCGGGGAATGGCTTGCCCATCTCCAGGGTCATCAGGCGTGCGACTTCACGGTTGCACGCCAGGTTCTGCTCGATGGCATTGGCCAGTTGATGCAGGCGCGCGGCGCGGCTTTTGGCATCCACCAGGCGCCATTGTTTTTGCGCGGCGGTGGCGGCATCGATGGCGGCTTGCACATCGGCTTCGCCACACACGCCGACTTGCCCGACCGGTTGCAGGGTCGCCGGATCGAGCACCTGGCGCACGCGGCCATCGCTCAGCGGCAGGAACTCGGGGTTGATGAAACGCAAGGCAGAATCGCTGTTAAAAGTGGCCATGGGATGATCCTTGAACCAATCGATAAGGGGTTTGACGCAATATCGCCAGGGTCGTGGCGGGCAGTTCTTCTCGCCAGCCCGGCACATGCCGGTCGAGCCACTGGCGCAGGGGCGCAAAGGCCTCGGCCTCCAGGGCGCGGACAAACAGATCCAGGGTGCGCGGCAGGTGCGCCAGGTAACCGTGCTTGCCGTCACGGCCGGCCAGGCGCACGAAAATCCCCAGCACCTTGGCGTGACGCTGGGCGGCCAGGCGCCGGTAGTCTTCGAGAAAACGCAACGCGTCCAGCTCCGGGCGCTGCAACAGGTAATGGCTGATCAGTGCCTCACGCAACGCCTCGGGCACATCGCGCCGGGCGTCTTCGAGCAGCGACATCAGGTCATAGGCCGCCGCCCCGGCCAGGGCGTCCTGGAAATCCAGCAAGCCGCAGGCGGCGACACCTTCGCGGCCTTGCAGCAGCATCAGGTTGTCGACGTGAAAGTCGCGCAACACCAGGGCTTCGCGACGCTGGGCAACGTCACCACAAGCCTCGGCGAACAGCGCCAGATACTCTTCGCGCAGACCCTGTGCCGCCTCTTTGCCGACGAGTAAAGGCACGTACCAGTCGATGAACAGCGCGCACTCGTCCGCCAGTCGCTGCGCGTCGTAAGGCGCCAGTTCCGCCGCGGGCGCTGCGCGATGCAAGGCCACCAGCGTATCGACCGCCAGGTGATACAATGCCGACTCCGAATGCCCGGCCAGCAGCAGCCGGGTGTAGGTGTCGTGACCGAAATCCTCGATCAGCGCCAGCCCCGCCACTTCATCTACTTGCAGCAAGGCCGGCGCGGACAGCCCCAGCCCTTGCAACTGCCGGGCGATGCGCACAAAGGGGCCGATGGGTTCGCTCTGGGGCGGCGAATCCATCAGCAACAGGCCGGCGCCGTCCAGGCGGAAATAGCGCCGGGTCGAAGCATCCGCCGGCAAGGCCACCAGCGGGGCCCCAGCGAAACCGGCGCGTGCCAGAAAGGCGGCGCGCTGGTCTTCACGGGTTGGCGATGACGCCAGTGCATCTGTCATGGCAGTCACCGGATCATGTAGACCTTTTTGATGGTCTCGTGGACGGTGCACACACCCTTCCAGTCCTTGCCGAAGAAGGCGGCGGTGTCAGGCTTGATCTCGATCACTTCGCCGGACTCGTGGACGTAGGTGCAGCGGCCTTCAAGGAAGTGGCAGAACTCGTCGCTGGTGACATGGCAAAACCACTTGCCCGGGGTGCAGATCCAGATGCCGCATTCGGACTGGCCTTCGGGGCCTTTGTGCAGCACCACGCCGGAAACACGGGATTCGCCTTCGAGCATGGTCGGGATCACACCCCAATCCTTGACGTCGGTGATGCTCAGCGGGTCGTACAGAAACGGGGTAGTCATTCATCTTCTCCAAAAAATTCCGTTGGCCCAATGCCGATCAGATAAGGGTTGGAACACCGCGATCCTTGTGGGAGCGAGCTTGCTCGCGATGGCGGCGGGTCAGTCAACATTGATGCTGAATGTTATTGCGCCATCGCGAGCAAGCTCGCTCCCACAAAGGGCAGGCTCAAGCCAGCATGTACACGTTGCGCAAGGTTTCCCGGACGTCGCATTCACCGGTCCAGCCGGCCGGGAACAGCACCAGGGTGTTGGGCCGTACTTCGATCACTTCGCCGTTGTCGTTGCGGTAAGTGGCGTGCCCGGCGATGAAGTGGCACAGCTCGTCCCGGGGAATCGACAGCCGCCAGCGCCCGGGGGTGCAGACCCACAACCCGGTTTCCGGGCTGTTGTTCGGGCCCTTGAACAGCAAGCGGCCGCTGGAGTGCGAGACGCCTTCGACGGCGTCGCTCTGCACGCCCCAGTCCACCAGGTCGGTGCGGCTGCTGACGGCTTCGAGGTACGGCGTGATACCCGCCGTGGTGGATGAATCAGGCATCGTTGAGCACCTTGTCGAGAATCGCGGCCGCGTCTTGCGGCCCTTTGCGGGATTGCATCTGCGCGCTGGTGCGCTGCAGGCGTTGGCGCATGGCCTCGTCGTTGAGGCAGGCGTGGAGTTTTTGTGCGAGCTGTTCTTCGCTCCATTCGTAGCGGTCGAGCTTGAAACCGTGGCCGCTTTCTTCGGCGCGCATGGCGTTGTCGTGGCCGTCCCAGACGTAGGACATGACGATCGCCGGTTTGCCGAAAAACAGGCACTCGGTGAAGCTGTTGTTGCCACCGTGATGGATCACCGCGTCGACCTGGGCGATCACCGACGGCTGCGGGAACCAGTTGGAAATCTGCACGTTGTCCGGCAGGTCGGTGTATTCGTCGAGGTGCTCGCCGACGTTGAACAACGCCCGGTAAGGCAGCTTGCCTACCGCCTCGATCAGGCGCTTGAGCAACTCGACATCGCCGGAACCGAGGCTGCCGAAGCTGGCGTACAGCAGCGGCTTGTCGTTGTGGGCGCGGAACGGTGGAATTTCGTACGGCGTGTCGTGGCGCACGCAGCCTTGCAGGTAATGGAAACGCTCGGCCGGCAACGGATTGCGGCGGTCGAACTTGACCGCGTCCGGGTACAGCAGCAGGTTCATGAAGGGCGAGGCTTCAAAGAAGGTGCCCAGCGGATAAGGCGCTTCACCGTGGGCCTGGAGGAACCGATTGAAGTCCTCGTGGATCGGCCCCACCACTTCCTCGAAGCGCTGGCGAAATTGCGCGTGGCCGGCCTTGTCGTCGATGCTCATGCCCGACAGGTGCGGCGGGATATCCGGGTCTTCGATCTCGTTTTCCGAGCAGGAAATGATCCGCACCCACGGCTTGCCGTATTGCTTGATCGCCGGGAACAGGATCACGTTGTCGACGCAGATCAGGTCGGGCTTGACCTTGTCCAGCACCGCCGGCAGGTCCTTTTGCGCCCACTTGGCGGTTTCGACGATGGCCGCCCAGCACTCCTTGACGTAGTTGTCGATCTGCTCCAGCGGCGACTTGCGGAAATTCGGGATGTGGCCGTTGATGAAGTCGACCCAGTAGCGGGCCATTTCTTCGGCCGGCATCGGTGCCGACATGTTGACCATGTGCTCCTCGAAACCATAACCGGCGTAGACACCGCTCATGCCCGGGTCGGTGAGGAACACCGCCTTATGGCCCAGGGCTTCACACGCCTGGGCGATACCCACTGAGTTCAGCGCCGGGCCGTAGGCGGCTTCGGGGAAGAATGCGATCACTTTCTGTTTCATCGAGTGCTGCTCCTGCCTGGTCTTTTTATTGTTCAGCGTGTCAATACGCGGGCATGCCGGGCCTGCCAGCCCAGCCGGATGGTCGTGTCGATTGCAAAATGGGCGAATTCAAACTGTGAGGACGGCACGCGCACGATCAGCGGTTTGTCGCTGAGGGCGGTCTGCACGTGCAGGTTGGTGTCCAGGCCGTGGTAGGCGACTTCGACGATTTTTCCGCTGACCTGATTCGGGCAATCGCTGCCCTGCTCCGTCAGCACTTGCAGGCGCTCGGGGCGCACCACCACGGCGACGGACTGGCCGGACACCAGCGGCGCGTCGGTTTCCACGCTCAACTCCTGGCCATTCACGCGCACCGAATGCTGGCCCGAGCGCACGCCTTCGAGCAGGTTGCTGACGCCGATGAAGTTGGCGACAAACCGGCTGTTGGGGTTCTCGTACAGCTCCGACGGACTGCCGCACTGGCACACCTTGCCGCCGTCGAGCACCGCCATGCGATCGGACATCACCAGCGCTTCTTCCTGATCGTGGGTGACGATGATGAAGGTGATGCCGCTTTCGTGTTGCAGGCGCTTGAGTTCCAGCTGCATCTTTTCCCGTAGTTTTTTGTCGAGGGCGCCCAAGGGCTCGTCGAGCAGCAGCACCCGTGGACGCTTGACCAGCGCCCGGGCCAGTGCCACCCGCTGACGCTGGCCGCCGGACAGCTGATCGGGCTTGCGCTCGGCCAGCTCACCCAGCTGCGCAGTGCTCAGCACCTCATCGACCCGCCGGCGGATTTCGCTTTCGGGCAGGCGCTCCATTTCCAGGCCGTAGGCGATGTTCTTGCGCACGGTCATGTTGGGGAACAGCGCATAGGACTGGAACATCAGGTTCAGCGGACGCTTGTTGGCCGGCAGCGGCGAGATGTCATTGCCGTCCAGGTAGATGCAGCCACCGCTGGGGGTCTCGAAACCGGCGAGCATGCGCAGCAGCGTGGTCTTGCCACAGCCGGACGGCCCGAGCAGCGCGAAGAACTCGTTCTCGCGGATGCTCAGCGACACCTCGTTGACCGCCAGGCCGTTGCCATAAGACTTGCTGACCTTGTCCAGGATCAATACCGCAGATGAATTATTCATGGGTGCGAGGAGCCTTGTTGAGACGCTGCGAAGCCAGCAGCGCGGTGATGCTGACCAGCATCACCAGCGTCGCCAGAGCGTTGATTTCCGGGGTGACGCCGAAGCGGATCATGGCGTAGATCTGCATGGGCAACGTGGTCGAAGCCTGGCCGGAGCCTGAGTTGAAAAAGGCGATGATGAATTCGTCCACTGACAGGGTGAACGAGAGCAATCCACCGGCCAGCACGCCGGGGAAAATCACCGGCAGCAGCACCCGTCGGAAGGTGGTGAACCAGCTCGCGCCGAGGTCGATCGAAGCTTCGAGGATCGAATAGTCGAAGTGCTTGAGCCGCGTGCGCACCACCGCGCAGACGAAGGCGATGTTGAACACGGCGTGGCTGATGATGATCGAGTGCAGGCCCAGTCCAACCTTGAGCAGGTTGAAGAAGCTCAGCAGCGCAATCGCCAGCACGATGTCGGGAATGATCATCGGCGCCATCAGCAAGGTGTCGACCACCTGGCCCTTGTCATTGCCCTTGCGGCGCAACTCGATGCCCAGCGCGAGGAACGTGCCGAGCACACAGGCAATGAAGGTGGCCGACAAGGCGACGATCAGGGTGTTGAGCGCCGCCGACAGGATCGCCGTGTTGTGCGCCAGCGCCGCGTACCACTTCAGCGACAGGCCGCCCCAGGCGGTGGGCAACCCGGACTTGTTGAACGACAGCAGGATCAACACAAGGATCGGTATATAAAGGAAGGCGTACACCAGCCCCAGGTGCGAACCCAGCACGGTGGCGCTGACAGAACGTGGCTGACTCATGAGCGCGCCCCTTCTGCACGACGGGCCACCAGGGCCTGGATGAACAACAGGATCAACATGATCGCGATCAGGAAGAAGCTCAGCGCCGCACCGAACGGCCAGTCCCGCGCCGTGAGGAACTGCGAATAGATCAGGTTGCCGACCATCTGCACCTGCTTGCCGCCCAGCAGGTCGGCGGTAATGAAGTTGCCGATGCTCAGCACGAAGACAAACACCGCACCGGCGGCGATACCCGGCACGCTCAGCGGCAGGATGATCCGGCGAAAGGTCATCCAGCCCGAGGCGCCGAGGTCTTTCGAGGCGTCCCACAGTTCGTTGTTGATCCGCGACAGCGACGAGAAAATCGCCAGGATCACAAAGGGGATGTAGTTGTAGACCAGCCCCAACACCACGGACGACTCGGTGTACAGCAGGCTGATGGGTTCGCCGCTGTAGCCGAGCATTTGCAGCAGACGGTTGATCAGGCCTTCGCGGTTGAGCAGGACGATCCAGGCGTAGGTGCGGATCAGGTAATTGCTCCAGAACGGCAGCATCACCAGGAACAGGTACACCGCCTGGCGCCGCCGTGGCGCCCGGGCAATCGCATAGGCTGCCGGGTAGCCGATCAACACCGCGAACACCGTGGCCAGCCCGGCGATTTTCGCCGACTTGAGCAGGATGCCCAGGTACAGCGGATCGAACGCGCGCTGATAGTTTTCCCAGGTGAACAACCAGTCGATGCCACCGTAGGCACCGCGTTCGACGAAGCTGTAGACCAGCACCAGCAGGCACGGAATCACCAGGAACATCAGCAGCCAGCCAAAGCCGGGCGCAAGAAGCCAGGCCGACAGACGCCTGTCAGCATGCAAAGCACTCATTAACCCTATCCTCCCGCCTCAGGACAGAGGCGGCTTGCGAGCGTGGCGAGGCATGCCGGGCATGCCTCGGATCGACGTGGCGTTAGTTCTGCGCCGCCATGATTTCGGTGACGGCGCGGGTGTAGGCCTTTTGCGTGGTGCCGCCCAGGTCGCGCAATTGCTCCATTTTCAGCAGCTCGGCGGGGGCGATGGTCAGGTTGGGGTATTGCTTGAGCAGGTCCGCGGACAACCCGGCCATGGCCGCCTGGTTGGGGACTTTGTAGAGGATGTTTTCAGCGACCCAGGCGTGGTTTTCCTTGGCCAGCATGAAATTGATGAACTTGAAGGCCTGGTCCTGGTGCTTCGAACTCTTGAGCACCACCATGGTGTCCACCCACAGGTCGGAACCTTCCTTGGGCACCACGAACTTGATCGCCGCGTTGGCCTGGGTGCCGTAGTTGCACCAGCCGTCCCAGGCGTGGGCCATCAGCGATTCGCCGGAAGCGAGCTTGGAATAGAAGGTGGTGTCGTCGAAGGACAGAATGCGTTTTTTGGTGGCGATCAACTGGTCGCGAACCGCGGCGATCTGTGCCGGGTCGCTGTCATTGACTGACCAGCCCTTGGCGAGGAAACCGGCGCCGAGCATCCAGCGGTCGGTGGCCAGCATCGTCACTTTGCCCTTGAGGGCATCGCTCGGGTTAAGCAGCTCGTTCCAGCTTTGCGGCGCCGGCGTCACCTTGTCGGAGCGATAGCAGATGCCCGTGGTGCCCCAGGTGTAAGGCACGGAGAACTGGTTGCCCTGGTCATATTCCAGGTGAGTGGCTTCGGGGTAGAGGTTTTTCAGGTTGGGGACTTTGACCGGATCGATGTCCGCCAGCAGCCCCTGCTTGTGCAGGACTTCGGCGAAGGGCGAGGAGACGAACACCACGTCGTAACCTTCACCGCCGGAGGCCATCAGCTTACCCATGATTTCTTCGTTGGTGGCGTGCAGCGCCTTGTCGACCTCCACACCGCTGGCAGCCTTGAACTTCTCCAGCGCATCCGGGGCCATGTAGCCGTCCCAGATGGAAATCACCATGTCTTTCGCACTTGCAGCCTGTGAGGCGATCGCCAGGGAAACGGCCAATCCCGCGCACAGAAGATCATTCAGCTTGCTCATAAATACTCACCCGACGATTGTTTATTGTTGTGTTCGAAGGCAGTACGGCAAAACGAGAAACGATTGCTGGTGTTTTTTTTTAGAAATTAGGACCAGTATCAAAAGATGTCAACGCCTTTTTCCGATTCCTCACCCTGTAGGTGCTGCCGAAGGCTGCGATCTTTTGATCTTGATCTTTAAAAACAAGATCAAAAGATCGCAGCCTTCGGCAACTCCTACAGAGGAATGCGCGTTACCACAGGACCATTGAGCGGCGCATGGCATAAGATGAGCACCTGATTCGCCAGCGACCGAACCGAGATAAGACGCTTGAGCACAACAGCCGAGAAAAAACCCCGCACCAACCACCTGGAACTCGCCCGGCGAATTCTGGAGCACACCCAGGAAAGCGGCCTGGTGGCCGGCGACCCGGTGGCCGAACAGGCCCTGGCGCGCACGTTCCAGGTGTCGCGCACGCTGATTCGCGGCGCGCTGAAAGTACTGTTGGAAGAAAACCTGCTGAGCCACGAAGCCGGCAAGGGCTACCGATTGCTGGCATCGCCGGCGGGCCAGGCCTTCAACGCCGCCCTGCCCCAGGCCGAGGAAGAAGAACTGGCCGCCTCGGTGCTGCGTGACCGCATGGCCGGGCGCCTGGGCGACAGCATCAGCATCAGCGAACTGATGCGCCGCTACGACATCGGCCGGCCGGCGGCGCAAAAGGCTTTGCAGCAACTGAGCGAAAGCCAGGCCATCGAGCGCGGCCCCGGCCAGTCCTGGTTGTTTCGTCCGTCGCTGAACAGCCTGGCCGCCCTCGAAGAAAGCCTGAAATTCCGTCTGATCCTCGAGCCCGAAGCCTTGCTCAGCCCGAGCTTCAACGCCGACCCGCAACGCCTGGCGCTGTTGCGCAGCGCCATGCAAAGCCTGCTCGCCCGCCCCGTGGAAGACTTCGATCTGCAGCAGTTTCGCGAGCTGGACATCAGCTTCCACGAACTGCTGGCCCAGAGCTGCGGCAACCGATTCATCAGCGACGCCCTGCTCCAGCATCAGGGCTTGCGCCGCTTGCCGAACCTGCTGCCATCGGTCAGCGTGCACCGCCTGCAAGAGGCCCTGCGCGAACACCTGCAAATCATCGCGCAGATCGAACGCGGGCAGATGGAGATCGCCGCCGACCTGCTGCGCCTGCACCTGCGCCTGAGCGCCGCGCAACGCCCGCAAACCGCCAACCGGGGCATTCCGCAAAGCCATCTGTTTGGACGCCGTTAAGCGCCACGCAAAAACATGATGATTTTTTTTTGAAAATAAGACAGCATCAAAAACACCTTCAGGAGCGGCGGGTCTGACCCGCCATGGACAGTCCTCGCCATGCAAAAACAAAAACTGATCGCCCTGTTTCCGGAAGCCAGTTTCGGCGCGGCCTTGAACTGCATTGGTATCGCTCAGTCGCTGCGTGAGCTGGGCGCCAGGCCGGTGTTCATCTGCCACGAGCATTTCCAGGGGCTGTTCGCCGAGTACGGCTTCGACGAATACCCGATTCCGCAAGTGAGCCCGTTGTCGGCGGCGGAACACCAGCACTACTGGGAACGCTTCATCGAGCGCAGTATTCCCTACTTCGACCAGACCCCGCTGGCGCAGATCGACAGCTACGTGGCGCCCGCCTGGGAAGCCATCATCGACACCGCCATCGAAGCGGAAAAACCCTTGCAGCAGTTGCTCGGCCGCCTCAAGCCCGACGTGATCGTGCTCGACAACGTGGTGATGTTCCCGGCCATCGCCAACGCCGGCTGCCCCTGGGTGCGGGTGGTGTCCTGCGCCGAGACCGAACTGCCGGATGCCGCCGTTCCACCGTACCTCTCCGGCTGCCTGGCCAGTGACACCGAAGCCTGCGAGCGTTACTCCGAGCACTACCTCAAAGCGGTCGCACCGGCCCATGAACGCTTTTCGCAGTTTCTCCTCGGCAACCATACGGCGCCCTGTCCGGCGGGGCAGTTCCTCACCGATTCACCCTGGCTCAACCTGCTGCTGTCGCCGACGCCTGTGCGTTATGAACGCCGGCAGCCGCTCGACCCGCAGCGCTACGTCTACCTCGACGGCTGCGTACGCCGCGAAGCGCCGTACATCGTCCCGGACTTTCCACGGCACAACGACGCACCGCTGATCTACCTCAGCTTCGGCAGCCTCGGCGCCGCCGACACCGGGATGATGAAACGCCTGATCAGCACGATCGAGACCTTGCCCTATCGCTTCCTGGTCAACGTCGGCGCCTACCGCGACATGTACACCACCGTGCCGGACAACGTGTACCTCGACAGCTGGTTTGCCCAGCCGGCCGTGCTCAAGGAATGCGATGTGTTCATCCATCACGGCGGCAACAACAGCTTCTGCGAGGCGCTGTACTTCGGCTTGCCGTCGCTGATCATTCCGTATTGCTGGGACGGTCACGACAACGCCGCCCGCGCCGAGGAAGTCGGCGTCGGCCGCTACCTGCCGCGCTTCGCCGATCCCCTGGCCGCCCTGCCCGGCGCCCTCGAACAACTGCTGGCCGACCAACCGATGAAGCAACGCCTCGCCTCGTTCAGTGAGCGCATGCAGGCGACCCGCGGCACCGACATTGCCGCCCGCGCGATCCTAGACCTCTAGCCATAACAACAAAAACTGTCGGGCAACCGAACGCAATCGTCGCTGCCCGACACACCGCCGGAGTTTCAGCATGAATGCCCCACCGCGTCTCGATGCGCTCGACCACGTCCTGCCCCATCCCTTCTGGCAGGACACCGTCACCCCTCCGCCCGCCGCACCTTCCGTCAGCGCAACCGAGCAATGCGACCTGGCGGTGGTCGGTGGCGGATTCACCGGATTGTGGACGGCGTTACTGGCACGCCAGCGCAACCCCGGGCTGAGCATCGCGATCATCGAGGCCCGTCGTTGCGGCGGTGAGGCCAGTGGACGCAATGGCGGGTTCTGCGCACCGAGCATTTCCCATGGCGTGTCCAACGCCCTCAAGCGTTGGCCGGATGAAGCGCAGCAACTGATCCGCCTGGGCCGGCAGAACCTCGATGAGCTGGCGGCCGATCTGGATTGCTTCGGCCTGCAGGTCGAGTTCGAACGCCAGGGCAAACTCAACGTCGCCAGCCAGCCCTGGCAAGTCGACGGACTGCGCGCCATGCAACGTAACTACGCGCGGTTCGGCATTGACTGCGAGTGGCTGGAAGGCCCTCAACTGGCACAGAAACTCGACTCCCCGGCCTACGTGGCAGGTCTGTTCGAACCCAACTACGCCCTGCTCAACCCGGCAAAAATGGCCGCCGAGCTACGCCGCGTCTGCCTTGAACAAGGGATCGGGCTGTTCGAAAACAGCCCGGTGCTGCAACTGGAGGCCCGCAACGACAGCCTGCGCCTGCGCACGGCCGACGGCGAAATCATCGCCGGGCAAGTCGCCCTCGCCACCAACATCGCCCCGCCGTTGCTCGGCCATCTGGCCTCAAGCGTGATCCCGGTCTACGACTACTCGCTGGTCACGGAGCCCCTGCGCGATGAACAACTGGCCGCCATCGGCTGGACCGGCCGTTACGGCATCGCCGATTCCGGCAATCAGTTCCACTACCTGCGCAAGACCGCCGACAACCGCATTCTCTGGGCCGGCTTTGATGCCATCTACCATTTCGGCGGGCGCCGCGACGAAGCCCTGACCCAGCGCCCGCAAAGCTTCCAGCGCCTGGCCGAACAGTTTCAACAGACCTTCCCTGCCCTGGGCGATGTGCGCTTCAGCCATGCCTGGGGCGGCATCATCGACACCTCGGCACGCACCACGATGTTCACCGGTTGTGAACATCAGGGCCGCGTTGCCTATGCCTTGGGCTTCACCGGGCAAGGGGTATCGGCCAGCCGTTTTGCCGCGTTGAACATGCTCGACCTGCTGGCCGGTGAACGCACCGAACGAACGGAGTTGCTGATGACCTCCAAGGCGCCGTTCCGCTTTCCGCCCGAGCCGTTGCGTTATGTCGGCGTGAAACTGGCCCAGCGCTCTCTGGCGCGGGAGGACCGCGACGGTCACCGCGACCTGCTGCTCAAGACCTTCGATGCCTTTGGCATCGGTTTCGATTCCTGATCCGGAGACCAACATGTCCACAGCCCTGCCCCGGCACGTCATCGACTTCGCCAGTGAGCTTGCCCCCCGTGAAACCGAAATCGACGACCTGGCCGTGGTCGACGCGCCTTATCGCAGCAAGAGTTGGCGGCACTTTGTGGCGCCCGGGAAAAACGCCGTGGCCGGCATCTGGGAGGCGGGACCGCACCGGGAGCGTTGCCAGTGCGATTACGATGAGCTGTGTCACATTCTCGAGGGCACGGTGCGCCTGACCGATGCCGAAGGCGTCGCGCGCACATTCGGCCCCGGCGATTCCTTCGTGGTCGCCAGCGGATTCCAGGGCACCTGGGAAAACCTCACCCCGGTGCGCAAGGTCTACTTCATCCTCGGCTAACCGCTCGATGGAACGAGCAACAAACAACCTGTGGCGAGGGAGCTTGCTCCCGTTCGGCTGCGCAGCAGTCGCAAACCCCGTTTGCTCGGTGCTACCTGAATGATCAGGTTTTGGGGCCGCTGCGCGACCCAGCGGGAGCAAGCTCCCTCGCCACAGGTGCCGGTGGTTCGTCCTTTAAGGTGTTACTGCCGTACCTGGTTGCGCCCATTGCGCTTGGCCTGGTACAGCGCGTCGTCGGCGCGGGTCAGCAGGCTTTCGGGCGTGTCGCCGGGTTGTGCATGGGCCACGCCGAACGATGCGGTGATGGTGTCCAGCACGGTATCGGTGCCCCGGGCCTTGACCCGCAGCGACTGGATTTTCAGGCGCAGGCGCTCGGCAAACGCACCCACAGCCGCCAGGTCCGGGCAGTCCTTGAGCACCACGCAGAACTCCTCGCCGCCGTAACGCGCCGCGAACGCTTCGCCCGACAGCGATTCACGCAACACCCGGGCAACATGCTGGAGAACACGGTCCCCCAATGGATGCCCGTACTGATCGTTGAATTGCTTGAAGTGGTCGATATCCAGCATCACCAGCGCCACGCCGGACGCCGCGTTGTTCATCGCCTGCTCGAGCTTGCGGTTGAAGGTGGTGCGGTTGAGCAATTCGGTCAGGCCATCGAGGGTCGCGGCCAGTTGGGCGCGCTCCAGCTTGTCGCGCAGGCTTTTGATCTCGTGTTGCGCCGACTGCAACTGGGCGAGGAAGTGTTCCTGCTGCCCCTGCATCAGCCGGGTGCTCTGTTGCAGCTGGATCAGGATGCTTGGCAAGCGCTCGCTGGTCGGCTCTTCGAGCATTTGCAGGTACTGGCCAAGGCTGGCCTGGAAGTTCTGGTTACCCTTCACGCTGCGCGAGACATCGCGCTCCATGTCGTCGACCAGGTTGATCGCGTCCTGCTGCCCGGAACGGGCGTCCGCCAGTTCGTCGCGGATGATGTATTCGCGAAACAGCCTGGCTGCCGACTCCGGCGGGAAAGCGTCGAAATCGTTGACCACCCGGTCCAGGTGCCGGTTGAGTTCCGGCTCCTGGCCCTTGCTGTAGGTGTACCAGAGCGCGTAGTGCACCGGGTTGGGCGGAATGTTGTGACGAACCATCAGCGGCACTGCCTGCTTGAGCAACGCCGCTGCCTCACGGGAGTCTTCTGGATACAGCGCTAGAACAGTCGCACGCGTGTCGGATTGGCTCATGGCTTCACTGTGGTTGTTTATCATTGGCGATTGGCAGGCTCGCTGAGCATAACCATACGCCCGACAAACGGCTATCCCGAATTACAGCCTCATTTCAACCCGGTACGCCTGTTCCAGCGTCCTTTATATGTTGCCCGACATCAGACCCGCCACGTTCTGCCGGCGACGATACGCGGTATCGCGGTTCGCCAGCCAGTAGTACAGCGGCGTCGTGACGATCAAGCCCACCAGCCACGACAGATCCGCGCCATCGATATGCACCGCCACGGGGCCGGTGTAGATCGGCGTGTTCATGAACGGAATCTGCACCACGATGCCGATGGCGTAGGCCAACAGCGCCTGCGGATTGAAGCGGCCATAGATGCCGCCGTCGACGCGGAAGATCGAGGCGATGTCGTAGTCACCCTTGTGGATGGCATAGAAGTCGATGAGGTTGATCGCGGTCCACGGCACCAGCACCACCAGCAACGCCAGCACCAGGTCGACGAAGTGCCCGATGAAATCCGCCGAGGCGCCGATGGCCGCCACACAGCAACCGGCGAGGATGATCAGTGACAGCACCGCCCGGCTCTGCGCGGTCGGAATCCAGCGGTGGGCGAAGGTTTGCAGCAAGGTGATCACCGAGAGCACCGCGCCGTACAGGTTCAGGGCGTTATGGCTGATCACGCTGAGCAGGAACAGCACCAGCATCAACGGGCCAATGGCACCGGTGGCGAGCTTCACCGCGTCCATGGTGTCCATGCCCACGGGCGTGGCCAGCACGGCGACGGCGCCGAACACGAAGGACAGGATCGAGCCCAGTGAAGAACCCAGGTAGGTCGCCCAGAAGGTCGAGCTGACCTTGACGTCCTTCGGCAGGTAGCGCGAGTAATCGGACACGTACGGCGCGAACGCGATCTGCCAGAGCGCTGCCAGCGACACCGTGGCCAGCCAGCCGGAGATGTTGAAACTGCCGCGGGTGAGGAAGTCATCGGTCTGCACGTGGGTCAGGATGTAGCCGAAGCCCAGCACGATGCCCAGGCCCAGCACCCAGGTGCCGATGCGATTGAGCACGTGGATGAAGCGGTAGCCAATGATGCCGATGATCCCCGAACCGAGGCCGCCGAGGACGATGCCCACCGACACCGGCACACTCTCGACCACGCCATGCAACGACTTGCCGGCCAGGACGATGTTGGAGGCGAAGAAGCCGATGTACATCACGCCGGCAATCACCACCACCAGCAACGCCCCCAGGGAACCGAACTGCGCGCGACTCTGGATCATCTGTGGAATGCCCATCTGCGGGCCTTGCGCCGAGTGCAGCGCCATCAGCACACCACCGACCAGGTGGCCGACGATGATCGCGACAATGCCCCAGACCAGGTTCAGGTGGAACAACTGCACGCCGAGCGCACCGGTGACGATGGGCAACGGCGCGATATTGCCGCCGAACCACAGGGTGAACAGATCTTTGACCTTTCCGTGGCGATCCTCAGGAGGGACATACCCGATCGTGTGTTTCTCGATGAGCGGGGCGGATGAAGCGGTGGTGGACATGACGAACTCCAAGGCAAGGATGAGTACGTGTTCGTACTTCGGTGTGCGCAGACGGGACGGCGCATTTCTTGTTGGAGGCGATCATGGACAAAGAGCGCGGGGAGGAAAATTAGTTAATTTGTGCCTTTAAACCTTAAAAAAGATTGCGCAGTAATGGCCATTTATCAGCAGGAAAAACCAATAAAATTCCGAACAACGAAATCCCTGTGGGAGCGAGCCTGCTCGCGAAGACGGTGGCACATCCAGCATCGATGTGACTGACATACCGCTTTCGCGAGCAAGCCCGCTCCCACAGGGGCCTGCGTTTTAACTGATTACCATCACCACTGCGCAAACCCGAGGTATTGCACTGTTTTTTGTGGGAGCGGGCTTGCTCGCGAAGGCGGTGGCACATCCAGTATCGATGTGACTGACATACCGCTTTCGCGAGCAGGCTCGCTCCCACAGGGTCCTGCGTTTTAACTGATTACCATCACCACTGCGCGACCCCGAGGTATCGCACTGTTTTTTGTGGGAGCGGGCTTGCTCGCGAAGGCGGCGGCACATCCAGCATCGATGTGACTGACATACCGCTTTCGCGAGCAAGCCCGCTCCCACAGGGTCCTGCGTTTTAGCTGACTACCATCACCACTGCGCGAACCCGAGGTATCGCACTGTTTTTTGTGGGAGCGGGCTTGCTCGCGAAGGCGGTGGCACATCCAGCATCGATGTGACTGACATACCGCTTTCGCGAGCAGGCTCGCTCCCACAGGGGTCTGTGCTTTACCTGACTACCATCATCACTGCGCGACCCCGAGGTATCACACTGTTTTTTGTGGGAGCGGGCTTGCTCGCGAAGACAGCGGCACATCCAGCATCGATGTGACTGACATGCCGCTTTCGCGAGCAGGCTCGCTCCCACAGGGTTCTGTGCTTTACCTGATTACCATCACCACTGCGCGACCCCGAGGTATTGCACTGTTTTTTGTGGGAGCGAGCCTGCTCGCGAAGGCGGTGGCACATCCAGCATCCACGTGACTGACATGCCGCTTTCGCGAGCAGGCTCGCTCCCACAGGGTCCTGCGTTTTAACTGACTACCATCACCACTGCACAAACCCGAGGTATCGCACTGTTTTTTGTGGGAGCGGGCTTGCTCGCGAAGGCGGCGGCACATCCTGCATCGATGTGACTGACATACCGCTTTCGCGAGCAGGCTCGCTCCCACAGGGGGTTATGGGGTTGCTGGGTTAGCGCGCAGCCCAGGCGTTGAAGCGCTGTTCCAGCTCTTCGCCATGGTCGACCCAGAACTCTGCGTCCACCGCCCGTGCGCCGGCCAGGTTGGCCTCGGCGGTTGGCAGTTGTTCCTGCACGTCCTTGGGCAGCAACGGCAAGGTCTGGCGATGCACCGGCCCGTAGGGGATGTTTTCCGAGAAGACTTTTTGTGTCTGCGGCTGGCTGGCGAACGCGATGAAGTTTTCCGCCAACGCCTTGTTCGGCGTGCCTTTGACCACCGCCCAGTATTCCGGGTCGTACAGGCTTTGCGGCCAGACGATGCTCAGCTTCATGCCTTCCTTCTGCGCCGAGGCAATCCGGCCGTTGTAGGCCGCGCTCATCACCACGTCGCCGGCCACCAGCCATTGCGCCGGTTGCGCGCCCGCCTCCCACCACTGGATGTTCGGCTTGATCTGGTCGAGCTTGGCAAAGGCCCGGGTCACGCCTTGCGGGGTTTTCAAGACCTTGTACACGTCGTCCGCCTTGACACCGTCGGCCAGCAGCGCGATTTCCAGGGTGTACTTGGCGCTCTTGCGCAGGCCGCGCTTGCCCGGGAAGTCCGCGACGTTCCAGAAGTCCGCCCAGGATTGCGGCGCCTTGGCCTGTTTGCTCTGGTCGTAGGCCATGACCATCGACCAGACGTAAGTGGCCACCCCGCATTCGGTCAGCGCACCGGGCACGAAGTTCGCCGAATCACCGAAGCGCCCGGCATCGAGCTTCTCGAACAGGCCCTCCTCGCAGCCGCGCAACAGCTCGGGGCTTTCGACTTCCACCACGTCCCAGCTGGTGTGACCGGCCGAGACCATGGCCTTGATCTTCGACAACTCGCCGTTGTACTCACCGGCGATGATGTTGCCCGCGCCGCTGGCGTTGAAGGGCTGGAAGTAGGCTTTATCCTGGGCCTGTTTGGTAGCACCACCGAAGGAAATCACGGTGAGGTCCTGGGGGGCCGCCCACACACTGGCACTCAACAACGCCAGGGCAAACGGAACACTGCAACGCAAGGATCTGGACATGGATCGCTTCCTCGGGGCTGGTCGGCCCGCTGTTGTTATGGGTGTTCGGATTCACTCAAGTAAGCCGCCAGGCGATCCATCAGGCGGTCACAGGCCGCCATCTGATCGACGCTGACAAATTCATCGGGCTTGTGCCCCTGGTCCATGCTGCCGGGACCGCAGACCACGGTCGCAATCCCGGCCTGATTGAACAGCCCGCCTTCGGTGCCAAAGGCCACGGTGCCGAAATCATCGCTGCCGCACAGCTCGGCAATCAGCCGGGCGGCGGCGCTGTCGGCGGGTGTCGCCAGGCCCGGATAGGCCGAGATTTTTTCAAAGCGGATCGCGGTATCGGTGTCCACGGCCTGCATGGCCGGCAGCAATGTGTGCTCGGCGTAGTCCTGCAGCTCATCGACGACCACTTGCGGAGCGAAGTCCGGCAAGGCGCGGATCTCGAAATCGAAACGGCAGTCCGCCGGCACGATGTTCAGCGCCGTACCGCCCTGGATTACGCCGACCTGCACGGTCGAGAACGCCGGGTCGAAGCGCTTGTCGTGCAACGGTGGCCGGGCCAGGGTGGCGCCGATGTCGCCCAGCCGACCGATCAGGCGCGCGGCCTGCTCGATGGCATTGACCCCATAAGGCGCATAGGCCGAATGACAGGCCGCACCACGCACGTGGCAACGCATCGCCAGCTTGCCCTTGTGGCCAAGCACCGGCTTGAGCTCGGTCGGCTCGCCGATCAAACACAACGCCGGTGCCGGGATGCGTTGGGGCAACACCTCCAGCAAACCGCGCACGCCAAGGCAGCCGACCTCTTCGTCATAGGAAAACGCCAAATGCACCGGGCGCTTCAAAGGGCTGGCGAGAAACACCGGCACGGCGGCCAGCACCGAGGCCAGATAGCCTTTCATGTCCGCAGTGCCGCGACCGTACAGCTTGCCACCCGCCTCGCTCAGGTTGAACGGCTCGACCGTCCAGGCCTGGCCGTCCACCGGTACCACGTCGGTGTGACCGGACAGCACGATGCCGCCGGCCACGCTCGGGCCGACCGTGGCCAACAGATTGGCCTTGGTCCGCTCGGCGTTGTAGATCAGTTCGCAATCCACGCCCAGCCCGTGCAGGTAGTCACGCACGAACTCGATCAGCTCGAGGTTCGAGTCGCGGCTGACCGTGGCGAACCCGATCAACCGCGCGAGCATGGCGCGGCTGCGCAACTCACTCATCGCCGGGCACTCCATACGCGGGGGCCAGGGTCGGATTGAGCGCGCGGGTCAGGTAGTCCTGCAATTGCGGCTCGTAGGCCGTCCAGAGTTTGCCCAGCTCGCCAATCGGGTTTTCATCGGCCCAATCCACCCGCAGGTCGACAATCGGCCAGGTCAGGTCACCGACCACCGACAATGCCGCCGAGTGCACCGCACCCGCTTCACCGCCGGCATCCTGCCCGGCCTGCAAGGCGTTCATCAGGCGGGTGGCGAGGCAGCCTTCGCTGTTTTCGAAGGCCGCGACCATCGCCTCGATCACCCCACTGTTGGCCAGCAGATTGCCGGCCGCCACGCACTGGTCACCGGCCACCGCGTTGTTGATGCCCAGTGCATGGTTGCCGCTGAACACCGCCGTGCGACCCTGGGCATCCACCACCGCCACCTGGCGGTATTGGCTGTAGCCGTTGCGGGTCAACGAGTGGTCCAGCGCCTGGGGCGGCGCCGAGCCGTTGGCCAGCTCATCGAGGATCTGCGGGCCAAGGGCCGGCAGCGTGATGTTCTGGCTCGACACCGCGCCGACCCCGGCACGCAGCCAGGGGCAGCGCGCGCCGACGGCGATGCTCGAAGAACTGATGGCAATGCCCAACTGGCCGGTCTCGGCGCAGCGACCCACGATGGAAAAAGTCATGGCGAAGTCCTTATTCAGGGATAACGGCAATCACGTCGATTTCCATCAGCCACTGCGGCTGGCCGAGGGCGCTGACCACCAGGCCGGTGGAAATCGGGAACACGCCCTTGAGCCACTTGCCGACTTCCTGGTACACCGGCTCGCGATAGCGTGGGTCGATCAGGTAGGTGGTGGTCTTGACGATGTGGCTCAGGTCGCTGCCCGCTTCTTCAAGCAATTGCTTGACGTTGCGCATGGCCTGTTCGGCCTGGGCGCGCGGATCACCGAGGCCCACCAGCTGACCGTTGAAATCGGTGCCGACCTGACCACGGACATACACGGTATTGCCGGCGCGCACGGCCTGGCACAAATCGTTGTCCAGCGTCTGGTTCGGGTAGGTGTCTTTGGTGTTGAACATGCGGATGCGGGTATGAGTAGGCATTAACGAACTCCCATGAGGCTGGCTTTCTGAACGGGTGCACGGGCGGCGTCGGCTTGACGCTGGGTCGCATCCCGATAGTTGAAATAGGTGTGCTGCTTAACGATGTGATCGGCGATGTGCTTGGCGTCGTGCCAAACGCCCCAGATGAACGCGGAGCCACGACGGGACTGCCACGGCAACCCGACGAAATACACCCCCGGCTCGGCCGACACGCCGCGCTGGTGCTGTGGCTTGCCGTTTTCCTTGAAGGCATCGACCTTCAGCCAGCTGTAGTCGGTGGAGTAACCGGTGGCCCAGATGATCGTGGTCACGCCGGCCTTGAGCAGGTCCAGTTCCAGGATTGGGTTTGTCACGCAATCCGGATCGGCCAGCATGGCCCGGGCTTCCGGTTCCAGCGGCAGGTCGAGGCCGTTGCGCTCGATATAGGCGTCGGCCTTGTCGAGCAGCGCGAGGTAGTTTTCATCGCCCCGGCGGATGTTGTCGGCGAGGTTGTTTTCAAAACTGACCACAGCGCCATTGAACGATTGAGTCAGGCCGACCAGGGTCATGCCCTGATGCGCCAGGCGCCGGAAGTCCACGGTGTGGCCGCCACGGGCACCGCTCACGGCGATGGTCACGTGTTCCTTGCCCGGTTGCATGGCCTCGGCATCCCACTCGCCCAGCACCCCCAGCCACCAGCAGAAATCGCGGTTGCGATAGGCGCGCGGCGGACGGTCGTGGGCGCCGACCGAGAGGTAGACCTGTTTGCCCGAACGTTGCAGCTCATCGGCGATCTGCACGCCCGAAGAACCGGCGCCCACCACCAGCACCGCGCCTTCGGCCAGTTGCTGCGGGTTGTAGTACTGGGCGGAGTGAATCTGGCTGATGCCGGCCATTGGCGGGGCAATCGGCGGGATGGCCGGACGCTGGAACGGGCCGGTGGCGACCACCACGTGGCGGGCCTCGATCACGCCATCAGAGGTTTCAACGGTGAAACCCGGACGGTCGGCATTACGTTGTACGCTCTTGACTTCAACGCCAGTGCGGATCGGCGCGTTGAACTTGCGGGCATAGGCTTCGAAGTACTCGGCCACCTGCTCTTTGCCGGCGAAGGCGTCCGGGTCCAGGCCGTCGAATTCCAGGCCCGGGAAGCGGTCGTGCCAGGCAGGACCGTTGGCCACCAGCGAATCCCAGCGGCCGGTGCGCCAGGCTTCGGCGATACGGTTGCGCTCCAGCACGAGGTGGGGCACACCGAGTTTGCTCAGGTGTTCACTCATGGCCACGCCGGCCTGGCCGGCGCCAACAACAAGCGTATCAATTACGGTTTTATCAACTGTCATGGCTGTGCACTTCTGAAAGGTGGTTTGATTCAGGTCGGTCATGGCTGCCGCCTCGATTCTGATCACTGTTGTTCTTCTGCTGCGGCTATCGGTATCGGGGTGTTGGCCGCATTCTGTTCGGAGCCGGGAAATAGCGAAATTATGTTTTTTGTGGTTGCTGGCGAGGAAAAAGCGTCGAGGTGACCGGCTGGCCGTGCGAGGTTGCGGTCGACCCGATCCCGGCCTATGGTCCAAGCGATGCATTGCCCGCGACCGGCGCGAAGACCCGGCGCGGATTGCTGTCCATCCAGTGCGGATTCACGCAAGGAGTGATGACATGCCCGACTATTCCCGTCCTGCCGTACTCGAACTGATTGGCAATACCCCGCTGGTACGCGTCAGCCGGTTCGATACCGGTCCCTGCACGCTGTTTCTCAAACTCGAATCACAGAACCCCGGCGGTTCGATCAAGGACCGCATCGGTCTGGCCATGATCGACACCGCCGAACGCGACGGCCGCCTCAGGCCCGGCGGCACCATTGTCGAAGCCACCGCCGGCAACACCGGCCTGGGCCTGGCCCTGGTCGGCCGCGCCAAGGGCTATCGCGTCGTGCTGGTGGTGCCGGACAAGATGTCCACCGAGAAGGTCTTGCACCTCAAGGCCATGGGCGCCGAGGTGCACATCACCCGCTCCGATGTCGGCAAGGGCCATCCCGAGTACTACCAGGACGTTGCCGCGCGGCTGGCGGCGGAAATTCCCGATGCGTTCTTCGCCGACCAGTTCAACAACCCGGCCAACCCCCTGGCCCACGAATGCAGCACCGCGCCGGAGATCTGGGCACAAACCCAGCATGATGTGGACGCCATCGTCGTCGGCGTCGGATCGGCCGGTACCCTCACAGGGCTGACCCGCTTCTTCAAACGGGTGCAGCCGGACCTGGAAATGGTCCTGGCCGACCCGGTCGGTTCGGTGATGGCCGAATACAGCCGTGGTGGGACCCTCCCCACCCCCGGTTCCTGGGCGGTGGAAGGCATCGGCGAAGACTTCATCCCGTCGATTGCCGACCTGTCGAGCGTGCGCCACGCCTATTCGATCAGCGACGAGGAAAGCTTCGACCATGCCCGCCAGTTGCTGCGCGCCGAAGGCATTCTCGGCGGTTCGTCGACCGGTACCTTGCTGGCGGCGGCGCTGCGTTACTGCCGCGAACAAACCGCGCCGAAACGGGTGGTGAGTTTTGTCTGCGACACCGGTACGCGTTACCTGTCGAAGGTCTACAACGACCAGTGGATGAACGATCAGGGCCTGCTGCAACGCAAGCACTACGGCGACCTGCGCGACCTGATCGCGCGGCGTTTCGAGGATGGCCGGGTGATCAGCGTCGGCCCCGACGACACCCTGCTCACCGCGTTTCAGCGCATGCGTCTGGCGGACGTGTCGCAACTGCCGGTGCTGGTGAAGGGTCAGCAACTGGTCGGCGTGATCGACGAGTCCGACATCCTGCTGGGGGTGCACGAGGACGTTGCGCACTTCCGTAAAACCGTGGCCAGCGCCATGACCGACAAACTGCAGACCCTGTCCCCTGCTGCCACCCTGGCGGAACTGGAGGCAGAGCTGGGCCGTGGCCTGGTGGCGATCATCCAGGATGCCTCGGGCTTCCACGGCCTGATTACCCGAACCGACATGCTCAACCACTTGCGGAGATCCCTGCCATGAGTCAACAGGACAAAAACGCCCCGCCTCAGGGCTTCGCCACCCGGGTGATCCATGCCGGGCAAACGCCGGACCCATCCACCGGGGCCTTGATGCCGCCGATCTACGCCAACTCCACCTACCTGCAACAGAGCCCCGGGGTGCACAAGGGCCTCGACTACGGGCGCTCGCACAACCCGACGCGCTGGGCGCTGGAGCGCTGCGTGGCCGACCTCGAAGGCGGCACCCGGGGCTTTGCCTTCGCCTCGGGCCTGGCGACCATTTCCACGGTGCTTGAACTGCTCGATGCCGGTTCGCACGTCGTCTCCGGCAACGACCTGTACGGCGGCACCTTCCGCCTGTTCGACAAGGTGCGCCAGCGCAGCGCCGGGCACCGCTTCAGCTTCGTCGACCTGACCGACCTGGCGGCGTTCGAGGCGTCCCTGCAGGACGACACCCGCATGGTCATGGTCGAGACCCCGAGCAATCCGCTGCTGCGCCTCACCGACCTCGCCGCCATCGCCCGCACCTGCCGCGCGCGCGGCATCATCTGCGTGGCCGACAACACCTTCGCCAGCCCGTGGATCCAGCGTCCGCTGGAACTGGGTTTCGACATCGTGCTGCACTCGACCACCAAATACCTCAACGGCCACTCCGACGTGATCGGCGGCATCGCCGTGGTCGGGCAGAACGCCGAACTGGCCGAGCGTTTGGGCTTCCTGCAAAACGCCGTGGGTGCCATCGCCGGGCCGTTCGACGCCTTCCTCACCCTGCGCGGCGTGAAGACCCTGGCCCTGCGCATGGAACGGCATTGCAGCAACGCACTGGAGCTGGCGCAGTGGCTGGAGCGCCAGCCGCAAGTCTCCCGGGTCTACTACCCCGGCCTGCCCTCGCACCCGCAGCACGAACTGGCCCAGCGGCAAATGCGTGGTTTCGGCGGGATGATCTCCCTCGACCTCAACAGCGACCTGGCCGGTGCCAAACGCTTCCTCGAAAACGTACAGATCTTCGCCCTGGCCGAAAGCCTGGGCGGCGTGGAAAGCCTGATCGAACACCCGGCGATCATGACCCACGCCACCATCCCGCCCGATACCCGCGCAGAGCTGGGGATTGGCGATGGGTTGGTGCGGTTGTCGGTGGGGGTTGAGGATGTCGAGGACTTGCGCACGGATCTGGCGCAGGCGTTGGCGCGGATGTGAGTTGTCCAAAGTCCTGAGTACCGTAACCCCCTGTGGGAGCGAGCCTGCTCGCGAAAGCGTCAGTTCAGTCAACATCAATGTTGAATGACATACCGCATTCGCGAGCAGGCTCGCTCCCACAGGTCTTCGCCCTGGCCGAGAGCCTGGGCGGCGTGGAAAGCCTGATCGAACACCCGGCGATCATGACCCACGCCACCATCCCGCCCGATACCCGGGCAGAGCTGGGGATTGGTGATGGGTTGGTGCGGTTGTCGGTGGGGGTTGAGGATGTGGAGGATTTGCGCGCGGATCTGGCGCAGGCGTTGGCAAGGATGTGAGTTGTCCAAAGTCCTGAGTACCGTAACCCCCTGTGGGAGCGAGCCTGCTCGCGAAAGCGTCAGTTCAGTCAACATCAATGTTGAATGACATACCGCATTCGCGAGCAGGCTCGCTCCCACAGGTTTTGCGCCATCTCAACAGCGACCTGGCCGGCGCCAAACGCTTCCTCGAGAACGTGCAGATCTTCGCCCTGGCCGAGAGCCTGGGCGGCGTGGAAAGCCTGATCGAACACCCGGCGATCATGACCCACGCCACCATCCCGCCCGATACCCGGGCAGAGCTGGGGATTGGCGATGGGCTGGTGCGGTTGTCGGTGGGGGTTGAGGACGTCGAAGACTTGCGCGCGGACCTGGCGCAGGCGTTGGCGCGGATGTGAGTTGTCCAAAGTCCTGAGTACCGTAACCCTGTGGGAGCGAGCCTGCTCGCGAAAGCGTCAGTTCAGTCAACATCAATGTTGAATGACATACCGCATTCGCGAGCAGGCTCGCTCCCACAGGTTTTGCGCATCTCTCATGTTGCAGGCTGGTCAAGTACGCCGTAGCCCCTATAATCGCGCCGTTTTCGTCTACCCTCACGAAGCGTCGTGCAGCAATCAGCTTGTGCGGGGCGCATCGACATTTTTCCGCTATTGAACCGGAGAACTTCCATGCTCAAACGTACCCTGGCTATGGCCGTCGGCCTGACCCTGTCCCTTTCCACCCTGCTGGCACAGGCTGCCGAGACCCTCAAGGTCAGCGCCATTCCCGACGAAGCCCCCACCGAATTGCTGCGCAAGTTCAAGCCACTGGGCGAATACCTGGAAAAGCAACTGGGCATGAAGGTCGAGTTCGTACCGGTGTCCGACTACCCGGCAGTGGTCGAGGCGCTGGCCACCGACCGTATCGACATGGCCTGGCTGGGCGGTTTCACCTTCGTGCAGGCGCGTTTGAAAACCGGCAATGCCATTCCCTTGGTACAGCGTGAGCAGGATGCCCAGTTCACCAGCAAATTCATTACCGCCGATCCAGCGGTCAAATCCCTGGCCGACCTCAAGGGCAAATCGTTCGCCTTCGGCTCGGTCTCGTCGACTTCCGGCAGCCTGATGCCGCGTTATTTCATGTTGCAGGACGGCATCAAGCCGGAAACCTATTTCAGCCGCGTCGGTTACTCCGGCGCCCACGACGCCACGGTCGCCTGGGTTCAGGCGGGCAAAGTGGATGCCGGCGTGCTCAACGCCAGCGTCTGGGAAAAACTGGTCAAGGCCGGCAAGGTCGACACCGACAAGGTCAAGGTCTTCGCCACCACGCCAGCCTACTTCGACTACAACTGGACCGTGCGCGGCACCCTCGACCCGGCCCTTGCCGAGAAAATCAAGGCCGCCTTCCTCGCGCTCGACCCGGCCAACCCGGAGCAAAAGGCGATTCTCGACCTGCAGGCCGCCAGCCGCTTCATCGAGACCAAGCCTGAGAACTACAAGGGCATCGAGGAAGCCGCGCGCGCTGCCGACCTGCTGAAATGACCTTGCATCTGAACCGGGTCAGCCTCACCCACGACACGGGCGTGCGGGCGCTGCATGAGATCGACCTGCACATCAGCGCCGGTGAGCAGGTGGCGATCATCGGCCCGTCCGGCGCCGGCAAGTCGAGCCTGCTGAACCTGCTGGCCACCGCCCTGCGCCCCGGCAGCGGCACGGTCGAAGTGCTCGGCGAGCAAGCCTGGCAGCTCGGCGCCCGACAGCGCCAGCGCCTGCGCGCGCGCATCGGCCTGGTGCATCAGGCACCGCCACTGCCACCGCGCCAGCGCGTGGTCACGGCGGTGCTGGCCGGCAAACTGGGCCAGTGGGGTTTTGCCAAAAGCCTGCTGAGCCTGTTGCATCCGGTGGATGTGCCCGGCGCACGCGCGGCCCTGGTCAAACTCGACC
Source organism: Pseudomonas sp. PDM27 (assembly GCF_019219205.1). Classification (NCBI taxonomy): domain Bacteria; kingdom Pseudomonadati; phylum Pseudomonadota; class Gammaproteobacteria; order Pseudomonadales; family Pseudomonadaceae; genus Pseudomonas; species Pseudomonas sp. PDM27. The sequence continues at coordinate 29,738 of NZ_JAHUWF010000018.1, read as the reverse complement.
TGGGCGACAAGCTGTTCGCCCAGTGCCAGCAATTGTCCGGTGGCCAACTGCAGCGCGTGGGCATTGCCCGCGTGCTGTACCAGGCCCCCGACGTGCTGCTGGCCGATGAGCCGGTATCGGCGATGGACCCGGTGCTGGCCGGGCACACCCTGTCGATCCTCTGCCGCCACGCCCGGGAACACAAGGTGACCCTGGTCGCCAGCCTGCATGCGGTGGAGCTGGCGCTGAGCAACTTCTCGCGCATCATCGGTTTGCGCGACGGCCAGATCCTCTTCGATCTTCCCGCTGCCGACATCGACCAGGACTTGCTCGACCGGCTCTACGCCAACGAGCAACTGCAATCCCCGCCCGCTCCGGTGGCGCCCTTGAGCCTGCAGATTCCCCGATGCTGACGCGCGATACACGAGACCCGGCCACCCTGCCCCGCCTGCTGCTCAGTCTGCTGGCGCTGGCCCTGCTGTGGCCCGGCATCCACTTCAGCGAACTGGACCTGGGCGTGCTGCTCAAGGCCGACAGCCAGAGTGAAATGGGCCGTTTCGTTTCGGCCTTCTGGCCGCCGGCCCATGGCGAAGAGTTCCTCCAGCTGCTGTGGCAAGCCACCTTGCAGACCCTGGCCATCGCCACCGCCGGCATGGCCCTCGCCTTGCTGCTGGCCGTGCCGGCCAGCCTGCTCGCCAGCCGCGCCTTGTCGCTGTCGGCCGCCTCGCGCGGTGGTCGCCCGAGCGCCCTGGGCCGGTTGTTGCGCTGGCCGGTGCGCGGCTTGCTGATCTTCCTGCGCAGCGTGCCGGAAATCGTCTGGGCCCTGCTGTTCGTGCGCGCCGTCGGCCTTGGCCCAACGGCCGGGGTGCTGGCCATCGCCATCACCTACAGCGGCATGCTGGGCAAGGTCTACGCGGAAATCTTCGAATCGGTCGACCAGCGCCCCGCCCACTCACTGCTGCAAGCCGGCAGTGGCCGGTTGGCGGCGTTCTGCTACGGCATCCTGCCCAATGTCGCGGCGGAGCTGCTGTCGTACACCGTGTACCGCTGGGAATGCGCGATTCGCGCCTCGGTGGTGATGGGCTTCGTCGGCGCCGGCGGACTGGGCCAGCAGATCGACCTGTCACTGCGCATGTTCGCCGGCGGTGAAGTGGCGAGCATGCTGCTGACCTTCTTCGTCCTGGTGCTGTTCGCCGACCAGATCAGCCGCCTGCTGCGCTGGAGGTTCGCATGAATCGCCTGATCAACCTGCTGCTGATCCTCTGCATCGGCGCCGCAGTCGTCGCCTCGTTCCGCTACCTGGGCATCGACCTCGGCGAACTGACAGGCAGCGGAAACCTGAAGCAGATGGGCGCCTACGTGCTGCGCTTTCTCAGCCCGGACCTGAGCGCCGGCCACCTGCAAGCCATCGGCCGTGGCGCCGTGGAAACCATGGCAATGTCCGCCCTCGGCACCCTGCTCGCGGCAGTGTTTGGCCTGCTGCTGGCGCTGCCGGCGGCCGGACGCTTCGGCTGGCTGCTGCAGAGCGCGTCGCGACTTGTGCTCAATGGCCTGCGCGCCATTCCCGAACTGGTGTGGGCCGCGCTGATGGTACTGGCCGCCGGCCTCGGCCCGAACGCCGGCACCCTGGCACTGGCCATGCACACCACCGGGGTACTCGGTCGACTGTTCGCCGAAGCGCTGGAAAACACCCCGCCGCAACCTGCCGAAGCCATTCGATTGCAGGGCGGTAATGTTGTCTGGGCCTTCTGTTACGGCACCTTGCCTAACCTGTTTCCGCAGCTGCTGGCGTACATTTTGTACCGCTGGGAGAACAACATTCGCATTGCCAGCGTGTTGGGGTTTGTTGGGGCTGGGGGGTTGGGGCAGATGCTTTATGTCAGCCTTAGCCTGTTTCAGGAGGCTCAGGCTAGTACGGTGATTTTGGCGATGTTGGTGCTGGTGTTTGCTGTTGATGGGTTGAGTAGTTGGAGTCGGCAGCGTTGGGTTAAGGCTTGATGGGGGGGGTGGATGGATTTGATCAGCTGATGGCGTTCGAGCTACGAAACCATTTGTAAGGAGTTGACTAACGCGTTTTATGGCTATGATCGGCAGAAAACGACCCATTGCTGTCGGTTGGCGATAGTCAAAAACAGCCAGAAGCAGCTGCTCGGGTCTACATTTAATTCCACGCTCTACAACTACCACCGTAACGGTACACCCTCAAAAGCCTCATAGTTGCACAGCTTTTGATTTTTTAGAGGATTTCCTTGCCACCGAGCTAGACGACGCTCTAGGCTCGGTCTGCTCTCGAACAAGCGGCATCTATCAAATAGCTCATAGGGAAAATGGCTGTGATCAAGAACGTATTGATGATCGTTGGCTTCCTCGCTCTAGCTGGTTGCGCAAACCCCTACGCCAAAAGCTACAAGTCACTTTCTGATCCGGAATATATCGCCGCCTATCGAACCGCTCCCGCTCCTGCGGAGCCGACCCTGGCGCTCGGCACAAACCCGGTCCAGGACGTTCAGACGTACTATGAAAATAGCTTTGAAGCACTTGGGTTTAGTATGTTCAGCGACGAATTATCGACACAGCAGAAAGCAATTGAGCAAGGTCGGAAAGTTGGTGCTGATCTGGTGGTCTACTACGAACCCATTTACCAGCGCACCAACACCCAAGCTGTACCGGTATCACTTCCCACTCAGCAAACTGTGACTAGTTATGGGCAAGCGACTGCTTACAATAACTATGGAGGATCAGCCACTGCATATGGCTCTTCGTATGCGACTGTTTCTGGGCAACAATGGACTGCGATCCAAGTTAGTCGGGATAGCTATTTTCAGACCGCCACGTACTACGTCAGGACCAACCAGCCCTTAGGACTGCATTTCCGCGCACCTACTACTGCGGAAGCTCAAGCTCTTGGCACACAGCGTGCTGTTGTGATTACCTCCATTGTGCGCGGTTCTGCTGCCTATCAAGCGGATCTGCTTCCTGGAGATACAATTCTTAAAGCTGATAACCTTTCCGTTGACCAAATCCCCAACGTTGCCGATTTTGTACGCGCCCGTCAAGGAAAGTCGGTCGACGTCATGCTGATCCGTAATGACAAATCCATAATAAAGAAACTAACAATACCTTAGCTCAAGGCCCATGTGGTGATTGCACAGGTTTACTCTCCCGTTTGCAATCGAACTGACCAGCCATTTACGTCAGGTTTAACCACCATGTATCGTGGCCATGAACGGCAGTGAACGACCGATTCTGTTGAAAAAGTCAGATTTTCAGATCGCCTGAACTCAGACACGACCACCACCGGAGAACCTACTCACCACATTGAGTGATTTTTCGGCCCTTCGTTGGCCTTTGCTGCTCGGTTATTGGACTAGTTTGAGGTTTTTTGCTTAGTGCAGGCGCACCTATCCTTTGACGGGTGGCCCCTGAGATGTAAATTTGGCCAGCCGTCGTAGGTTCTGCACCGCGGCGGCCAGCGTGAACTCATTGGTCGCGCCATTCATGCCACATAGTCGCAAGCGATCCAGTTTCAGGATGCGCCTGAGGTGGGCAAACAACATTTCGAACTTTTTACGTTCGTGGCGAGAGCGCTGATAAGCTGGTGCTACTGCAATGCGCCGAACCACATCACGAGCGGCTTCATGGACGCTGCGGACGATCTTGCGAATCGAAGTGTTCGGGCAGGACTTGGCTTTCATCGGACACGCTACGCAGTCGGTCTGCCTGGATCGGAAGATGATGGTGTTGGCTTTTGTGACGTGTGAACGCTCGTTCTTGAAGGCTCGCCATTCGCTGCGTAATACGTTGCCGGCTGGGCAGTGGTATTGCTCGGTCTCTTCATTCCAGTGGAAATCGTTACTCGAAAAGCTGTCGCTCTTGCGCTCAGTTTTGTCCCACACCAGCACATGCGGTTCGATGTCTTTTTCCTCCACCATCCAGCCTAGCATCGGCGCTGTGCCGTAAGCGATGTCGCCAATGAGGCGTTCTGGCTTGATGTCGAACTGCGCTGCGATCCGATTAATCATCGTCTTGGTGCTCTAGACTTCTGCGGTTCGATGAGCCGGTGTGGGTTCCACATCCACGATGACGCCGTGCTCGGTATCGATCAGATAATTCGTGGAGTATGCATAGAAAGCTGGGCCGCCTGGAGCAGCGGTCCAGCGAGCTTGAGGATCCTTCAGCGACATGCGCTTCGGTAGCCTTTCGGTCAAAGCCTCTTCATCGAGACCTTCAACGTACTTACGCACGGTGCGGCTGCTCAGGGCCGGATCGCTCCAGTTGACCTGTTCATCACCCGGTATGCCGCGCTGCCGACTCGCATCCGCTTTGATGATGCTGGCGTCCACGGCAAATCCTTCGCCTTTAACCAGGCCTGCGTCCATGCAGCGACGCAGCACTTCATTGAACAACCAGCGAAACAGATCACTGTCCCGAAAGCGGCCGTGTCGATTTTTGGAAAAGGTCGAGTGATTGGGTACTTCATCTTCAAGGCTCAACCGGCAGAACGAGCGATACGCAAGGTTCAAATGGGCCTCTTCGCACAGCTGCCGCTCGGAGCGAATACCGTAGCAATAGCCTCCGATCAGCATGCGGATCATCAGCTCAGGGTCAATCGAGGGTCGCCCAATTGGGCTGTAAAAATCGGCGAGGTAATGGCGCAAGTCACTCAGATCGAGACACCGATCGATGCTGCGCAGAAGGTGATTGGCTGGGAAGTGATCTTCAAGGTTGAACGAGTAAAACAGTCGTTCCTGCCCACTCGATAACTGTCACATCATGCTGCGTGCTTTCCTGCTGGCCAATGTAGAGATTTTGCCGCAGGCCAGACAGGGGAGCTACTTTTTCAACAGAGTCGGCCAAAAGCGGACACTTACTGAAGACAAAGTCGGAGGGGATTCTCACGGAATGCCCCCGACTGCCTGGAGTCAATTTGCGTAATATCTAAGGTGCACCAGCTTCGTCTTCGCCCTCATAATCGTAGTCAGTCAAGCTAGCCGACACTTCACCAAGCTCAAATTCCCCTAAAGCTTTCGTGCCGAGCAGCACAGTATTTTTAATTCCTATATTGAATCCAATATCGCGACCGGGAATATCATCGTCCCTTCTATGAGAGCCGCTTGCTGAACCAGTAAAAGTAACATTAAAGCCATCATTAAATATAATAGAGTCCAAATCGCCAACTTCAATTTCGTCGAAGATTGTATCAGATTCTGCGATGGGACCTGAGAACTCATCACTATTAAGCAAATCATATTTAAGATCTTCGCAGAAATCTCTACAAATCTCCTCTACTTGATCCACGGTTAGTAATTTATATCCTAGGTTTTCGAAGACTGATATCACATGATCAAATAGAAGGTCGGGCCCTAGATCCTCGTTATCGGTTCCTTCGTGTTGCGCGATCGTTTCGAGGCTTGAAGCAAACTCTTTAGGGTCGTAGTAGATGTATAGAACTTGTGACAGCCTTTCGTTATTAAAGTTTTCGTCATGAACTAAAGTGTGAAAGTTCTCGTAGCCAAAAGTCATCGCTACGATCTCACCTAGCCCAGCTAAAGACAATTGAACACCATCTGCTTTCAGGCTTTCTTCGATTGCCAGCATAAAGTTGTAAGATGATGGAAAACGATTTGATGCCTGTGCTGATTTTAGCTGAGCACTTGCCACATTAAACCGTTGTCGTTCAAGTGTAGCATTTTTCTGTTTTTTCTCTTCTTCTAACTCAGCTTGACTCGCTCGGCTCTTGGCTTCCGCCGCTGAGGCTATAGCCGCTTCGGCTTTTTCTTTCAGCCTTACACTTCTGAGTTTCAATTGTTCGATTATTTCTTTTCTACGGTCAATCTCTAATTGGACGTTTTGCTCCAAAAATTTCTTATCAGGATCTGCCAACAGCTTTTGTCTATTCAGTAATTCCTGTTGCTTAACTTTGCCGATCTCGATTGATATGGCTTGCTGATGCAAACGTTCATTGGCAAATTTTTGTATCGATTTCAGTGCGAGTGATACCCAAGGAAAAGCAAACAAGAATAACAGCGCCATACATGCAGGGATTATAAGTATTGTATTTAATCCAATTATGTCGGTCTCTTTAAAGTACTTGCTAAGAGCATTAATTCGTTCTGCGGCGGTTCCATCACCCCATATTAGGATTGCCAAATGACTCCAGTTGCAGACTATCCATGACCCTATGAATGCGCCAATAAATGGATCTTCAACTTTTGTTTTCGTGCTTCCAGAGATTGACTGCATTATATCGTCAAGAAATTTCATTCCGTATGACCTGCTTTCCTATATTCAAAGTGACTCATAGAGTGGCCCTCAAGGCGTTAACGAGTATGGCGAATTTGGCGGGCGATCGATACTGCCAGATGGCTGCGAAGGATCACAAATTCGTTACGGTACAGGTCGTACCTCTGGCACCCTGCATTCAAAACTCAGGCCCAATGGAGAGAAATGGCTAGGGATTGCCAGGAGTGCGCTGCAATAAGGGCCGGATGCACGAGTCAACATTGAGCTTGGGTGTTCGCTTTGGGTCGCTTTCAGCCTGTCGGCGCAGGCAGAAAGTGGCCAATAGACGTCTCTCAGGCAGGTAATGAATCCGCGCAGTCTGGCGTAAATCGAAAAAGAAGGGCTATCCGCTGGGCGTTGTTTTTCCATCAGGATTGCTTGTCTCCGTTACCACTGAACGCTAGCATTGATGGCACTACAACTTCATAAATGACCCCTTGATAAGGAAATCGAATGAGCAAGCTTATTTACGCTCGCCACCTCGACACAGCAGAAGAGTTCATGGATTTTTTAGTGCCATGGTCTGCACAACATGCAGATGTTGATTTCAAAAATTATATTTTTCGAGGGCAGCGAAATGCCGATCATGCGCTGATCCCGTTTGCACTGAGAGAAGACGCGCGGCAAGAAATGCGAAAAAAGATGAACCTTTTTTTGGAGACTCATCCAGAGCATACGAATTCACCTTACATATTGGCACTAGTCGAGTACCAACTCATTAGAGATTTTTATCGGCAAGCTGACATGCATGGGCTTCCGGTACCAGCCTCAAAGACGTTACGCAACCTCCACTATAAAAAAACTGAATTCACCACCATGACAAACTGGATTGAAGATGCAGTTTGGCTACCAGATGACATGTTGGAAGCTGCTGCATTGGCACAGCATTATGGTGTACCAACTCGCTTACTCGATTGGAGTTACAATCCTTTTATAGCCGCTTTTTTTGCAACCCTCCCCAAACTGGAGGGACGGGACTCAGGATTCAAGCGCGAAGGCAATCTCTGTATATGGGGGCTCAATACGGAGGCAGTGGGAACATTGCATCAAGTTTATGAAGCCGCGAAGTTAGAGCCGATGTCCGTACCCTTTCCTGAGTTTCCGTTGAAGTTTGTAACTCCACCATATGAAGGAAATGCAAACTTAGCTGCGCAACAAGGACTGTTTACGCATTGGATTAGCCAGCCAGGCAGTATCAAATCCCTGGTCAGTAACGTGCCGTATATTTTGAACCGAGCCGATCAAGGGTTGGAGAAACAGATTGAAGAATTCTTTGCGTCACTAAATTTCACCGGCATTGACCATATGCTCCTCAAGGTAACTTTGGCAAACACCGAGGCTGAGAAGGTAGCCCGCTACCTCAGAGACCTAGGCTATGGCCCATCAAGGCTCTTTCCGGGTTACGAGGGGGCAACACGGGAAATAAATGAGCGGACGCATTTTACCCGTAAGCGGACGGATGAGCGCCTCTAATCGTAAGCGTCAAGTATTCCGAATACCACGCCACCGAACTCTCAAGAACGGCTTCGGCTGAATGCAGTCGTCCGCGAGCGGCAGCTATGGCCAGAAGCGGACGTTCGCCTTTAGCCACTCCTACCGTCCTTGAGGATCTTTTGATCAAGGCGGAAGTGTGGAGGGACAGGTCCATTCACGACCTTTGTGAGTATTTGGCTGTATGTCACGTCCTCCCTGGACTTCCACTCGCGGGGATGACCAACCCGAGTGCATCTCAGTAGTCCTGCTTCGCAGATAGGTAAGACAGCGTCTCTCTAAGGACTCAGCGCGCACTCACCCTGCTGCAACCTGAACCGACTGCCATCCGGAGCTCCCTGCTCTCGCGAGAAATAATCAGTGGGACGGAGTTGTGTTGGTCGCCGGAGGTCAGTGAAGAGCCGATAGAACTAGAATTTCTGGATATCAGTGAGGGTCGCAGTAAATGCCTGAAGAATCTCCACCTTGCTTCGGCCGCCGCCGGTGAGGTGGATGAACTCATCAAAATCAATGTTCACGAGCTTGCCTGTTCTCGGATTCATCAAGACGCACGACCTCCACTCATCATTTCCCGTCTCTACAGCAGCCGCATAGCTCAACAGCCAGTACATAACGACTTGCCTATAATCGGCAGCGGAGAAATTACCGGCTATGCATTTCACCTCGATTAGCGTCGACCCGGCAAAAAAATCGCCGGTTCCGGAGGCGATCCAGCGAAAGCCGGGTATCACCGGCGCCGCGCCATAAGTCGAGTTACAATCAGTGGCTACCTGCTTGACCATAGTCACCAAGTTGTTAGCTACGCGCCGGGCGATACGTTGATCATTCTCAGAAATTTCCGATGGGCTGATTGCATCGAAGAACCTGCTTTGCCTGCCTGTAGCGGTGGCAACGCATTCACCCCACGTCGGATTGTTACCAAGGACGAGCTGCTCACCGACGGCAAAGGCCAGCTCGAATAGGAGCGATTTTTGCAGTTCACTTGCTTGTATCGCTTCTGCTGGCACGACAATCACTGAACAAGCGATAGCCGACTTGTTATAAAAGGACACGATGCCTGGCGTTAGTCCTGGAAAAATAGCATTCAGTATCCCGGGAATATTTCGAGCAATCGTTCTGGGATCACGTCCTGCACTACTTGTCATCGCACCAGCTCCGATATAGACCGGCAAAGGTCGGGCGATCCTGGCGCTCTATTCCTAGCCTCCATGATTGCTCCAGGCTCGGCCCCATCTGGCGACGCAGGCCATCCCCCTGGTCTCCAAAGGACTCGGCTGCAAGCCATGTCAGTCTCTGACATTCAGCGTTGATTTCACTCCATCGGCTTGAGACAGAACTGAAACCGGACCTGTCTTTCCATAACCGCCAGCAGTCTATGCACGCTCTTTTGACTGTGTGGGATGAATTGTATTGATAGGTTCTTTGGACGAAAGCAGCTCTGGCTGGAGTTTTAACAAATTTCAGCCCCCGTAGGTAGTGCAACAAGCTGGCCTCAGCTTGCAGTAAATGAGCAGAGTGGACAGCCACTCTATCGATCACCGCATCCAGATCGGAGTGGATTTCCTCATATTCCGCGCCAGCTCTAAGGTTAGCCACACCTCGCATGATGGTTGACCACGAAGCGCGAAAGGCATGTAAGTTATTCGGCTCCAGTAGCGTCGACGCGAGTTGCAAGGCTACGAGTGGGCTATGGAACTTCAGGGTCCTACCTATTTGGGTGATCAAGAAATTATCCGGGAGCGACTTTTGCAATTCGTTACCGAGCAATTTCTGAACGTCTAGATTTTCGACAGTCATTTTCAGCGACTCATAATCCCCCTCTGGGTTATCAGAATAAGGGTCATAATGTAGGTCGATATGTCTCAAAATTCCGGCGTTGGTATCGTCCCCACCAAGCTGAGTAGTAACGTACTCCTCATAATGCTTAGCTGTCATCATTATAGTTTTCGATTTATTTAGCGTAATCCCATAGTCCGCGAGTGCGTGTGATAAAAATGCTAGTCCTGCGTAGGCGGCGGAATTCGAATCTGCAATGAGCACATAGTCGTCAACATACCGGTACCAACGTAAGCCGTCATGCGTCATTCGATGGTCGACAGAGTTCAAAAACAGCTCCGCCAGAATTCGCGAGCACTGTCCGCCAACAGGTAATCCGAAGGAACGCCCCGCTGAAAATTTTGATAACAGTGCGGTGATTTGGTTACCGACCCTCCCATCCGGGAACAGGTCATCGATGAGGTTTTCTAAGTAATGATGCGAGATGTGTTCGTAAAAGCTTGAAATGTCGGTTTGGACAACTACTGTCCCCTTGGGAGCGAGCGCAGCCTCTTTCGACGTTTCCTCTCTGAACACTCTCCAAGATGAGCCTCGGTCGAATAGCTCAGACCCACCCTCCGCTTGAAACCTGTATGAGAACGTTCGCTGATCACGTTTCGGCTCTAACATATCTGCGATAGCTACACCGAGTCCGTTGAAATAAATGCTCCAAAACGGGTGGAGCTTTGTAGTCACCCTGAATCCTGAAGCACCGGTTGCGACCAAAAGGCGCTCGCTGAATACGGTTAACGCTGCAATTTTGTTCTTACTGTTGGACGCACCGTCTTTGCGAAGCTCCTCCGAAAAACCGAAAGCAACCTCTGCTAGCTCATTTTGCTTAGCTGAAACGAAATTCGTGTCGACATCGAAGGGTAGAGTGTCGTTGTCACCGTGCGCTCCGATATCAGCTGCTGCACGCAGAAAATGCTCCAGTGTTACTTCAGACATGTCCTTTTCCCCGGCCGACGACTTTTTGTTAGCCGGGCTCAGTGCACCGACATTCCCTCATCCAGCGATCATCTCAGCACGCCCGGTGCATGTCGATAGACGCTTCGTGGCGTACGCAGCGATCTGAAGTCAGCTTTGCGCTTTCCGCTGATGAGTGAACAGGATCACCGTCATTGTTCTGGTGAAAAGCCTATTCCAGGCTGTCGCACTGGCGCCGCAGGTCTAGGTCTGGGCTAATGGATGCGTAAACAATTAATGAGCGCTATAAAGCGCTTAACGGTAGGAGCTGACAAGGTACAAGGATTTTTGACTCGGCGATTGTGTGCGTCACGTTAGCGCAAAGCGAAAGTAATTGTTCGGTGTGGCCGCTATTGGCCGATTCTGTTGAAGAAGTCGGTTCGCCCAAACAGCCTGGTCATTGACTGGTTAAAACGCTTTTTTTGCACACTGACACGTGAAATCCGAGTCCGGAAGCCTCTGCCGAAAGTAAAGATTTCAATCTCGGACGCGTACTTTTCTACTGCGGAAACCATGGTCGACTTTTTCAACACGATTGGCCGTTCTCTGCCGGTCATAGTTACAAATCCTGCTGGTCAAATCCGATGCAACCGGTGGTCCAGTAGAGTGCAATTCCGCACCTGACAACCAAACCAGTACTGCCCACGGAAAAAAACCCTTCCTGCGCGTTAACGCAGGAAGGGTTTTTCGTTTGCGGCTGATCAGTCTTTAGCCTGACTCAACTTGGTGAACAACTCGGTCGGCACTTTCTTGCCGTTGGAGGTGTATTGGTTGGTGCGGAACTTGTACACCTCCCCCTCGGACAGGAAACCGTCGCCGTTGGTGTCCATCGCCTTGAATTCCTCTGTGCCCTTGGGCGCCACGGCCAGCAGTTCCTTGAGTGACACGCGGCCGTCGTGGTCGGCGTCGGTGCGTGCGAAAGACGCGTCGCCGCACTTGCCTTCACCGCACTTGCCTTCGGCCTGGGTCTTTTGCGCGCTGGCTTCGCCGGCACCGCACTTGCCTTCGCCACATTTGCCTTCGCTGGTCTTCTCGGCGGAGGCCAGTTGATAGCCCTGAGGCAAGGCTTCGGCGGAAAAGGCGGAGGATGCGAAGTTGATACCGCCGACCAGTGCTACAGCGATCAGGCCAATACGGGTTTTGTTCGACTGGATACGAGACATGTTGATACTCCGGATCAATGACGTGGCGGGACCACTTTTGGTCGTACCACAAGGGTTGATGAACCTGGTTGCGAGTTGCGTTGTGCTTCTCGCTTTGGCAGGTCTATTTGGCCCCAGTGGTGTATCCGGGCTGTATCCGTGATGAGTGGGTTTTGTAGGGTTGTAGTCGGATTTCGTGCGCTGATACACAGCGATACACGAAAGCTGGTATTCGGTTGACCGGGGATGTTTTTTGCTTGCGTGGGGATCGCTCGGGATTGCCCAAGAGCGTTTGTTTAAAAAGGTTGTAGGGTATTTCCGGCGGGCTACAAGACCTTGCGTCGTTGCCTACGGGTACGCCAGAATCCGCCGGCTTGTGCGCCTTGGGGCCACTCGGTAACTTGATTCGCGTCACTGCTCATCAGTGATCGGGTTTAGTCGCCCGTCGATGTCAAGACGCACAATATATCTATCAATCAGGTATCCCATACCTGCGCTTGATGGCGGTTGTGCGCAGGGCGCTTCGGCGCGCCGATTTCTTGGCTCATCGGTCGACTAACCTGTGCACAGCTGCCTCCTTTTCGTTTAGTCGCGAGCTGGTTGCAGCCTCACTCATATGAGGTTAGAGCCAATGTTCAAGGTCACCCCCAACCCGCCGGACACCGATCCGACATCCCCCTGCGAACCCGATTCAAACAGGCTCAACGAAGCCGCCGAATCCGCGTTCCACGTCCCCTCCACCGCCGACATCAAAGCCGCACCGCGCACGCCTGGCACTCTGTTTACCGTCGACCCCGAGGCCGATACCGAAACGCTGATGGTGTATCTGGTCGAGACGCTGGCCTCGGTCGATGTGATGGTGCATCAGTTGGTGGATCATCTGGATGGTGGGTCGCGCAATGCCCTGTTGGGGATTTCAAATAGTGTGATGCTGGCGGAGATTACGGCGAATCGGGTGTTGGATCAGATTGATCCGCGTGAATAAACACTGACTCTGTGGCGAACGCTGACCCTGTGGCGAGGGAGCTTGCTCCCGCTCGGCGGCGAAGCCGTCGCAGAACCTGACTGCACTATTTGACTGAAGAAAAGCGGGGGCCGCTTCGCAGCCCAGCGGGAGCAAGCTCCCTCGCCACAAATGTTGGCAGGCTCAATTGGCGCAACAACACATAGATCGCACTGGATCATTGGTGGACGCTAACTCTGGAGCTAACACCGGCTTTGTGGCGAGGGGGCTCGCCCCCGTTCGGCGGCGAAGCCGTCGCAGAACCTGACTGCACTATTTGACTGGAGAAAAGCGGGGGCCGCTTCGCAGCCCAACGGGGGCAAGCCCCCTCGCCACAGGGTGTGTGTTTGATGTTGGGGGATGGCTAGTTCGGGTCGAGTAAGCCGCCGCTCCAGTGACGCGACACCCGGCTGCCGGTGAATTTCGCCACGCCCATGCCCTGGGCGATCAGTCGGTCGCGATAGCGCGTGACCAGGCGCCCCGCTTGTTCGGCATGCAGCACCACTTCGGAAGTCGGGTCGCCCGGGGTTCTGAGGATCCGGGCAAAGCGCTGCCCTTCTTCGACGAAATCCCCCAGCTCTTTTTCGAAGATCAGCACGCCGGGTTGCGGGGCGATGAGGGTTTCCATGTGGCCCATTTCCACGGCCTCGACAGGCCAGTCCGCCGGCGCCACAGGCTCATCGATGACGCCGAACGCGCACAGCCAGTGGTACAGCCCTTCGGCATCCGACTCGGCGAAGCGGTCGTTGACGTCGCCCTGCCCGCGCAGCTCGAGGGTCGCGGCCATGCGCCCTGCTGTGACGCCGTCGCGTATCCATGGGGCGATGATGGTTTCTTCGAAGGAACCGTCGCCGCCGTCATCCCAGATGATCGCCACGTCCATCTTCATCGCCGCCGCCAGTTCGCGACCGCGGGGCCAGAAACGGCGGTGCACGTAGAGGTACGGCAGGGCCTCGTCATCGGTGTGCAGGTCGAGCATCACGTCGGCCGGGGCGGCCAGTTGCACCAGTTTTTTTTGCCATTGCTGGACGCAGGTCGAAGGTCGCGCCATGGCCGCCGACTGGTCGAACGCGCGATTGAAGTTGTGCCCGGTCGCGTCGTGGTAACGCCCGAGTATCCGGCCCTGGCGAAACTGGCCGATGCCCAGTGGATTGGCCTGTGGCACCACGGTCACCTGGCCCTTGAGCCGGCCCTGGGCTTCGGCGATCTGTAGCCGTTGCATCAGCACATGCAGGACCAGCATCCCGGCGATTTCATCGGCATGCACCCCGGCCTGCAGGTGCACGTTCGGCCCGCTGCCGTCGCCGGCATAGCGCCAGGCGCCGACCCGCACGGCATCGCCGTTGTTGTTGCTGACACTGAACGAAATATCCTGCGGCATTGGTTTTCCCTCCTGTCATGACCGTTGAAAAACGCTGTATCGCGGCTGTCGAGGCTGGTGATTGAACAGGTGTTCAACTAAGCTCGACAGCGTGGAAGCTCATCCAGGGACAGCCTTGTGAAAACCGATGCCCCGAAAAACCGTCGCGCCGAACCCGAAGACCGCCGCGAAATGCTGGTGGCCGCCACCCTGCGCTGCCTGGGCCGCGACGGTCACGCCGGGATCTCCGTGCGGCGCATCGCCACCGAAGCCGGGGTGTCCGTGGGTTTGCTCAACCATCACTTCGGCAGCATCGAGGCACTGATCGCCGACACCTACCAGCGGCTCGCGAGCGAACTGACCACTGCCCTGCTCCAGGAAATCGAACAGGCACAGACACCTGCGCAGAAGGTCGATGCCTTTCTGGAAGGCTCGTTTTCACCCAGGGTCATGGACCCGAAACTGCTCGGGGTGTGGGTGGTGTTCTGGAGCCTGATCCGTCACTCCGAGCACGTCAGCCAGTCCCACGAAAAAAGCTACCGTGCCTACCTCGATCTGATCCGCCAGTTGCTCGACGGCCTGGCGGCCAGCGAAGGCTTCGTGATTCACGACACGCGCCTGGCCGCCATCGGCCTATCGGCGATGCTCGACGGTCTCTGGCTCGAGTGGTGCCTGAACCCCGAGACCTTCAGCGCCGCCAACGGACTGCATATCTGCCGTTGCTGGATAAAGGGGCTGCGTCACGGAGCATTCAGCACCGACGACGTCCTGTGACGGGTGCCGGCCGAAGATCATCGCCAGGGTGCCACTGACGGCGATCAACCCGGCGCCGATCATCAGTGACGTGTCCATCAACGTGCCCCAGACCAGGCTCGACAGGGCAAACGCCCAGATCAAGCCGGTGTATTCGAACGGTGCGAGCAAGGTCGCGGTGGCGCGGCGAAAACTGGCGAACAGCAGGAACTGGCCGATGCCGCCCACCAGCCCGGCGCCGAGCATGCCCAGCCAGGCCGGTGTCGGCGAAGGTGTGTAGGTCCACGGCAGGGCCACCGCCATGCAAATCACAAACACCACGTTGGTGATCAGCATCTGTTCCAGCACGGAGGTCTGGTCATCCACCTGACGCAGCTGGATGTAAGTGAACGCCCAGCACATCGCCGCCAGCAGGGTCAGGACGATCGGCAACGGCTCGGTCATGTGGTCGGGGCGACAGGCAATGACCACCCCGACGAATCCGACGATCAGGCTGAACCACTGCCAGCCGCTGGCGCGCTCCTTGAGGATCACCGCCGCCAGCACCGTGACCATGATCGGCGCGGAAAAATACAGGGTGGTCATCTCGGCCAGGGTCAGGTCCCGGGCCGCCGTGTAGTACAGCACCCAGGCCACAATCGACAGCAAGCCGCGCACCACCAGCAGGCGCCGGCTCGGTGAATGCCAGGCGCGCTGGATAACGCGCGAACGTCCCGCCAGCAGCACGGCCACGACCACCACGGCGGCGCGCCAGAACAGAATGGTGACCACCGAATAATCGGCCACCAGCCACTTGATGACTGCATCCTGCAATGACAGGAACGCGTAGCCCAGGGTGCACAGGCCAATGCCCTGCAGCGAGCGGTCGACGTTGGACGAACTCATCAGGCCGACCTGCGCACAGGCGTTCCGCGCCGCTCGGCGAAGGCAAACAGCGCCTCGATCAGGAAGGTCAGGCAGACGTAGACACCGGCCACCAGCAACAGGGGCTCGTACACTTGCAGGGTTTGCGCGCGGACCACGTTGGCGGCGCCGAGCAGGTCGATCACGGCGATGGTCGAGGCCAGTGCCGTGGACTTGAGCAGCATCACGGTTTCCCCCGCCAGGGTCGGCAACAGCAGGCGCAGGGCCCGGGGCAAGCGCACCCGCAGCAACGACTGGCGCGCGGTCATGCCAAAGGCCGACGCGGCTTCCATCTCACCCTTGGGCACCGCCAGCAGGCCACCGCGAATCACTTCGCCGACATAGGCCCCCATCGACACCACCAGGGCGAACACGATGTACCAGTAGCCATCGCGCAGGTAAGGCCAGAGGAAGCTGCCGCGAATCAGCGGGAACTGGGCAAACAGGCTGCCCAGCCCGTAGTAGTAGATGTAGATCTGGATCAGCAACGGCGTGCCGCGCGTGACGCTGGTATAGAACAGGCTGACCTTGGCGATCACCTTGTTTTTCGAGATCCGCGCCAGCGCCACCAGCACCGCCAGCAGGTAACCGAACACACTGGAGACCAACAGAATGATGAGGGTGGTTTGCAGCCCCCGGCCTAACAGTGCCCCGTATTCAACTATCCACGCTGGAATCATTTCATTCTCTCTGCCGGTTCAGTCAACAAGAGGCATCCAGCGACGAATGCGTCGCTCCAACCGTCCCGAAAGATAGTTCGACGCCAAGGTCACCGCGTAGTACAGCGCGGCAGCCGTGAGGTAGAACAACAGATAGTGGCGCGTCGAACCCGCGCCTTGCTTGGCGGTGTACAGCAGCTCGTTGGTGCCGACCACGCTGATCAGTGCGCTGTCCTTGATCAGGTTGATCCACAGGTTGGCCATCCCGGCCATGGCGTATGGCGCCATGATCGGCAGCGTGACCCGGCGGAACAGACCGAAACCGTTGAGGCCGAACGCCTTGGCCGCTTCGATCTGGCCGAAGGGAATCGCCTGGATCGCCGCGCGGAAAATCTCCGAGGCGTAGGCGCCCTGCACCAGCCCCAGCACGACGATGGCCGCCAGCGGACCGCTGACGTTCACCACGCCGTACCCGAGTTTGGTCATCAGCGAATTGAGGAGCATGGAGCCGACGTAGTACAGCAACAGAATCAGCAGCAACTCCGGCACCGCGCGGAACAAAGTGGTGTAGCCGCGCATCAGCGCTGCAATCGGCTTCGGCGCACCCAGCTTGAGGCACGCCACCACCAGCCCGATGGCCAGCCCGAGAACAAAGGCCCCGGCGGAAATCTGCAGGGTCATCCAGAGCCCCTTCAACAGCGCACTGCCCCATCCCTGTTCGGTGAAATTGATCAGATCGAACATTGCCGGCATATCAGTCTCCAGTATGCGGTCATGAACACACCGCCGGATTCTGTGGGAGCGAGCTTGCTCGCGATGAGGCCATGCCAGTCAATATCAATGCTGACTGAACCACCGCTATCGCGAGCAAGCTCGCTCCCACAGGGATCTGCTTTTCCTCAGGACTTGCGTTTAGCCCGTCATCAGAACGCCGGCTTCACGCTGGTGCCGAAGTAGCTCTGGGAGAGGTCGTCGTAGTCCTTGCTCGCCAGCAACTCCTGGATGGCCTTGTCGAGTTTCGCCTTGAGTTCGGTGTCGTCCTTGCGCAGGCCGGCGCCTACGCCTTTGCCGAAGATCGGGTCATAGGGCACGGTGCCTAGGTAGGCCAGGTCCTTGGCATCCGGGGTCTTGACGAACGAAGCCATGGCGGTGCCGTCGGCCATCATCAGGTCGATGCGCCCGGCAATCAGGTCGGCGTTGGCCGAGTCCTGGGTGTCGTAGTACTTAACGTCGGCGATTTTTTCGTAGTAGGTCTTCAGGTAGCTGGCGCTCACCGTCGAGTTCTGCACGCCGATGATCTTGCCCTTGAGGTCATCCGGGTACTTCTTCACCGACGTCTCTTTCGGGCCGACGACGGCAATCGCCGAATCGTAGTAGGCCTTGCTGAAGGCGATCTGTTTTTCCCGTTCTTCGGTCACCGACATCGAGGAAAAGATCACGTCGATCTTCTTCGCCAGCAGCGACGGAATGATGCCGTCCCACGCCACTTCCTTGATCTCGCAATCGGCTTTCATTTCGCTGCACAGCTTGTGGATCAGGTCGACTTCAAAGCCCTTCCACTCACCGTTGGCCTGCTTTTCGGTGTACGGCGGATAGGGTTCGGCGGCCACCGCGAAACGGATGGGCTGTGCCTGAGCCGCGCTCATGCCGGCCAGCAGTACGCAGGCTGCACCGGTCAACCAGTTTGCAAAACGTCGATTTCCCATGTTGTTTTCCCGTCTTTTTATGATGAGTTAGCGAGTCTGATGAGCGTTGACGAATTGCCGGCAACGCTCGCTGCGTGGGTGTACGAACACTTCGTCCGGCGAACCGGTTTCCTCGATCAGCCCTTGATGCAGGAAGGCGACTTTGGAAGAGACATCGCGTGCGAAAGCCATTTCATGAGTCACCAGGATCATGGTCCGGCCTTCTTCGGCGAGGGAGCGGATCACCCGCAGCACTTCCCCGACCAGTTCCGGGTCGAGTGCCGAGGTGGGTTCATCGAACAGCATGACCTTGGGCCGCATGGCCAGGGCCCGGGCGATGGCCACCCGTTGTTGCTGTCCCCCGGAGAGAAACGCCGGGTACTCGTTGCGCTTGGCCGCAAGCCCGACGCGTTCGAGCAGGGCTTCGGCCCGTTCGGTGGCCTCCGCACGGCTTTCACGCAGGACCTGGGTCGGCGCTTCGATGAGGTTTTCCAGCACCGTGCGATGGGGCCAGAGGTTGAAGTTCTGGAACACCATGCCCAGGCTGGAACGGATACGCACCAGCTGTTTAGCGTCCGACACCAGCGGTGCGCCGGGACGATTCTGGTTGAGGTGAATACTTTCGCCATCGACCAGGATGCGCCCCTGGTCCGGCACTTCGAGCATGTTGATGCAGCGCAGCAAGGTACTTTTGCCCGAGCCGCTGGCACCGATCAGGGAGATCACCTCGCCCTCGCGGGCGGTCAGGGAGACGCCCTTGAGCACTTCGATATTGCCGAAGCGTTTGTGCAGGCGATCGACCTCGATCATGGTCCTGGCCGCGGCCGGTTCGACGGTGGCGGTACTGGTCACCGTGCCGATCACCGGCCTCGGCGCTTCGCCGTTGAGTACCTGGACAAAGCCGCGAATACGCTGACAGGCCTGGGCCAGTCGTTCTTCGCTGAGGGTGAACGAAAGCCGCACAAAACCCTGGGCAGGCTCACCGAATGCCGCGGCATCCAGTACCGAGACACCGGCCTCGCGCAGCAGGCGCCAGGCGAATTCCAGCGAGGTCAGGCCGGTGCCGCGCACGTCCACCAGCACGAACATGCCCGCGTCCGGGTTGAGCACGCTGATGCCCGGGCAATCGGCCAGGCCGGACACCACCAGGTCGCGGCGCCGGCGATAGATCTCGCGCATGCCGTGGGTGACTTCATCATGGGACTGCACGGCCTTGAGCGCCGCTTCCATGACGAACCCGGGCAAGCCGTACAGCATGCTCAGCACCAGGGTTTCGACATGGTTGACCAGGGCTTCGTTGGCCACGACCCAGCCGATGCGCCATCCGGTCATGGCATGGGATTTCGACAGGCTGCCGATCACCACGCAGCGCTCGGCCATGCCCGGCAACGCCGCCAGGCTCAGGTGTTCGCGCTCGTAGGCGAGGCTCTCGTAGACCTCGTCCACCACCACCCACAGGTCATGGGCGATGGCGAGATCGGCGATGGCTTGCAGCTCTTCGCGACCCAGTACCACACCGGTGGGGTTGTTCGGGTTGGAGAAGAAAATCGCCCGGGTACGCGGGGTGATGGCCTTGGCCAACACGGCGGCATCGAGGCGGAACCCCGAATCCGCCGCACAGGGCACCCGCACCAGCGTGGCGCCGGACGCCTTGAGCGTGGCTTCGTAAGTGACGTACATCGGGTCGAAGGCAATCACTTCGTCGCCGGCACCGAGCAGGCACATCGAGGTGGCGAACAAGGCGTTCTGCGCACCGGCGGTGAGAATGATGTTGGACGCCTGCAGTTCGCGGTCGATCAACTGGCTGTAGCGGCCAGCGATGGCTTCGCGCAGGGCCTGGCGGCCGGCGATTTCGGTGTAGTGGGTATCCCCTTCGCGCAAGGCGTGGATGGCGGCATCGGTGATGAAATCCGGGGTGGGAAAATCCGGGTCGCCGACGCTGAGGATGATCACGTCCTCGCCGTTGCGCTGTGCCGCGTTGGCCGCGTAGTGAATATCCCAGGCGGCAACGCCTTGGCCACTGATCCGCTCTACAAAGGGTGAAAACCGCATGCCAGTGCCTCGTTCGAATTGAAGAAACGCAAGCCCGCAACCAGCCGGGGGAAGGTGGCCCTCAACATAGTCCAGACTGAACACTCGTTCAACAGAAAACTCACAAGGCTTCGCGTTCAGCGCAAACAGGTCGTTTTCACGACAGTCGCGCCGTTTTTCAGCACGACGCAATCAGGCGACGTGAAACGATTTTGCTGACCGCGCCAATCGCCAGGGCGATGCAGATCAGCCCCGCCGCCACCACAAAGGTCAAGCGCATCCCCTGCGCGATGGCCTCAGGTGGCGCCTGCAAAACATCGTGGCTGGCGGTGCCGAAGGCGAACACGGCGCCCATCACACCAGCGCCGGTGATCAAGCCCAGATTGCGCGACAACCCGAGCAGACCGGAGACCACGCCGCGCTCTTGCGGCGTGATGTCCGCCAGCACGGCGGTATTGTTGGCCGCCTGGAACAGCGCATAACCGGCGGTCATGACCGCCAGGGGCACGATGTAGCCGAGCGCGCCAAAGCCCGTCGGCACGGCGGGCAGGATGCCAGCGCCGGTCAGCATGGCCAGCAATCCGAGCGTGCCGGATCGATGTGCGCCCAATCTGTCGACCCATCGACCCGCCGGGACCCCGGCCAGTGCGGCGACCAGCGGCCCCGTCGACATCACCAGGCCCACGCTCGCTGCATTCAGCGCCAGTGCGCCGGTGAGATAAAACGGTCCCACCACCAGGGTGGCCATGACCACGGTCGTCACCAGCAGGCTCATGGCGAAACCTGCGCTCAGTTGCCAATTGCGGAACATCGCCGGTCGAACCAGTGGTGACTCGGCGGTGCGCTCGACGAACAAAAACACGGCCGCCCCCACCACGGCCACCAGCAGCAGTGCCAGGTTCAGCGGAGCAAAGCCGCGCCCGAGGGTCATCGCCAGCGCATAGGCCAGCAGCGTCAGGACCAATACCAGGGTGCCGAGGACATCGAAACCCGCTCGATCCGCCCTTTTCTCAGGGTCATCTTTCGGTAGAAAACGCTGCGCGAGCCCCATCGCCAAAACACCCAAGGGCACATTGAGCAGAAAAATCGCCTGCCATCCCGAATTGGCAATCAAGAAACCGCCGAAGGTCGGGCCGAGCGAGGTGCCGATCGCCGACATCGTGCCGAGCAGGCCCATCGCACTGCCCAGCTTTTCCTTGGGCACCGCCCCGCTCACCAGCGCCAGGGTCAACGCCATCATGATGGCCGCGCCGATGCCCTGCAGGGCCCGGGCGGCAATCAGCCACCCGAGACCGGATGAGACGGCGCACAGGACTGAAGCGACGGTAAACACACAAATTCCGATCAACAACAAACGCCGACGACCAACAATGTCGCCGAGCCGCCCGGCACTGACGATCAGCGCCGTGATCGCCAGCAGGTAAGCGAGCACCACCCATTGCACTTGCTGGAAAGAGGCCGAAAACGCGGCGGCCAGTGTCGGCAAACCGACATTGGCAATGCTCGTGCCCAGGGATGACAGCAGCATGGACAGCGACAGGCTGGCCAGCGCGCCTCGAATAGATATCGACTTCATTTTCTCGCGACTCCGCAAACAGGTTGTCCCGAGCCTAAGCCCAGCCATAACATGGCGGAAGACGCAGCGTTTGCACTGAATACATGCACCAGACGCTACCCACCCACAACCCAGTGTGGGAGCGGGCTTGCTCGCGAAAGCGGTGTGTCAGCCAACATTGATGTTGAGGCTGATGGCCCCTTCGCGAGCAAGCCCGCTCCCACAGGAACCCATTCCATGCCCGACCTGAATCTGCTGATCACCCTGAACGTGTTACTGGAGGAAGGCAGCGTGGCCCGCGCCGCGCAGCGATTGCGCCTGAGCCCGTCGGCCATGAGCCGGGCGCTGGCGCGGTTGCGCGAAACCACGGGCGATCCGTTGCTGGTGCGGGCCGGACGCGGGTTGGTTCCCACACCCCGGGCGCTGGAGCTGCGTGAACGCGTCGGCGTGCTCGTGCAGGACGCCGAATCCGTCCTGCGCCCCGCCGAGGCACTTGACCTCGATCAACTGGCACGCACCTTCACCCTGCGCACCAGCGATGGCTTCGTGGAAAATTTCGGCGCGCCACTGATAGCCCGCATCCACCGCGAGGCGCCCGGTGTCCGCCTGAACTTCGTGCAGAAGCTGAACAAGGACAGCACCCTGCTGCGCGACGGTTCGGTGGACCTGGAGACCGGCGTGATCGGTGAATCCACCAGCCCGGAAGTGCGGACCCGGATGCTGTTTCGCGACCGCTTCATTGGCGTCGTGCGCGAGGGTCATCCACTGGCTCAGGGTGAAGTCACACCGGTGCGTTATGCCGAGGCCCGGCACATCCTGGTTTCACGCCGGGGCCACGAAAAAGGCGTCATGGACGACGCCTTGACTGAGTTGGGGCTGAAGCGGGAGATCATCACCATTGTCGCCGGTTTTTCGTCCGCGATTGCATTGGCGCGGGCTTCAGACCTGGTCGCCAGCGTGCCGCAGCGGCACGTCGGCAACCTGTGCCAGGGCATGCATTGCTTTGCGTTGCCCTTCCCCACGCCGCCGATCACGGTGTCGATGCTGTGGCACCCGCGCATGGACGCCGACCCGGCCCATCGCTGGCTGCGCGGTTGTGTGTGGGAGGTTTGCAGTCAATAAACTCAGGCGCCGCGCGCATTCCAGCGCTTTGTATCGAACTGTATGTCCCCCCGGCCACCTTACACAGCGATACACATCCCCCAGGTTCAGGACATATGGGCACTACATGGAAATGAAACAGTGGGGCGCATCGGAAAGCGCAGGTTTTCCGAGCATTCCCGCGACCCACTGACAGGAAATACCACCATGATCAATGCAATCGATACCGTGCTGTACACCGGCAAGACCCACACCACCGGCGGCCGCGACGGTCAGGCGCGCAGCACCGATGGACGCCTGGACATCAAGCTTTCGCCTCCCGGCGCTTCGGGTGCCGGCACCAATCCTGAGCAACTGCTGGCGGCGGGTTGGTCGGCCTGTTTCATCGGGGCGATGGGCAAGGCGTGCGTCGCGCTGAAAGTGGCCTTGCCGAGCGATGTTGCGGTGGATGCCGAAATAGATCTGGGCAAGTCCGAAAACGCTTTCTTCCTTCAAGCCCGCCTGAATGTCAGCCTGCCGGGCCTGGACCCGGCCATCGCACGCAGTGTGGTGGAACTGGCGCATCAGACTTGCCCGTACTCCAAAGCGACCCGCGGCAATATCGATGTCGAGATCAATCTGGTTTGATCGACGCGGAAAAGCCTGGCCTGACGTCTTGATACCGGTCAGGCCAGGCTTACTGAACACCGCAATCGTTGTTGTTGTTGTTGTGGGAGCGAGCTTGCTCGCGATGGTCGTTAACGATAACGCGTGTTTCCTGGTTAAACACAGCGCTCTCGAGACCATCGCGAGCAAGCTCGCTCCCACAGTTCATCTACTCCTTGAGGATCAGCAGCGGCTGGCCTTTCTTTACGATGTAGGTGGCCAGTTCCGAGGCCTTGTCCTGGCCCACGTTCTTCGCCACATGGGCGACGCCTTCGGGGATGTACAACGAATCACCGGCCTTGAGCGTCACCGGTGCCCGCCCTTCCAGCTGATACTCGAAGGTACCGCTGATCACGTGCGCCACTTCTACGCCAGGGTGAGCATGCCTGGGCGAGACCACGCCCGGGTCGAAGTCCACGAGCACCTGAGTGACTTCACGGTCGGCGGCGCCCAGGTCTTCGCGTACCAGGTCGGTGCGATGCAGGCCCTGCTGCCAGCTTTTCATCGCCGGGGCCGCCTGTGTTTCCTGGGCTTGAGAGAAGCTCGCGAAGGTCGCAAGCCCTGCGGCGGCCAGGGCAATGCCCAGCTTGCCGATGGTGTGACGGGTGTTGATACGCAACATTGCCTTTCCTCCAGTTGAACCCTGGCCAGCCGCGCCGAAAATGACACGGTGCCGGTGGTTGCATTTGAAGGCCGCCGTGTATCGCCAGGGTGTCTGGAAACCCCGGTTTTGTATGCCCGGGTAACGGCGGGCGTTGCGGATACCTGCCGATACAAACCCGCCGCTAGGCCTTGAACGCTTCGCGCCGGGCGCTGCGTTCGGCGACATAGGCGGCACTCGGTTCACTGATCAGGTCGGCGCGGCGCAAGGGCTGCCCGCAATGGGCGCACAGCGGACCGAGGCCGGCGGGCTCGCCGCAACTGCGGTGGGTATAGACCACCGCCAAATCTTCCCCGGGCGATTTGCACCAGGTTTCGCCCCAGGCCCGCAGCGCCAGCACCACCGAGTAGAACGCATCGCCCTTTTCCGTGAGGTGATATTCGTAGCGTTTGGGCCGTTCGCTGTAGGCACGTCGCTCCAGGAGCCCGTCGGCCTCCATGCTCTTCAAGCGCGCCGCGACCATTTGCGGCGTACCGCCGGTCTGCGCCTGGATTTCATCGAAGCGATGACTGCCCATGAACAACTCACGCAGGACCAGCACCGTCCAGCGGTCGCCGACGACGGCTTCGGCCCGGGAAATCGGGCACAGGGTTTCAGAAACGGTTGCTTTCACCGACATGCGGTATTGCCTCTTGCCTAGTTACTATGATTATCATATCTACGTGAATTGCTGGCAACTACACTTCATCATCCACGGATTATCTTGCGGAGCACCGCCATGTCCAACGCCACCTACCCTCTTGATCGGACGGCCTACCTGCTGGTCGACCCCTACAACGATTTCCTGTCGGAAGGCGGAAAGATCTACCCCTTGATCGAGCCCATTGCCAAGGGCGTCGGCCTGCTCGACAACCTGCGTACGCTTGATCGCACCGTTCGCGGGCTCGACATTCCGGTGGTCATCGTACCGCACCACCGCTGGGAAAAAGGCGACTACGAAAACTGGGATCACCCAAGCCCCACCCAGTGCAAGATCATGCACATGCACCACTTCGCACGCGGGGAATGGGGCGGCGAATGGCACCCCGACTTCGCGCCGCAGGACGGCGACATCATCGTTCAGGAACATTGGGGCTCCAGCGGCTTTGCCAATACCGACCTGGATTTTCGCCTCAAGCAAAAGGGTATCACCCACGTGATCATCGTCGGCCTGCTGGCCAACACCTGCATCGAGGCCACCGCCCGTTACGCTCAGGAACTCGGCTATCACGTCACCCTGGTACGGGACGCGACCGCGGCCTTCAAGCCGGAGATGATGCATTCGGCCCATGAGCTGAACGGCCCGACCTTCGCCCACGCCATCCTGACCACCGATGAACTGGTTGCCGCATTGGCACAGGCAGGTGCGTGATGCAGTTGACCGGCAACCTGCTGATCGGCGCCCGTGAAGTCAGCGCCAGCGAAGGCACTCTTAAGGCGCTCAATCCCGCGACCAACCAGCCGATTGAACCGGCATTCGCGCTGGGTAGCGTGGCCGATGTCGACCGGGCGGCGAACCTGGCCGATGAAGCATTCGATGTGTACAGCCATACCTCGCTCGCCGTGCGGGCGGCGTTTCTCGAACGCATCGCCGACAACCTCGACCGCGTTCGCGCGGCGCTGGCGGCACGGGCCGCCCTGGAAACCGGCGTGCCCGAGGCGCAACTGGAAGGCGAGGCCATCAAGGCGGCCACCCAGTTCCGCCAGTTCGCCGATGTGGTGCGCAAGGGGCGTTTCCTGCAACTGGCCATCGACCCGGCGCAACCCGAGCGCCAGCCACGCCCGCGCATGGATCATCGCCTGCAAAAAATCGCCATCGGCCCGGTGGCGATTTTCGGTGCGAGCAACTTCCCCATCGCCTATTCGGTGGCCGGTGGCGACACCGCGTCGGCGCTGGCGGCGGGATCGACCGTCATTCTCAAGGCGCACAACGCGCATCCCGGCGCCTCGGAAATCCAGGCCCGGGCGATCCGCCAGGCGGTGCAAGACAGCGGATTGCCCGAAGGCGTGTTCTCCATGGTGCGTGGCAGCGGCAATGCCATCGGCGAAGCGCTGGTCGATCATCCGCTGATCAAGGCCGTGACCTTCACCGGTTCCGAACAGGGTGGCATGGCGCTGTATCGGCGCGCGCAATTGCGTCCCGAGCCGATTCCGGTCTTCGCCGAGATGACCAGCGTCAACCCGACCTTCATTCTGCCCCGGGCACTCGCCGAACGCGGCGCGGCGATTGGCGATGGCTTTGTCGAGCGCATGCTGGTCAACGTCGGGCAAGCCTGTCTCAAGCCGGCGATTCTGCTGGCCGTCGAGGGCGCTGGGTTTGCAGCACTGCGCCACGCCATGAGCCAACGCGTGAGCGCAGCACCGGCGCGCACGATGCTGACACCGGGCATCCATGGGGCCTATCTGAACGGGCTGCGCACCCTGGAAAACGCCGGCGCCCGCCTCGTCGCCGTGGGCTCGAGCGCCACCGCTGAAGTCGATGGCCGTTCGGCGCTGTTCGAAGTCGATGGCGAACATTTTCTCGCCGAGCCGGCGCTTTCCCAGGAGGTATTCGGCCCGTCCGCGCTGCTGGTGAAGGTCCGGGATGAAGCAGAGCTGTTGCGGGTAGCGCGCGCTTTCAAGGGGCAACTCAGCGCGACCCTGCACCTTGAACAGGACGACCTGCCACTGGCCCGTCGCCTGCTGCCAACCCTGGAGCGACGCACCGGGCGCATCGTGGTCAACGCCTTTGCTCATCCACAGGAAGTATGTTTTGCCACCGTGCATGGCGGACCGTTTCCGGCCACCTCGGACAGTCGCTTCACCTCGGTGGGCATGACCGCCATCGAACGCTTCCTGCGCCCGGTGGCTTACCAGGGGTTTCCGGATGCCTTGTTGCCGGAGGTTTTGCGCGAGGGCAATCCCTTGGGGTTGCCGCGTCTTGTCGACGGTCATTAGCGCCATACCGTCAACCCTGTAGGAGCGAGCTTGCTCGCGAAGAGGCCGGCACAGCCAACATCATCGGTGGCTGAACTACCGCTTTCGCGGGCAAGCCCGCTCCCACAGTAGATTCGGTAGTCCACAAATACTGCGTACACCCACTAAACCTGTGGGAGCGAGCTTGCTCGCGAAGAGGCCATCACTTCCAACATCAATGTTGACTGACACACCGCGAGCAAGTCGGATCGCCGCACCGCCGCTCCCACAGTGTTCAGTGGTTAGCCGGGCCGATCGACCTGATCCAAAGCCCGATTCACCGCCAACTCCCCCAGCATGATCACTTGCGCGATGCCCAGCAGGGTGTTGCGGTGCGTGCCTTCCAGGAAGCCCGCCAGGTCATTGGCCATGACACTCGCCGAGGCCAGCGATTCGCAGGCGTGGGCCAGCAGGGTTTCGGTGTCGATGTCGGGGTTGATGGTGAACAGTGTGGAGGGTTTGTGCGGGGTGGCCATGATGTGCAGGGCCGGGTTTGGGCAAACGTCGTCTTGCGGTGGATCAGGGGTAACCTTCAACATCGTTCGGTCTCCAGAACTGGAGCCGTCACCGATTCGCTGCTAAACGAAGGGTGGCGGCTGTACGCAGGTTAGCAGACCGGGGAGACACGAAACCGGCGCGCCCGAGGGCGCCCTGCGCACAGCTGCCATCAAGTGCAGGGATGGGAAATACCTGACTGTGTGGACTGCCAATGCGCCTCGTGTCACCACGGGCTGCTAAACCCGATCACTGGAAATCAGTGACGCGAATCAAGTTACCGATGGACCTCAAGGCGCACAAGCCGGCGGATTCTGGCGTAGCTGTAGGCAATGCCGCAAGGTTTTGTAGCTTGCAGGAAGTTACTCCTACAGCCGTTAAACAAGCATTCCAAACTGGCACCGCCATCGCGAGCAAGCTCGCTCCCACAGGGACTTTCAGCGAACGCAACATCTGTGTTCGACTCAAATCCACTGTGGGAGCGAGCTTGCTCGCGATTGAACGATAACGCGGTCTATCAGCAATGCGCGCCAGCATGCTCCAGGCGATGGAACAGGCGGTTGAAATACACCAGGCTGTCGCGTGGTTCGCGCACGCCGACCTTCGTCAGCTCCACGAACATCACCGAGTGCGAGCCCACTTCCTTGCACTCGCTGATGCGCCCTTCGAGCTGCACCAGGGCATCGCGCAGTACCGGCACGTCGGCCGCGCCGTCGTCCCACAGGTCCCAGGCGAAACGTTCGGCCATCGGCACCTGGGTCATGCCGGCGAAGTGTCGGGCCAGTTCTTCCTGCTCGCCACACAACACGTTGACGCACAGGTGGCCGTTGGTGCGGAACACGTCGTGGGTGGCGCTGTTGCGGTTGACGCACACCAGCACGGTGGGCGGCGAGTCGGTCACCGAGCACACGGCGCTGGCGGTGATGCCGCAGCGCCCGCCGGGGCCGTTGGTGGTGATGATGTTCACCGCCGCAGGCAGCTGCGCCATGGCGTTGCGAAAGTCGATTTGCTGCTGGCTCAGGTCGGCCATGTCGATGCCCCTTCCTTCAGGAGGACCGCCATCTTGCGGCCCGTAGGTGATGGAACAAGACTAAGGCTGCGGGCGCGGCACAACCATTCTGACGATCCCCATGGCGAGGTTGGGTTTCCGCTAGTCGACTAGGTGGTTTCTTTATCGCAAGGGCCGGCCACAGTGGGTATTCTGCTTACAGGCTCCAGAAAAACGAGCCGATGCGTGCCGCGCGTTCGCGTGCGAAAACAATAATTAGAAAACTTTCGTGGCAGCCCCGATGGAAACCCGCAAACCGATTGTTTATATCGTTGACGACGACAAGGACCTGCGCACTTCCCTGGCCTGGTTGCTGGAGTCGGTCAGCGTGCAGGCGCAGTGCTTTGCCGGCGCCGAAGAGTTCCTCAGCCAATACGACCCCAGGCAGCCCGCCTGCCTGGTGCTCGACGTGCGCATGCCGGAGACCAGTGGTTTCCAGTTGCAGGAAATCCTCAACCAGCGTGGCAGTACCTTGCCGACCATCTTCGTCTCGGCCCATGGCGACATTCCGATGTCGGTCACGGCGATGAAGAACGGCGCGCTGGACTTCGTCGAGAAGCCCTACAACCCGCAACAGATGATCGACCGCATCCAGGCCGCGCTGAAGACCGCCGTGCACGCCCAAGCCGATCAGCAACAGCGTCAGAACCTGCAGGGCAAACTGGCGTTGCTGACCAGCCGTGAGCGGGAAGTGTTGATGCTGGTGATCGATGGCAAGGCCAGCAAGGTGATCGCGCGGGAGCTGAACATCAGCGTGAAGACCGTTGACGTGCACCGCACCAAGATCAAGGAAAAGATGGGCGTGACCAGCATCGCCATGCTGGTGCGCGAGGTGCTGCATTTGCCGGTGGATGAGCCGGTGCGGCACTGAGCATTTTGTATTCGCCGTCGGGCCTCATCGCGAGCAAGCTCGCTCCCACAGGTTGATCCCGGCCGTACACAGATCTTGTGTTCACCGCAGATCTACTGTGGGAGCGGGCTTGCTCGCGATGAGGCCGGCACATCCGAAATTGAAGGCGACTGACACGACGCCATCGCGAGCAAGCTCGCTCCCACATTTTTTGATCCCGGCCGTACACAGGCTTTGTGTTCACTGGAGATCCACTGTGGGAGCGGGCTTGCTCGCGATGAGGCCGGCACATCCGAAATTGAAGGCGACTGACACGACGCCATCGCGAGCAAGCTCGCTCCCACATTTTTTGATCCCGGCCGTACACAGGCTTTGTGTTC
>NZ_JAHUWF010000017.1:0-166466 GCF_019219205.1 Pseudomonas sp. PDM27 | reverse complement strand
ATTTGTGCAGTTACCTTTTAGGGCGTTTGAAAAGCGGTGAAAACCGCCTTTCAAACCCACAAAAACGTAAAGGATGTCCCCGGTTTCGTTTGTAAAGGATGTATCCGTTTCTACATCGCGAAAGCGGAGTGTCAGCCTACGCATATGTTGCCTGACCCACTGCTTTCGCGAGCAAGCCCGCTCCCACATTTGATCTACGCCCGCCTCAAGTTCGTGCCGCGCCTGCTATCATGCGCGACACCTATTCGCACAGGACCGCGTCGCTCCCCATGGATTACCGCAAACCCT
This sequence comes from Pseudomonas sp. PDM27, assembly GCF_019219205.1. Lineage (NCBI taxonomy): Bacteria > Pseudomonadati > Pseudomonadota > Gammaproteobacteria > Pseudomonadales > Pseudomonadaceae > Pseudomonas > Pseudomonas sp. PDM27. Next base: position 166,178 of record NZ_JAHUWF010000017.1, on the reverse strand, counting down.
CCGACCGCAAAAGCATGCACTCGCGCATCGTCCAGGAACTGGGCATGCAGATCGTCTCGGGACGTTTCCTGCCGGACGACAAACTGCCCGCCGAAGCGCTGTTGTGCGAAGAATATGCGGTCAGCCGGCCGGTGCTGCGCGAAGCCACCCGAGTATTGGTTGCCAAGGGCCTGGTGTATTCCCGCCCGCGCGTGGGGACCGTGGTCAAGCCGCGCAAGGACTGGCACATGCTCGATCCGGACGTGCTGCACTGGTTGATGCAGAGCAGTCCGCAGAACCAGTTTTTCGACCTGCTGACCAGTGTACGCAGCATCATCGAACCGGCCGCTGCCGCCCTCGCCGCGCAATTCGCCACCGAGGCGGACATCGCGTCCATCGGTGAGGCCTACCAGCGCATGGAAGCCGCGCCGACACCGGAGGCGTTGTTGCAGCCGGACCTGGACTTCCACAGCCGCATCGCCGACGCCACGCACAACGACTTGCTGGCCAACCTGTGCAACATGCTCTCGGTGGCCATCGCCGAAGCCTTGAAGCATTCGAACCAGCGACCGAACCTGCATGAACTGGCGCTGCCGCGGCACAAGGCGATTCTCACCGCCATCGAGAACCGTGATGCTCTGGGCGCCCGGCATGCAACGCTGGTGCAGCTGGATGATGCGCGTAGTGCGCTGAATGTGGTGCTGGGTAGCGATCCGTCGTAGAGCAACGTCAAAAGATCGCAGCCTGCGGCAGCTCCTACAGGTGTACACCATTCCCCTGTAGGAGCTGCCGAAGGCTGCGATCTTTTGATCTTCAACGCACACAAAAAAGCCGCAACCAAGGTTGCGGCTTTTTCATTTCAACATGGATCAGTGAGCAAACAACGAATTACCCTTCTGCCCCGCCAGTTTCTCCGGCTTGATCAGGAACCGCGCCAGTGCCGGCAACAGCCACAGCGCGCCGAACATGTTCCACAGCAGCATGAAGGTCAGCATCAGACCCATGTCGGCCTGGAACTTGATGGCCGAGAAGATCCAGGTGCACACGCCGATCGCCAGGCACAGACCAGTGAACAGCACGGCCTTGCCGGTGGACTTCAGCGTCTGGTAGTACGCCTCTTGCAGCGGCAGGCCGGCACGCAGGAAGCTTTCCAGGCGGCTGTAGATGTAGATGCCGTAGTCCACGCCAATCCCCACCCCGAGCGCCACGACCGGCAGGGTCGCCACTTTCACGCCGATGCCCATGAAGGCCATCAGCGCGTTGCCGAGTACCGAGGTCAGCACCAGCGGCAGCACGATGCACAAGGTCGCCGCCCACGAGCGGAAGGTGATCATGCACATGACCGCCACGCAGATGTACACCAGGATCAGGATGGTCAGCTCGGACTTCTTGATCACCTCGTTGGTGGCCGCCTCGATCCCGGCGTTACCGGCAGCGAGGATGAACTCCAGGCCGTCCTTGTTGTTTTCCTTGGCGAACTCCTGCACCGCATGCACCGCGCGATCCAGGGTCTCGGCCTTGTGATCGTTGAGGAACACCAGCACCGGCGCCAGGGAGCAGCTGTTGTTGTACAGGCCGTCGGCGCGGGCAATGGAGTTGTTCAGCACATCAGGGTTACGCGACAGGGTTTCCCATTTCAGGTTGCCTTCGTTCATGCCCTTGATCATTTGCTTGGATACGGTCACCAGGGAAATCGCCGACTGCACGCCCTCGGTGTTCTGCATCTTCCACATCAGCTCGTCGATCGGCGCCATGGCTTCGTAGCGCGAGCAACCTTCGGACTTGGTCTTGACCATCACCACCAGCACGTCGGAACTGGTGGAGTAGTTGTTGATGATGAAGTTGTTGTCCTTGTTGTAGCGCGAGTCCGGACGCAGCTCCGGGGCACCCTGGTCGAGGTCGCCGATTTTCAGGTTCTGGCTGTACCACAGGCCGCCGCCGAAGGCGATCAGCGCCAGCAGAATGGAAACCGGCGCGACTTTGGCGCTGGCGAAATTCGCCAGCAGGCGCCAGAACGGATGTTCGCGGGTGGCGTCTTTCTTGCTGCGGGCCACGGCACGCTTGCTGATGCCGACATAGGAAATCGCCACCGGCAACAGGATCAGGTTGGTGAACACGATCACCGCCACACCGATGGATGCGCCGATGGCCAGCTCGCGGATCACGCCGATATCGATGATCAGCAGCGTGATGAAACCCACGGCATCGGCGAGGATCGCGATCATCCCCGGCAGGAACAATTGACGGAAGGTGCGACGCGCCGCCGTCAGGGCGTTTTCCGCTTCACTCGATTGCAGGGCGATCCCGTTGATCTTCTGCACGCCGTGGGAAATACCGATGGCGAAGATCAGGAACGGCACCAGCATCGAATAGGGGTCGAGCCCGAAGCCGAAGAAGTGCATCAGGCCCAGCTGCCAGATCACGGCCACCAGCGTCGTGCTCAACACGGCGACGGTACTGCGCAGGCAGTTGGTGAACCACAGCAGGAGGATCAGGGTGATGACGAAGGCGATGCCGAAGAACATCACGACCATCACCAGGCCATCGATCAGGTCACCGACCTTCTTGGCGAAACCGACGATGTGGATCTTCACATTCGGGTTCTGCGCTTCGAACTTGGTGCGGATCTTGTCCTCAAGCTCGTGGGAGAACTTGCGGTAGTCCAGCGCCAGCAGCTTGCCCTGGTCCTGTGGGTCCGGGTAGGACTCCAGCAACGGAATGTCGACGATGCTCGATTTGAAATCGTTGGACACCAGGCGCCCGACCTGACCGGACTTGAGCACGTTGTTGCGCAGCAGATCAAGGCTGGCCTGGGAGCCGTTGTAGCTCTGCGGGATCACTTCCCCGCCGGCGAAGCCCTCTTCCGTCACTTCGGTCCAGCGAATGCTGGGACTCCACAGCGATTTCAGACCGGAACGGTCGACACCGGAGATGTAGAACACCTCGTCGTTGATCTGACGCAGGGTCTCCATGTACTCCTTGGAGAAGATGTCACCATCGGTGGCTTCCACCGAGATCCGCACGGTGTTGCCCAGGTTCGCCAGATCGTTGCGGTGCTCCATCATCTTCTGGATGAAGGGATGCTCCAGCGGGATCATCTTTTCGAAGCTGGTGGACGGACGGATCAGCGTCGCCTGCCAGAACAGGAAAATACTGACCAGCAGGCAGATCGTGATCACTGCCGGACGGTTGTTGAAGATCAGGCGCTCGAGGAACGTCGCCTTGTCCTGGTGATGTGTACTCAAGGAAGTCATAGCTCCGCCTTCTTATTATTAACCCGGCTCATTTGCCCGACTCGGTGCCGTTAGGCGAGGTGACGCGAACGCCGCCCTGCCCGGCCAGAACCAGATTGCCATTGCCTGCCGCCGTCACTGCCGAAACCGAAATACGGTCCGGACGGTTGACCACCTTGAAGGTTTCGCCATTGTCACTGCTGCGAATCACCGAACCGCCGTTGCCGACGATCACGATCGAACCATCGTCGAGCAGCGTGCCGCCGGACAGCCCGAACTCCAGGTCGCCGCGCTCAGCCTTGAGCTCGACTTGCTCCCAGGTGCTGCCGAAATCCGTGGAGCGGTAAAGGTTGCCGCGCAGTCCGTAGGCCAGCAGCGTATTGGCCTGCGCCGTGCCGATCACGCCAAACAGCGAACCTTCATACGGACCTTCGAGTTTCTCCCAGGTCTGGCCCCAATCAGCGGAGCGGAACATGCTGCCCTGTTCGCCAACGATGAACAGCCCGGCGTCCTTGACCGCGGCGATCGCGTTCAGGTGGTACTGGTCTTCGTTGTCCAGGCGGTCGCTGGCGTCTTCCCAATGCTTGCCACCGTCGGTGGTTTCCATCAGCGAGCCATAAGCGCCCACGGCAAAGCCGCTGTCGACGTCCTTGAACCAGACATCGAGCAGCGGCGATTCACGATTCAGGTCTTCGAATTGCTTGGTCCAGGTCGCGCCGCCGTCCTCGCTGGCGAGGATCTGCGCGTCATGGCCGACGGCCCAGCCGTGCTTGTCATCGACAAAGAACACCGACGTCAGCAGGGCCCGGGTCGGCACCTTGGCCTGGGTCCAGGTCGCGCCCTGGTCATCGGAATACAGGATGTGCCCACGATCCCCGACCGCCACCAGGCGCTTGCCGGCGTGGACGACATCGAGCATCAGGGTTTTGGCAGCCTTGGCCGATTCAATGGAATAAACAACATCGGATGCTGGCGCCGCCGCGGCCAACACAGGTGCCGACAGCATGGCAGAGCCCAACAGCGAGAGCGCTGTAGCCAGCAACGCTAATTTGCGCAGTGCCGGCGGGCGGCAGATACCCACACCCATGACAGGCTCACTCATAGACCTTCTCCCATTATTATTGTTAGGTCGTTCAACCTTTCTGGGCGCCGCAAGGGTGCGTGCCTGGACCGGCTGTTTCAGAGCATAGTCCTGAAACCCGCCATCCAGAGCCCCTTCGGAAGCTGGCCTATCCTATCGGTGTTTTTTCATGTCTGACAATCGACGCCACGTTATGTTTTGTTAACCGAGGGGGATGCGGCCCGGGTGACTGGTCGGGTATTGCCGAGGGTGATCGAGTTGTCCATGGACGGTCTATGTCGGTGTTTGGCTGATTCATGCAATCCAGCGAATTGTATCGATGAGCGTTTTTTGTCAGAAACCGACTTGCCACTTGCCTATGGTGGCGCGCATTGACTCCCCATGGACGGCAAGAAATGTTTTCATCCCCAAACGGTACAATCGGCGCAAGCGGCCCCTCATCCAGTCGCCGTCCTGTAAACGACAACCCTCCAAAAGACCAAACACCCCTTGCAACAGCGGTGAAACTCGTTACCCAGGGACCATCGGTATTAGTGTCGCCCGTGCAACCACTCAAGACGGGGCTGCCGGAAAATCTGGATGGCAAGAGCCCCAGATCGATTGCCAACGGCGACAAGCAAACAGCTGGCAGACATAGAACTGCTGCCTTGCGTACAAAAAAAGCCGAAAGATCTGCTGCGCTGGAGACCAAAAAACAACAGTACAACTCCCATGTCCCGACGCAAAAGGCAGCGTTCGCCAAAGTCGTTGCTGCCAGAAAAAATTTTGAGTTGAAAATGGAAAAACTTGTTTGCGCTTTCAATAGCCTGGAGGTCGCATCGCCTGCGGGCAAGGACCAGGCAGCACGGGAATATGAGGTGGAGCATAAAGATACCCGAGTAGCCCAAGTCGTATTCGAAGTCGCCATGCGCAGGTGGATATTGTGCATGGACAATGCCAAGCCGGTGCGACAGGAGTGGATTAATGCCCTGAATCATGTTCGAGAAATTGACACTGACACCGCTCACGAAAACGATCTGCGGAAAACATTGATCGATGCAGCCGCTGACCAGATGTTGCGCATGAGCTTGCTGTGCAAACAGGGTCGCGACCTGCAAGTTACCTCCCGAGGTGAAAGCGCGGACAAGCTGTTATCCCGGGCGAAGATCGAAATGGACCGTGGCGAATACGCTGCTTACGAAGAATTTATGGGCCAGCAGAAAAAAGAAATAGACAATTTAAAAGAGTTGTTAGTGGGGACGATCCAACTAGAAACGATGCTTGAAGAAATACCTCGGCTGACGAAGTCCCACGCCCATGATGAAATTCTGTGGATGGTGTCAAGTATGCCTGACTCCAGCAGTGTGAAGTTAGACATGCTGCATCGCTACAAAAACTTGATACCCAAACACCACAGCCCGATCGCTGATCTGACCGAGTTTAACTTCCTCAAGCAAATAGTTGGAAACGAACTGCATTCTGCGGTCGGGGCGCACATTGAGATGCGCAACAATCGGGACAACCCACCGGAAAACAAAATCTCGACGTACGAAAATGCGCTCAAACAGTATGAAACCTATACCCACGCCATTCGTTCACTCAAGGAAATGGGCTCAACTCAAATCCGCATGGAATATCAGGCCCCCTTTCAACAATGTCTCGAAGAGGCTCGCGTCATTGCCGAAAAAGATCTGGCCGCTGCGATCCGAGAGATCGAAGAAGTCATGGTATTGCCCCGGTCGTCACTGCCGTTGAAACACAAGCCGGAAGAAGCACGCAAATTAAAATTGCACAATAAAGGCACTTTGACCAAGAAAACTGAAGTTCGAAATTCCAAAGTGGAACACGAAGCCATCAAAACTCGTGCCCCTCAATCTGGCGAAATCATCAATATCCGGCAAGAGAGTCCACCGATACGTGACTACGCCGTAATTGAGCAAACACTAACTGCCGCGCCAAAACCGGTCAATCGGTCTACGACAACCATTATCGAGGCAGGTAACAAACTGCTAGTCGAGCGCACAAAACGCGAAGCAATGATTCAACGCGAAATTGGACAGCTGAAAGACCCTTCGCTGTGCGAAGAAAAGCGTCCTGCGGAATGGAACACCTTGCTGGAGCAGCTCGCCGAACAACTGGATTCAATCATTGACGAACTTGTTCTCGTCAAAAGCGAAGACCCGAAAACATCGGCAGTCATCGAAGCGTTTCGTACTGAAGCAAAAGATTTGAAGTCTGCAGGTCTGAAGCACCGCAATGCTGGATACAAAAGGCAAGCGCCGACGGCGGAGAAGGTTCTAGCCTTGTGGCATTGTGCTGAGCTGAGTATCGAACCGCTGAAAAACCGCCAAGCCACTAACGCAAGGGACTTTCTCACAGAATTTGCCATCAGGGATAAACACTCCGGCGAAGTCCTGTGGTATGCGCACTTTCACTATGCCAACGACGCCGATCCAGACTTGTCCTATACCGCTGCCCACTTGAAACGTGCGGGTCAACGTTTCATGGGGCTCAAGGCACAGCTCAAACAGGCGCGGGAAGACGCGGAAGTGGTGCGCATCTGGCGAAGCAAGGTGCCTACCGAAATAGCCAGGAAACTATTCTTTAAAACCGCTTGAATGTTTTCAAAACAGCGCTTCGAAACCAATGCCACGGCACTGGCCAAGGCACAAAACCCTGACCAGAAAATCGCCATCCATCGCGGCCACATCAACAAGGAGCTGGCCACGAAGTTTTTCTCCCTGCGCTAACCTGCACGCCGCGCAGTGCCTGGCACTGCGCGGCATCAGGATCAAGCCAGGCTTTTGCTGACCACCTCAAACACATCACTGGACAACTGCCCCGAAGCCCGAATCCGCTCCAGCTCTCCCTTCATCAAAGCCTGACGAGCACCGTCATACTTGCGCCAGCGAGTCAAAGGCGCCAACTGACGCGAAGCAATCTGCGGATTGAACCCGTTCAGCTCAATCACCAGATCCGCCAGGAAGCGATACCCGGAACCATCCGCCGCATGGAAGTTGATCAGGTTCTGCCCGGCAAACGCGCCGATCAACGCCCGCACCTTGTTCGGGTTCTTGATGTTGAACGCCGGGTGCTGCATCAACGCCTTGACCCGTGCCAGTCCGCCCGGCAACACGCTGCCGGCCTGGACACTGAACCACTGGTCCATGACCAGCGGGTTGTCCTTGAAGTGCTCGGCGAAGCTGGCCAGGGCCTTGGCCTTCTCGGCTTCGAACGGCGAGTTGACCAACACCGCCAGCGCGGTCAGGCGCTCGGTCATGTTGTCGCACGCGTCGAACTGCTCCAGCGTCGCCACCAGAACCTCCGGCTTGCCGCTGAGCATCAGGTACGACAGCGCGATGTTCTGCAAGGCGCGACGGGCGAAATGTTCCGCCTCGGCCACGTACGGTGTTTGCTTGGAAAGCTCGCGGTTGGCCTGGTAACGCAGCCACAAGCCCTCGAACAACGCGTTAGCCAGTTGCTTGCGGGCAAACTCGCGGGCAGTGTGAATCGCTTCGACATCCGCCACTTCACTGATTTCGGTCAGGTACGCTTCGCTTGGCAGCGAGAGCATTTCGGCGACCATGGCCTGATCCAGCGACGCGTCCGAGAGCACCGTGCGCAGCGCCGACACCAGACGCTGATCCAGCACCAGGGCTTCGCCCTTCTGCTGCTGGGCGATCAATTCCTGCAGCACCTGCACCGACAGTTGCTGGCCGGCATCCCAGCGGTTGAAGCCGTCGCTGTCGTGCTGCATCAGGAACATCAACTGGTCGCGGTTGTACGGGAAGCTGAGTTTCACCGGTGCCGAGAAACCACGCAGCAGCGAAGGCAGCGGCTGTTCGGCGATGTCGACGAAGGTGAAGGTCTGTTCGGCTTCGGTCACCGAGATCACTCGGGAAGTGCCTTGGGCCGACGCCTCACCGGCAAGACGCAGGGCAATCTCGCCACCCTGGCTATCGAGCAGCCCCAGCTCGACCGGGATCACGAACGGCAGTTTTTCAACCTTGTCCGGGGTTTGCGGGCAGCTCTGGCGGAAGGTCAGGCTGTAGGTTTTCGCCGCGGCATCAAAGGACTCGCTCACCGCCAGACGCGGTGTACCGGCCTGGCTGTACCAGCGCTTGAACTGGGTCAGGTTGACGCCATTGGCATCTTCCATGGCCTTGATGAAGTCATCGCAGGTCACGGCCTGGCCGTCGTGGCGTTCGAAGTACAGGTCGCTGCCTTTGCGGAAGCCTTCGGCGCCGAGCAGGGTGTGGATCATGCCGACCACTTCCGAGCCCTTTTCGTACACGGTCAGGGTGTAGAAGTTGGAAATCTCGATGAAGCTGTCCGGGCGCACGGCGTGAGCCATGGGGCCGGCGTCTTCGGCGAACTGGTGGGTGCGCAGGTACGCCACGTCCTGGATGCGCTTGACCGTGGCCGAGTTCATGTCCGAGGAGAACCCGGCATCGCGGAACACGGTGAAGCCTTCCTTGAGCGACAGCTGGAACCAGTCGCGGCAGGTCACGCGGTTGCCCGACCAGTTGTGGAAGTATTCGTGGGCGACGATCGCCTCGACCCGCTGGTGCGCGGCGTCGGTGGCGGTGTCGGCCTTGGCCAGCACGGCGCTGGAATTGAAGATGTTGAGGCCCTTGTTCTCCATGGCGCCCATGTTGAAGTCATTCACGGCAACGATCATGAAGATGTCCAGGTCGTACTCGCGACCATAGACCTCTTCGTCCCAACGCATGGATTTCTTCAGGCTGTTCATTGCGTGCTGGCACTTGTCGATGTTTTCCGGCTCGACGTAAATGCGCAGCGCCACGTTGCGCTCGCTCATGGTGGTGAAGCTGTCTTCGACGCACCACAGGTCACCGGCCACCAGCGCGAACAGGTACGCCGGTTTCTTGAACGGGTCTTCCCAGGTCGCCCAGTGCCGGCCGTCTTCGCCGGGGCCGGAAGCGATCGGGTTGCCGTTGGACAGCAACACCGGATAGCTGTGCTGCTCGGCGACGACCGTGGTGGTGAATGTGCTCATCACGTCCGGGCGGTCGAGGTAATAGGTGATCTTGCGGAAGCCTTCGGCCTCGCACTGGGTGCAGAACATCGTGCCGGACTTGTACAGGCCTTCCAGCGCGGTGTTGGTTTCCGGATGGATCCTGACGCTGGTATCGACCGTGAAGGTCGCGCTGGTCGGGTGCAGGGTCAGGTGATTCTCGGTCAGCTGATACTGTGCCTCGGAAAGCTCCTGGTCGGCCAGGGTGACCGACAGCAGTTCCAGCTGCTGGCCGTCCAGCACCAGCGGCGGCAGCCCCGGGCCACGCTCGGGGTTACGGCGCATCACCAGTTGCGCATGGACCAGGCTGTGGTCCTCGTACAACTCGAAGGTCAGGTGTGTTTCGTCGATCAGGTACTCGGGCGCCTGATAGTCCTTGAGGTAGATCATCTTCGGTTGTTCGGTGCGCATGCTGGAGTCCTTACTGATGCACGGCGAGCTGGTAAGCCGTGTATTTACGAATGTTGATCACGCCGGTGTCGAAGATCAGGTATTGGCCCTTGACCCCCATCAGCGTGCCTTCGGCAATCGGGTTCTTGTCCAGGTTGAAGCTGACAATCTTCGCCGGGTATTGCTCGACCGGGTAGCGGATTTCCAGCGGTTCGACGCCGGTAACCGTCTGGATCGCCTGCAAGCCGAATCGTTCCTGCAACCCTTGCAAGCCTTCGGCGCAGCTGTCGAACAGTTGATCGCGAACCTCGGCCAGGTTCACCGCCGCCGCATCGCCCTTGAGTAAAGCACGCCAGTTGGTCTTGTCCGCCACCTGGCTGCGAAACAGATCCTCGACGAAACCCGACTGCTGCCGGGTCGATACGCGCACGATCGGCAAGGCCTGGCTCGCCCCCTGGTCGAGCCAGCGGGTCGGCAACTGGGTGGCACGGGTAATCCCGACTTTCACCCCCGACGAGTTGGCCAGGTACACCACGTGATCGGTCATGCAGAACGTCTCGCCCCACTCCGGCTCCCGGCAGGTGCCGGCGTCGAAGTGGCAGCGCTCCGGGCTCATGATGCACAGGTCGCACTGGGCCAGCTTGGTCATGCACGGGTAGCAGTAACCCTGGCTGAAGCTGGTCTTGGTCTTGCGTCCGCAATGGGTGCAGTGGATCGCCCCCAGGTATTCCAGACGCACCCTGGTGCCGATCAACGGATTGACCGGAACCTCGGTGTCGCCCAGACGGAAAGCGTATTGCACGTTCGGCCCGTCAAGGCGTGCCGACATTTTGCTGATTGCACCGCGGCCAATCTCGATCAATGGATGGCATCCGACTTGAACAGGATGTTCGGCACTTCGATCGACTTCGAGGCGCATTCCTGCGGCCCCATGTAGCCGGTACGCTGGTCCTCGGGCAGGTTCTGGATTTCCCAGGCGATCATCGCCTGCAGCGACAGTTCGCGTTGTTCGGCGGTGAGCTTGCCACCGTCGGACCATTTGCCGATTTCCACGGCCAGTTTCAGGCTCTCGTAGATATCGGGGGTGATGTTCTGGATCATTTCGTTAAAAGAGGACATTGGGTCTCCGTCTCTTTATTGCATGTTCTTGAATTAGGCGGCCAGTTTACGGCGGTTATACAAACCGCCCAACAAACCGGTGAAGCATCCGATGAGTAACCCGCTGACGTGGGCCGCGTTGGCGATTTCGCCGAAGCCGATCATCGAGACCAGCCCGGACAGGCACAGCAGCAACCACACCAGCATCATCACCAGCACGCCGCGCGGCAGGCGATAGGCCGGGTTCGGCGCCAGCAACTGGAAGATCCAGCAATGCCCGAGCAGGCCGTACAGTACGCCGGACAATCCGCCGAACAAGGTCGGCCCGCTGAAGGCGTACTGGGCGTAGTTGGACACCAGACTGAACAGCAGGGTCAGGCCGATCAGGTTGATGCTGCCCTGGCGCGACTCGATGCGCCGCCCCAGCTCCCAGTACCACATGCCGTTCATCGCCAGGTGCAGGATGCCGAAGTGGATCAGCATCGGCGTGAACAGGCGCCACCACTGCCCCGCCGCCAGGCTGTCGGCCAGCGGTGTGAAGTGGATGTATTCGCCGACTACGCGAAATTCGAGGAAGGTCAGCCAGCGCATGGTTTCCAGGTTGTCACCGAGCAAGGTGATCGCACCGACGACGAGGCTCAGCAGCAATACCAATGCAGTGGCCCTGGCGTATTTCAGCTGTTCGACAAAGCCCGGGCGCTTGATGGTCTGCGCCACCGGTATGTCCAGTTGCTGGTCGGGATCGCCCGCCGGAAACCGTTCGTACAGTGCGCGCACGTCTTCACTGATGTTGTCCGGCACCCACAGCACTTGCTCGCCCGCTTCTTCGCTGACCCGATGGGGCACTTGCATGCGCTTGAGCAGGGTGACGAACCCGCTCAAGTCCACCGCCAGGGGCAGACGCAATACCGCTACAGCACTCATTGCAGCACCTCCGGCCGCTCGACATCGACCCAGACGAATTTATCCGGATCGAGGCGGGTTTCCTGATCCAGTCGATAGGCAACCAGTTTGCCGTAGAGCACTGCGCTGTAATCCAGGCAGGCCAGGTTCGGGCGGATCGGTGCCGGCTTGCCGCTGCGCCAGTAATGGCCGACGAACAACAACGGCTCATCGATGCCATAGCGCAGCAGGCTGTTCTTTTCAGTGGACGTCAGCGGCGTCCGCGCCACGGGCTCAGGCAGCGCGTCCGGCTGGAACACGATGTCGCCGTAGGTTTTCGGATCGTCTTCCCAGAACTTGGTGCGGAAGAACGAACGCACCAGGCCGTCGCCGCTGGTCATGGTCAGGCCATGGGGCAAGCGCATGTCGGTGCCGCGCAACAGGCGATCGAACACGGTGCAGGCAAACGAACCCGACTCCGCCGATGCCTGGAGAAAATGCTCGTCGACGCAACCGTTGGGGAACAACGCCCGCAGCGGCTCGATCAGCCCGGCATCCCAGCAGGCGTGGACCACGCGAAAACGCCCGGCATCGACGAACAGCGGCAGCTCATAGAACCATTGCTGGAAGTCGTGCCAGTCAGCCGGATGGCCTTCGAACTGGGTCAGGGTTTCGTGCAGCAGGCGGGCATGGCGCGGCGTGTGCTCGCGCACGAACTGCTTGCCGCTGCCGGGCAGCGCCGGTGTGCTCCAGCCCAGCGCATTGAACTCATGGTTGCCCATGATGCACAACGCCTGACCGGCCTCGACCATGTCGTGGACGATGTGCAGCGCCTCGCGAATCCGCGGGCCGCGGTCGATGATATCGCCGACGAACACCGCCATGCGCGACGCGTGCCGCCAGACGCCACCCTGTTTGTGATAGCCGAGTCGGTCGAGCAAGTGCTCCAGGGTCAGGGCGCAACCGTGCACGTCACCGATCAGGTCGTAGCTACGCGCGGGATCGAGCATCAGTCGCCTCCACCCCCCAGCTTGCTGCCCCAGCCGAGCTTGGTCCGGCAGACTTCGTAGTAGTTGTGGTCGAGCGGGTGAATCAGCCGCAGTTTCTGGGCTTTTTTGCTGACGGTAATGGTGTCGCCGGGCGCGCAGGTGAAGTGGTTCTGCCCGTCGCACGAGACTTGCGGGTAAATCTGCATATCCTTGGACACGACGATTTTCAGCTCGCTGTTGCCATCGACCACGATCGGTCTACCCGACAAGGTATGGGGGTACATCGGCACAATAACAATAGCGTCGAGCTTGGGGTGCATGATCGGCCCGCCGGCAGACAACGCGTAGGCGGTGGAACCGGTCGGCGTGGCGACGATCAGGCCGTCGGCCTTCTGGCTGCAGACGAACTGGCCGTCGATGTACAGCTCGAATTCGATCATTCGCGTGGATTTGCCGGGGTGTAGCACGACGTCGTTCAGGGCATCGCCCTGGCCGATCGCCTCACCGTGGCGGCGGACCTCGGCCTGCAGCAGGAAGCGGTTTTCCACCAGATAGTGGCCATCCAGCACTTCGGCGACCTTGGCCTCGAGCTCGTCGGGACGGATGTCGGTGAGGAACCCCAGGCTGCCCCGGTTGATGCCGAGCACCGGAATATTGTGTTTGGCCAGCGCCCGGGCAGCGCCGAGCAGGCTGCCGTCACCACCGACCACGATGACCATGTCGCAGACTTCGCCGAGCATCTTGCGCGACGAGGTTTGCAGGCCGTGCCCTGGCAGCACTTCGGCGATGGTGTCTTCGAGGATCACGTGCAGGTGACGATCGAGCAGAAACCGTTTCAGTCGGCGGACGGTATCCAGCACCTGGGAACTGCCCAGGCGACCGATGATGCCGATATTGCGAAATTGCTCCATGGGGCTCCTGCGGGGATCTGTGTGGCGGCGAAAACCACGATTATGGGCGAAAGCGGCCCGTAGACAAAATCCTTTCAGCTTCAAGGGTGTGCCCGTGTTTCGGGCTATGCTCGCAAGATGATGCTATTTCCGGATCTGCTCCACCTGCCCCATCAGTTACGCCATCCCGAAGTGCGTGACCTGGCGTGGGTCATCCTCGCCCCGCCCATGCTGGACGATACCCCGTGGCCGCAACGTCACCCGTTGGCCGGCAGCGACTGGGTGCAGGCACCGGACCGACTGGAGCAGTGGCTGCGGCAGCTGGATCGGGACAGTTATGGCTTGCTGCACTGGCTGGCCCAGGCCCGGACCCGCCGCCTGGGTCTGTACTACGAACGCCTCTGGCAATTTGCCGTGCAGCACGCGCCGGGCATTGAGCTGATTGCCGCCAACATGCCGATTCGCCGCGAAGGGCACACCCTGGGTGAACTGGACATGCTGCTGCGTGACCGCGACGGCGTGCATCACCTGGAACTGGCGATCAAGCTCTACCTCGGCCCGCAATCGGGCGACGGGCACGACACCGCCCAGTGGCTGGGCCCGGGCTGCCACGATCGGCTCGACCGCAAACTGGCGCACCTGAGCCAGCATCAGTTACCGATTTCCGCACGCCCCGAGAGCCGTGAAGTACTGGCGGCGCTGGATATCCAGGCCTTCAGCGCCCATTTGTGGCTGGGGGGTTATTTGCTCTACCCCTGGCCCGGACAGGCCGCCCCGCCGTCGGGTGCCCATCCGCAGCATTTGCGCGGTCGCTGGCTGCATCAAAAGGATTGGCCGGCGTTGGTTGCCCAGAGCGCGCCCGGTCGCTGGCAACCCCTGCCCCGCCATGCCTGGCTGGCACCGGCGCACTATTCGGCGGAGCACACCTGGACCCCTGAACAGATGCGGGCATGGCTCAAGGACCTGGACCCGCTGGCGCCGGCACAACTGCTGGTACGCCTGACGGAAAATGCCAATGGCGACTGGGAAGAGGCCGAGCGATTGTTTCTGGTGGCGGATCTTTGGCCGAATGTGCCGGGACAGGGTTGAGTTTTTGTATTGCCTGTGCCGGCCCCTTCGCGGGCAAGCCCGCTCCCACAGGGATTCTCAGCGGATACAAAATCTGTATTCGACCGAGATCAAATGTGGGAGCGGGCTTGCTCGCGAAGAAGTCACCACGGTCTATCCGGGATGCACGAAGACTGCCCGCCTACAACCGAATCACATGCCCCTCGACAGGTGGGACCTGGCCATGGAACAAGCGGAAAATGACGCTTTGCGCTGCCTCATAACCTCGACTTTCAATCACCTTCAACAACGGTTTCTCACTTTCCGTCACCTGCCGAATAAACCGCAGCAACCCCTCGCCGATATGCTGGCTGACCCCTTCCGGCCCCCATTCGGCATTGCGCTTGCGGATCTGGATCGGTGCAAAAAAGAACACCGGTTGTGGCCCTTCGATAGCCGTCAACCGTGCCTCATCGGTACTTTGCGCAGAGCCGGCGAAGCAGCTGTAGACCAGTTGTCCGGCACAGTGCTGGTGCACCTGATCCCGCAACGGGAGGTCACCCGAAAAATCCACATACAGCGCAGGACGATCATTCCCAAGACTCGTCAGCTCTTCATAGGACACTACCCGCTCGTAACAACCGAGGGTTTCGACAAAAGCTTTGTTGGCGGCCGAGGTCAGGGCAATCCGCTCCAGTTGCGGATGACTCTCCAGGCAGACCGCCGTGCCGTAGGCGGTTTTACTCGACGCACTGGAAAACACCAGCCGGGTTGCGCCAAAGAACTGGTTGTCCTGGAGGAAGTCCGCCAGCATTGAAGAGGTCAGGAACAGTGGCTTGAGCAGGATCTGCAGGTTCTCGGTTTCAGGGCTGTAGTACGCATCCCAACCGCAGCGCGTGTATTGGTTGTACGCCGAGGTCAGCCCCAAGCGATGCCCGACCCCGTCGTAGAAGCCTCGTTCGGTGACCCGTTCCGGGCGCATCCACAGGTGGCTGGCCAGCGGAAAGTAACCGTAGAAGCGCTCGCCCACCTCGATGCCGACCACGGTCGAAACAATGACATCCGCGAACCCCCAGGCCGGAATGTGGCCCCAGCCCTCCTCGCCTGCAGGAAAGAAACCCCAGTAGTTCATTGAATTGCCATACGCCGCGTACGTAATGTTGTTGGTGGTCAGTGCGCAACGATCAATCTTCAGGATCACCTCGCCGGCAGCCGGAACCAGGCTACGTCGCTCCTGCGCTATGCGGCTCTGGTCCAGGGCATTTTTACGGGTAATCAGGCGTGTTACCGTGGTGAAATCCTGCATGTTCGGTCTCCTGCTGCGACAAGGTGGCGGGTCACACAAGGGTAATGACTGCCGATGAAGAGTGGGTTCGGAAACACCAGGGGCGGCTCGCCCACCCTCAATTCCCGCGCCAAACCGCTGAAACGACCGAGTCAGGCTCGGGCGATCCTCACCGTCGAGGCGATTTACGAGGCTTTTGTTCGGATTTGGCAGCGCAACGGCTGGTCAAGACTGACCACCCGGGATGTGGCACTGGAAGCCGGGGTGGCGGTTGGCACGCTGTATGACTATTTCCCGAGCAAAAAAGCCCTGCTGTCGGGTTACATCCGGCATCGCCTGGATGTACTGCTGGCCCAACTGGATCAAGACGTCATCCAGGCAAACGACCTGGACTGGCTGGCGCGCATCAAGCGACTGATACGCCTGACCTGCGACCCTGACGATCCCCGACAACCCCTGTTCAACCATGCCGTGTCGCTCATCGAGCATCAGATCGCCGAACCCAAGCATCACCGAAGGGTGTACGAAGAACTGTCGCAAAAATGGCGGGAAGCCTTCGCGGCCTGCGGCGATATACCGATGCAGCCGTCAGCGCCGACCATAGAAGCCTGGGTCATCATGGCCTGGGGCGGTCGTCGCTACTGCGTCACGGCACAACCGGCGGCGGAACAAACCGCCGCCTGGCTGTCGGAAATGGAAGCTCTGGTTTGCAGCCGATTGGCCAACGGGTCGCAGGACTGAGCGCTGGCAAACGAGCATCAGACTTTTTTGTGCTGTTCGACCCATTGCCCATAGGCATTGATGAAACTTTGCAGAAACGGCTTGACCGACTCGGACAATTTGCCCGCCTCGTCGAACGCCGAACCGGCGTTCCCGAGATAGGCCTCCGGTTGCTGCATCAGCGGCACATTGAGAAACACCATGGATTGACGCAGGTTGTGATTGGCACCAAACCCGCCGACGGCCCCCGGCGAAACGCTGATAACCGCGCCCGGCTTGCCGCTCCAGGCACTTTTCCCGTAGGGGCGCGAGCCCACGTCAATCGCATTTTTCAACGGCGCCGGCACCGAGCGGTTGTATTCCGGGGTCACGAACAGCACCGCGTCGGATGTACTCACCTGTTGCCGGAAAGTGCTGTAGGCTGCCGGCGGTGAAGCACCATCGATATCTTCGTTGTAGAGCGGCAGATCGCCAATTTCGACGATGTTCAACTTCAGATTGGCCGGTGCCAGTTCAGCCAGGGCCCGTGCGACCTTGCGGTTGATCGATTCCTTTCTCAAGCTGCCGACCACGACGGCGACCGAATAGACGTTGCTCATGGGAATGTCTCGACTGTCCGATAGGAAGAGCTTGTAGTTATAGATGACGATTCAAGCAGCGGGCGACTGAAAACGCCGTCCCTGACTATTTTTTTCCTGTAGGAAAACTTACCTCACCCAGACACGGTCTACAGAGCCGCAAATTGAGTGATTTATCTCCAGAGGTTCTAAGCAGATGGCAGCAGTACTCGTCGGTCAGTTCCATGCAAGAGACGCGCAAGGCCGTATTTATTCGGTGCACGAGTTCCAGGAATCCACCCCGGCGGTAGACGGTTCCGGGCCTGTCACTACCTATAAGCTGGCCATTGGCGACCGTGTCAACAAGGTCGACGACAATGAATTCATGCTGGTGCAAACCGGCGTGACCATTACCCGCGAACCGCAAACCGTCAGCGCTTCATAACCCGTCGTTATGAGCAGAAGTCATATGCGCGGACTTGGGGTAGGATTCAGCCACTGACTCCTCCACCTGCTGAACATGGACTTCACGCATGCGCTTACGCCATATCGAAGTGATCCAGGCGCTCCTGCAGACCGGTCACCTGGGCACCGCCGCCGAATGGCTGCAGTTGCCAGTGGCCGAAGTCGAGCGCTTGCTGCGCGACGCCGAGGATCAGTTGGGGTTCATGCTGTTCGCCAGCGTTCGCGGACGATTGCAGGCCACCCGCGAAGCGCAGCAACTGCAGGTGGAAATCGCCCGGGTCTACGACGCGCTCGAACCGGTGCAGCGTCTGGCCAACAGCCTCAGGCAATACCTGGCGCCGCCGCTGCGCATCATCTGCACCCCGCCCCTGGCCAACCAATTGTTGCCACACAGTATCGCGGCCCTGCGCCGACGCCTGCCCGACGCGCCTTGCACACTGCTGAGCCAGCCGACCCGCGACATCGTCAGAAGCCTGCTGCTGCGTGAAAGCGATCTGGGCCTGAGCCTGCACGACCCCGATCACGCCGACCTCGATTGCCAGGTGATTGCCCAGGGCAAACTTCAGTTGCTCGCCCCCCATGGCTGGCTGCAACCGAAACAGAAATACATTTCACTGCAGGACCTGGCCGGCCAATCGATGATCGGCCTGGAGGGGCACGACCCGCTGAGCCCGGCACTGGAAAACAAACTGCACGGCTTGCGCCCGGCCCCGGTGATCCAGACCCGGGTGCAGACGCACCAGATGATGCGCAGCATGGTCGAGGCCGGCGAAGGCCTGGCCATCGTCGACCCCTTCACCGCCCTCGGTGCCAAAGCCTCGGGACTGGACAGCTGCCCGCTGGCACCCGCCATCCCGGTCAGCCTCTACGCCCTCTCCCTGAAAAACGCCGAACCCTCTCCGGCGGTTCAGACCCTGTTGGCCATCGTCACGGAACAAGCCGCGGCGATGCTGACGAACTGAGCGGGTTTTCCAGCGGGTTTTCGAACAGTCGATACCAGAACAGCGCCACTTCGGCGGTGTTCGGATCGATGCCGCGATAGCGCAGGTGATCGATCCCGCCGATCACGTAACCGCAGCGTTCATAGAGCCGGCAAGCCCCCAGGTTGTTGTTCTGGGTTTCGAGCATGATGCCCGGGAGTTTCTTCTTGCGACTCCAGAATTGCGCCACATCCAGCAGGGCCTTGGCCACGCCGTGCCGTCGGGCCGGTGCATGCACCGCCAGTTCGTCGATATGGGCAAAACCGTTCCAGTTGGTACTGACCACCAGGTGCCCCACGGGCTGGTCATCCAGGTAGGCCATGAAAATCGCGCTGTCGGCGGCATCGCGAAAGCTGCTGAACTCCTCCGGGTCGATGCCGTAGCACTTGCGATAAGGCGTGATCGGCGTCACCGGCCACTGTGCGACCGGTTTGCCGATTTCGGCGGCACCATAGGCCGCGACTTCAAAACTGAAATCACTGCCCCAGATGTAGGCGGCAAAACCTTCATCGGCAACCCGTACCGACAACCCTGGATAATTCGGATTTATAACCGGCTGCATACTGGGAAAGGTCCTCACTCCTTGATGCAATCGACGGTGTAGCACCGCCCACTGCCCTGATCTTCATGTTGCAATCCGTGCACATCAGCAACGAACCCCGGGAAACTGCTATCGAACGTGCGGGCAAACGCCAGGTAATCGATGATCGAGCGGGTCGACTCGGTAAAGCGCTCACCCGGCATGATCAACGGAATGCCGGGTGGATACGGCACCAGCATCACCGCGGCGATCCGTCCGTCCAGCGCATCGATCGACACCGCCTCGACTTCTCCGCGCACCAATTGATCATAGGCGTCCGCCGGCTTCATAGCGACTTCCGGCAGTACCGTGTACATGCGCTTGAGGTGCCTGGCGGTGGCATTGCTGCGATAACAGGCATGCAACTGATCGCACAGATCACGCAGGCCCATGCCCTGATACCGCGCGACGTTTTCCTGCGCCACGCAAGGCAGGCAACTGGCCAGACTGACGTTGGCGTCATAGCTGCGCTTGAACTCCAGCAATTCAGTGAGCAGCGTGCTCCACTTGCCCTTGGTGATACCCATGGAGAACAACACCAGGAACGAATACAGCCCGGTCTTCTCAACCACCAGGCCACGCTCCCAAAGGAACTTGCTGACCACCGCCGCCGGAATCCCGCGTTCGCTGAGGGCGCCACCGGCCGTCAGCCCCGGCATCACCAGCGTGACCTTGATCGGGTCGAGCAGCACATAGTCATCGGTCACGCCGCCAAAGCCGTGCCAGTCGGCATCGGGCTGCAGCAACCAGTCCTCGGTGACGACCCGCTCGATGCCTTCCGCCGACGGCGGTTGCCAGATCGAAAACCACCAGTCATCAGCGGCAATATGCTGGCGCAAGTTAGCCAGCGCCCGGCGAAAGCTCAGGGCTTCGTCGAACATTTCCTGCAGCAGCGAACGCCCGGCCGGCCCTTCCATCATGGCCGAAGCCACATCCAGCGAGGCGATGATGCCGTACTGCGGCGAGGTCGAGATGTGCATCATGAACGCTTCGTTGAAGCGATCCCGGTCCAGTTGCCGAGCGCCGCCATCGCGCACGTGAATCATCGATGCCTGACTGAAGGCCGCCAGCAACTTGTGGGTGGAGTGGGTGGTGAACACCAACGGACTGTCTTCATCGCGGGACGTGCCCATGCCGTAGCGCCCGGCAAAAAACTCATGGAACGCCGCATAGGCGTACCAGGCCTCGTCGAAGTGCAACACCTCGACGCTGTTGCCCAGTTGCTGCCTGATCAGCTCGGCGTTGTAGCAGAGGCCGTCATAGGTCGAATTGGTCACTACGGCGAGCTTGACCTTCGGTGAGCGCCCCTTGGTCAGCGGACTGGCGTCGATCTTGGCCTGGATCGATTCGCGGCTGAACTCGCTCAGGGGAATCGGGCCGATGATCCCCAGCTCATTACGCTCCGGGCACAAGTACAGCGGGATCGCGCCAGTCATGATGATCGAGTGCAGCACCGACTTGTGGCAATTGCGATCCACCAGCACCAGGTCATCGCGAGCGACCACTGAATGCCAGACAATCTTGTTGGCCGTGGATGTGCCATTGATCACGAAAAAGGTGTGATCGGCACCAAAGTTGCGGGCTGCGCGGGCCTCGGCTTCAGCCAGGGGGCCGGTGTGATCGAGCAAGGAACCGAGCTCCGGCACCGATACCGAAAGATCCGAGCGCAGGGTGTTTTCCCCGAAAAACTGGTGAAACGCCTGCCCGACCGGACTCTTGTGATACGCCACCCCTCCGCCGTGACCGGGGGTGTGCCACGAGTAATTGGAATCCGCGGTGTGCTGCACCAGGGCCTTGAAGAACGGCGGCAACAGGCCATCCAGGTATTTGCGCGCGGCGCGGGCCACCTGCCGGGCAAGAAAGGGCACGGTGTCTTCAAACAGGTAAAGAATGCCGCGCAACTGGTTGAGCTCGGCCATGGCATCGGCGGGCGCGTTTTCCAGGGTCACTTTTTCGCCCAGGGCGAAGATCGGCAGATCCGGCGCACGCACTCGCGCCAGACCGATCAGTTCGGCCATGTTTTGCAGCAAATGCGAATGGGTGCTGGCGTCCTCAGACGCTATCAACATGCAGGACAGGCCATGGTAGGTCGACGCCACCAGTCGTCCTTCGGTGTAGTCCACCGCCGAAACGACGCTGAACCCTTCCTGCTCCAGCTCCCGGGCAATCCCCCGCACGCGGTCGCCGGCGACGCTGTCGGCCTTGATGTCGCGATGGACAATCAGGACCGGGAATTTCAAATCTTTATACATGAGGCTCAGTGTCCTGAGGCGGCAGACCAGAGCCTGCCAATCACCTCAGGGTAGAGTGTTGCAGCGCAAGTGGCGAGCGGTGCGGTTATTCGAAGATCAAAAGATCGCAGCCTTCGGCAGCTCCTACAGGGAACGCGTTTCTCTGCAGGAACTGCCGAAGGCTGCGATCTTTTTTCAACGCCCCTACGCCTGCTGCGCTTCAGCCTCTGCCAACTGCACCCACAACGCCGGGGCACCAGCGGATTTGCCGATGATTTCCAGGCGCGCCGCGTGGCGGGCCAGGTCGTCTTCGCTGGCGCGGATGATGCGCGTCGGCTGGCGATCCGCCGGCAAACGACGGATCTCGGTGGCCGAATTGTCCGCCCCTTCACCGGAGCCATTGCCATCGGAGGCGTTACCGGCCAGGGACAGGCTGGTCTGCCCGCCGGTCATGGTCAGGTAGACGTCGGCGAGAATCTCGGAGTCGAGCAACGCGCCGTGCAGTTCACGGCCGGAGTTGTCGACGCCATAACGTTTGCACAAGGCGTCGAGGCTGTTGCGCTGCCCCGGGTGACGCTCCCGGGCCATCATCAGGGTGTCGAGGATCGAGCAGTGCTGCGTGATGTCCGCGCGGTCCTGCTGCCCCATCAGGGCGAATTCGTTGTTGATGAAGCCAACGTCGAACGCCGCGTTATGGATGATCAGCTGCGCGCCCTTGATGAACTCGAAGAACTCTTCGGCCACCTCGGCAAAACGCGGCTTGCCCACGAGGAATTCGTTGGTGATGCCGTGAACGCCGATGGCGCCCTCGTCACTTTCGCGATCGGGCTGCAGGTACACGTGAAAGTGCCGGCCCGTCAGGCGTCGGCCGATCAACTCGACACAACCGATTTCAATAATCCGGTGGCCGTCGGTCACCGGCATGCCGGTGGTTTCGGTGTCGAGTACAACGGATCTGGTGGCCATCAGTGCTCAGCTCTCAATCGGTATTCGGGCAAAAGCCGCGATATTAACACGGTCCCTGTAGGAGCTGCCGAAGGCTGCGATCTTTTGCTTTTGATCTTGAAAGTCAAAGTCAAAAGATCGCAGCCTTCGGCAGCTCCTACAGAGACATCGCGATCAGTCCTGCTTGTACCCGCGCACTTCATCGACGCCACGGTTGGCCAACTGGTCGGCGCGTTCGTTGCCGTGATGGCCAATATGCCCGCGCACCCATTTCCAGGTGACCTTGTGGCGGTTGACCTGCTCGTCGAGCAATTTCCACAGGTCGGCGTTTTTCACCGGCTCCTTCGCCGCGGTTTTCCAGCCGCGCTTCTTCCAGTTGTCCATCCACTCGTTGATGCCTTTCATCACGTACTGGGAGTCGGTCACCAGCAGCACCTCACAGGGACGCTTGAGCTCTTCCAGGCCACGGATCGCGCCCATCAGCTCCATACGGTTGTTGGTGGTATTGGCTTCGCCGCCCCAGAGTTCCTTTTCAACGCCCTTGCACACCAGCAGTGCGCCCCAGCCGCCAGGGCCAGGGTTGCCCTTGCAGGCGCCGTCGGTGAACAGTTCTACGCTATCGCTCATGCCAATCTATCCAGAAAATGCGCTGGCCCGCCGATCGCAGATCGACGACGCCCGAAGCCGGGACAGGCCCGGCCGCAAATGAAAAGTGTGTATTACGGTTCGATGTTGCGACGGTTGACCTTGGCCATCGGCAAAGGAATCAACTTGCCCATCGGCTCGCGCCGCTCCTGACGGACCGGTCGCAGGCCCACCACGATCTTGCGCGCCACCAATAAATAGAAGCCACCGCCCGACAGTTGCCAGTCACCGGCCTTGCGCTCCCAACCGGCCAGGCGGGCCTGCCACGCCGGTGACGCAAGCGGCGGACGATAGCACCCGAAGCGGCGTTTCTCCAGCGCGAAGCCCAGCAGGTTCAGCCAGTCCGCGACCCGTGACGGCGAAATGCAGCGCGCCTTGCGCAGCCCATCCTGGGCAAACACATGCCGCAGGCCCCAACTGCTCCAGGGATTGATGCCGATGATCAGCAAATGCCCACCGGGTCGCACGCTGCTTGCCGCCTCGCGCAGCAAACCGTGGGGCGACAGACAGAAATCCAGGCCATGTTGCAGCACCACCACATCGGCGGCGTGCTCGCTGAGCGGCCAGGCCTGCTCCTCACAGACAATCTCGACCCCCGGCAACGGCGCGCCAAGGCGTACGTTGCGCTGCACCTGCGGCGCTGACGGCGGGGTCTGGGCCGAGGGGCCGTAATGCACCAGATAGCCACCAAAGAACCGCCCGAGCTCGTCTTCGAGCATGCGCCGCTCTTCGTCCAGCAGGAATTGCCCGATCGGACCTTCCAGCCACTCGCGGGCGGCGCTGATCAACGCCAGCCAGTCAGGATCAGCCTGTGCGAACGCTTTATCAGTCATTGCATTCTCCAACGCGCCAGGAAGTTCTAAGATGCGCCATTGATTTCCGTTTGGCGAATCCGACGATGATACAGATCACTGCCCTGCCCGCCTTCACCGACAACTACATCTGGCTGTTACAAGACCACGGCAGCAAACGCTGCGCGGTGGTCGACCCGGGTGATGCCGCCCCGGTACACGCCTGGCTCACGGCAAATCCGGGCTGGGTACTGAGTGATATTTTGATCACTCACCACCATCATGACCACGTCGGCGGGGTCGAACAGCTGAAAAAAGCGACGGACGCGAAAGTCTATGGTCCGGCCAGCGAAACGATCCCGGCCCGGGAGGTTGCGCTCAAGGATAACGACCGTATCAGCGTGCTGGGGCTGGACTTCGATATCTTCGCGGTCCCCGGCCACACCCTGGGGCATATCGCCTATTACCATCACGGTTTGCTGTTCTGCGGCGACACCCTGTTTGCCGCCGGCTGCGGGCGGTTGTTCGAAGGCACGCCACAGCAAATGTACAGCTCGCTGACACGCCTCGCTGCGCTGCCGGAAGACACGCTGGTCTACTGCACCCACGAATACACCCTGAGCAATCTGAAGTTTGCCGCCGCCGTCGAACCGAACAATCCGGACACGGCCGAACGCCTGGCCAAAGTCACCCGCCAACGGGAATCCGGGATCATGACGCTGCCGTCGACACTGGCGCTGGAAAAGCTCACAAACCCGTTTTTGCGCGCCACTGAAACATCCGTTAAAGAAAAAGCGGACGAACGGACCGGCATCGATAACTCGGCGCCCGATATGGTTTTTGCTGCGCTGCGAGCGTGGAAAGACACGTTCTAAAGGGGTCCCCCAAGGCTGTAACAATTCTGAAAGGTTGACCGCGCAGGGTGCGCTTTCTAGAATCGCCCGACATTTTTGCCCGGAACTTACTTCCAGCCAATGTCGTCACCTATTCGCAAAGCCATCAGTTCCGACGCATTGACCCGCCTGGCTCAAGCCATTGCGGTGGCTGTGTCCGCCACCCTGGCGGGCTGTTCCAGCCATGCGCCGCAGACCGATGCGGCGCACACGCAGAACATCGCCGCGCGCGCCAAGCAGAAGCCGATCTGGCTCAGCGAAAAGCCCAGCCCGCAAATTCCACAGGACGTCTGGGAGCGTATGCGCCAGGGCTTCCAGTTGCAGGACGGGCTGGGTGTCAACCCGCGCATCGAGCAGCAGCGCCTGTGGTTCGCCAGCAATCCGTCTTTCCTCGAAAACGCCGGCGAACGTGGCAGCCTCTACATTCACTACATCGTCGAACGCCTTGAAGAGCGCAACATGCCGCTGGAACTGGCCCTGCTGCCAGTGATTGAAAGTGCCTACAACCCGATGGCCTACTCCCGGGCCAACGCGGTGGGTCTTTGGCAGTTCATCCCGTCCACCGGGCGTTACTTCAACCTGCGCCAGACCCGTTTCTATGATGGCCGCCGCGACATCACCGCGTCGACCACCGCCGCGCTGGATTACCTGACCCGCCTGCACGACATGTTCAACGGCGACTGGATGCTGGCCCTGGCGGCCTACAACGCCGGTGAAGGCACCGTCAGCCGGGCCATCGAGCGCAACGAGCGTCTCGGCCTGCCGACCGACTACTGGAACCTGCCGCTGCCCTCCGAAACCCAGGCCTACGTGCCGAAGCTGCTGGCGCTGTCGCAAGTGGTGATGGCGCCGGAAGCCTACGGCGTGAACCTCAACCCGATCGCCA
Organism: Pseudomonas sp. PDM27; assembly: GCF_019219205.1. Taxonomy (NCBI): domain Bacteria; kingdom Pseudomonadati; phylum Pseudomonadota; class Gammaproteobacteria; order Pseudomonadales; family Pseudomonadaceae; genus Pseudomonas; species Pseudomonas sp. PDM27. The sequence goes on along the minus strand of NZ_JAHUWF010000017.1, from coordinate 140,594 downwards.
ACCAACCCTATTTCCAGGTCGTCGAAATCAATCAGCGCATGGACCTGTCCAAGGTCGCTGAAGTCGCCAACATCGACGAAGACGAACTGTTCCAGCTCAACCCGGCCTTCAAGCAGCGCACCACCATCGACGGCCCGCAGCACCTGCTGGTGCCGACCTCCAAGGCGCAACTGCTGACCAGCAGCCTGCAGACCATGCGCCCTGAAGAGCTGATCAGCAAGAAATCGCTCAAGCCGGTCTTCGAGGGCGCCGACGACACCCAGGTCGCCAGTGCCAGGCGGTCCTACCGGGTCAAACGGGGTGACAACCTCGGCTCCATCGCCAAGGCCAACAACGTTGACGTGAAGGACCTGCAACGCTGGAACAAATTGACCGGCAAGAATCTCAAGCCCGGCCAGACCCTGGTCATGCAGGACAACAGCAAACGCAGCTCCGGGCGCGTCAACACCGTGATTGCCGCCAACTCCAAAAAGCAGCAGACCAAGTACAAGGTCCAGCGAGGCGATTCGCTGGCCCTCGTGGCCAAGCGCTTCAACGTCGAGATGCAGCACCTCAAGCGCTGGAATCCTCGTGTCGGCCAGGCGCTGAAGCCCGGCCAGATGTTGACGGTGGCCAATCCGCATTAAAAAGAGCCCCTGATTTCAGGGGCTTTTTTATGCCTGCTCAGTTTTTGTGGGCAGTGCAAGAACCTGTGGGAGCGAGCTTGCTCGCGATGACGGTGTATCAGTTTGCATTGATGGCGACTGACACGCCGCCATCGCGAGCAAGCTCGCTCCCACAGGGATTGTCGCCCGACCGATATTGCGCATTAATCCCCCGTCTTTTTCCTGTCCATACAAGCTGTTACTGTACGGTCCACAAAGCCCAAGCCGCCTGGATCGGATCTCCTATTTGAAGCGTCCCCTGCCCCTGCTCCTGATCAGCCTGGCCTTGAGCTCCACCGCAAGCGCGACGATCAGCGAAAGCCATGGTTATGCGCAGTTCGGCACGCTCAAGTACCCGGCCCGATTTACCCATTTCGACTGGGTCAACCCGCAAGCGCCCAAAGGCGGTACGTTGCGGGTGATGGCGTTTGGCACCTTCGATACGCTCAACCCGTACACCTTCAAGGGCACCAGCCCGGTCACCACGCCGAACTTCCTGCAATACGGCATCAACGAACTCAACGAACCGCTGATGGTCGGCACCGGGCAGTACGCGCCGTCGGGTGACGAGCCCGCGTCCAGCTATGGCCTGATCGCCCAGTCGGTGGAGTACAGCGAGGACCGCAGTTGGGTGGTGTTCAACCTGCGTCCTGAAGCACGCTTCCATGACGGTACGCCGATTACCGCCTTCGACGTTGCGTTCTCCTATCGCACGCTGCTCAAGGAAGGGCATCCGCTGTACCGCACCAACCTTCAGGAGGTGCTGCGGGTCGACATCCTCAACCCGCAGCGCATCCGTTTCGTGTTCAAGCGCGCCGGCAATCCGCTGCTGATCCTGCGCCTGGGCGAAATGCCGGTGCTGCCACAGCACTACTGGAAGGGCCGTGACTTCAAGGCCACCACGTTCGAACCGCCGCTGGGCAGCGGGCCGTATCGCATCACGGCGGTCACGCCAGGACGCCAGATCGTCTTCGAACGGGTCAAGGATTACTGGGGCAAGGACCTGTCGGTCAATCGCGGCAAGTACAACGTCGACCGCATGGAAGTCGAGTTCTACCGCGACAGCGACGTCGCGTTCGAGGCGTTCAAGGCCGGTGAATTCGACATCTATATCGAACATCAGGCGAAGAACTGGGACACCGGCTACAACTTTCCCGCCCTACGCCGCGGTGACGTGATCAAGGCACAGATCCCCCACCAGATCCCGACCCAGACCCAGGGCCTGTTCATGAACGGCCGCCGGGCGACTTTCTCGGACGCCAGGGTCCGTGAAGCGCTGGGGCTGATGTTCAACTTTGAATGGACCAACCGCGCGCTATTCAGCGGTGCCTACAAGCGCGCCATGAGCTATTACCCCAACAGCGAGTTCTCGGCCAGCGGCTTGCCGGTCGGACATGAATGGCTGTTGCTCAAGCCCTACCGTGAACAGCTGCCGGCCAGGCTCTTTACCGAGCCGTTCAGCCTGCCGCAGACCGATGGCCGCGGCATCCCCCGGGAGACCTTGCGCAAAGCCCTCGGCCTGCTCGCCGAAGCCGGCTGGAAGCTCAATGGCCAGCACCTGCAAAACGCCGCAGGCCAACCCTTGCGCCTGGAGCTGTTGCTGGTCAACCCGAACCTGGAACGCATCCTCCAACCCTATGTCGAGAACCTCGCCAGCATCGGCATCGATGCGCGGCTGCGCACGGTCGATCGCGCGCAATACAAGCAGCGCCTCGACCAGTTCGATTTCGACATGATCCTGATGACCCTCAACCAGACCCTCAGCCCGGGCCTGGAACAATGGCAGTACTTTCACTCCAGCCAGGCCGGGGTCAAGGGCAGCAAGAACTACGCCGGCATTACCAACCCGGTGGTCGACCATCTGCTCGAACAGTTGCTGGCCGCCCAGACCAGAGACCAGCAAGTCGCCGCCGGCAAGGCCCTTGACCGCGTGCTGCTGTGGCAGCACTACATCGTTCCCAACTGGTACCTCAATTATCACCGTCTGGCGTACCGCAACCGGCTCGCCTTTGTCACCACGCCGCCCTACACCCTGGGCCTGAATGCGTGGTGGCTGAAATCTTCGGAGAAAGATCAATGAACCCCATCCGCACCCTGCTCCTGCAGGCCAGCGGCCTGTTGTTCGCCGGGCTGGCCTGCGCCGCCCCGCAACACGCCGTGACCCTGTACAACGAGCCGCCGAAATACCCGGCCGACTTCAAGTACTTCGACTACGTCAATCCCGACGCGCCCAAGGGCGGGATCTTCCGCCAGGCCGGGTTCGGTGGCTTCGACAGCCTCAACCCGTTCATCAGCAAAGGCGTGCCGGCGGATGATATCGGCATCATCTACGACACCCTGGCCAAGCAAGGCCTGGACGAGCCGTTCACCGAGTACGGCCTGATCGCCCGGCTGATCGAGAAAGCCCCGGACAACGGCTGGGTGCGCTTCTACCTGCGCCCCGAAGCTCGCTTCCATGACGGTCATCCGGTACGCGCCGAAGACGTGGTGTTCAGCTTCCAGATGCTGACCAAGGACGGCGCACCGATGTACCGCGGCTACTACAACGACGTGGCCGAAGTGATCGCCGAAGACCCGCTGACCGTGCTGTTCAAGTTCAAGCACACCAACAACCGCGAGCTGCCGCTGATCCTCGGCCAGTTGCCGGTGCTGCCCAAGCATTGGTGGGCCGACCGCGACTTCAACAAGGGCAACCTGGAGATCCCGTTGGGCAGCGGCCCGTACAAGGTCGGCGAAGTGAAGGCTGGGCGCTCGGTGCGCTACGAGCGGGTCAAGGATTACTGGGGCAAGGACCTGCCGGTCAATCGCGGTTTCTATAACTTCGACGTGATGACCACCGATTACTACCGCGACAACACCGTGGCCCTGGAAGCCCTCAAGGCCGGGCAGTTCGACTACTGGCTGGAAATGACCGCGAAGAACTGGGCCAATGCCTACAACATCCCGGCGGTCACCGAAGGCCGACTGGTCAAGGAGCAGATTCCCAACGGCAACCCGACCGGCATGCAAGGCTTCGTGTTCAATATGCGCCGCCCGGTGTTCCAGGATGTGCGCGTACGCCAGGCCTTGTCACTGTTGCTGGATTTCGAATGGACCAACAAGCAACTGTTCAACGGGGCCTATGTGCGTACCCGCAGTTACTTCGAGAACTCGGAAATGGCCGCCACCGGCCTGCCTGACGCCGAGCAGGTGGCGATCCTCGAGCCGTTCCGCGCCAAGCTGCCACCGCAAGTGTTCAGCGAAGCCTTCCAGAACCCGAGCACCGACGGCAGCGGCATGATCCGCGCCCAGCAACGGCAAGCCTATCAACTGCTGCAGGAAGCCGGCTGGCGCATCGTCGAAGACAAAATGGTCGACGCCACCGGCAAGCCGGTGGTCATCGAGTTCCTGTTGGCCCAGACCGAATTCGAACGGGTGCTGCTGCCGTTCAAGCGCAACCTCAGCGACCTGGGTATCGACCTGGTGATCCGCCGGGTCGACGTCTCGCAGTACATCAACCGCGTGCGCTCCCGGGACTTCGACATGATCGTCGGCAGCTTCCCGCAGTCCAACTCACCGGGTAACGAACAGCGGGAATTCTGGATGTCGGCCGCCGCCGACAAACCCGGCAGCCGCAATTCCATGGGGCTCAAAGATCCGGTGGTCGATCAACTGGTCGAGCGACTGATCAACGCCGATTCGCGCAAAAGCCTGGTCGCCCATGCCCGCGCGCTGGACCGCGTTCTGCAATGGGGCTATTACGTAATACCCAACTGGCACATCAAGACCTGGCGCGTGGCGTACTGGAACCACCTCGGCCACCCGAAGGTCTCGCCCAAATACGACATCGGCACGGCCACCTGGTGGGTCAAGCCCGACATCAAGCCGGCGATAGAAGTCGAAACCATACTGCAGGCCGATCCTGCGGGCACGGAGTAATCAGATGCTGGCGTACATTTTTCGTCGACTGTTGCTGATCATTCCGACCCTGTTCGGCATCCTGCTGATCAACTTCGTGATCATCCAGGCCGCCCCGGGCGGGCCGGTGGAGCAGATGATCGCCAAGCTCGAAGGCTTCGAAGGCGCCACCAGCCGCATCGCCGGCGGCGGTGCCGAAGTCTCGGTGGCAGGTTCCGCCTATCGCGGCGCCCAGGGCCTGGACCCGGCGCTGATCAAGGAAATCGAGCACATGTACGGCTTCGACAAATCCGCGCCGGAACGCTTGTGGATCATGGTCAAGAACTATGCGTCGCTGGATTTCGGCGACAGCTTCTTTCGCGACGCCAAGGTCATCGACCTGATCAAGGAAAAGATGCCGGTGTCGATCTCCCTCGGGCTGTGGAGCACCCTGATCATGTACCTGGTGTCGATCCCGCTGGGGATCGCCAAGGCCACGCGACACGGCAGCCATTTCGACGTCTGGACCAGTTCGGCGATCATCGTCGGCTACGCGATCCCGGCGTTCCTGTTCGCCATCCTGTTGATCGTGGTATTCGCCGGTGGCAGTTATCTGGACTGGTTCCCGTTGCGCGGGCTGACCTCGAACAATTTCGATGAACTGAGCATGGGCGGCAAGATCCTCGACTACTTCTGGCACCTGGCGCTGCCGGTGACCGCGCTGGTGATCGGCAACTTCGCGACCATGACCCTGCTGACCAAAAACAGCTTCCTCGACGAAATCAACAAGCAGTACGTGATCACCGCCAGGGCCAAGGGCCTGACCAACCACCGCGTGCTGTACGGCCACGTGTTCCGCAACGCCATGTTGCTGGTGATCGCCGGTTTCCCTTCAGCCTTCATCGGTATCTTCTTCACCGGCTCGCTGCTGGTGGAGGTGATCTTCTCCCTCGACGGCCTGGGCCTGATGAGTTTCGAAGCGGCGATCAACCGCGATTACCCGGTGGTGTTCGGCACGCTGTTCATCTTCACGTTGCTGGGACTGGTGGTGAAACTGATCGGCGACCTCACCTACACCTTTGTCGATCCGCGTATCGACTTCGAAAGCCGGGAGCATTGAGATGAACCTGTCCCCTCTCAATCGCCGACGCTTCGAACTGTTCAAGGCCAACAAGCGTGGCTGGTGGTCGCTGTGGCTGTTCCTGATCCTGTTCGGCGCCAGCCTGGGCGCCGAGCTGATCGCCAACGACAAGCCGCTGGCGGTGCATTACGACGACAACTGGTACTTCCCGGCGCTCAAGCGCTACCCGGAAACCACCTTCGGCGGCGAATTCCCGCTGGAAGCCAACTACAAGAGCCCGTACATCCGCGAACTGCTCAAGGCCAAGGACGCCTGGGTGCTGTGGGCGCCGATTCCCTACAGCTACCAGAGCATCAACTACGACCTGAAAGTCCCGGCCCCGGCCCCGCCCTCGACGGACAACCTGCTGGGCACCGACGACCAGGGCCGCGACGTGCTGGCCAGGGTGATCTACGGTTTCCGCATTTCGGTGCTGTTCGCCCTGACCCTGACCCTGTTCAGTTCGATCATCGGTGTGATCGCCGGGGCCTTGCAGGGTTTCTACGGCGGCTGGGTGGATCTGGCCGGGCAGCGCTTCCTGGAGATCTGGTCCGGGCTGCCGGTGCTGTACCTGCTGATCATCCTCGCCAGTTTCGTGCAGCCCAACTTCTGGTGGTTGCTGGGGATCATGCTGCTGTTCTCGTGGATGAGCCTGGTGGACGTGGTGCGCGCCGAATTCCTGCGCGGGCGCAACCTGGAATATGTGCGCGCCGCCCGTGCCCTGGGCATGCAGAACGGCGCGATCATGTTCCGCCATATCCTGCCCAACGCGATGGTCTCGACCATGACCTTCATGCCGTTCATCCTCACCGGCGCCATCGGCACATTGACCGCCCTGGACTTCCTCGGTTTCGGTCTACCAGCGGGCAGTCCGTCGCTGGGTGAACTGGTGGCCCAGGGCAAATCCAACCTGCAGGCGCCCTGGCTGGGCATCAGCGCCTTTGCGGTGCTGGCCCTGATGTTGAGCCTGCTGGTGTTCATCGGCGAATCCGCTCGCGATGCCTTCGACCCGAGGAAGTGAAATGAATCAGGACAATCTGATCGAAGTGCGCAACCTGTCCGTCGAGTTTGTCGTCGGCAATCGTTGTCAGCGGGCCGTCGAAGGCGTGAGCTTCGACATCAAGCGCGGCGAAACCCTGGCCCTGGTCGGCGAGAGCGGTTCCGGTAAATCGGTGACCGCACATTCGATCCTGCGCCTGTTGCCCTACCCGCTCGCCCGCCATCCCTCCGGCACCATCGAATATTCCGGGCAGAACCTGCTGGACCTGAAGGAAAAAACCATCCGCCACATTCGTGGCAACCGGATTGCGATGATCTTCCAGGAGCCGATGACCTCGCTCAACCCTCTGCACTCGATCGAAAAGCAGATCAACGAGGTGCTGGGCATCCACAAGGGCCTGACTGGCAAGGTCGCGACCAAACGCACCCTGGAGTTGCTGGAGATGGTCGGCATCCCCGAGCCACACAAGCGCCTCAAGGCCCTGCCCCACGAATTGTCCGGCGGCCAGCGTCAGCGGGTGATGATCGCCATGGCCCTGGCCAACGAACCGGAACTGCTGATCGCCGACGAGCCGACCACCGCGCTGGACGTGACCGTTCAGCTGAAAATCCTCGAATTGCTCAAGCAATTGCAGGCGCGACTGGGCATGGCGCTGCTGCTGATCAGCCACGATTTGAACCTTGTGCGAAGAATTGCGCATCGCGTATGTGTCATGCAGCAAGGTTGCATCGTCGAACAGGCATCGTGCGAAGAATTGTTCCGCGCGCCGCAGCATCCGTACACTCGGGAACTGCTGGCAGCGGAGCCCGGCGGCAAGCCTGCAAGCAACGTGATCGGCCCGCCCTTGCTGGCGGTCGAGGACCTGAAAGTCTGGTTTCCGATCAAGAAAGGCTTGCTCAAGCGCACGGTGGATTACGTCAAGGCGGTCGACGGCATCAACTTCAGCCTGCCCCAGGGCCAGACCCTGGGGATAGTCGGAGAAAGCGGTTCCGGGAAGTCGACCCTGGGCCTGGCGATTTTGCGGCTGATCGCCAGCAAAGGCGCCATTCGCTTTGAAGGCCAGCCGCTGGACAGCCTGACGCAGCAACAGGTCCGGCCGCTGCGGCGGCAGATGCAAGTGGTGTTTCAGGACCCGTACGGCAGCCTGAGCCCGCGGATGTGCGTGAACGACATCGTTGGCGAAGGCCTGCGGATCCACAAGATGGGCACCGAGGCGGAACAGGAACAAGCGATCATTGCAGCACTCAAGGAGGTAGGCCTGGATCCGGACACCCGGCACCGCTACCCCCACGAATTTTCCGGCGGGCAACGGCAGAGAATCGCCATTGCCCGGGCATTGGTGTTAAAACCGGCGTTGATTTTGCTGGACGAGCCGACTTCGGCCCTCGACCGCACGGTACAACGCCAGGTAGTGGAGCTTTTGCGTTCGCTGCAAACCAAGTACAACCTGACGTATCTGTTTATCAGCCATGACCTGGCTGTGGTGAAAGCGCTGAGCCACCAGTTGATGGTGGTCAAGCATGGCCAAGTGGTCGAACAGGGAGACGCGCAAAGCATTTTTGCCGCCCCCCAACATCCGTATACACAGCAGTTGCTGGAAGCCGCTTTTTTGGCTCCAGCCACTGCGCAATAACCTGAAAGAGGAGCAACACATGGGTTTTCTCGCCGGTAAGCGCGTACTGATCGTCGGTGTCGCCAGCAAGCTGTCCATCGCATCCGGCATTGCTGCCGCCATGCATCGCGAGGGCGCTGAGCTTGCCTTCACTTATCAGAACGACAAACTCAAGGGTCGTGTCGAAGAGTTCGCACAAAGCTGGGGTTCGAACCCTGAGCTGTGCTTCCCGTGCGACGTAGCCAGCGATGAAGAAATCGCCAAGGTCTTCGTTGAGCTGGGCAAGAAGTGGGACGGCCTGGACTGCATCGTGCACTCCGTCGGCTTCGCCCCGGGCGACCAACTGGACGGCGACTTCACCGAAGCCACCACCCGTGAAGGTTTCCGCATCGCTCACGACATCAGCGCCTACAGCTTCGTGGCCCTGGCCAAGGCCGGCCGCGAAATGATGAAAGGCCGCAACGGCAGCCTGCTGACCCTGTCGTACCTGGGCGCCGAGCGCACCATGCCGAACTACAACGTGATGGGCATGGCCAAGGCTTCCCTGGAAGCCGGCGTACGTTACCTGGCAGGCTCCCTGGGCCCGGACGGTACCCGCGTCAACTGCGTTTCGGCCGGCCCGATCCGCACCCTCGCCGCTTCCGGCATCAAGAACTTCCGCAAGATGCTGGCCGCCAACGAAGCGCAAACCCCGCTGCGCCGCAACGTCACCATCGAAGAAGTCGGCAACGCCGGCGCCTTCCTGTGCTCGGACCTGGCGTCCGGCATCAGCGGTGAAATCATGTACGTGGACGGTGGCTTCAACACCACGGCCATGGGCAGCCTCGAAGAGTAATCTTCGGTCAGCCAAGAAAAACCCGCCTCTATTGGCGGGTTTTTTATGCCTGTGATTTCCCCGGCCGATGCAGCCCCCCCTGTGGGAGCGAGCCTGCTCGCGAAGAGGCAATCACATTCAACATATCTTCTGGCTGATACACCGCTTTCGCGAGCAGGCTCGCTCCCACAAGGTCTGTGCTATGCCAGACATTTTGCGAACAACTGCTGAATCGGCTGCATTCGCTGGCTGTACCGCTGCAACAACACAATCTCCCGATAGAACGTCAACTCGCCCAAGGGGATGACTCGCACACCTGCCCCATGCTCAAGCCACAACCCCGCCTGCGGCAACAACGAAATCCCCAACCCACACTCGACCATTTTGACAATCGCCTCCAGTTCATCCAGCTCCAGTGCCCCGTGCACCTCGATCTGCTGTTCGCGCAAGAACCGCGTCACCAGTCGCCCGCCAAACGAATTGCGGTCGTAGCGCACATGCGGGTGCTCGGCGAGCAGTTGCAACGGATCATCGCCGTCCAGGTCCGCCGGTACGATCAGCACGAACGGCTCCCGGCGTATCACCTGCGCGGACAACTCCTTGGGCAACTCGAATGGCGGTTTGATCAGGATCGCCAGGTCCACTTCCCCGGTGTCCACCTGACTCAGCAGGTTCAGTGACACACCGGGCACCAGCCTGGGCTCCAGCAAGGGCGCCTGCTGGCGCAATCGCAGCAGCGCCTGAGGCAGCAGCCCGGTCTGGACGGTCGCCACCGCGCCGATTTTCAACTCGCCACGGTACTCGCTGACATCGTCACTGACCGCCATGCGGTTGAAGGTTTCGAGCATTTCCCTGGCCATCGGCAACGCACGCTGCCCCGCCGCATTGAGCAGCGCCTGGCGGCCGGTGCGGTCGAACAGACGAATGCCCAGGGCCTGCTCCAGGTTGCGAATCTGCGCGCTCACGGCCGACTGCGTCAGGCCGATGTGCATACCGGCCGCGGCAAACGTGCCGTGACGCGCCACAGTGACAAAGGTTTTGAGTTCTCGCAGCATGGCGGCCTCGATTGATCGAAATAATTTGAGCTCGACGCAAAAATTATCGTCTTTCAATCAAAAAGCACAGGACTAAACTCTACACACGCCCACCCACCACCGAGGTTCGCCCGATGCAACTCTCCCCTTTTCACCTGGCCATTCCGGTCTACGACTTGCCCGCCGCCCGGCACTTTTATGGCGCGGTGTTTGGCCTGGAAGAGGGTCGGTCGAGCGACCATTGGGTCGATTTCAATTTTTTCGGCCATCAACTGGTGATTCACCTGGCACCGAAAAACCCTTCGCAAGAAGCAGCCCACACCAATGCCGTCGATGGCCACGATGTGCCGGTGCCGCATTTTGGCGTGGTGCTCGGGATGGCGGAGTGGGAAGCGCTGGCCGAGCGGCTGAAGTCGCTGGGAACTCGCTTCGTGATTGAGCCGGGGATTCGCTTTCAGGGGCTGGTGGGCGAGCAGGCGACGATGTTTCTGTTCGATCCTTGCGGGAATGCGCTGGAATTCAAGGCGTTCAAGGATATTGGGCAGTTGTTTGCCAAGTAAGGATATGCGGTGCCTGTCAGGCCGCCTTCGCGGGCAAGCCAGTTCCAGCATTTGATTTTTGACACAGTTGAAAGGGCGGAAGATCAAGATCAAAAGATCGCAGCCTTCGGCAGCTCCTACAGGAGGAATGCGTTTAGCCGAAGAGCAGGTTCGCCCCCACAGTAGGTCCGCGTACACAAACGCTCTTCACCACTCATCAGGCCGAGCGTTAGCTCGCCTGCAGCTCTTGATCCACCCGCCCCCTCGGCAGGCTGAGCGGAGGTGTTCATCCGGGGATGGGCGCGCAGCGCCGTTCGACGCAGTCGAACTCATTGCATGTAGGTCGAAGCGAAGCCGACCGGAGGGCAATGCCCCCGGATGAATACCGCAGCGAAGGTACCCCGAGCCTAAGCGAGGGGCCGTACGTAAGGGGCGAGCGTTTTTTGCTTCCTTTTTTAGGCGCTTGTAAAAAAGGGAGTCGCCGTAAGGGCGAAACCATAAGCCGCCGTTACCGAAGAAACGGATATGTACACAGTCAACCCGCCAATAAATCACCGCCCTAACAGCTCATCAACCTTTCAGCCTCCCCCAGCAACTCCTCGATCGAACCATGAACAACCGGGTCATATTCGACCTGCACAACACTGAAGTGAATGTCATAACTGCGATGCGCCGCAGCGTTGCGCTCGTCGAGTATCTCATTGAGTCGGGCCTTGATCGCCGCAATCTCAACGCTGCCAGACCCGGTCAGCAGCGCCACGAAGCGGTCGCCTTCGAGCCGGCCGACCACATCGTTTTCACGAAAGCCGATACGCAGGACATCGGCGAAGGTCTTGAGCGCATCGTCACCTTTGGCCCGGCCATACAGATAGCTGATGCGTTTGAACTCATCGAGGGAGAAGTACAGCAGCGTCGCTGGCGTCTCCAGCGTCCGGCAAGCCTCCAGCCCGAGTCGGGCCAGCGCGGTGAAGCCATGGCGATTGGACAGCAGCGTCAGCTCATCCATGCTTGCCATTTGCACACCCGCCAACTCTCGTTCGGCCTGGCGCGCCATTTCACGCAGCCGCTCCCGTTCTTGCTGTGGCGTGAGCAACGGGCTCGCGGAACGGCCCGATTTGCCCGTTTTGCCTGAGATCAACATCGTTCACTCCCATTGCAGGTATGCACTTTAGAGTCGCCCATACCCGCATTGACTCCCTGCAAGCGTGCCGTTGGTCAGCTTCCCGCCACCGGGCACGGCCCTCCTGCGTCGGCCCAACGTTTGAATTGGCTGACGAAGATGTCGTGCGGTACCGGCACCGGCGCGCGATTGCCGCCCGGGTTCCAGCCCCACAGCACCAGCTTGTCGTCGCTGACGTGCTTGATCAGCGCGGCGAAATCCCGGTCGCCGTTGCTGGCGCGATCCTTGATCATCGTGCACAGCCGGTCGGCCGGCAGGCCGATCCAGGCCATCCGCTGCGCTGCCGGCGGCAGACTCCAGTGTGGCGCCCCGGGCGGCGCATGAGGACCATAACTGGCCGGTGGATTGCTTTGCGCATGGCAGGTTGCACAGGGCAATCCGGCCGAGCCCTTGCCGTCCATGCCACGCACGACATTCATCGCATGGGGCACGCCGGCATCGAATTGCAGCGGCGAATCCCCGGGAATGTGGCAGTTCTGGCAACGCGGGCTCTGGAAGACTTTCTGCACGGTGTCGAACGCCTGCAAGGCCTCGCGGTCATCGGCGAACACGTGCGATGCATAGGCGATGAGACAGACCAGGATCACCGCCCCAAGCAACCAGTGATGACGTTTCATCTCACACCCCCGACAGCTGCAAGGGCAGCTCGCGCAGGCGCTGCCCGGTCAGGGCAAACACCGCGTTGGCCACCGCCGGCGCCGTGGGTGGCACACCGGTTTCGCCGATACCGCCAGGTTTATCGCTGCTGGGCACGATATGCACTTCGACCACCGGCATTTCGTTGAGCCGCAGCACCTGATAGTCGTGATAGTTGGACTGCACCACCTGCCCGTCCTTGAGTGTCAGCTTGCTGTGCAAGGCGAAGCTCAGGCCAAAGGTGATGCACGACTCCATCTGCGCGGCGATGCTCTGCGGGTTGACCGCAATGCCGCAGTCCACCGCGCACACCACCCGGTGCACACGGATGGCGAGATTGTCCTGGGACACCTCGGCCACCTGGGCCACGTAGCTGCCGAAGGATTCATGCACCGCCACACCCAGGGCATGGCCATCGGGCAGCGGCGCCTTCCAGTTGGCCTTCTCCACCGCCAGGTTCAACACACCGAGGTGGCGCGGATGGTCCTTGAGCAAGGTGCGCCGGTACTCCACCGGATCCTTGCCGGCCGCCGTGGCCAGTTCATCGATCAGCGACTCCATGACAAACGCGGTGTGGGTGTGTCCCACCGAACGCAGCCACAACACGCTGATGCCGGTTTGTGGCGAGTGCAGTTCGATCTGGTGATTGGCCAGCCCTCCGATGTAGGGGCTGTCGGCCACGCCTTCGACCGAGGTCTTGTCGATCCCGTCCTTGACCATGCTCGCTTCAAGCGAGGTCCCGGCCATGATCGACTGCCCGACCATCACATGCTTCCAGGCCAGCGGCAGACCGTCAGTGCCCAGCCCGATACGCGCATGGTGCAGGAACGCCGAACGGTAATAGCCGCCGCGGATATCGTCCTCCCGCGCCCACACGGTTTTCACCGGCATACCGGCGGCCTTGGCGACATGCACCGCTTCGCTGACGAAGTCCGAGGTCGGATTGGCCCGGCGCCCGAAGCCGCCGCCGAGAAACTCGGTATGGATCTCGACCTGTTCGGGTTTGAGCCCGGTGATTTGCCCAGCGACCATCTGGTCCAGGGTCTGGAACTGGGTGCCGGTCCAGATTTCGCACTTGTCCTTGCTGATGCTCACGGTGCAGTTGAGCGGTTCCATCGGCGCATGGGCCAGGTAAGGCACACTGTATTCGGCGTCGATGGTCCTGGCCGCTTTCGCCAGCGCAGCCTGGGTATCGCCCGCCTTACCAGCGTTCAGGCCAGGGGTGGCGGCGAGTTTGCGGAAGCTTTCCAGCAGCGCCTGGCTATTGAGCCCCGCGTTCGGCCCCGGGTTCCACTCGACTTTCAGCGCATCGCGGCCCAGCTTCGCCGCCCAGTAATGATCGGCAATCACCGCAATCCCCGTCGGCACTTGCACCACTTTGTGCACGCCGGGAATCGCCAGCGCCTCGGCGCCTTCAAAGGATTTGACGCTGCCGCCGAAGGTGGGCGAACGGGCGACCATCGCCGTCATCAGCCCCTCGAACTGCACGTCCATGCCGAATTTCGCCCGGCCGGTGATTTTCTCCGGTGTGTCCAGACGCTGGGTGGGTTTACCGATCAGCCGCCAGTCTTTCGCGTCCTTTAGCTTGATCGAGGCCGGGTCCGGCGGTGGCAGCTGTCCGGCGTCATCGGCCAACTCGCCGTAGGTGGCGCGATGCTCACCGGCAACCACCACGCCCGACTCTGTATGAATCTGCGAAGGAGCGACGTTGAAACGCTTGGCCGCGGCATCGATCAACATCAAGCGCGCCGCCGCGCCGGCCTGACGATAGCGATCGAATTCCATCCAGGTCGAGGTCGAGCCGCCGGTGATCTGCATCCCGCCAAACCCGGGCATGCCGTAGTCGGCGGCCGATGCCGGGGAATGCTCGACGCGGATCTTCGACCAGTCGGCGTCCAGTTCCTCGGCAATCAGCATGGTCAGGCCGGTCCAGATGCCCTGGCCCATTTCCGAATGGCCGAGCAACACGGTGACGCTGTTGTCATTGCCAATGCGCAGGAAAGCGTTGGGCGCAAACACGTTGCCCTGATTCTCCGCGCCCATGGCGAACCGGTGGGCGCCGGGCATGACAAACGCCACCACCAGCCCGCCGCCCAGCACAGCACTGCCCTTGAGAAAACCCCGGCGCGATAACGCGTTGATGCTGTTCATGGCCACCTCAACCCAGCTCGGCGGCGCGCTTGACCGCTGCGCGAATCCGCGGGTAAGTGCCGCAGCGGCAGATGTTGCCGGACAGCGCCTGATCGATGTCGCTGTCGGTCGGCTTGGGAATTTTCGCCAGCAGCGCCGCCGCCGACATGATCTGCCCGGACTGGCAGTAACCGCACTGGACCACGTCGAGCTCCGCCCAGGCCTGTTGCACCGGATGCGAGCCGTCCGCCGACAGGCCCTCGATGGTGAGAATCTTTTGTCCATGGGCGACGGCGGTGGCCGGTGTGATGCAGGCGCGTAGCGGCGCGCCGTCGACGTGCACCGTGCAGGCTCCGCATTGGGCCATGCCGCAACCGAACTTGGTGCCGGTGAGGTGGGCGACATCGCGCAAGACCCAGAGCAACGGCATGTCGGCGGGGACATCCAGCTCCTGATCCTGGCCATTGATGTTCAGGGTGAGCATGGCGCGGTTCCTCAGACTCACGGTGATCTGAAGGGGCGTCGCTGCAGCTTTGTACAACCTGCGCGCGCCTCGGGTTATCCCTTCAGCTAAGCGCAGATTTGCCGCCAGACCTTGGCGCATCGACCACCGGTCATGCAAAGGCCGCCTCGATGGGCGGCCCTGGAACCCTTCGCTAGAGCCTTGGCCCCAATAGAATCCCGGTGTAGCGCCAGACAAACACCGCAAAAGCGCTACACCACAGCAACGCCGACAGCGCCAATCCGAGACTGGAAAAAGGCACCAGCCCTACCCGGCACGCCCCCGCCAGCAACACCAGGACAAACCCCGCCACGACCGCCCCGGACGGCTGCAGCAATCGCCCGGTATGCCCCAGGCTGACCCGCGCGATCATCGCCAGAATCAACCCACCGATACCGCCGACGGCCAGCGCGTGGGTGGCCAGGCTTTGTTGCGCCAGCCAGCCCAGGTGCCACAGTGCCATGGCCAGTGTCGCCACGGCGAGCCAGGCGTAAGCCAGGTACAGCGACCACAGCAGCGGCACGCGCCACAGGCCGCGGTCATGCCAGCGCCACAGGCGCAGCAGGTGCAAACCGCTGATCGACGCAAACAGCAGTGCCAGCCACACACGGGGGACGTCATTCAAACCGGCGGCAAAGGACAGCGCCGCCAGCATCGCGCTGACCAGCAGCACCTTGCCCGGCAACGGATGGGCCGCAACCGTTGCCGGGCGGTTCAAACCGCGCTGGATAAAGAACGGAATCACCCGCCCGCCAATCACACTCATCAGCGCACCGACCAGCCACAGGGCGGCCAGCACGCCATGCCGTTGCAGGTTGCCGTCATCAACGGCAAACCCCAGCAGCGTCAACGCCTGACACCCGGCCAGCAGCGACACCATCAACAGAATCGGATAATTCTCGCGTTTGCCCGCAGCCAACAGGTCGCGCCCCAACGCCCACGCCAGCAGCGGCAGAAAAGGCACCTGCAAGGCCAGAAGCAAGGATGCAGGCATCGGCAGGCACCAGGCCAGTCGCGCCAGCAGCCACACCAGCAGCAGGCCGATCAACGGCCAGCCCTTGAGCCCCGGTCGACCTGTCCAGTTCGGCACCGCAGTCAGGAGGAACCCGGCGATGATGGCCGCGGCAAATCCGAAGGGCATTTCATGTCGATGCCAGGCCAGCATGCCGCCCACGGGTTGCGCCTGGGGTAAACGGCCGTACAGCCACATTGCCCAGACCGCCACGGCAAGGGTGGCGAAACCGGCCCCGGCCAGAAAGAACGGCCGAAAACCAACACTGAAAAGCGCTGTGGCGCCAAGTTTACGCATCAAGCCACCACCTGGACCAAGCCTCGGCTCAGGCGATATTGGGAAAGCAGGCGCATGACATAACCGATTTTCAACAGGGTCGGGCCGAGAATGG
Organism: Pseudomonas sp. PDM27; assembly: GCF_019219205.1. Taxonomy (NCBI): domain Bacteria; kingdom Pseudomonadati; phylum Pseudomonadota; class Gammaproteobacteria; order Pseudomonadales; family Pseudomonadaceae; genus Pseudomonas; species Pseudomonas sp. PDM27. The sequence continues at coordinate 124,104 of NZ_JAHUWF010000017.1, read as the reverse complement.
TCATGGCGTGCAGGCTGACCAGCACGACGATCGGAAGCTGACCGTCGTAGAGATAGGCGCCGTAGATGCCGGCCAGCAGCATCGCCAGACCAGCGCCGAGCACACGGCTCGACAGTTGAAGAACGTTCTGAGGGTTGCTGAAGAAGTCGGACATTTTGCGTACTCCTGAAGGCGTTCAGTTGTACATGGCCTGCTTCATATTTCGTGCCAATGAGGTAACTCCCGGTAAATCAATGACCTCAGGGGGTCGCAGTCAATTTGACTCATAGCATCAGTAGTCCTTTTGACCCACACAGGCGTCATAAAGACTGCAAATCCATTCAAATCCGGATCGAACCCTGTAAAAGCAAACCAATATCATTTGCACAGTCATAGGCCTTTTGCTTTAATCGCGATCAATTCTTATTTACACAAGCATGCGGATCGCCCATGGACATGTGCTCACGATGACGGTTGCCGACTCCTCCTGCGTCCAGAACCTCTACGCCAGCCACCACCACTGGCTGCACGAGTTGCTGCGCCGACGCTTGAACAATGCGTTCGATGCCGCCGACCTGGCCCATGACACCTTCATTCGGGTGCTCAAGCGTCCGCAGGTGTTTGACGGGGAAACCCACGAACGCTCCTATCTGGCGACCATCGCCCGAGGCCTGTGCATTGACCACTGGCGTCGTCGCCAGCTCGAACAGGCCTGGCTCGAGACCCTGGCCGCGCAGCCCCAGGCCGTCCAGCCTTCGCCGGAGCAGCGGGCGATCATCGTCGAAACCCTGTACGAAGTGGATGCCATGCTGCAGCGCTTGCCCCAGCGGGTGCGCGATGCGTTCGTTCTGGCGCAGGTGCATGGGCTGCCCTACCGAAACATTGCCGAAGAAATCGGCGTGAGCGAGCGCATGGTGAAAAAGTACCTGGCCCAGGCGCTGATGCATTGCGCAATGCTCGAAGCCGAACTCGACGGCCTGCTGATTCAATGACCCGCGCCGCCACCCACGCCATCAGCCACGCCAGCCTCGAACAGGCGGCCAGCTGGTACGTGCAACTCAACGACCAGCACGCCAGCGAGCAGGAACGCGAGCATTGGCAAGCCTGGCTGGCGCAAAGCGGCGAGCATCAGGCCGCGTGGCACTATGTCGAGCGTGTGAGCCAGCGCTTTGCCGCGCTGCAGGACACTCATCAACAAGCGGCCGGCCACGTGTTACGCAACAGCGGCCGCGCTTCCATCAGCCGCCGCCAGACGGTCAAGAGCCTGCTGGTGCTGGTGTCGGGCAGTTGGCTCGGCTGGAGCGCATGGCGGCAAAGCGCCCTGCCGCTGACCCTGACCCGATGGACCGCCGACCTCTCCACCGGCACCGGCGAAACCCGGGAAGCCCGGCTCAGCGATGGCAGCCGGATCTGGCTCAACGCCCTCAGTGCACTGGATGTACGTTTCGACACCGCACAACGGTTATTGCTGTTGCAGGCCGGAGAGGTGTTGATCGACACCGCCAGCGACACGAGCCGCCCGCTGCGGGTGCAAACCGTCGAGGGCCGCCTGCGCGCGCTGGGCACGCGTTTCAGCGTGCGCCAGGAAGACCGGCAAACGCTGTTGAATGTCTACGAAGGCGCCGTTGAAGTCCGCACCACCCAGGGTCAGGTGCAGGTGGTCAAGGCCGGACAGCAGTTGTGTTTTACACAAGACCACACGCCGACACCGACCGCGGCGTCGGCCGGCCGCGAAGCCTGGCGCCGCGGCCTGTTGCTGGCGGACAACCTGCCGCTGGGGCAGTTGCTCGAAGAACTGAGCCGCTATCGCCCCGGGCATCTGGGATGTGACCCGGCGGTGGCCGGACTGCCGGTGATGGGTGCGTTCCCGCTCAAAGACACCGACCAGGCCTTGCGCCTGCTGGAAGCGGCATTGCCGGTCCGGGTGCAGAAGCCGCTGGAGTGGTGGGTCAACCTAGGCCCGAAAACCTGATGAGGTTTTTTTCCGGCGCGTCGGTTCCCTTTTGCCTTTTTCGCTCGGTTAATCCTTCAAGCACTACGAATGCAGATTGATCCGAATTCCGGGAACACCATGCCGCGCGCCACCCTTACTCGCCAGCGCTTCGCCTTGCATCCGCTGGTGCTGGCGCTGGCGGTGCTCCTGCCGGGTCTGGACGTGTCCCGCAGTCAAGCCGCCCCTCTGGTCGATAGCGAACAACCCGGCAGCCAGACACGCCATTACGCAATCGCCGGCGGAGCGCTGGTGAGCGTTCTCAACCGCTTTGCCGAACAGGCCGGGATTTTCCTCGCCGGACACAATGAACTCGCTGCCGGCAAACGCAGCCCTGGCCTCAACGGTGTCTACAGTCAGCAGCAAGCGTTGCAGCGACTGCTGCAAGGCAGCGGCCTGCAAGCGCAACGCCAGGGGAACGGCGGGTATGTGCTGCACGCCGCCCCCGTGGCACAAGATGCGCTGGAACTGGGGGCGACCAACATTTCCGGGCAGGCACCCGGGACGACCAGCGAAGACTCTCATTCCTACACCGTCGGCTCGACGTCTTCTGCCACCGGCCTGCCGCTGTCCCTGCGCGAGACGCCGCAATCGGTCACGGTCATCACCCGCCAACTCATGGACGACCAGGGCGCCACCAGCATCGTCGACGCCCTGCGCCGCGCGCCCGGCATCAGCGTGCAAAACTACGACAGCGAGCGCTGGGAGTTTTCCAGCCGTGGCCTGCCGATCACCAACTTCCAGTACGACGGCGTCAATACCGACTACGACGGTGTCTACGACTACGGCACCACCAGCACCGACATGGCCCCCTATGACCGCGTCGAAATCATCAAGGGCGCGACCGGCCTGATGACCGGCGCGGGTGATCCCTCGGCGACCGTCAACCTGATTCGCAAGCGCCCGACCCCGGCATTCAAAGCCTCAGTCAGCGGCACCGTCGGCTCCTGGGACACCTATCGCAGCGAAGGCGATATCTCCGGACCGCTGAGCGCCAGCGCCAATGTCCGCGGGCGCCTGGTCGGGGTCTATCAGGAGCGCAGCGCCTACATCGATCACTACCGCAACACCAGGGACATCGCCTACGGCATTGTCGAAGCCGACTTGACCCCGGACACCCTCGTCACCCTCGGTATCGACCAGCAAGACACCCGTTCCCGGGGCGCCAGCTGGACCGGTTTCCCGATGTACTACAACGACGGCTCGCGCACTGATTTCTCCCGTTCCTTCAACCCGGCCACCGACTGGAGCCGTCGCGATTTCACCAACCAGACGCTGTTCGCCAACGTGCAGCAACAACTGGCCAACGACTGGACACTCAAGGTCAGTTACGACCGCAAGCACCGCCAGCACGACACCTTCCTCGCCTCCGCCAGTGGCGGCAACCCGGACCCGGTCAGCGGTGACGGCATGTTCATGTACATGGGCAAGTTCAAGGGCGACCAGGTGCAGGACAACGTCGACGTCAACCTGAGCGGTCCGTTCACCCTGGCAGGTCGCGAGCACGAACTGATCGCCGGGTTCATGTCGATGAACACGCGCCAGGACATCCCGGTGTACGGTTCGGTGTACCCGCAGGTGGACGGCAGCATCTTCGATTGGCGCGGCGAGTTTGCCAAACCCGAGATCCCGCGGGTGGGCACCGACGACATCGTCCAGCGCCAGACCGGCACCTACCTGGCCGCCCGGCTCAAACCCGTCGACGACCTGGCGCTGATCCTCGGCGCGCGCGTCAGCAACTTCAGCGGACACGACGACCTGGACTACAGCGACCCGAACAGCGCCGACCTGCGCGACAGCTATCGCCAGAGCGGTGTCGTCACGCCTTACGCCGGGCTTGTCTATGATCTCGACGACACCTGGTCGGTGTACACCAGCTACACCAGCATCTATCAGCCGCAAATGAGCAAGGACGCCAACCGCCAACTGCTCGATCCGGTACAGGGCAAAAGTCTTGAAGCGGGCATCAAGGCCGAATACTTTGACGGGCGCCTGAACGCCAGCTTCGCCCTGTACCGCATCGAACAGGACAACATCGCCGAACATGTCAGCGGCGTTGATGCCGAGTCGGTGTATCGCGCCGTCCAGGGCGCCACCACCCAAGGCTTCGAGTTCGAACTGGCTGGCGAGTTGCGCGACGGCTGGAACCTGTCGGCCGGCTACACCTACAACCACACCCGCGATGCCCAGGGTGATTACGTCTACGGTTCGGTGCTGCAAACCACGGCACCGGAACAGCTGGTGCGGGTTTTCACCACCTACCGCCTGCCAGGCGCGTGGGACGGGCTCACCGTCGGCGCCGGCGTGAACTGGCAAAGCGAATTCTTCGGCAAGGTGTTCCGTCCCGACCCCACCGATACGGTGAACTTCGGTCAGTACACGACGATCACCCAACCGGGCTACGCCCTGGTGGACGCGATGGCGCGCTATCACTTCAACGAGCACCTGAGCACTACGCTGAACGTGAAGAACCTGTTCGATAAAACCTACTACACCGGGCTGGGCAACTTCGGCACCGGGTTTTATGGCGAACCGCGCACCGTGCAACTGACCACCCGCTGGGCTTTCTGATCGCGCCCTGAAACGGCTGTTTGGCGATCTACGGTACTGCCGACCCCACTCAGGCTGGCTACGCTGTATTCCTGCATGCATAACCTGCCGAGGAGTGCCCGCCATGCAACGCGTACAAAAACTCACGCCCTGCCTGTGGTTCGACGATCAGGCCGAAGCAGCGGCGAAATTCTATTGTTCGATCTTCGACCATTCGAAAATCACCGCCGTCACCCATTACGGCCACGCCGGTTTCGAGTTCCACGGCCGGCCCGAAGGCTCGGTCATGACCGTCAGCTTCGAGCTCGACGGCCAGAGTTTCACCGGCCTCAACGGCGGCCCCCTGTTCAAGTTCACTGAGGCGGTTTCGTTTCAGGTCAATTGCCTGAGCCAGGAAGAAGTCGACCATTACTGGGGCAACCTGTCGGCCGGTGGCGCGCCCGAGGCCCAGCAATGTGGCTGGCTCAGGGACAAGTTCGGGCTGTCGTGGCAGATCGTCCCCGTCGCGATGATGGACATGATCAAAGACCCCGACACGAAAAAATCCCAACGGGCCATGCAGGCGATGATGCAAATGAAAAAACTCGATATCGCCACACTGCAACGAGCCTTTGACGGCGAGAGCTAATACACTCGGGCGCTGACCTGCCGAGGAGTGAGCATGAAGCACGCCGTTGCCAAGAACGCCGACAAGGCCCCGCGCTTCTGGCGCGATGATGCCCTGCCCTTCATCGAAGCCCGCGCCATCGCCGACGGGCGCGAGGTCTGCTACACCCGGCACGCCCACGAACACTTTTCCATCGGGGCGATCACCGCCGGGCGCAGTACCTATCTCCATGAGCAGTCAGCCTTCGAGGTCAGCGCCGGCACGGTAGTGCTGATGAACCCCGGCGACGTCCACGCCTGCAACCCGATCGAAGACCAACCCTGGTCGTACCTGATGCTGTACGTCGATACGCCGTGGCTGACCGATTTGCAGCACCAGCTCGGGTTCAGTGATGACGCGGCGTTTCGCCGTTTTTCAGCGACCCATACGCGCGATGCCAACCTGTTTGCCGGCCTTGCGCAGTTGTATGAAGTGTTGGTCGATCCGCAGCAGGATGTCCTGCGCAAGCACAGCGTGGCCGTGGAGTTTTTCACTGACGTGCAGCTACGACTCAACCCGGTCGATCAGCCGCTGCGCGAACCCAATTTCAAGCTCGAGCGTGCCGCCGATTACATCCGCGAACACTGCACGCAAACCCTCAGTCTCGAAGACATTTGCGAGGCGGCGCAATTGTCGCCGTCCTACCTGATCCGCGCCTTCAAACAGCATTACGGCATGACGCCCCACGCGTTCCTGGTGAACCGGCGCATCCAGTTCGCCCGGGATCAATTGCGCAGCGGCAAGCTGATCGCGGACGTGGCACTGGAAGCGGGGTTCGCCGATCAGGCGCATTTTCAACGGGCGTTCAAACAGCATCTGGCGGCGACACCGGGGCAGTATCGGGGGTGAGCCCTGTGGCATTACCTGAATCTGTGGCCTGATTGAATCTGCGGCCCAGTTGAATTTATGGCTTGGTTAAATCTGTGGCGAGGGGGCTTGCCCCCGTTGGGCTGCGAAGCGGCCCCCGGCGTTCTTCCAGTCATACTCTGCATGCAGGTTTTACGACGGCTTCGCCGCCGAACGGGGGCAAGCCCCCTCGCCACAACAGGCCCCTTTTTCACGACAAGCTACCTCGCCACAAAAGCTGTAGTGACTGCAGTTACGGCAGCAACAGGTACACCGCGCTCACCACCAGCAGCAACGCCATGACCCGATTGAACAACCGCATCCCCACCGGGTTGTTCAGGAAGCCGCGCAAAAACGTCCCGGCATAGGCCCAGCAACCCACCGACACAAAACAGATCACCAGATAAATCGCGGCAAACTGCCAGACCAGGCGTGCCTCGCCATCGGCGACAAACGCGCCCATGCCGGCCACGCAGGCCAGCCAGGCCTTGGGGTTGAGCCATTGCATGATCGCGCCATACAGCATTGACGGAGCCTTTGCCGACTCACTGGCTTGCACCTGCCCATTGTCGGCCGCCAGCTTGAAGGCCATGTACAACAGAAAGGCCACGCCGGCCCATTGCACCCCCTGGGTCAACGCCGGCCACCGTTGCAACAGCTCATGCAGGCCCAGCCCCATCAGCACCAACAGCAGGACAAACCCCAGCGTGGCCCCGGCCACGTGACGCTGGCTGGCCCGGAAACCAAACCGCGCGCCGGCGCTCAACGCCACAATATTGACCGGCCCCGGCGTAATGGACGCGACCAGCGCAAACGCCGCCATGGACATCATCAGATTCATTGCACACCTTCTTCCATCGAGTTGAACAAGGCCCTCAAGGTAAAGAGCCAAGCGATTCGCGTATTGAACAAAACTGCCCTGCAGCGCTATGAGTAATAACCGACGACGCTTTTCACCTTGGTCAGGGCAATGCGCAGCGAGTCCATGTCCACCGAGCCCAACGCCAGGCGTATCGCGTGGGGCACATGGGCTGAAATCGCAAAGGGCTCGGCCGGCGACACCGACACTTGCTCGCGCATCAGCGCCATGGCGATCTGGTCGGCCCGGGCGTCTTCCGCCAACGGCAACCAGATGAAGTAGGAATTCGGGTGACTGACAGTCCTGAGTCCCGCCAGCACCTCCCGGGCCAGGGCTTGCCTGGCTCGGGCGTCCGCACGTTTTTGCGCCTCCAGCTGGACGACGGTGCCATCGTCGAGCCAGGCCGTGGCAATGGCGGTCATCACGCCGGGGGTGTTCCAGGTGGTCGCCATGATGGTGCGTTCGAAGGCGGCGATCCATTGCACGGGTGCCGCAATAAAGCCGACGCGCAAGCCGGTGGCGATATTCTTCGACAGACCGGACACGTACACCGTTCTTTCCGGCGCCAGCTCGGCCAGCGGCGGCGGCACGTTTTCGGCCAGGAACGCGTAGGCGGCGTCCTCGATGATCGTCAGGTCATGCTGGCGCGCTATCGCCACCAGTTGCTCGCGTTGATCGGCGTCCATCACCCAGCCCAGCGGGTTATGCAAGGTCGGCATCGAATAAACGGCGCGCACCGATCGGCTGCGGCAGAGTTTTGCCAGGGCCGGCAGATCAGGCCCGGTATCGGTGACCGGAATGGGCAAGACTTCCAGATGCAGGGTTTCGGCCAGCGTCTTGAAACCGGGGTAGGTCAGCGCATCAGCGGCGATGACATCGCCGGGCTTGAGCAGCGTCATCAGCGTCACCGCCAGGCCATGCTGGGCACCGCTGACGATCAACACCTGCTCGGCCGACACGTTCAGCCCGCGCTCGACCAGATGACGGGCGACCGAAGCCCGCTCATGCAGGCGCCCCGCGTGGGGCTGATAGCGCAGGAGCGCCTCCAGGTCACCGGACAACGCCAGTTGACGCAAGGCATGGCGCAGCAGCTCGGCCTGGCCGGGCAATGACGGGTAGTTGAAGTTCAGGTCAAGCATCCCCGCCGCCACCACGTGCTGCGAAATGCCCTGCCCCGGCGGCAGCGAAGTCTCCCTGACAAAGGTCCCGCGACCTGTTTCGCCACTGACCAGGCCCATGCCCTCCAGCTCGGCATAGACCCGGCTGGCGGTGACCAGCGCCAGGCCGTGCTCGGTTGCCAGTTGCCGGTGCGTCGGCAGGCGCGTGCCCGGCGGCAAACACCCGGAACGGATGTCGGCGGCAAAGGCATCCACCAGCGTTTTATAACGGGATCGAGGCATGTCGAGATGTATCCATGACAATTTTTTGATTGTATCGATACTCGCTCATACGATGGGTTTCGTGCAATCAGACAATGAGCGTGAGCCAAATGGAACGGACTTCGAACCTGCAACACCGGACGCTGGAAAACAACACCAGCGGCTGGATCAACGGACTGATCGGCGTGGTGATCTTCAGCGGCTCGCTGCCGGCGACCAGGGTGGCGGTGCTGGAATTCGATCCGGTGTTCCTGACGGTTGCGCGGGCGACCATCGCTGCGATCCTGGCGCTTTGCCTGCTGGGGTTATTCAAGGAAAAACGCCCGGCGCGCCAGCAACTGGTCCCGCTGATCATAGTCGCCCTTGGCGTGGTCATCGGTTTCCCCCTGCTGACGGCCCTGGCGCTGCAATACGTGACGTCCGCACACTCCATCGTCTTCGTCGGCCTGTTGCCCCTGGCGACGGCAGTGTTTGGCGTGCTGCGCGGTGGCGAACGACCACGGGCGGCGTTCTGGATTTTCTCGGTGCTGGGCAGCCTGTTGGTGGTCGGCTTTGCCCTGTCCCAGGGACTGAGCGCCTCCCCGCAAGGCGACATCCTGATGCTGCTGGCGATCCTTGCCTGTGGCCTGGGCTATGCCGAAGGCGCGAAGCTGTCGCGCACCCTCGGTGGCTGGCAGGTGATTTCCTGGGCGCTGGTGCTGTCGCTGCCGGTCGTGGCGCTGCTCAGCTGGATGCGCATGCCGGTTTCGTTCAGCGGCATCAGCACCCCAGCCTGGTTCAGCCTGGCGTACGTCTCGCTGTTCAGCATGCTGATCGGTTTCGTGTTCTGGTATCGCGGCCTGGCCCAAGGAGGCATCGCCGCGGTTGGACAATTGCAGCTGCTGCAGCCGTTTTTCGGGTTGACCCTGGCGGCGACCCTGCTGCATGAACAGGTCAGCCTCGGCATGCTGGGCGTGACCGTCGCGGTGATCCTGTGCGTCGCCGGGGCGAAAAAATTCGCCAAATGAGCCCTGATACGGTGGTTTACGCCCATCACTGTATGGGTCTGACCACCGCCGGGCTGTGATAAAAATAGCGCTCTTGCTACAGGAGCCGACCATGGACCTCGCCACCCTCACCCTGTTTCTGCCGGCCTGCTTTGCCCTCAACATGGCACCCGGCCCCAACAACCTGCTGTCGGTCAGCAATTCGACCCGCTATGGCTACCGCACCGCGTGCGTGGCCGGCATCGGCCGGTTGCTGGCGTTCGCCGGGATGATTGCCCTGGCCTCGGCGGGGTTGGCGGTGGTGCTGCAAACCTCCGAGCTGTTGTTCTACGCCATCAAGATCCTGGGTGCGGCGTATCTGTTCTACCTCGCCTGGCAACTGTGGCGTGCCGATCCCGGTGTCGAGAACCTGGTCACCAGTGCGCCCGTGGGCACGCTGGCACTGGCCCGGCAGGAGTTCCTGGTGGCGGCCGGCAACCCCAAGGCGATCCTGATCTTCACAGCTTTCCTGCCGCAATTCGTCGACTCGACCCAGGCCATTGCGCCGCAGTTCGTCGTATTGGGCGCGTTGTTCCTGGTGCTGGAATGGATCGCCATCGGCGCCTATGCCTACATGGGCCTGCACATGCGCCGCTGGTTCGCCAGGCCGTCCGGCAAGCGTCTGTTCAACCGCTGCTGCGCCGGGTTGCTGTCGGCGGCGGCTTCGGTGTTGCTGATGGCGCGACGCGCCTGAACATTCCCCCCTGCTCATGGAGTGCAAATGCCAATGGATCACCCAACACCAGAGCCTCAAGCTGTATGCAGCCCCATCACCGGCAGCGCGATGTTCATCGTCGCCACATTGGCACCCGGCGGGGATGCGGCCGCTAAAGTGCGGGCCTGGTGTGCAGACATCGCGGCCCTCACGCGCTCGGTCGGCAAACGTGTTCCCTCCGGCAATTTGTCGTGCATCTGTGGCTTTGGCTCCAGTGCCTGGAACACCTTGTTCGGCAGCCCGCGCCCGGCTTCGCTGCACGGGTTTCGCGAGTTCGGCGCCGAAGGACGTCGAGCGCTGGCAACACCGGGCGACATCTTGCTGCACATTCGTGCCGAGCAGATGGACCTGTGCTTCGAACTGGCCACGCAACTGCTCTCGTCCCTTGGAGACGCGGTCACGGTCGTCGATGAAGTTCAGGGCTTTCGCTATTTCGATATGCGCAGCATCATCGGCTTTGTCGATGGCACCGAAAACCCGGTCGGTCGCAAGGCTGCCCACTTCACGATGGTCGGCGATGAAGACCCGCTGTTTGCCGCGGGCAGCTATGTGCTGGTACAGAAATACCTGCACGACATGACGGCCTGGAACGCGCTCTCAGTCGAGGCCCAGGAACGGGTGATCGGGCGCACGAAATTGTCCGATATCGAACTGGATGACTCGGTCAAACCCAGTTGCTCCCACAGCGCCTTGACGACGATCACCAAGGACGGGCAGGAAGTGAAAATCCTGCGCGACAACATGCCGTTTGGCCGGCCCGGTGCCGGTGAGTTCGGCACGTATTTCATCGGCTATGCGCGTTCGCCCGAGCCTATGGAACAAATGCTCGAGAATATGTTTGTCGGCAAGCCGCCTGGCAATTATGACCGCCTGCTGGATTTCAGCACGGCAGTCACGGGGGGCTTGTTCTTTGTGCCTTCGGCCGATCTGCTGGAAGAACTGGCCGATCGCGAGCCATCCCACACCTGATTGGAACAACTGGAATTCGCTGTCGATTTTCCGGTGGAGGCCACCCATGACGCCCTCTATGCTGCGCCCATGAACCTACAAAAAACGCTGCTCCCGCCCCGCACCGAGATGGTTCGCGCCATGCTCGAACGAGACACCTCCTACGAGGGCGTGTTCTTCACGGCGGTCAAGACCACCGGCATCTTCTGCCGCCCCGGTTGCACCGCCCGCAGCCCGAAGCCTGAGAATGTCGAGTTCTTTGCCAACGCCGAGCAATGCCTGGCGGCGGGCTACCGCGCCTGCCTGCGCTGCAAACCGCTGGACACCGCCGCCAGCGCGCCGGACTGGGTGCAGAGCCTGTTCAAATCGGTAGACGCCGACCCGGAGCAGCGCTGGACCGACGCCCAGCTACTGGCCGTAGGCATCGAGCCGCTGAAACTGCGCCGCTGGTTCAAGCAGCATTTCGGCATGACCTTCCATGCGTGGCTGCGCGCCCGGCGCCTGGGCATGGCATTGGGCGGGATCAAACAGGGCGACTCCATCGACGCCGTCGCCTTCGATTCCGGCTACGAGTCCCTGAGCGGCTTTCGCGATGCCTTTCAAAAGTCGTTTCACATCACCCCGGGCCGCGCGGCCAACAGCGAGCCATTGCTGTTTACACGCCTGACCACGCCGCTGGGGCCGATGATCGCCATGGCCGAACGGCGCGGGCTGGTGTTGCTGGAATTTCTCGATCAGGCCTCACTGAGCCCTTCGGTCGAAGCGTTGCAAAACCGATTCGGTTACGCCGTGGCCCCGGGGCACAATACCCATTTGCAGCAGATCGAAGCGCAATTGTCGGCGTACTTTGCCGGGACGCTGACCGAGTTCAGCGTTGCCTTGCACATGCCCGGCAGCGAGTTCTCCCGCCGCGTCTGGGCTGAACTGGCGAAGATCCCCTACGGCCAGACCACCACCTACGGCACCATTGCGGCGACGCTGGGCAAGCCCGGTGCCAGCCGGGCGGTAGGCCTGGCCAACGGGCATAACCGCTTATCGATTGTTGTGCCGTGCCACCGCGTGATCGGCGCCGACGGCTCGCTGACCGGCTACGCTGGAGGCCAGCCACGCAAGGCGTTTCTGCTCAGGCTGGAAAACGCTGCGGTGCAGCTCACGGAGCAGTTGGCGCTCTGATCCCCCCACAGGCTTTTCATAAGGAAGGAAACTCGATGGACAGGCTCGACAATCTACTGCACCAACTGCATCACGAAGGTTTGCTGATCCTCACCAACGTCGCCGATGCCGCCGGGGCGCGACTGGTGGAGCAACTGGGCAACAAGGCGGTGGCCACCAGCAGCGCCGCGGTGGCCTGGGTGCATGGCTACCCGGACGGCAACACCCTGCCCCTTGAGCGCCTGGTCTCGACCGTCGAGTCGATTGCCCGGGTCATTTCGGTGCCGCTGACCGTGGACATCGAGGCCGGTTACTCCGATGACCTGGAACGGGTGGCACAGGTGGTTGACGCGGTGATCGCCGCCGGCGCGGTAGGGATCAATATCGAGGACGGTTCCTCGCCGCCGGAGTTGCTGGTACGCAAGATTGAAATCGCGCGCCAGGTGGCCGATCGACGTAACGTGAACCTGTTCATCAATGCGCGCACCGATGTCTACCTGCGCGGCCTGGTGCCTGCCGAAGACCGCGTCGCCGAAACCCTCAGGCGCGCCGCGCTGTATCAGGCGGCCGGTGCCAATGGCCTGTTTGCCGCGGGCGTTACCGCCGAGTACGAGATCAAGGCGCTGTGCCACGGCACCTCGTTGCCATTGAATGTGCTGGGGTTCCCGGGCCTGCCGTCGCCCGAAGCGCTTGAAGCGCTTGGCGTACGCCGTCTGAGCGCCGGTTCCGGCATCGCCGAATTCCTCTATGGCACCATGGCCGGCATCGCCCAAAGCTTTTTGCAAACAGGCAAATTCGATAGCCACAACCTGAAAGCTTTCACCTATGGCGAAATCAACGCCCTGTTGAAACCGTCCGGGAAAGCCTGAGCCCATGGTCGACGGCTATCACGCGGCCAGTGAATTCCTGGCCGCCATCGATGACGACTGGCGCCGCCACATCGACGCCATCGGCCCGTGCCTGCACCAGCCGCATGCGGCGCGTGATCCGTACGAGTCGCTGGTGCGGGCGATTGCCTATCAGCAACTGCACGCCAAGGCCGGCGATGCGATTGTCGGGCGGCTGCTGGCGCTGTTCGGTTCGGGCTCCTTTCCCCGGCCTGAACAGATCGTCGCCACGGACTTCGACCGATTGCGCAGTTGCGGATTCTCCGCGAGCAAGATCGCGACCATCCAGGGTATCGCCCAGGCATCGCTGGACGGTGTGGTACCGGATTACGCCACGGCGCTGTCCATGGACGATGAAGCATTGATCGAGCGGTTGATCACGTTGCGCGGCGTCGGGCGCTGGACCGTGGAGATGTTGCTGATCTACAGCCTGGAACGCCCGGACATCCTGCCGGCCGACGACTTTGGCGTGCGCGAGGGTTATCGCCGGCTCAAGGGGCTCCAGGTGCAGCCGACACGCAAGCAGATGATCGAGATCGGCTCGGCGTGGAGCCCTTACCGGACGGTGGCGGCCTGGTATTTGTGGCGGGTGCCCGGGCGGTAGACCGCGTTATCGTTCTTCGCGAGCAAGCCCGCTCCCACATTCGACCGCATTCCCATGTCAGAACTCGGTTAAATGTGGGAGCGAGCCTGCTCGCGAAGGCATCCTTACCAACAACACACAACCAGAGCCTGTCACAACCCCGACTTCAACCGGCTGAACGCCCGGATCAACGCCCGGTTGAACGCCTTGCCATTGTCATTCTTGCTGTACAACGAAGCCTTGACCGCGGCCGGTGGATACGTCCCCGGATCATTGCGGATCGCCGGGTCGATCAGGCCATCCGCCGCCGTGATCGCATTGGCGTAATGGATGGTGTCGGTGATCGGCGCAATCACTTGCGGGGTCATCAGGTAGTCCATCAATGCCAGGCCGGCCTTCGGATGCGGCGCATCCTTGGGAATGACCATGGCATCGAACCAGATCAACGTGCCCTCCTTCGGAATCCGGTACTTGAGCGAATAGGGTTTGCCCGCCGCCTCGGCCTGGCCCGCCGCGATGCCCACGTTGCCGTTCCACGACATCGCCACGCAGGTGTTGCCGTTGGCCAGGTCGCTGATGTTCAGGTCGTTGTCGAAGTAGCGAATGTACGGCCGAATCTTCGCCAGTTGCTGCTCGGCGAGTTTCAGGTCGTCGAGGTTCTGGCGGTTGATATCCAGCCCCATGTACTTCATGACCGCCGCGAACACTTCATTGGGATCGTTGAGCAGGCTGACCCCGCAATCGGCGAATTTCGAGACCACTGCCGGGTCGAACAGCATCGCCCAACTGTCGGTCGGCGCGTCGGGCAGGCGCTGTTTCACGGCCTGTTCCTGATAACCCACGCCCGTGGTGCCCCAGGCGTAGATCCCGGCATAGCGGTTGCCCGGATCGAACACCGCCATGTGCTGGCGGAACTCCTCGCCGACGCCGGCGAAATGCGGCAGTTGCTGCTTGTCGATCGTCTGCACCGCGCCACTCTCGATGGCGCGAGACAGGTGCTGCCCCGCCGTCAACACCAGGTCGTAGCCACTGCGGCCGGTGAGCAGCTTGGTCTCGACGGTTTCCAGGGAATCGAAATGATCGACCACCACATGGATGCCTGTTTTTTCCTCGAAATTCTTCAGGGTATCCGGGGCCAGGTACTCGCCCCAGATATACAGGTTGACCACCGGTTTGGCGGTATCGGCGGCCTGCACACACAGGGGTGCAAGCACCAGCAGTATTGCTTGAGTCAGTTTGTGCAGGCCCATGGTCACACTCCCTTTTTGTTGCAAGCAGTGCCGGCGTACTGCGGCATGGTGATGCATGCGACGTTGCCACCGCCGAGGAGGATTTCCCGGGAGTTTTCGATGCCGACGATGTTGTGTTTCGGAAACAGCTCGGCCAGGGTCGCCAGCGCCACCTTGTCGTTGCGATCACCAAACAGCGGCACCACGATGGCGCTGTTGCCGGCGTAGTAGTTGATGTACGACGCGCAGATCTTCGTCCCGGCCTGGCGGGTATGGGTGCTGTCCTGCTGGTCCAGCCCTTCGGCTTCTTCGGCCGTCCACTCCAGCACATCCGGCTGCGGCAGCTTGTGCACGATCAGCTCGCGGCCGCGACTGTCGCGG
Source organism: Pseudomonas sp. PDM27 (assembly GCF_019219205.1). Taxonomy (NCBI): domain Bacteria; kingdom Pseudomonadati; phylum Pseudomonadota; class Gammaproteobacteria; order Pseudomonadales; family Pseudomonadaceae; genus Pseudomonas; species Pseudomonas sp. PDM27. Next base: position 108,935 of record NZ_JAHUWF010000017.1, on the reverse strand, counting down.
GTGCTGCGCAGGATGTCATAGGCTTCCTGATAGATTTCCCACTGCGGGTCGTCACGGTTGTCGGTCCATTGCAGCACCACTTCACCGGGACGCACGAAGCAGGCGAGGTCGTCGACGTGGCCATCGGTTTCGTCGAACTTGCAGCCCCGCGGCAACCAGATCACCTGCTCGGCGCCGAGGTAGTCGGTGAGGCGACGGGTGACTTCGTCCTTGCCCAGATGCTGGTTGCGGTTACGGTTGAGCAGGCATTGCTCGGTGGTGAGGATGCTGCCCTGGCCGTCGCTCTGGATGCCGCCCAGTTCGGCAATCAAGGGGGCGCGATAGCGGTCGAAGCGTTCGATTTCGAGGATCTTGCTCGCGATCTGGTCGTCCTTGTCCCACGGGTAGTACAGGCCGCCGTCGAGTCCGCCGTAGGCATTGAACTCGAAGTCGACGCCGCGCACTTCGCCGCTCTGGTCATTGACCACAAAGCACGGGCCGCTGTCGCGGAACCAGGTGTCGTTGCAGGTCATTTCCACCACACGCACCTGCGGCGGCAACTGGCGGCGCGCGGTGGCGAACTGTGCCGCCGAGGCGCACACGGTGACCGGTTCGCTCATGGAAATGGCGGTGACGATCTGCACCCAGACTTTCTGCGCAGGCTTGGCACCGTTGCGCCAGACGTCGGTGCGCTCCGGCCAGCCGAGCCAGCAACCGGACTTGGCTTCGAATTCGCCGGGCAGACGGAAACCGTCCTGTTTGGGAGTGGTGTCGAGCAAACGGGCCATGGTCAAACCTCTTCAGCAGGGATTGGAATGACCACAGGCTAAGGGTGTTGGCGACTGGCTCGCCAACGATGATTATTTCGGAATACTTGAATTCAACTCATCAATCGAGCAACTGATCGTTGAACCATTCCAGCATCTGCGCCACGGCCGGACGTTCCAGCCGCACCCGTTCGCACACCAGCGCGTATTGGCCCAGGGCGGTCATGCTCGACGTGAACGGCCTTACCAGGCGGCCGCTGAGCAAATCTTCCTGGGCCGTCAGGTTGTCGCCCATGGCCACGCCCTGCCCTTGCGCCGCCGCCTCCAGCGCCAGCCCGGCATGGGCGAAATACAACTGGCGGTCGGGGCGCTGGTCACCGGCATGGCTGGTGAGCCACGCGGTCCAGGTCTTGCCGTCCTGGTCGTCGTGCAACAGGCAATGGCGGGCCAGGTCCTTCGGGGTTTTCAGCGAGCCCTGGTTGAACAGGCCGGGGCTGCACACCGGGAAGAACTGCAACGCCGGCAGCGGCCGGACGAAATACGCGCTGCTGTCCACCGGGCCGGTGCCGTAGGTGATCGCCAGGTCAATGTCTTCCCCCGGGGCCGTGGCGTCGATCGGTTGTTCGTACAGATGCAGGGTGATGTGCGGATAGCGCGCATAGAAGTCCGTGAGACGGCTCATCAGCCACTTTTGCGCCAGCTCGGCGGTCACCGCCAGACGCAGCACCGCGAGCGATGACGGATCGCGCAGTTCATCGCAGGCGTCGCCAATCAGTTCGAACGCCTGCTGCAAACTCTGCATCAGGCGCCCGGCGGCCAGGGTCGGGCGAATCTGCCGGCCTTCGCGCACGAACAGCGGCACACCGAGCTGCTCCTCGAGCTGGCGAATCTGGTGGCTGACCGCGCTGTCGGTGACACACAACTCGGCCGCCGCCCGGCCGAAATGGGCATGGCGAGCCGCGCATTCGAAGGTTCGCAGGGCTGCCAGGGAAGGTAATCGTCGCATCAGGTCGTGTCCCGGTTTCGAGGGGGACATGCTGACTTGGCCTTTGGCAGGCGTCCAGTGGGACCGCGTTATCGTTCTTCGCGAGCAAGCCCGCTCCCACAGGCGATCGCATTCAAAATGTGGGAGCGGGCTTGCTCGCGAATGGGCCGGCCCACTCACCACAAATCCACCCGCCCATCACCTTCCCTTATGGATCATGACATCCACCCGCACCCGGCACATGCTGGACGTGACCCGCGCACAAAGCGGCGATGCCGAACTCACCCTGGCTTTTCGCACCTGTCGAGTCACGCTAAGGGTCTAGGCTGTCCCGGGTACGCTCAAGACAGCCGGAGGCTCCCATGCAACTCGAAGGTTCCTGCCATTGCGGCGCGGTGTCGTTCAGCCTGACCTGCGCCCACCCCTACCCGTACCAGCGTTGCTACTGTTCGATCTGCCGCAAGACCCAGGGCGGTGGCGGCTATGCGATCAACCTCGGTGGCGATGCCGCCAGCCTCAAGGTGCGCGGGCGCAAGCACATCGCGATTTACCATGCGCGGCTCAAGGAAGAAGGCGACAAGCGCGCCCACAGCAGCAGCGCCGAGCGGCATTTCTGTGCGGTCTGCGGCTCGGGCCTGTGGTTGTTCAGCCCTCAGTGGCCGGAATTGATTCACCCGTTCGCCTCCGCCATCGACACACCGCTGCCGGTACCGCCGGAGCACACGCACCTGATGCTCGGCTCGAAAGCGCCGTGGGTGGAGGTCCAGGCGCAGCCCGTGGATCAGCAGTTCGATCTGTACCCTGAAGAATCCATCGCCCAGTGGCATCAGCGTCTCGGCCTGGCTGGCTGAGAATAATTATCAGTTTTTTTCAGGCGGCAGTTCCCCTTTGCATGTTTCGTTCGGTTAACCCCTCAGAAGCACTTCAACTACCGATCGATTCGATGCAAAGGGATCCCCATGTCGCACCCGCTTGTCACCCGTTTCCGTTTTGCCCTGTGCCCTCTGGCGCTGGCCCTGCCCGCCGCCCTGCTGAGCCTCACCGCCCACGCCGCTGAAACCGATGCCGATAAAAAGCCGGCGAAGGACGACGGTGTACTGCAACTGGGCGCAACGAATATTTCCGCCCAGGCGCTGGGCGCCACCACCGAAGGCACCCACTCCTACACCACCGGTTCAACGTCTTCGGCCACCGGCCTGCCCCTGTCGATCCGCGAAACGCCGCAATCGGTGACCGTCATCACCCGCCAGCAGATGGACGACCGCGGCGTGCAGACCATCGGCGACGCGCTACGCAACACCCCCGGCATTTCGACGCAGAAATACGACAGTGACCGCACCGAGTTTTCCGCCCGTGGCTTTGCCATCACCAACTTTCAGTACGATGGCATCAACATCCCGTATGACGGCGTCTACGGTGAAAACCCCAGCAACAGCGACGACGCCTCCAGCCTGGACCACATCGAAATCGTCAAGGGTGCGACCGGCCTGATGACCGGTTCGGGCGACCCGGCTGCCACCGTCAACCTGATCCGCAAGAAGCCGACCAAGGAATTCAAGGCGTCGATCAGCGGCACCGTCGGTTCGTGGGATGCCTATCGCAGCGTCGGCGACATTTCCGGTTCACTGAACGATTCCGGCAGCGTGCGTGGTCGCTTTGTCGGCGCGTATTCCGACAAGAACTCCTACCAGGATCACTACAGCCAGAAGAAGGACCTGTTCTACGGCGTCCTCGAAGCCGACCTGACGCCCGACACCCTGCTGACCTTCGGCGTCGACAAGTCCAGCGCCACTCCGCGAGGTTCGTCCTGGACCGGCAACCCGGTGTACTTCTCGGACGGCGGCCGTACCGACTTCCCGCGTCACTTCAACCCGGGCGCCGACTGGAGTCGTCGCGACTTCGACGACATCACCTACTTCGCCTCCCTGGAACAGGCCCTGGCCAACGACTGGACGTTCAAGGCCACTGTCGACCAGAAAACCACCGATCACGACACTCGCCTGGCCTCGGCCAGTGGCGGCAACCCGGACCGTGCCACCGGTGAAGGCATGTTCCTGTACTGGGGGCGCTGGGAAGGTCATCGGGTGCAAAACACCGCTGACGTGAACGTCACCGGCCCCTTCTCCCTGGGTGGCCGCGAGCATGAACTGGTGGCCGGCTTCATGGCCTCCCACTCGCGCCAGACCGGCGCGACCTTCGACACCAGTGCCTTCGCCATGGTCCCGGGGAGCATTTACGACTGGAATGGCGATCTGCCGGAACAGGACTTCCCGAAGAACGGCAAGTACGAACGCACTCAAAGCCAGAACGGCCTGTACCTGGCCACGCGCCTGCACGCGACCGATGACCTGTCGATCATCCTCGGCAGCCGCTTGAGCACCTTCAAGTACAACGAAGACTATTCGTACTATCCGGGTGCGGGACTCGATGACACCCATGCCAGCTACAAGGAACATGGCGTGGTCACGCCTTATGCCGGTGTGGTCTATGACCTGGATGACACCTACTCGGTCTACGCCAGCTACACCAGCATCTACCAGCCGCAAACCTACAAGGACATCAACGGTTCGACCCTGGCGCCGGTCGAAGGCGACAGCTACGAAGCCGGCCTGAAAGCCGCCTACTTCGACGGGCGACTGAATGCCAGCCTGGCCTTCTTCCGCATCGAGCAAGACAACCTCGCTGAATCGATCGGCACCAACCCGGTGACCAACGAAGGCATCTACAAAGCCGTTGACGGCGCGACCACCAAAGGCGTCGAGCTGGAATTGGCCGGTGAATTGGCCGAAGGCTGGAACCTGTCGGCCGGCTACACCTACGCCCGCACCCGTGACGCCGATGAACAGCGCATCTTCGGCTTCCCGCTGTCCACCAGCAAACCGGAACACGTCGTACGTACGTTCACCACCTACCGCCTGCCCGGCGCACTGGACAAGGTGACCATCGGAGGCGGCATCAGCTGGCAGAGCGCGTTCTACGGCAAGATCTACAGCCCGACCGTGGGCGACTACACCCGCATCAAGCAAGGCGGATACACCCTCGTCGACCTGATGAGCCGCTACCAGTTCAACGAGAACCTGAGCTTCACCGTCAACGCCAACAACGTCTTCGACAAACGCTACCTGACGGGCCTGGGCAACTTCGACACCACGTACTACGGCGAACCGCGTAACGTGATGTTGACCACCACGTGGGATTTCTGAAGCTGGGGACCTGAAAAAACCGGCCAGAAAGGCCTAATGTCGATCAGTCAAGGATGACACGAACCTGTGGCGAGGGAGCTTGCTCCCGCTGGACTGCGCAGCAGGCCCATTTTTTAGGGCCGCTTCGCTGCCCAGCGGGAGCAAGCTCCCTCGCCACAGGTTCAGGGTCTCGGCTTAACTGATCGGCATTTGCCAAAAAGGCCGGTTTTTTTGTGTTGAAAGCCCCACGGGTTGTCCTGCGAGAGTTATGCCGCGACCGGTACGCCGCTATGGAAACGGAATTCCACATCCGGGGATTCGATCAGTTCCTGTTCGGCGGCGCGGACCTTGTCGATCACCTGGGCGATGTCCCTGGCGTCGCCATACTGGTAGGCCAGTTTCAGGTAACCCTGGAAATGCCGCGCCTCGCTCTTGAGCAAACCGAAATAGAACTTGCCCAACTCTTCGTCCAGATGCGGCACCAGCGCTTCGAAACGCTCGCAACTGCGGGCCTCGATGAAGGCGCCCACCACCAAGGTGTCCACCAGCTTCACCGGCTCGTGACTGCGCACCACCTTGCGCAGGCCCGACGCATAACGCCCGGCAGACAGCTGGCGCAGGCCAATCTTGCGGCGCTTCATCAGGCGCATGACCTGCTCGTGGTGCACCAGTTCTTCCCGGGCCAGGCGCGACATCATGTTGATCAGGTCGACGTGGGAATGGTACTTGGCGATCAGGCTCAACGCGGTGCTGGCGGCCTTGAATTCGCAGTTCTTGTGGTCGATCAGCAAGGTTTCCTGATCGGCCAGCGCGGCTTGAACCCAGCCGTCGGGGGTGCGGCAGCCAAGGAACTCGTGAATTTCGGGAAGGATCATGGGGCTCACGGACAAATAGGTTCAAAACGAAGGGCGCCGATTATACCGGCCTGCCCGCAGACCACCAGTCGCCAACCGTTGATATGCATCAAGTCCCCGAATCGCAGGCAGCAACTATAGTTGTGCAACGCCGTGCCTTTTTTATTTTCAGGAGATCGCGCTCATGCAAGCCGTACGCAGCATTCTGGTGGTCATTGACCCCGAACACTCCGAAAGCCTCGCGCTCAAGCGGGCGAAGCTGATCGCCGGCGTGACCCAGGCGCAGTTGCATCTGCTGGTGTGCGACCCCAAGCATGATCACAGTGCCATGTTGAGTGTGCTCAAGGCCGCTTTGACGGAGGACGGCTACAGCGTCACCACCGAGCAGGCCTGGAACCATAGCCTGCATCAAACCATCGTCGAGGTTCAGCAAGCCGAAGGCTGCGGTCTGGTGGTGAAGCAGCACTTTCCCGACAGTGCCCTGAAAAAGGCCCTGCTGACACCCGAAGACTGGAAATTGCTGCGCCAATGCCCTTCCCCGGTACTGCTGGTAAAAACCGCTGGCTCATGGAAAGACAAAGTGATCCTGGCCGCTGTCGACGTCGGCAACACCGACCTCGAACACCGCCACCTGCACGACACCATCATCAATCATGGCTATGACATCGCAACCCTGGCCAAGGCCCGTTTGCACGTGATCAGCGCCCACCCGTCACCGATGCTGTCGTCGGCCGACCCGACGTTTCAACTCAGCGAAACCATCCAGGCGCGCTACCGCGAGCAATGCAAGTCGTTCCAGGCCGAGTACGACATCGACGATGAACACCTGCACATCGAGGAAGGTCCGGCGGACGTGTTGATTCCGTTCATGGTGCACAAGCTGCAGGCGGCCGTGACCGTCATCGGCACCGTGGCGCGTAGCGGGTTGTCAGGCGCGTTGATCGGCAATACGGCGGAAGTGGTGCTCGATGCGGTCGAGAGCGATGTATTGGTGCTCAAGCCGACGGAGATCGAGGATCATCTTGAGGAGATTGCCGGCAAGCACTGAGGGCAGATCAAAAGATCGCAGCCTTCGGCAGCTCCTACATTGATCGTGTTTACCTGTAGGAGCTGCCGCAGGCTGCGATCTTTTCAGCCGCCAAAGGCGTCTTTCAAGAACCCCGGCGCGATGTAGCGCTGGTAATGCGCCTCGGAGAGCAGGAAAAATTCCCGATCAATGGCATCGCGCAATTCCGGCAGGTTCCAGTCGCGAAATTCCGGCAGCAACACCATCCCGTAGGCTTCCAGGTTGTTGATCACCCGCGCCCCCCGGGCGATCAACTGGTAGGCCCAGCAATATTCCGACTGATGGGGCACGAAACGGATCTTGCGTTGCTCCAGCTGCATCCGCAGCTGCGCCGGATCGAAAATCTCCACCTTGGCGGCCATCACTTGCGACAGCAATTGCTCAAGACGCAGCCATACAGCGCGCTTTTCCTCCTCGTTGTAACCGTTCCAGTGGATCACTTCGTGGTGGAAACGCTTGCAGCCACGGCACACCAGGTCACCGTAAACAGTGGAGCAAAGGCCGACGCACGGCGTCTTGATGGTCTGATTGGGCATAGGTAGGCAAAACGCGAAAAAGCAGAACAGGCCGGCATGTTAGACCTTTGTCCACCATTGATCACCCCTCAAAGTTCAGGGCCATGGCTAAATCGGCGTTTACCGCCCGCCACCAAAGTCCAATAAAACCTGACTTACCTTAAATTTTTTTTTGCCGTAGAATCAGCCTGCCTTTTTAGGCGCCAATGTCCGTTAGAAGCTGTTTTCAAAGCGTCACGAGCACAGTCGTTCCTTCAGAGCGGTGTTGGCGAGGGGTTTTTCCAGCGGGGAAAAGCCCAACGCCAACCCTCATCAGCTCCCGTTCTGCAGGCGTAAAACTTTGAAAGCAGCTTCTGTAAGGAATTGTCGGTAATTCTGGCTAAGTGGCTCACAACGCCATGCAGCGCATGAGTACGGCAATTTCGGGATGAGCGTCCCGGACACCCATTTGGGACCACTGATGAGGGTAATAACTGTGCTTGAAGCCTACCGCAAACATATCGAAGAGCGCGCAGCACTGGGTATCGTTCCCCAGCCGCTAAACGCCGAACAAACTGCAGGCCTGGTCGAGCTGCTGAAAAATCCCCCGGCTGGCGAAGAAGCATTCCTCGTTGACCTGATCACCAATCGCGTTCCGCCTGGAGTGGACGAAGCAGCCTATGTCAAGGCCGGCTTCCTGTCCGCCATCGCCAAAGGCGAAGCCAACTCCCCCCTGATCGACAAGAAGCGCGCTGTTGAACTGCTCGGCACCATGCAGGGCGGCTACAACATCGTGACCCTGGTGAACCTGCTGGACGACGCCGAACTGGCGCCAGTAGCCGCAGAAGAACTCAAGCACACCCTGCTGATGTTCGATGCCTTCCACGACGTCGCGGAAAAAGCCAAGAACGGCAACGTTCACGCCAAAGGCGTACTGCAGTCCTGGGCTGACGGCGAGTGGTTCGTCAAGCGCCCTACCCTGGCCGACAAGATCAGCCTGCGCGTGTTCAAGGTCTCCGGCGAAACCAACACCGACGACCTGTCCCCTGCTCCGGATGCCTGGTCCCGCCCGGACATCCCGCTGCACGCCCTGGCCATGCTGAAAATGGCGCGCGACGGCATCGTGCCGGACGCACAAGGCGTCACCGGTCCGATGAAGCAGATCGAAGAAATGCGCAACGCCGGCTTCCCGATCGCCTACGTCGGCGACGTGGTCGGTACCGGTTCTTCGCGTAAATCGGCGACCAACTCCGTACTGTGGTTCTTCGGCGACGACGTTCCTTACGTGCCGAACAAGCGTGCCGGCGGTTTCTGCTTCGGCAACAAGATCGCTCCGATCTTCTACAACACCATGGAAGATGCTGGCGCACTGCCAATCGAATTCGACGTTTCCAACATGAACATGGGCGACGTGATCGACCTGTACCCGCATGCTGGCAAAGTCTGCAAACACGGCACCGACGAAGTCCTGACCACCTTCGAAATGAAGACCCCGGTCCTGTTGGACGAAGTTCGTGCTGGCGGCCGTATTCCGCTGATCATCGGCCGTGGCCTGACCGAGAAGGCTCGCGCCGAGCTGGGCCTGCCACCTTCGACCCTGTTCAAGAAGCCTGAAGCACCGGCTGAAAGCACCAAGGGTTTCACCCTGGCGCAGAAAATGGTCGGCAAGGCTTGCGGCGTGACCGGCGTGCGTCCGGGCACCTACTGCGAACCGAAGATGACCACCGTGGGTTCCCAGGACACCACCGGTCCAATGACCCGTGACGAACTGAAAGACCTGGCGTGCCTGGGCTTCTCGACCGACCTGGTGATGCAGTCCTTCTGCCACACCGCGGCTTATCCAAAGCCGATCGACGTGACCACCCACCACACCCTGCCTGACTTCATCATGACCCGCGGCGGCGTTTCCCTGCGTCCGGGCGACGGCATCATCCACTCGTGGCTGAACCGCATGCTGCTGCCAGATACCGTCGGTACCGGTGGTGACTCCCACACCCGTTTCCCGATCGGCATCTCGTTCCCGGCCGGTTCCGGTCTGGTCGCGTTCGCCGCAGCCACTGGCGTCATGCCGCTGGACATGCCTGAGTCGGTCCTGGTTCGCTTCAAGGGCGAACTGCAGCCAGGCGTCACCCTGCGTGACCTGGTTCACGCCATTCCTTACTACGCGATCCAGGCTGGCCTGCTGACCGTAGAGAAGAAAGGCAAGAAGAACGCCTTCTCCGGTCGCATCCTGGAGATCGAAGGCCTGCCTAAGCTGACCGTCGAGCAAGCGTTCGAACTGTCCGACGCCTCGGCTGAACGTTCGGCTGCCGGTTGCACCATCCAGCTGTCCAAAGAGTCGATCGCTGAATACCTGCAGTCCAACATCACCCTGCTGCGCTGGATGATCGGCGAAGGCTACGGCGATGCCCGTACCCTGGAGCGTCGTGCCCAGGCGATGGAAGCCTGGCTGGCCAACCCTGAGCTGATGGAAGCGGACAAGGACGCCGAGTACGCCGAAATCATCGAGATCGACCTGGCCGACATCAAGGAGCCTGTACTGTGCGCTCCAAACGACCCGGACGACGCTCGCCTGCTCTCCAGCGTTGCTGGCGAGAAGATCGACGAAGTGTTCATCGGTTCGTGCATGACCAACATCGGTCACTTCCGCGCTGCCGGCAAGTTGCTGGAACAGGTCAAGGGTCAGCTGCCAACCCGTCTGTGGCTGTCGCCGCCGACCAAGATGGACGCTCACCAGCTGACCGAAGAAGGCTACTACGGCATCTACGGCAAGGCCGGCGCGCGCATGGAAATGCCGGGCTGCTCGCTGTGCATGGGTAACCAGGCACGTGTAGAGCCGAACTCGACCGTTGTGTCGACTTCGACCCGTAACTTCCCGAACCGTCTGGGTGACGGCGCGAACGTCTACCTGGCTTCGGCTGAGCTGGCGTCCGTGGCCTCCATCCTGGGTCGCCTGCCGACCGTCGAGGAGTACATGGAATACGCTGGCAAGATCGACAGCATGGCGGCCGATGTCTACCGCTACCTGTCCTTCGACCAGATCGCCGAGTTCCGTGAAGCTGCTGCGAACGCCAACATCCCGGTCGTTCAAGCCTAACGTTGCAACGCAATGAAAAACGCCGCCCATCGTGAGATGAGCGGCGTTTTTTTATGCCTTCTGCCTCAGCCCCCCTCCCCCTGTGGGAGCGAGCTTGCTCGCGATAGCGGCGGGTCAGTCGACATGGATGTAACAGACAGACCGCCATCGCGAGCAAGCTCGCTCCCACAGGTTATGCGCCAGCCTTCAAGGCTTGCTGCACCGCACCATCCACACTCAACCCACTCAGCACCACCCCGCTAATCTCCACCTGCGGCAACACCGCCAACAGGTCCTGCCAACGGTTGGGTTGCTCGGTGGGATCAGCCTTCGGTTCGCTCGACAATCCAGTGCCTCCAGGCGAAAAAAAACCTCTGCACGTATCACGTGCAGCGGCCACTGTAGCTGTCAACCCGGCACTGCGCGAGCAGGCCGGTGGATCACGCGCTCAACGAATAGATCAACGCCGAGATCGCCACCAGCCCCACCGCCGTCACGAAGACGTTGGACGCCTGACCGCGATAGCGTGCCATCGCCGGCACCTTACGAATGGCGTACATCGGCATCAGGAACAGTATCGCCGCGATCACCGGGCCACCGAGGGTTTCGATCATCCCGAGGATGCTCGGGTTCAGCGTGGCGACGATCCAGCACACCACCAGCATGAACGCGGCAGTCATGCGGTCCAGGGCCTTGGCGGACGGACGCTTGCCGCTCTTGACGATCAGCCCCTTGAGACCTTCGCTGGCGCCGATGTAGTGCCCCAGGAACGACTTGGAGATGGCCACGAAGGCAATCAACGGTGCCGCGAAGGCGATGGTCGGGTTGCTGAAGTGGTTGGCCAGGTACGACAGGATCGACAGGTTCTGCGCCTTGGCTTCAGCCAGTTGCGCTGGCGACAGGGTCAGCACGCAACTGAAGACGAAGAACAGCACCATCGCCACCATCAACAGGTGCGCCCGGGACAGGATCTGCGAGCTGCGCTCCTCGGCGTGATCGCCGTAGCGACGCTTCTGGTCCACGGCGAACGCCGAGATGATCGGCGAATGGTTGAACGAGAACACCATCACCGGAATCGCCAGCCACAGGGTGTGCAACAGCGCCGACGGTGCCGGCACGCTGCTGGCGGTGGTCAGGATGCCGCCGTTCCAGTGCGGAACCAGGTACACCGCCAGGAACAGCAAGGCGACGATGAACGGATAGACCATCAGGCTCATGGCCTTGACGATCAGTTGCTCGCCGCAACGCACCACCGCCAGCAGGCCGAGGATCAGCACCAGCGACAGCACCGCGCGCGGCGGCGGCGTGATGTGCAGTTGATGCTCGAGGAAACTGCCCACGGTGTTGGTCAGGGCCACGCTGTAGATCAGCAGGATCGGGAAAATGGCGAAAAAGTACAGCAAGGTGATCAGCGCACCGGCCTTGATGCCGAAATGTTCTTCCACCACTTCAGTGATGTCGGCGCCTTCGCGACCGGACAACACAAAACGGGTCAGCCCGCGGTGCGCGTAGAACGTCATCGGGAACGCCAGCAACGCCAGGATCAGCAGCGGCCAGAAACCGCCGAGGCCCGCATTGATCGGCAAAAACAGGGTGCCCGCACCAATCGCCGTGCCAAACAGGCCCAGCATCCACGTGGTGTCCTGGCGATTCCAGCTCGAAAGCGTTGCGGGTGTTGCTGCTACATAGCGTTTGTTGACGCTATTGGCCTGATCATTCATCCGGTGGGATCTCCACATTCCGGTCACTTGCCACCCGGTCAGAACGCGTCGGAATACCCGACAGGCAGCGCCCTGACTGGAACAGGGGCGCGATTCTGGAGGATTAGTGAACAGAAGCAAAGACTTAGGTGAGGAACGGTGGTACCAGATTGACGAAAAATCCCCTGTGGGAGCGGGCTTGCTCGCGAAGGCGGTGTGTCAGACACATCAATGCTGAATGTGCCGCCGTCTTCGCGAGCAAGCCCGCTCCCACAGGTTTTCTGTATGTTTTCGGGATCTCCATCGGCATTTCATCATCCACACTTGATAAAGGTCTACCATCATGTATTTTTAAACAACCTGCATTCCTCCTGGAGTCTTCCCATGCCACTGGTTCGCGTCGACATCAAAAAACATCAGGACCCCACCCACGCCAAACGCATCGGCCAACTGATCTACGCCGCGATGCACAGCACCATCGGCGTGCCGGAGAACGATAATTTCCAGATACTCGCCGAACACGATGAGCAGCATTTCATCTTTGATCCCGGTTACCTGGGTATCGACCGCACGGACCAGTTGGTGGTGATCCAGATCACCATGAGCGAGGGGCGAACCCTCGAGCAGAAAAAACGCCTCTACAAAACCATCGCCGAAAGTCTTCACACAGAGTTGGCCGTACGCCTGGAGGACGTTTTCATCAATCTGGTGGAAGTCAAAAAAGAGAATTGGTCGTTCGGCAACGGAATTGCCCAATACGCCCTCTGATGTTCAACCTCAAGACCTGAGAGTGACCCATGCCCCGCGTTTCCCGTAAACAAGCCGACCTCAACCGCGAGACCATCGTCGATGCCGCCACGCGGCTGTTCCGCGAACGCGGTTTGCACGGGATCAGCGTGGTCGATGTGATGGCCGCCGCGGGCCTGACCCACGGCGGCTTCTACGGGCACTTCGAATCCCGCGAAGCCCTGGCGCAAGAGGCCAGTGGCCGGGCCTTCGAGCAGGCCGCGCAACGCTGGCAAGCGCGGGTGGCCGATCAGGAGAGCAAGGACACCGCCCGCCGCGCCGTGGTCGGAACGTACCTGTCCAGCGAAAGCCGGGACAATCCGGGTGACAGCTGTCCGGTGGTGGCCTTTGCCGGGGACATGTGCCACGAGGCCGCCGAGAGCGGTTTGCGCCAAACCTATCTGCAGGGCCTGAACAACCTGCTCGACTCCCTGGGCTCGCTGCTCGACACCGAAGACGAGGCCGACAAACGGCAGCAGGCGCTGGTGCAGTATTCGCTGATGTTCGGCGCGTTGATGTTGTCCCGGGCGACCCGCGGCGATCCACTGTCGGATGAAATTCTCGAGGCTGCCCGAGCAGCACTCTCGGCGTCGAAATAAAAGGTTCTTCACGCAATCCCGGGAAACTGTAGGAGCCAGCCTGCTGGCGATGGACTCCAGTGCGCCGCGTTCATCCAGCTCATACGCGTTATCGTTGACGACCATCGCTGGCAAGCCAGCTCCTACAGGGGACCGCGCCCACGCTAAAACTGTAGGAGCCAGCCTGCTGGCGATGGACTCAAGAGCGCCGCGTTCATCCAGTTCACACGCGTTATCGTTAACGACCATCGCCGGCGGTTGCCAAGCTATCCTGAAATCAGCAATCTCAAGCGACGTTCGAGCCGATTTTCCGATGCCCACAGGGAGCCAAGCATGCCTGTAACCGTTCTGGTACTGGTTGAAACCATCAATGATTACCTGCCTATTCTCGAACATCAGGGCTTCCACCTGATACTGGCCCCGACGCCCGCCGAGCGTGCCGAAGCCATCGCCCGCCACGCCGGGCAGATCGACGCCGTCCTGACCCGCGGACCATTGGGGCTGTATGCCGATGAAATCGCCGCGCTGCCCAAACTTAAGATCATCTGTGTGATCGGCGCCGGCTATGAACACGTCGACCTGCAGGCCGCCGCCGACCGGGGCATCACCGTCACCAATGGTGCCGGGGTCAACGCCTCGTCCGTCGCCGACCATGCCATGGCGCTGCTGCTGTCGCTGGTACGCGACGTGCCCCGCTGTGATGCCGCCGTTCGGCGCGGCGAGTGGCCGAAGATTATGCGCCCTTCCCTAGCCGGCAAACGCCTGGGCATCCTCGGCCTCGGCGCGGTCGGCATGGCCATCGCCAAACGTGCCGGTGCCGGCTTCGACATGAGCATCTGCTACCACAATCGGCAACGTCGCAGCGATGTGCCCTACACGTTCTGCTCGACCCCGACCGAACTGGCGCGCGCCTCGGACTTCCTGATCGTCGCCACGCCCGGCGGCCTGGGCACCAAGCACCTGATCAATCGCCAGGTCCTCGACGCCTTGGGCCCCAAGGGTTTTATCGTCAACATCGCCCGGGCCAGCGTGATTGCCACCGCCGACCTGATCACCGCCCTGGAGCAACGCCGGATCGCCGGCGCCGCGCTGGATGTGTTCGACGCCGAACCGAAGGTGCCGGATGCGCTAAAGACCCTGAGCAACGTGATCCTCACGCCCCATGTCGCCGGGCTGTCCCCGGAAGCCACCCAGGGCACCGTCGAACTGGTGGGCAAGAACCTCGTGGCGTTTTTCTCCAGCCAACCGGTGCTGACGCCGATCGAATTGCCGCCGACCATGAGCCGGGTGGTTCATTGAGGGCAATTCAAACAGCTGTATCAAAAACAATGATTGGCCGGCAACACGCTCACCTATAAGAGCCGATCGCGGTTGTGGGTGCGGGGTATGCGCATTAGATTAGCCAATAGTTTCAGGCCTCCAGAATAAGCAGAAGGGATAAGCATGGCGCTTACTGACCAGTCCACCCGTATCCGCACCGGCGAAGAGCTCGATGCCAGCCTGATTGATCCATACCTCAAGGCCCATATTCCGGGGCTCAGCGGTTTGCCGAAAATCAGCCAGTTCCCGGGCGGCGCGTCGAACCTCACTTACTTGCTGGAATACCCCGAGCAGGAATTCGTCCTGCGTCGCCCGCCCTTCGGCCACAAGGCCAAGTCGGCTCACGACATGGGCCGTGAATTTCGCATCCTCAATCAACTGCGCGACGGATTTCCGTACTGCCCGAAAGCCTACGTGCACTGCACCGACGAATCGGTGATCGGTGCCGAGTTCTACGTGATGGAACGGGTCAACGGCATCATCCTGCGTTCCGACCTGCCGCCGGAGCTGGGGCTGGACTCGGCGAAAACCGAGGCCCTGTGCAAGAGCTTCATCGACAAGTTCGTCGAACTGCACCAGGTCGACTACAACGCCTACGGCCTGGGTGACCTCGGCAAGCCGCAAGGCTACGTGGCGCGGCAGATCAAAGGCTGGAGCGATCGCTACGAGAAGGCCCTGACCCCCGATGCGCCACAATGGCAAACGGTGAAAGCCTGGCTCAACGACAAGATGCCAGCCGACCATCCGACCTCCAGCATCGTGCACAACGACTACCGCTTCGACAATGTCATCCTCGACCCGGCCAACCCGATGCAGATCATCGGCGTGCTCGACTGGGAGCTGACCACCTTGGGCGATCCGCTGATGGACTTGGGCAACACCCTCGCCTACTGGATCGAGGCCGATGATCCGGCACCGGTGCAGATGATGCGCCGCCAGCCAAGCCACGCGCCGGGCATGTTGACCCGCCGCGAGTTCGTCGATTACTACGCCCAACGCTCGGGCATCCAGATCGACAATTTCGATTTCTACTACACCTACGGCCTGTTCCGCCTGGCCGGCATCGTGCAGCAGATCTACTACCGCTTCTACCACGGCCAGACCCAGGACAAACGCTTCGCGCAGTTCATTCACATGAACAAGCTGCTGGAGCAGATGAGCCTGCAGGTCATCCAGAAATCCAGCCTGTGACCGTACGCGATCCCTGTGGGAGCGAGCCTGCTCGCGATGATCGTGAACGAAAACGCGCACTGACCGGCTTCAACTGAACAGCATTGGCCGCACCCGGCATTTGACTCGATAACAAGACATTCTATAAGGGAATCCCATGTCCAAGACTCAGTTGTTCGACCTCGACGGCAAGATCGCTTTCGTCTCCGGCGCCAGCCGTGGCATCGGTGAAGCCATCGCCAAACTGCTGGCCCAGCAAGGCGCCCACGTGATCGTCTCCAGCCGCAAGCTTGAAGGCTGCCAACACGTCGCCGACGCCATCATCGCCGCCGGCGGCAAGGCCACCGCCATTGCCTGCCACATCGGCGAAATGGAACAGATCAGCCAGGTCTTCGCCGGCATCAAGGAACAGTTCGGCCGCCTCGACATCCTGGTCAACAACGCCGCGACCAACCCGCAGTTCTGCAACGTCCTGGACACCGACCTCAGCGCCTTCCAGAAAACCGTCGACGTGAACATCCGCGGCTACTTCTTCATGTCGGTCGAAGCCGGCAAGCTGATGCGCGAAAACGGTGGTGGCAGCATCATCAACGTCGCCTCGATCAACGGCGTTTCGCCGGGGATCTTCCAGGGCATCTACTCGGTGACCAAGGCGGCGGTGATCAACATGACCAAGGTGTTCGCCAAGGAATGCGCGCAGTTCGGGATTCGTTGCAATGCCCTGCTGCCGGGCCTGACCGACACCAAGTTTGCTTCGGCGCTGGTGAAGAATGAGGCGATCTTGAACACGGCGCTGCAGCAAATTCCGCTCAAGCGCGTGGCGGATCCGAGTGAAATGGCGGGGGCGGTGCTTTACCTCGCCAGCGATGCTTCAAGCTATACGACAGGGGTTTCGTTGAATGTGGATGGTGGTTTCCTGTCCTGATTCGGTGTCCGGATGAAAAAAGGCAGCCGTTTGGCTGCCTTTTTTGATTCAACTATCATCGCTGATCGTTTTGCGCCTTGAAAATCAAAAGAATCCAAACCCCATTCACCAGCCGTTAGGCCATCACCTGGCAAGTTTTCCCTAAAGCGTCATTTGGCGCCCTATCATGATCTGCGCAGCACAAACACCCTGAATATCATCACGCTTTAATAAGCACCATTGAACATCGCTTCATTTGATTTTACTGCAAAGCATTGAACCACGCTTCTGCCTGTATATCACTGCCTGTTATCTGCCCACGTACCACTACATTAATTTCTCCTTGCTGCACTCTGACTCTAAAGTCAGCTCTCCCTCTGGAGTCTGTCCAAACATTGTGACCCGCAGGAAACGTCAACCTCACATTTTCCGCCGGCAAACCATTTGAGTGCTTAACCTCCATTGCAAAAGGAACATCTGTATTAGCGGGGATCAAAATCACTTGCGGGGGAAGCGGCAAGGGATCTCCATTGTCCTGAATGACTCTAATAGTCTTGTCACGAACCAATAATCGGTTCGTCGGTGTAAGTAACGAAGTCGATTGTCCTTCGTTGAACAGTTTCAGTTTAAATGTACCCGACACAATCCCTGTACCTGTAAGTTCCCATACGTGCTGTGCGGAAAACTCACGAAGAGGTGGTCGGCAGGCAAGGTCACCCTCTACAAGACCAGCATCAGGCAGCCAGTCAAATGCCAAGGGAGTACCAGCTAGCAGATTTCCGCTTTTGTAGGCTAGAGAAACTGTTTTGGTTTGCCCTTCGATGAAATCCGCACCGGAAGACGGAAACGGAAAACCGCCCAGCAAAACCGTTACTTCCTCCGCCAGATCGCTCGAAATCACCAGACTTCGATGCGCCCATAACTCCGTCACTTCCCTACTGAAAAACACCAGGGTAATTCGACCGCTCTTGCCAGCGTCCGGCGTAATCGTCCAAGTGAATTTGCCATTGACGGGAGACACCCATTTATTAAAATCCGGTGATGCAACGATGTTCAAACCTCCATCCACAGGCAGCGCCAGATTGAGCTCTCTGGCGATCGCGGGTGGGGCCTCCACTGTCACAACGTTCCCCCGCCCACGGAGCAAAACGGGTTCTGCACCCCCTTCCACTTTATTGCCGTTGATCGACAACGTGGCTTGTTTCCAGGGGCTTGATGCAACGGTTGCGGCTTTTAGTTCGTCGGTCATGACGACATTTCCTTTTCAGCGTTGGACATAAAAAACAGTCCGTGAACTATCAGGAAAAATCGACAAGTTGAAAACCGCTATAAATGATAGGCTATTTAGAACAAAACGCGATAAATAGTCAAAATCCGGCGCCAGTCGTGGCATCGGTGAAGCTATCGCCTGCCACATCGGCGAAATGGAACAGATCAGCCAGGTCTTCGCCGGGATCAAGGAACAGTTCGGCCGCCTCGGCATTCTGGTCAACAACGCCGCGACCAACCCACAGTTCTGCAACGTCCTGGACACCGACCTCAGTGCCTTCCAGAAACTGTCGACGTGAACATTCGTGGCTATTTCTTCATGTCGGTCGAAGCCGGCAAGCTGATGCGCGAAAACGGTGGTGGCAGCATCATCAACGTCGCCAGCGATGCTTCCAGCTATACGACTGGGGTTTCGTTGAATGTGGATGGTGGGTTTCTGTCCTGATTCGATAGTTTGATGAAAAAAGGCAGCGATAGCTGCCTTTCTCACACAAAACAAGCTCACATCTATTTGACACTAATATTGACGACATCAATATAGTCGCCAACATTTGATAGCTTAAACATAACCCCATAGGTTCCGGAATGCATATTCTTTGCCACATTCATTCTTTTCACCACTGTACCGGGATCAACAATGTACTTAAAAGGAAGCTTCGGCTCAACTATTAACATCCCACCCCCTTCGACCTCAACAGTATCTCCGAACATTTCTGGAGATGCATGAATTAAAAAAACATTATAACCCCAAGACTGAATTTCTACCTGTCCAACACCATCAATTATTTCAATTTCCTTGCCAGCAACACTATAGCGGACATCAACTTGCTTACACTCAAGATAAATTGAACTATCAAGTTTCTGACAGTAAAACTCCAACCTGAGAAAGCCACTTCCAGCAGCAACACAACCAACATCCCACTCAAGATTAAATGTTTCATCACCAATAGCCGGAACACTTTCGACCGCACCAGGCAATAGTTTATCTAAAATCTCATACCGCATAATGAATGCAAGCCCAGCTACCGGACTATTTGGTTTTGCCAGCAACTTTATATTGCGACGATTCGTTCTAAGAAAAGCGGTATCAGCATGTGAAACGTCTTTATCATCAACCTTGACATCAACTTCATCAGCCAAGCTGCTCGAAATCACCAGACTTCGATGCCCCCATAACTCCGTCACTTCCCTACTGAAAAACACCAGGGTAATTCGACCGCTCTTGCCAGCGTCCGGTGTAATCGTCCAAGTGAATTTGCCATTGACGGGAGACACCCATTTATTAAAATCCGGTGATGCAACGATGTTCAAACCTCCATCCACAGGTAGCGCCAGATTGAGCTCTCTGGCGATCGCGGGTGGAGCCTCCACCGTCACAACGTTCCCCCGCCCACGGAGCAAAACGGGTTCTGCCCCCCCTTCCACTTTCTTGCCGTTGATCAACAAGGTGGCTTGTTCCCAGGGGCTTGATGCAACGGCTACGGCTTTTAGTTCGTCGGTCATGACGACATTTCCTTTTCAGCGTTGGACATAAAAAACAGTCCGTTAACTATCAGGAAAAATCGACAAGTGGAAAACTGTCATAAATGAGAGCTTGTTTTTAGTAAAACGCGATAAAAACTCTAAATTTGCGTTTCAACGTCATGTACGAAATGAAGAAAGGCAGTCGATTGACTGCCTTTCTTCATTCCGGTGATAAAAATTCACTTTTTTTAACTTATCAAGTGAGACGATTATTGTTTGATCCGCTTTTAACTCTGTGGCAGAACATCCAAAAGCAACTTTGCCACATACTCTCGGCCATCGCTTGTCATTACCGCAGAACATTCTCGTTTGCCCACTGTCGAAAAAGAAAATGCCGAAGTCGCGATCCCATTAGAACCGGTAGTGCCGGTTTTTTGGGCGTCGCCCTGGACATTGAATGTCACAAGGGCACCCTCTACCGGAGAATTATCAGGCCTTCTTACCCGAACAACCATGAAGTAGATACCTGTGACTACGCCCACCTCAACCGGCGGTTGAGGTAGCTCTACATACTCGCCCCCAATCAACGCCAGGTACCTTAGCCTGAAAGCAGGCACCAATCGGTTAGTCGGCGTAAGCAGCGCCGTCTGTTCTCCTTCATCGAAAAATTTCAGCCTGAATGTTCCCTCCTTCTCAGCACCGGTGATAGTCCACTCGTGCCCCCTGGAAAACTCTCGAAGAGGTGGCTCACTAACAAGATCCTCATGTTCAAGCCCTCGCCCAGGAGCCCAATCGAGAGCCAGGGGAATACCATCCAATAGATTTCCATTCTTGCAAGTCAAAGCGACTTTTTTTGTTTTGCCGCCGACAAGATTCACACCGCCTGAAGGTATTTCAATACCGTCGAAATAAACTGTGACTTCATCGGCGAGATTACTCGAAATCACCACACTTTGATGTCCCCACCCCACATCCATTTCCCGACTGTAAAACACCAGGGTGACAGGGCCGCTCTTGCCATCCTCCGGCTTAATCGTCCATTTGAACGTGCCTGAGTCGGGGTCGGGAAACACCCAATCGCCAACTTTCGGCAATGCAACGATGTTCAAATCGCCTCCGTTCACGAACTCCAGGTTCAGTTCCCTGGCGATCTCGAGAGAGGCCTCCACCGTCACAACGTTATCCTGCCCACGAAGCAAAACGACTTTGTCCCCCCTTTCCACCTTCTTGCCGTTGATCAACAACGCGGCTTGTTCCCACGAGCTTCGTGCAACGGTTGCAGCTTTCAGTTTGGCGGTCATGACGACGTTTCCTTTTCAGCGATGGACCTAAAGACAGTCCTTTAACTATCAGGAAAAACCGACACACCGGGAACTGTCATAAATGACAGATCAACTAGAACAAATTGCGATAAAAAACCGCTGATGATTTACAAATCATTCAAGTTTTTTGAGGACGCCGGTCAACAAGTGCCGGACCACCCCCGTCGCCCAAGGCGACGATGAAGGCAATCACCATCACCCCGAGCAGGTCGAGGTTGCTGCGCATCGCGCTGATCGCGCCTTCAATGGCGAATTCCGCCGTACCGGCAAGGTCGGCGATCAGTACGGTGCGCTCGACACGGGGGCTTCAACGAAGACAGCGCCGGGTTTATTGCGTAACGCAGCGAGTCGTGGTGGTGACTCGGGTCACCTCGCCGTTTTCAGCCCGGACATCGCCCAGTACGTCGGTTTTATCCATGGCCTGGCAGGTGCGTACAGGAGGAGGTGGCGTGACCGTTGGAGGGGGTGGCGGGCTGGAGCAGCCGCCGAGAATCGCTACGCACAATGCCAGCGACAAAGGTGAGATAACGCGTTTCCCAAGAGTTTTCATAGGTTGACCCGCGATAAGTGATCGACACATTTTTGTGACAACAAAACCGGCGCGCAAAATCCATACACCTGTCACAAAATTAAATATCTGCGAATCATTTATAGCCCAGCCGGTGGCCAATGCCAGTAAAAGCTGGCAGTTCTTACATCACCGGGTCAGGGCGTTGCAGGGAATTGCACTGCAGTTCATAGCGCAATTCTTCGATCAGCGAGGCGACCGACTCTGCTGTTTGCAGCGTACTCATGTTCAGGCCACTGACCACCAGGTCCACCTGACCCGACACCGGGTGATAGAGCTTCACGGTCAGCCAGTGGTCGCCGGTGATACTGCATTCACAGGCCAAGGGAGAAAAACTGCGTTCGATCAGCATCCTCAACTGTGCCAGCGTCATCATTGAGACGGGCCCTGGCGGCTTGATGCAGGGTGTAAGGCGCTCATGGGGCTACTCCTGTTGGCGGTTTACGCAGGGGGCGCGCAGGTGACTTCAAGTCGCCTGCTGCATCTCCAGCCTAAGAGCCACCACAGCGGGTCGACACATGAATTTGCACCCTGCGCCTTAGTGCAATTGCACCTTAACGCTGCCCCTTGGGCCGCCACTCGCTGGAGAACAGTCCCCGCTCCCGCGCCCAGACAATCGCCTCGCTGCGACTGTGTATAGCGAGCTTGGAATACACCGCCGCCACATGGTTGCGCACAGTGTTCGGCGCCAGCTTCAGGCGCGCGGCGATTTCCTTGTCGGCCAGGCCTTCGCAAATCAGGCCCAGCACATCGCGCTCACGGGCAGTCAGCTCGGTGAAGGACACACTGGGCAACTTCGGTGAATTTACGCTTTTTACGTTGGCCAGTTTTTCGATCAGCGTGCGGCTGAACCAGGAGGCGTCCTTCATCACTTCCTCGATGGCCGCCACCAGCTCCAGCTCGGTGCGCTTGCGCTCGGTGATGTCCATCAACACCAGCAGATAACAGGGTGTGTCCTGAATATTCACGGTGTCCGCCGACACCGTGCAATCAATCAGCCCGGCGTCTTTTCTACGCACACGCACATCGATGCGGTCCAGGCTACCGGCTTTCTCCAGGGCGGCGAACAGCTGGATGCGTGCGTGCCGATCTTCGAAGAAGTCGATCTGCGTTATGCCGATCCCACGCACTTCTTCAGCGGGATAACCCAGGGTATCCAGGAACGCTTCGTTGACATCCAGCACTATCTGGTCCGCCGCGCCGCATACCAGTATCGGCACCGGCGAAAGGCGAAAGGCCTTGGCGAAACGTTCTTCGCTTTGGCGCAGGGCGATTTCAGCCTTGTGCCGGGGCTCCATGTCGACAAAGGAAAACAGCATGCAGGCTTCGTCGTTGAGCTCCAGCGGCTGGCCGGCCACGATCACTTGCTTGCTGGCACCGTCGGCCAGGCGCAACTCGGCCTGCATCTGGGGAATGGTCGCCCCCTCGCACAGACGCTGCCTGGCCAGTTCCTTGTGCTCGGCCTGGTCCAGCACGTCCAGCTCATAGGTCGAAGTGCCGATCACCTGGTCACGGGCATAGCCGGTCATTTCGAGGAAGCCGGGATTGACCTTGATGTAGCGCAAGTCACTGAGGCGGCAGATCACCGCCGGCGCCGGGTTGGCGGCGAAGGTTTTCTCGAAGCGTTGCTCGGCACTGGCCCACTCGGTGACATCGTCCATGATCAACACCAGAGATTCCGGGTCGCCACGGCTGTCAGCCAATACCAGGCTGCGCACGCGATGGACCCAGGTACGCGCTTCGTCCGCCGCCGGCGTCACTTCCACCAGCACATCGCTGAACGTCTCGCCGCGTGCGACCCGGCTGATCGGGTAGCTGTCGACCGGCACCCCATGCTTGTTGCGATAGCGCAAGGCGAAGCGTTTGGCATAGGTCTTGGCGTTGGCACCCAGGTCGCTGACTTGCGCAACACCGTGCATGGCCAGCGCCGCCTCGTTGGCCCACAGGATGCTCTGGTCGGGATCGAGCAGAATCACCCCGTCGGACAGGCCGGCGATGATCTGCTGCAACTGGCGGCGATTGGTTTCCGTGCTCAGGACGTCCTGGCTCATTGCATCTCCACAAGAATGGCGACCCTGTGAGAATACGACCGCCCGGGATTGCAATAGTGCAAAGAAACCTTGTGGGAGCAGGCTTTGTGACATAAAAGCAAAGATCGCAGCCTGCGGCAGCTCCTACATGAGAACGCATTCCCCTGTAGGAGCTGCCGCAGGCTGCGATCTTTTAATCCTCAAGCCGCCAATTCACCGCTGGCCACCGCCGCCGAAGCCGCCAGCATCGCCCGCAACAACACCGCACACCCCGCCGCCAGGTCATCCGGCGCGGCGTTTTCGATTTCGTTGTGGCTGATACCGCCTTCGCACGGCACAAAGATCATCCCGGCCGGACCGAGTTCGGCGAGGAAGATCGCGTCGTGCCCTGCTCCGCTGACAATGTCCATGTGCGACAGGCCCAGGCCCTGGGCGGCACCGCGCACGGCTTCGACGCAGCCCTTGTCGAAGTACAGCGGCGGGAAGTCCGCGGTCGGGGTGAGGTCGTAGGTCAGGCCGTGTTCGTCGCAGGTGGTTTCGATGACTTCGCGCACTTCAGCGATCATCGAATCCAGCCGCGCCGGTTCCAGGTGGCGGAAGTCCAGGGTCATGCGCACTTCGCCGGGAATGACGTTGCGCGAGCCGGGATAGGCTTGCAGACAACCGACGGTGCCACAGGCATGGGGTTGATGGCTGAGGGCGGCGCGGTTGAGCGCACCGACGATCACCGCGGCGCCGACCAGGGCGTCCTTGCGCAGGTGCATCGGGGTCGGGCCGGCGTGGGCTTCGACGCCACGCAGTTTCAGGTCGAACCATTTCTGCCCGAGAGCGCCCATGACCACGCCAATGGTCTTGCGTTCGTCCTCCAGGATCGGGCCTTGCTCGATGTGGGCTTCGAAATAGGCACCGACTTTGTGACCGCTGACTTTACGCGGGCCGGCGTAGCCAATGGCATTCAACGCCTCACCCACGGTCACGCCATCGGCATCGACCTTGGCCAGGGTTTCCTCGAGGGTGAATTTTTCCGCGAACACGCCTGAGCCCATCATGCACGGGGCAAAGCGCGAGCCTTCTTCGTTGGTCCAGACCACCACCTCCAGCGGTGCTTCGGTTTCGATGTTCAGGTCATTGAGGGTACGCAGCACCTCGACGCCCGCCAACACACCGAAGCAGCCATCGAACTTGCCGCCGGTGGGCTGGGTGTCGATGTGGCTGCCGGTCATCACCGGTGGCAGGTCGGGATTGCGCCCGGGGCGACGGGCGAAGATGTTGCCGACGGCGTCGATGCTGACGGTGCAGCCGGCATCGACACACCATTTGACGAAGATGTCCCGGGCCTGGCGATCGAGATCGGTCAGGGCCAGGCGACACACGCCCCCCTTGACCGTGGCGCCGAGTTTGGCCAGTTCCATGAGCGACTGCCACAGGCGGTCGCGGTTGATGTGTTGATGGCTGGACTGCAGAACGTCGACGGCCGCGTTCATGATGATCTCCTCTGGCTGTTCTTATGGATTCCTTCAGGTGTTTCTTCGGTGGACTCAAAGCCCTCATCGCGAGCAAGCTCGCTCCCACATTGGATCTCCAGTGTTTACAGATCCCCTGTGGCAGCGAGCTTGCTCGCGATGGGGCCAGTGCTCACACCGCAGATTTCGCAACAGATGGGCTAGGCCACATCACACTCAACCCGTAATAAATCACCCCGCCCAGGATCGAACCGGTGAACCAGCCGTAGCTGTAGAACCAGCTGAAGGCATCGCTGCCCAGGGACGCCAGCGTCAACACCACCGGCACGCCGAAGGCCATGAAACCGCTCCAGTTCCACGCCGGATACACGTCATCGCGGTACAGGCCGGCAAGGTCCAGTTGCTGTTTCTTGATCAGGAAATAGTCCACCACCATGATCCCGGCGATCGGCCCGAGCAGGCTGGAATAGCCGAGCAACCAGTTGGAATAAACGGTTTCCAGGCTGAGGTCGGAAACGATCAGGCCGAGCTTTTTCAGCAGCTCATGGGCCATCAACGCCAAGCCGACGAAGCCGGTCAGCAGCACGGCGTTGGTGCGGTTGATCACCTTGGGGGCGATGTTCTGGAAGTCGTTGGTCGGCGACACGATATTGGCTGCGGTATTGGTCGACAGCGTGGCGATGATGATCAGCGCCATGGCCAGTGCGACCCACACCGGGCTCTGGATATGGCCGATCAGAGTCACCGGATCGGAAACCGTCACGCCCACCAGCTTCACCGAGGCCGCGGTCATCACCACACCCAGGGAAGCAAACAGGAACATGGTCAGCGGCAGGCCGATGATCTGCCCGACAATCTGATCCTTCTGGCTTTTCGCGTAGCGGCTGAAGTCCGGAATGTTCAGTGACAGCGTGGCCCAGAAGCCGACCATCGCGGTCAGCCCGGCGGCGAAATAACTGGCCACCCCGGCGCCTTCGGGACGCTTGGCCGGAATCGCCAGCAACTCGGTCATCGACACGTTCGGCATGGCCCAGACCAGCAGCCCTACACCCACCAGTACCAGCAGCGGTGCAGACAGGGTTTCCAGCCATTTGATCGACTCGGCGCCGCGTATCACCACCCACAGGTTCAGCGCCCAGAACACCATGAAGCCGATGACCTCGCCGGTACCACCCAGGGATTTCCAGCCCTCGAACACCGAGCCGAGGAACAGGTGAATCGCCAACCCGCCGAACATGGTCTGGATACCGAACCAGCCACACGCCACCAGGGCGCGGATCAGGCACGGAATGTTGGAACCGAGTACGCCGAAGGACGAGCGCAGCAACACCGGAAAGGGAATGCCGTACTTGGTGCCGGGAAAGGCGTTCAGGGTCAGGGGAATCAGCACGATGATGTTGGCAAACAGAATCGCCAGCAGCGCTTCACCGACGGTCAGGCCGAAGTACGCGGTCAGCACGCCACCGAGGGTGTAGGTCGGCACGCAGATCGCCATGCCCACCCATAACGCGGTGATGTGCCATTTGTTCCAGGTGCGTTCGCGCACCTTGGTCGGTGCAATGTCGTGGTTGTAACGGGGACTGTCGAGGACATCGCTGCCGGCTTCCAGCTCAAACAAGCCGTCGCGCTCGGTCACTTGCGATCTGATCTGTTGCATGGCCGCTCCACTGTTCTTTGAATTATTTTTTTGCTCATCGGGGGCTGGCGGCATCAATAAACGTGCCGGGTGCCCCGATTACGCATCGGGCAGTTCCATAAACACATTGCAACCCACTGATGTTTATCGGTTTTATTCGCTGACTCGACTAGTTGTCAGGCCACTCAGGCCGAATGCCAGGCAAGTTGTCCGGACAGTCAGGACTCAAACTGGTGCGTTGATCTTTTTTTCAATGGCTGCGCATCAACCATAGACCATACTCAAACAGCTGATTTCACATAAGAAATCTTGACTATTTTTCGATCCTGTCAAGTGCGTCAAAATGGTGAGGTCACTCACCATTTTGGTGATTCTTGTATTTAATCGTTAAATATCAATCAGTTAATAACTGCATAAGCTTATAAAAAATATTCTTGCCGATTCGAATAACTGCAGCTAGCGTTTAATCCTGACAGTGCTGACAGGAATACACCTGTTGACGCTTGCGTCATATAAAACATCTAGAACCGGCACAAGCCGGTCATTGCCTGCGAGGAACTCGGAATGTCTCTGTTGATCCGTGGCGCCACCGTTATTACCCATGATGAAAGTTATCGCGCCGATGTGTATTGCGCAGACGGCGTGATCAAGGCCATCGGCGAAAACCTCGATATCCCCGCAGGCGCCGAAGTGCTCGACGGCAGCGGCCAATACCTGATGCCCGGCGGCATCGACCCGCACACCCACATGCAACTGCCCTTCATGGGCACGGTGGCCAGCGAAGACTTCTACAGTGGCACGGCGGCGGGACTGGCCGGCGGCACCACCTCGATCATCGACTTCGTGATTCCCAACCCGCAGCAATCCTTGCTTGAAGCCTTCCATCAGTGGCGCGGTTGGGCCGAAAAGTCGGCGTCGGACTACGGCTTTCACGTCGCCATCACCTGGTGGAGCGACCAGGTCCGCGAGGAAATGGCCGAACTGGTCAGCCAGCATGGCGTCAACAGTTTCAAGCACTTCATGGCCTACAAGAACGCGATCATGGCCGCCGATGACACCCTGGTGGCGAGCTTCGAACGCTGCCTGGAACTGGGTGCGGTACCGACCGTGCATGCGGAAAACGGCGAACTGGTCTATCACCTGCAACGCAAGCTGATGGCCCAGGGCATCACCGGGCCGGAAGCGCATCCGCTGTCGCGGCCGTCTCAGGTAGAAGGCGAGGCCGCGAGCCGGGCGATCCGCATCGCCGAAACCCTGGGTACGCCGCTGTACCTGGTGCACGTCTCGACCAAGGAAGCCCTCGACGAAATCACCTACGCCCGCGGCAAGGGCCAGCCGGTGTACGGCGAAGTACTGGCTGGGCACCTGCTGCTGGACGACAGTGTCTACCGCCACCCGGACTGGCAAACCGCCGCCGGTTACGTGATGAGCCCGCCGTTCCGCCCCCGCGGTCATCAAGAGGCGCTCTGGCATGGCCTGCAATCGGGCAACCTGCACACCACCGCCACCGACCACTGCTGCTTCTGCGCCGAGCAAAAAGCCGCCGGCCGCGACGACTTCAGCAAGATCCCCAACGGTACCGCTGGCATCGAAGACCGCATGGCGGTGTTGTGGGATGAAGGGGTGAACAGCGGACGCTTTTCGATGCAGCAATTCGTCGCGCTGACGTCCACCAACACGGCGAAGATCTTCAACCTCTACCCACGCAAAGGCGCGATTCGCGTGGGGGCCGATGCCGACCTGGTGCTGTGGGACCCGCAAGGCACGCGGACCATTTCCGCCAAGACCCACCATCAGCAGGTGGACTTCAACATCTTCGAAGGCAAGACCGTGCGCGGCGTGCCCAGCCACACCATCAGCCAGGGCCGCGTGGTTTGGGCCGATGGGGATTTACGGGCCGAGCGTGGGGCCGGGCGCTACGTCCAACGGCCGGCGTATCCGGCGGTGTTTGACTTGCTGAGCAAGCGAGCCGAGTTGAATCAGCCGGTTGCGGTGAAGCGCTGAGAGCGGCCTGCGGCCTATCGCGAGCAAGCTCGCTCCCACAGTGGATCTTCAGTGTTCACAAATCCCTGTGGGAGCGAGCTTGCTCGCGATGAGGCCCGCACAGACAACACAAAAAACAATGCCCATTCAGAGGCAGCACCTCAATTAACCGTGAGGCCAACACCGTGATCAAGACCCTGGACCACCTCCCGCATCCCGTCGAGAATGCGGCCGCCCTCGCCGGCCATTTCACCGATCTGGCGCCACCGCTCAACGAGCGCCAGGCGCACCTGGAAGCCTCGCGCTGCCTGTATTGCTACGACGCGCCCTGCGTGAATGCCTGCCCGAGCGAAATCGACATTCCCTCGTTCATCCGCAATATCCAGCAGGACAACGTGCAAGGCGCCGCGCAGAAGATCCTTTCGGCCAACATCCTCGGCGGCAGTTGCGCCCGGGTGTGCCCGACGGAAATCCTTTGCCAGCAAGCCTGCGTGCGCAACAACGCCCACGAATGCGCGCCGGTCATGATCGGCCTGTTGCAGCGCTACGCCGTGGACAACGCCCATTTCAGCACGCACCCCTTCCCGCGTGCTGCCGCCACCGGCAAACGCATCGCCGTGGTGGGCGCAGGTCCAGCCGGGTTGTCCTGCGCCCACCGCAGCGCCATGCACGGGCATGACGTGGTGATCTTCGAGGCGCGGGAAAAGGCTGGCGGCCTCAACGAGTACGGGATCGCCAAATACAAACTGGTGGACGACTACGCGCAACGGGAGCTTGAGTTCCTGCTGGAAATCGGCGGAATCGAAATCCGCCACGGGCAAAAACTCGGGGACAACCTGACCCTCAGCGAACTGCATCAACAGTTTGATGCGGTGTTCCTCGGCCTCGGGCTCAACGCCAGCAAACAACTGGGCCTGGCCCACGAAGACGCGCCCGGTCTGCTCGCCGCCACCGACTACATCCGCGAACTGCGCCAGGCCGATGACCTGAGCCAATTGCCCCTGGCCGAGCATTGCATCGTCCTCGGCGCGGGCAACACTGCCATCGACATGGCCGTGCAAATGGCCCGTCTCGGCGCCCGTGACGTGAACCTGGTGTACCGACGCGGCGTCGAAGACATGGGCGCCACCCATCACGAACAGGAGATTGCCAAGGCCAACCAGGTGCGGCTGATGACCTGGGCGCAACCTGAAGAAGTGCTGCTCGATGACCACGGCCGGGTGCGCGGCATGCGTTTCGCCCGCACCCATCTGGTCGAAGGGCGCCTGCAAACCACCGGTGAAACCTTCGAACTGGCCGCCGACGCGATCTTCAAGGCCATCGGCCAGGCCTTCGACAGCGACGCCCTCACCGATCCGCTGGCCCGCGAACTCAAGCGACAGGGTGAGCGCATCGCAGTCGACGAACAGCTGCGCACCAGCATCCCCGGCGTGTATGCCGGCGGCGACTGCACCAGCCTCGATCAAGACCTCACCGTGCAAGCGGTGCAGCATGGCAAGCGCGCCGCCGAGGCGATCAACACTCAACTGATGCTCAACGTGGAGGCTGCGTAAATGGCCGATCTGTCGATTGTCTTCGCCGGCATCAAGGCACCCAATCCGTTCTGGCTGGCCTCCGCGCCACCCACCGACAAAGCCTATAACGTGGTCCGCGCCTTCGAGGCCGGCTGGGGCGGCGTGGTCTGGAAAACCCTGGGGGAAGATCCGGCGGCGGTCAACGTGTCGTCGCGCTACTCGGCGCACTTCGGGGCAAACAGGGAGGTGCTTGGTTTTAACAACATCGAGCTGATCACCGACCGCTCGCTGGAGATCAACCTGCGGGAAATCACCCAGGTCAAAAAGGACTGGCCGGACCGCGCACTGATCGTGTCCTTGATGGTGCCCTGCGTCGAGGAATCCTGGAAACACATCCTGCCACTGGTCGAAGCCACTGGCGCCGACGGCATCGAACTGAACTTCGGTTGCCCCCACGGCATGCCGGAACGCGGCATGGGCGCCGCGGTCGGCCAGGTGCCGGAATACGTGGAACAGGTCACCCGCTGGTGCAAGACCTATTGCTCGCTGCCGGTGATCGTCAAGCTCACGCCGAACATCACCGACATCCGCGTCGCCGCCCGCGCGGCCCACCGTGGCGGTGCCGATGCGGTGTCGCTGATCAACACCATCAACTCGATCACCAGCGTCAACCTCGAACGCATGGTGGCCAATCCCATGGTCGGCAGCCAGAGCACCCACGGCGGTTACTGTGGCTCGGCCGTCAAGCCGATTGCCTTGAACATGGTCGCCGAAATCGCCCGTGACCCACAAACCCAAGGCCTGCCCATCAGCGGCATCGGCGGCATCGGCAACTGGCGCGACGCCGCGGAATTCATCGCCTTGGGCAGCGGCGCGGTGCAGGTGTGCACGGCGGCGATGCTGCATGGCTTCCGGATTGTCGAAGACATGAAGGACGGATTGTCACGCTGGATGGACAGTCAGGGCTACGCCAGCATCGCGGAATTTTCCGGGCGCGCGGTGGGCAACACCACGGACTGGAAGTACCTGGACATCAACTACCAGGTGATCGCGAAAATCGACCAGGAGGCGTGCATCGGCTGTGGTCGCTGCCACATTGCCTGTGAGGACACCTCGCACCAGGCCGTGGCCAGCCTCAAGCAAGCGGATGGCACGCACAAGTACCAGGTGATCGATGAGGAGTGCGTGGGCTGCAACCTGTGCCAGATCACCTGCCCGGTGCAGGACTGTATCGAGATGGTGCCGGTGGAGACTGGCAAGCCGTTCCTGGACTGGAATCATGATCCGAGGAATCCGTATCACGTCAGCCCTTGAGGCCAGCGGCGCCTGAGCTGACGCCATCGCGAGCAAGCTCGCTCCCACAGGGGATCTCAGTGTTAATACGATCCCTGTGGGAGCGAGCTTGCTCGCGATGGCGTCGGCAGCTACAACAAAAATCTCAAGGCTCCAACCCGATCCCCCGCAAAATCACACTGGTCACCGTCTGCACTGCTTTTTCAAACTGCATGTCCGACAGCGGCTGGTGGTCGTTGAGAATATTCACCTGGTGATCGAAGTCGGCATAGTGCTGGGTCGAGGCCCAGATCATGTACAGCAGGCTCGACGGCTCCACCGGCAGGATGCGTTTGTCGTCCACCCACTGGCGGATTTTCGCTTCCTTCATCTTGGCCCAGTCGTACAGGCTCGCATCCAGCGCTGCACCGAGGGTCGGTGCGCCGTGGATGATTTCGTTGGCCCAGACTTTCGAACCATGAGGCCGGCTGCGGGAATGGTTCATCTTGGCGCGGATGTAGCTGCTGAGCACCACGCGCGGGTCGTCGAACATCTCGAAGCACAGTGCGTCCTGCTTCCAGACTTCCAGCAAATCGAACAGCACCGCGCTGTACAGTTCGGTCTTGGTGCTGAAGTAGTAATGCAGGTTGGAACGCGGCAGTTGCACTTCAGCGGCGATGTCGGCCATGGCCGTGCTGCCGAAGCCCTTTTCAGCGAAGACCTTTTCCGCCCCCAGCAGGATTTTTTCGACGTTACTGCGACGAATCTCGATCTTGTGATTGCCCATGCGGGTCCCCGACTACAGCGTTGAGCAAGACTAGCATCCGCTCTGGACTGCGGCGACAGGGGAAAACGAATCTTCGTACTGCCGCTCTCGGAAAGCTAAACTCTGCGCACTTGGAAACTGCCTGAGGTACCCACGATGCTGCTCAAGAAAACCCTGACCATCGCTGCCCTGCTCGGCTCGCTGCTCGCCGCTTCTTCGGTGTCGGCCCACGCCCACCTGAAAAGCCAGACACCGGCCGCCGACAGCACCGTGACCGCGCCAACGCAATTGCGCCTGGAGTTCTCCGAGGGTATCGAGGCCAGTTTCACCAAAGTCACCCTGACCCGGGATGGCGCACCCGTGACGGTCAAAGCACTGACCACCGAAGGCAGCGACAAGAAGACCCTGGTCGTCACCCCCGCCGCGCCCCTGACCGCCGGTACCTACAAGGTCGAATGGCACGCGGTATCGGTCGACACCCACAAAAGCGAAGGTGCCTACGCCTTCAAGGTTGGCCAGTAACTCATGGCGAGTGCGCTGGTGCTGTGTCGCTTCCTGCATTTCATCGTGGTGCTGATGCTGTTCGGGGCCTGGCTGTTCAGGCCCTTGCTATCCAGTGACGAAAGCGCACTGGATCAGCGCCTGGCACGCACCTGCCGTTGGCTGGCCGTTGTGGCGCTGGCCAGCGGGGTCTGCTGGTTGTTGCTGATTACCGCGAGCATGGCCGGGACCTGGGACGCGGCCATCGATCCGTCGACCCTGGGCCTGGTGCTGGGCAATACTTTTTTCGGCCAGGTCTGGCGCTGGCACTTGCTGATTAACCTCGCGCTGGTGGCGTTGCTGCTGACACCCTTGGGCGCAAGCCTTGCACTGCGCCTGAGCCTCAGCGGCCTGCTGCTGGCCACCCTGGCCCCGGTCGGCCACGGCGCCATGCTCGATGGCAGCGCAGGCCAGTTGCTGATCCTCAATCAGCTGATTCACTTGCTCTGCGTGGGTGCCTGGCTCGGCGGCCTGTTGTTGCTGGTGATGATTCTGCGACAGCCTGCGGGGCATTCGATCCGCGTGATGTTGCAGCGCTTCAGCGGTGTCGGTTACGGCCTGGTCGCCGGGCTGCTGATCACCGGGCTGATCAATGTAAGGGTGCCCACCGGGGCGTTCTGGCCGACGCCATTGTTCAGCGGGTTTGCGCTGATCCTGTTGATCAAGGCAACGTTGGTGGCGACGATGCTGGGCCTGGCCTTGTTCAATCGCTTGCGGATCAATGATTGCGAACAGCGTCTGCAAGCATTGCGCGCCAGCGTGATGCTGGAGTGGATGCTGGGGCTTGGTGCAGTGGCGGCGGTTTCTTTACTCGGCACCCTGCCCCCCATGATTTCCAGCTGACAATCCATTCCCCTGTGGGAGCGAGCTTGCTCGCGATAGCGGCTTAACATTCAACAGAAATGTTGACTGACAGTCCGTCATCGCGAGCAAGCTCGCTCCCACAGGTTTCTCGGATATCCCTGAGTCCGCACCAAGTCATCGTATAACTTCCGATTGACAACCCCCAAAAATCCCGCAAATATCGCCCCCAATGTTGTACGACGACGTATGACAACAATAAAAACAAGAAACAAGGGAGCGTCACAGTGAGCAAGCTCGTCCGCAATTCGTCCGCCCGTTCTTCGCGTGCAAACCTTTCTCGTCGTCATACCCTGAGCCTGATCGGCTGCAGCGGGCTGGCCCTCGTCTTGCCCATCACCGGCCAGGCCGAAGGTTTCACCGACGACGCCAAGGCCACGCTGAACCTGCGCAACGCCTACTTCAACCGCAACTTCACCAACCCGGCCTACCCCCAGGGCAAGGCTGAAGAGTGGACGCAAAACTTCATACTCGATGCCAGGTCCGGGTTCACCCAGGGCACCGTTGGCTTTGGTGTAGACGTACTGGGCCTGTACTCGCAAAAGCTCGATGGCGGCAAGGGCACTGGCGGCACGCAACTGTTGCCGATCCACGACGACGGCCGCCCGGCCGACAATTTCGGCCGCCTGGGCGTGGCGCTCAAAGGCAAGATTTCGAAAACTGAATTGAAGGTCGGCGAATGGATGCCGGTGCTGCCGATCCTGCGTTCCGACGACGGTCGTTCGCTGCCGCAGACCTTCCAGGGCGCCCAGGTGACGTCCGCCGAAATCAGCGGCCTGACGCTGTATGGCGGTCAATTCCAGAAAAACAGCCCACGCAATGACGCGAGCATGGAAGACATGTTCATGAACGGAAAAACGGCGTTCACCTCCGACCGTTTCAACTTCGGCGGCGGTGAATACGCGTTCAATGAAAAGCGCACGCAGGTCGGCGTCTGGTACTCGGAACTCAGCGACATTTACCAACAGCAATACTTCAACCTGACCCACAGCCAGCCCGTCGGCGACTGGACCCTGGGTGCCAACCTGGGCTACTTCATCGGCAAGGAAGACGGCAGCGCCAAGGCCGGTGACCTCGACAACAAGACCGCGTTTGCCCTGCTCTCGGCCAAATATGGCGGCAACACCTTTTATGTCGGCCTGCAAAAACTCACCGGCGACGACGTGTGGATGCGGGTCAACGGCACCAGCGGCGGCACCCTGGCCAACGACAGCTACAACTCCAGCTATGACAACGCCCGGGAGAAATCCTGGCAAGTGCGCCACGACTACAACTTCGTCGCCCTCGGCATTCCCGGCCTGACCCTGATGAACCGCTACATCAGCGGTGACAACGTGCACACCGGCGCCATCACCGACGGCAAGGAATGGGGCCGCGAATCGGAACTGGCCTACACGGTGCAGAGCGGTGCGCTGAAAAACCTCAACGTGAAATGGCGTAACGCGAGTATCCGCAAGAGTTTCAGCACCAACGAATTCGATGAAAACCGCATTTTCATCAGCTACCCGATTTCGTTGTTGTAAATCATAGGCATCAACACCAGCCCCTGTAGGAGCGAGCTTGCTCGCGATGAACCCGAGAACGCCACGGGGTATCAGGTTTCCAGCGTTATCGTTGACGACCATCGCGAGCAAGCTCGCTCCCACAGAACAGAGCAGGACAGGACGACCCTCCGTCATTTTCAACCCATGCGCGTTGACAAGCAGCGGAGACCCTAACGATACTTCACCCAAGTCATACGACAACCTACAACAAACCAATAACAGCGCACCCAGGATTCCCATGACGACCACAGCAACCGCCCGCCCCCCTTTCAACCGCCTGCTGCTGACCGGCGCCGCCGGTGGCCTCGGCAAAGTCCTGCGCGAAAGCCTGCGCCCTTACGCCAACGTCATTCGCCTGTCGGACATCGCCGACATCGCGCCCGCCATCGATGATCGCGAAGAAGTGATGTCGTGCGACCTCGCCGACAAGCAAGCGGTGCATCAACTGGTCGAAGGCGTGGACGCGATCCTGCACTTCGGCGGCGTGTCGACCGAGCACTCGTTCGAAGAGATCCTCGGCGCCAACATCTGCGGCGTGTTCCACATCTACGAAGCCGCACGCCGCCACGGAGTGAAGCGGGTAATCTTCGCCAGTTCCAACCATGTGATCGGCTTCTACCGGCAGGACCAAGTCATCGATGCACACTCCCCTCGCCGCCCGGACAGCTACTACGGCCTGTCCAAGTCCTACGGCGAGGACATGGCCACGTTCTACTTCGACCGCTATGGCATCGAGACCGTCAGCGTGCGCATCGGCTCCTCGTTCCCCGAGCCGCACAACCGACGGATGATGAGCACCTGGCTGAGTTTCGGCGACCTGACGCAACTGCTCGAACGCGCCTTGTACACCCCGAACGTCGGCCACACCGTGGTCTACGGCGTGTCCGACAACAAGGACGTCTGGTGGGACAACCGCTACGCTACAGCCCTGGGTTTTGTCGCGCAGGACAGCTCCGAACAGTTCCGCGAAAAAATCGAAGCCCAGCCGATGCCTGCCGCCGATGACCCGGCGCGGCTGTACCAGGGCGGCGCCTTTTGCGTAGCCGGCCCGTTCGGTGACTGAACCTTCGCGCCCCGCTTGATCCCCACAACAAAAACCAAGGGAATGAGTTGCCATGCAAGCTGAATTGATTGTCGACGCCCGCAACGCAGTCGGCGAAAGCCCGGTCTGGGTGCCTGAGGAAAGCGCTCTGTACTGGGTCGATATTCCCGCCGGCGGTCTACAGCGCTGGCGTGCCGACACCGGGCAGGTAGATACCTGGAAAACCCCGGAGATGCTCGCTTGCATCGCGCGTCATGCCGACGGCGGCTGGGTCGCTGGCATGGAAAGCGGGTTCTTTCGCCTGCATCCGCGCAACGACGGCAGCCTCGACAGTGAACCCTTGGCCCACGTCGACCATGCCCGCGCCGACATGCGCCTGAACGACGGCCGCTGCGATCGGCAGGGACGTTTCTGGGCCGGCAGCATGGTGCTGAACATGGGCGCCAACGCCGCCGACGGCACGTTGTACCGCTACAGCGCCGGGCAACGCGGGCCACTCGATTCCCGGCTGAGCGGGTTCATCGTGCCCAACGGCCTGGGCTTCAGCCCGGACGGGCGCACGATGTACCTGTCCGACTCCCATCCGCAGGTCCAGCAGATCTGGGCCTTCGACTACGACATCGAAACCGGCACCCCTTCCAACCGCCGCGTGTTCGTTGACATGAACGAGCACGAAGGTCGACCCGACGGTGCGGCGGTCGACGCCGATGGCTGCTACTGGATTTGCGCCAACGACGCCGGCTTGATCCACCGTTTTACCCCCGACGGCCGGCTTGACCGTTCCCTGGCCGTACCTGTGAAAAAACCCACCATGTGCGCCTTCGGTGGCCCTCGACTGGACACGCTGTTCGTGACCTCGATTCGCCCCGGCGATGACCATGACGTTCAGTCGCTGGCCGGTGGCGTGTTTGCCCTTGATCCCGGGGTGAAGGGATTGCCTGAGCCTTTGTTCAAGTCCTGACAGATCGCAGCCTTCCAACGCAGAACGAAAAACAATGAATCTGCTCGAACTCGAAGACGACCTCACCCGCCTCACCCTCGCCCCCGACATTGGCGCCAGCATCGTCAACTGGAGCGTGCGCAACAGCGGACAGCCCTTGCTGCGCCGCGCCGATGAGCACGCCCTGAACACCGGCCTGCCCGGCAAGCTCGGCTGCTTTGCCTTGATCCCCTGGTCCAACCGCATCGCCGAAGGCGGTTTCGACTGCCCCGATGGCTGGCTGGCACTGACACCCAACAGCCTCACCGATCCCCTGCCGATTCACGGCAGCGCCTGGCAGCAGGCGTGGGATGTGGTTTCCCGGTCGGAAAATGAAGTGGTCCTGCAACTCGACAGCACAACCCCCTTCGCTTATCGCGCCCGGCAACGTTTTCATCTGAGCGAAGGCAAACTGAGCATCGAATTGAGCGTTACTCATCTGGGCGAACACGCGGCCTGGCATGGACTGGGACTGCATCCGTATCTGCCGCGCACCGCCAACACCCGACTGCAGGCCGCGGCTCGCGAGGTATGGTTGTGCAATGAGAAAAAACTACCGACGGAGCTCAGCGCATTGCCGGTGGAGTGGGATTTTCAGCAGCTCAAGCCATTGCCCGAATCGCTCGTGGACAACGGCTTCTGCAAATGGAACGGCCATTGCCTGATCCGCCAGCCTGACCTCGGATACGAACTGGACTGCCAGGCCACCGGCAGCGATTACTACCTGCTCTACTGCCCCGTGGGCCTGGAGTTTTTCTGCATCGAACCGGTGAGCCACCCGGTCAACGCGCACCACCTGCCCGGTCGGCCGGGGTTGCGTTTGCTGGAGCAAGGTCAAGCCATCGAACTGGGCTTGACCCTGCAGTATCGGCCGTTTCAGGCAGATGCCCCCAACAGTTGACTCAACACCGCTCGCAACTTGCCGGGCTTCACCGGTTTGTTCAACAAGGGCGCGTTGAGCCGCTGCAACGCACGCCGACAATGGTCGGTGCGGTCGGCAGTAATGATCACCGCGGGAATGTCCTGGTGGAAATGCTCGCGCAAATGTCGCACCACATCACAGCCAACCACCCCGTGATCGAGGTGATAGTCCGCGAGAATCAGTTCCGGCGCCTGGCCGCCTAACGCCGCCAGTGCAGCCGCCTCATCGGTGGCGACCAGAACGTCGCAGCCCCACTGCCCGAGCAACGCGCCCATGCT
Source organism: Pseudomonas sp. PDM27 (assembly GCF_019219205.1). Classification (NCBI taxonomy): domain Bacteria; kingdom Pseudomonadati; phylum Pseudomonadota; class Gammaproteobacteria; order Pseudomonadales; family Pseudomonadaceae; genus Pseudomonas; species Pseudomonas sp. PDM27. The sequence continues at coordinate 70,621 of NZ_JAHUWF010000017.1, read as the reverse complement.
CTGGAGAATGCTCACTTCGTTGTCGATCACCAGTAAACGGCGTCCCGGCAACGGGTTGCCGGTGCCCGGCTGTGGCACCGCCTGGCTCACGGGCAATGGAACCTCATCGGATAACGGCACCTCGATGCTGAACATCGAACCCCGCCCCGGCAACGAGTGAACGCCAATCCTGTAGCCAAGGATCTTGGCGATGCGCTCGACAATCGCCAACCCCAGGCCTACGCCCTTGCGGTCGGCGGCGCGGCCGACGTCCAGTTGGTTGAACTCGAGGAAGATCGAATCGAGCCGGTCGGCGGCGATGCCACGCCCGGTGTCCCAGACCTCCAGGCGCAACATCTCGCCCCGACGTCTTGCCGCCAGCAGGATGCTGCCTTCATCGGTGTAGCGGCAGGCATTGCTGAGGAAGTTGCGCAGGATCCGCGTCATCAGGCGCAAGTCGGTGCTGATGGCGTAATCGGCCATGTGCACCCGCAGGTTCAAGCTGGCCGCCTGGGCGACGGACTGGAACTCCGACACCAGTGGCCCCAGCAGTTCGTCGAGGCGGTATGACGCAACGTCCGGCTTGACCGCAGCCTGATCGAGACGGGAAATGTCCAGCAGATCCGTCAGCAGGTCTTCGGCCCCTTCCAGGGCCTGGTGAGTGCGTTCCACCAGCACCTGTTCGGCTTCCGGCAATTGGCGTTCGCGCAAGGTCGAAATCAGCAACCGCGCGGCGTTGAGCGGTTGCAGCAGGTCGTGGCTGGCGGCAGCGAGGTATTTGTCCTTGCTGTGATTGGCGGCCTCGGCGGCATCGCGGGCATCGCGCAAGGCCTTGGCAATCTGTTTACGCTGGGTGATCTGCTGCTGAAGGTTACGGTTGGCTTCAAGCAATTCATCGGTGCGCGCGACGACGCGCTGCTCCAGTTCGTCATTGAGTTGCTGCAGGCGTCGCTGGGCCAGCTTGCGCTCGGTGATATCGGAGACGAACCCTTCCACCAGGCCTTCCTGGCCGGGCTTGAGCAGCAGGTTCATCAACACATCCAGGTGACTGCCGTCCTTGCGCCGCAAGCGGGTTTCATAACCGTGCAGGCTGCGCTGGTGCCTGAGGATTTCGCCGATGGCTTCCAGCTCCTGCGCGCCGTCGACGAACAGGGTGCTGCCCAGGTCAGTCAGGGAGAACAGCACCTCCTGCGGGTCCTGGTAGCCGAGCATGTGTGCCAGCGCCGGGTTGGCGGCGCGCATGCCATCGTGCAGGCTGGCCTGGAAGATCCCGTGCACCGCGTTTTCGAACAGCCACTTGTAGCGGTTGCGCTCGGCTTCCAGATCATCCAGGCGCGCGGCCAGTTCCGGATAATGACTCTTGCGCGCCGAATGGCTGCCCAGCCCCAGCAGCCCGGTCAGGGCCCGTTGTTGCTCGTCAGAGGGCTTCGCCATAGACGACCTCGACATCGCGCTGGCTGGATTCGCGCGGGTTGGTCAGGATGCACGGATCGTGCATCGCATGCTGCGACAGGAACGGAATGTCCGAGGTCCTGACGCCATGCAAACCGAGGGTTTCGTGAAAGCCGATGGCGTGCTTGAGGGCGATCAGGTGTTCGACCAGGCGCCCGCAGATCTGCCGGTGATTCAGGCCCCGGCAGTCGATGCCGAACGTCTCGGCGATTACCTTGAAGCGCTCCGGCGCCGAGTTGTAATTGAAGGCCACCACATGCTCGACCAGCACCGCGTTGCACAGGCCGTGGGGCAGATCGAGAAAGCCGCCGAGGCTGTGGGACATGGCATGCACGGCGCCCAGGATGGCGTTGGAGAACGCCAGCCCGGCCTGCATGCTGCCGAGCATGATCTTCTCGCGCAGGGCAATGTCGCTCGGGTTGGCGATCATCTGCACCAGGTTGCCATTGATCAGGCGCATCGCCTCCAGCGCATGAGGATCGGTCAACGGCCCGTGGCCGGTGGACACGAAGGCTTCGATGGCATGCACCAAGGCGTCGATGCCGGTGCAGGCCGACAGGAACGGATCCATGCTCAGGGTGGTTTCCGGGTCGATCAGCGAAACGTCCGGCACCACGGCCTTGCTGACGATGGAGAACTTCATGCGCTCCTGCTGGTTGGAAATGATCACGAATTGCGAGACATCGGCCGAGGTGCCGGCAGTGGTCGGAATCAGGATCAGCGGCGGGCTGGGCACGCGGATGGTGTCAACGCCCTCGAAATCGAGAATGCTGCGGCCATGGGCGACGACAATGCCGATGCCTTTGCCGCAGTCCATCGGGCTGCCGCCACCCACGGCGACGATCACGTCGCAGTGGTTTTCCCGGTACATCTCGGCACCGAGCATCACCTCTTCAACCCGAGGGTTGGGCGAGACATCGCTGTACAGACAGTATTCGATGCCCAGCGCCTGCAGGCTGGCCTCGACATCGGCGACCCAACCGGCGGCGATCACGCCGGGGTCACTGACCACCAGGACCTTGCGTGCACCAAAGGTCTTGGCGTAATTGCCGACACTGTGCCGGCTACCGGCACCGAAGATGATTTCAGGGGAAACGAACTTGCGCAGCTGGTTGAGACTCTGGCTCATTGGAAAGCCTGTTTTTATTGTTTTGGAAGGTAGAAACCACACTAAACCATCCTGCTGTGAATGCAATCAGACCAATGGGTAGCACTGCCAGGAGTGTACTCACATTCAAATTCACCGCAGCCCCCCCTGTGGGAGCGGGCTTGCTCGCGAAGAGGCCTTAACATTCAACATTTATATTGCCTGACCCACCGCTTTCGCGAGCAAGCCCGCTCCCACAGGGGATTTGTATCGCCAGACTAGCCGCGATAGATCAGCTGCGAAGCCTTCGCGTTGCGCAGCGTCAGGTGTTCGATCCCCAGCCCCGGCGCCTCGGCTTCCTCACGGGCCTTGAGGATCACCCCGTGGTGCGGCGACTTGCTGCACACCGGGTCGGCATTGGCGGCATCGCCGGTCAGCATGAAGGCCTGGCAGCGGCACCCGCCCAGGTCCTTGTGCTTTTCGTCGCAGGAGCGGCACGGCTCCTTCATCCAGTCGTCGCCGCGAAAACGATTGAAGCCGAACGAGTCGTTCCAGATATGCGAGAGACTGTGCTCGCGCACGTTGGGAAACGCTACCGGCAACTGCCGGGCGCTGTGACAAGGCAAGGCCGTGCCGTCGGGGGTGATGTCGAGAAACAGGTTGGCCCAGCCGTTCATGCAGGTCTTGGGACGTTCCTCGTAGTAGTCCGGGGTGACGAAGATCAACTTGCACGGGTGACCCTGGGCTTCAAGGCGTTCGCGGTATTGGTTGGTGATGCGCTCGGCACGCTGCAATTGTTCACGGGTGGGCAGCAGGCCGACGCGGTTGAGTTCAGCCCAGCCATAGAACTGGCAGGTGGCCAACTCGACAAAGTCCGCCTCCAGCTCCAGGCAGAGTTCGATGATCTGCGCGATCCGGTCGATGTTGTGCCGATGGGTGACGAAGTTCAGCACCATCGGATAGCCCTGGGCTTTCACCGCACGGGCCATGGCGAGTTTCTGGGCAAAGGCCTTGCGCGAACCGGCGAGCATGTTGTTCACCGCTTCGTCGGCAGCCTGGAAGCTGATCTGGATATGGTCCAGCCCGGCCACCTTGAAGTCGCGCACCTTCTGCTCGGTCAGGCCGATGCCGGAGGTGATCAGATTGGTGTAATAGCCCATGTCCCGGGCGGCCTTGATCAATTCGGCGAGGTCCTGGCGCACCAGCGGCTCACCGCCGGAAAAGCCCAACTGCGCGGCGCCCATGTCCCGCGCCTCGCGGAATACGCGAATCCATTCTTGCGTGTTCAGTTCCTCGCCGTGCCGGGCAAAGTCCAACGGATTGGAGCAATAGGGGCACTGCAACGGACAGCGGTAAGTCAGCTCGGCGAGCAGCCACAACGGCGGTCCGGGCAGCGTCTCAATCGATCCAGAATTGCGCATGGGCCACCTCCAGAAACGCCAGCACGTCTTCGTCGATCCCGGGTACGCCGGGGAAATTCGCACTCAATCGCTCAATGATCGCCGCCACACTGCGCTGGCCATCCACCAGGTTGAGAATCTGCCCGGCACTGGCGTTGAGCTTGATCATGCCTTCGGGGTACAGCAGCACGTGGCAGTCCTGGCGAGGCTCCCATTGCAGACGAAAACCGCGACGCAAGGCCGGTGACCGCTGGCGATCGATCAGGCTCACAGGGCGATCCCCCGGTGCCAGACGTTGTCGCCGGTGACCGTGTGATACGGCGGGCGCGCAAGTTCGTAGGCCATGCTCATGGCATCGAGCATGCTCCACAGCACGTCAAGCTTGAACTGCAGGATCTCCAGCATGCGTTGTTGCCCCTCGGCCGTCACGTAGTGCGCCAGGGTGATGCGCAACCCATGCTCGACATCGCGCCGCGCCTGGCTCAGGCGCGTGCGGAAATAGGCGTAGCCGGCAACGTCTATCCACGGGTAATGGGTCGGCCAGGCATCAAGTCGCGACTGATGGATCTGTGGGGCAAAGAGTTCGGTCAGCGAACTGCTGGCCGCTTCCTGCCAGCAGGCGCGACGGGCGAAATTGACGTAGGCGTCCACCGCGAAACGCACGCCGGGCAGCACCAGCTCCTGGGAGAGGATCTGCTCGCGATCCAGGCCCACGGCTTCGCCCAGGCGCAGCCAGGCTTCGATTCCGCCCTCGCTGCCGGGAGCGCCGTCGTGGTCGAGAATCCGTTGCAGCCACTCGCGGCGCACGTCGCGGTCCGGGCAGTTGGCGAGAATCGCGGCGTCCTTCAGGGGAATGTTGATCTGATAGTAGAAGCGATTGGCGACCCAGCCCTGGATCTGCTCGCGGCTGGCGCGGCCGGCGTACATGGCTTGATGGAAAGGATGATGGATGTGGTAGTAGGCGCCCTTGGCGCGCAGGGCAGCTTCGAATTCGCTGGGGGACATGGGTGTGTCGGTCATTGCGGGTCTCCGGGGAATCTTCGGTGTCTGATCCGGCCTCTTCGCGGGCAAGCCCGCTCCCACAGGGTTCGGCAGTGTCCACAAAACCTGTGGGAGCGGGCTCGCCCGCGAAGAGGCCGTCGGCTACAGCTCAATACTCAAGCCGTCATAAGCCACTTCGATCCCCCGCCGCTCCAGCAGCGCCCGCTCGGCCGAGTCTTCATCAAGGATCGGATTGGTGTTGTTGATGTGGATCAGCACCTTGCGCTGGCGGTTGAAACCCTCCAGCACTTCAAGCATCCCGCCGGGGCCGCTTTGTGGGAGGTGCCCCATTTGGCTGCCCAGGCTCTGGCCGACTTCGCAGATACGCATCTCGTCGTCGCGCCACAGGGTGCCGTCCAGCAGCAGGCAATCGGCACGCTGCATCCAGCCCAGCACTTCATCGTCGACTCGACCAAGGCCCGGCGCATAGAACAGCGACGCGCCGCTGCGCAGGTCTTCGATGAACAGGCCAATGGTGTCGCCCGGTTGCGGGTTGCCGCGATTGGGCGAATACGGCGGCGCGTTGCTCACCAGGGGAATGGCGCGAAACTGTAAATGCCCGCAGGCCGGGATGCTGAACGGTTGGCGATCGAGGCCGACCGGTTGCCAGCGCAATCCGCCGTTCCAGTGTCCGAGCATATTGAACAACGGGAAACCGCTGCTCAGGTCCTGATGCACACGCTCGGTGCACCAGACGTCATGGGGGCAGCCTTCGCGCAGGCTGAGCAAACCGGTGCAGTGGTCGATCTGGCTGTCCAGCAGCACGATGCCGGCGATGGCGCTGTCACGCAGGCGCCGCGCCGGTTGCAGTGGTGCAAAACTCTCGAGTTGCGCGCGAATGTCCGGTGACGCGTTGCACAGCACCCACTCCACACCGTTGTCACTCAAGGCAATCGACGACTGCGTACGACGCTGGGCCCGCAGGCTGCCATTGCGCACACCGGCGCACTGGCGGCAGTTGCAGTTCCACTGCGGAAAACCACCGCCAGCGGCGGAACCGAGAACGCGGATGTGCATGGCGGATGCTCCAGGAGGCAGGTCCGGCCAACCCATCGGCTGGCCGGGTGATCAATCAACGGTTGGCGAAATACATCGTCACTTCGAAGCCAATGCGCAGATCGGTAAACGCGGGTTTAGTCCACATGGGTCATTCCTCTTCTTGTGCCGGGTGATTCCGGTAGAGCCATTAATGCACGGTGGGCCGGGTGGGCGAATGCTACTTTCGAAGGAGGTTTGGGGGTGATTTGGTAGGGGGGTAACCGTATACATGAAACACACACAAACCCCTGTAGGAGCTGCCGAAGGCTGCGATCTTTTGATCTTGGAATTCACAATCAAAAGATCGCAGCCTTCGGCAGCTCCTACAGGGATTGTGTGCATTCAGTGGGTTAGAAGAACCCCAGCGGATTGATGTCGTAGCTCACCAGCAGGTTTTTCGTCTGCTGATAGTGATCAAGCATCATCTTGTGGTTTTCCCGGCCGACGCCGGACTTCTTGTAGCCGCCGAACGCGGCGTGCGCCGGGTACAGGTGGTAGCAATTGGTCCATACGCGCCCGGCCTTGATCGCCCGGCCCATGCGGTAGGCGCGGTTGATGTCGCGGGTCCACAGGCCGGCGCCGAGGCCGAACTCGCTGTCGTTGGCAATCGCCAGGGCTTCGGCTTCGTCCTTGAAGGTGGTGACACCCACCACAGGACCGAAGATTTCTTCCTGGAACACGCGCATCTTGTTGTGGCCCTTGAGCAGGGTCGGCTGGATGTAGTAACCGCTGGACAGGTCCCCCTCCAGGCGTTCGGCCGCGCCGCCGGTGAGCAGCTCGGCGCCCTCCTCCTGGGCAATGGTCAGGTACGAGAGGATCTTGTCGTATTGCTGCTCGGACGCCTGGGCGCCGACCATGGTGTCGGTGTCCAGCGGGTTGCCGCGCTTGATCCTGGCGATCTTCTTCATCACCTCGGCCATGAACGGCTCGTAGATCGACTCCTGCACCAGCGCCCGGGACGGACAGGTGCAGACTTCACCCTGGTTGAAGAACGCCAGCACCAGGCCTTCGGCGGCTTTTTCGATGAACGCCGGTTCCGCGTTCATGATGTCCTCGAAGAAGATGTTCGGCGACTTGCCGCCCAGCTCGACGGTGCTCGGGATGATGTTCTCGGCGGCGCAATGCATGATGTGCGCGCCCACCGGGGTCGAACCGGTGAAGGCGATCTTGGCGATGCGCTTGCTGGTGGCCAGGGCCTCGCCGGCTTCGCGACCGAAGCCCTGGACGATGTTGAGTACGCCCGCCGGCAGCAGGTCAGCGATCAGCTCGGCGAACACCATGATCGACAGCGGCGTTTGCTCGGCAGGCTTGAGCACGATGCAGTTGCCGGCGGCGAGCGCCGGTGCGAGTTTCCAGGCGGCCATCAGCAGCGGGAAGTTCCACGGAATGATCTGCCCGACCACGCCCAGGGGCTCATGGAAGTGATAGGCCGTGGTCAGCTCGTTGATCTCGGCAGCCCCGCCTTCCTGGGCACGGATGCAGCCGGCGAAGTAACGGAAGTGGTCGGCCGCCAGCGGTACGTCGGCGTTCAGGGTTTCGCGCACGGCCTTGCCGTTGTCCCAGGTTTCGGTGACGGCCAGGACCTCAAGGTTCTGCTCGATGCGGTCGGCGATCTTCAGCAGCACCAGGGAGCGGTCCTGGGCCGAGGTCTTGCCCCAGGCGTCGGCAGCGGCATGGGCGGCGTCGAGGGCCTTGTCGATGTCGGCGGCGCTGGAACGCGGGAATTCGGCGATCACTTCACCGTTGACCGGCGAGGTGTTGGTGAAGTACTCGCCATTGATCGGGGCAACGAACTCGCCACCGATGAAGTTGCCGTAGCGCGGCTTGAAGGTAATGACGGCGCCTGGGGTTCCGGGTTGTGCGTAGATCATGGTGGGCCTCTGTCTGGGTCGATGCCTGTCGTACTGACAGGCGATGAGCCGATACTAGAGAGCCCCGCGTGCCAGACGAATGCGTCGTTGGCAGGAGGGTCTCTCGTTATTTGGTCGTAGGTTTCACACGAATTAATGTGGGAGCGGGCTTGCTCGCGAAGGCGTCGTGTCAGCCACAAAGTTGCTGAATGACACACCGCATTCGCGAGCAAGCCCGCTCCCACAAGGGATCAGTGTTTGGCGACAAGATCCTTGGGCAGCTTGAAGGTCCAGAGCATGCCACCCTGGTTGAAGTCCTTCACCCGCTTGGCCACTTCGCCGCCCCACAGCGGTACCGCGCCGCCCCAGCCGGAGAGCACCGAGACGTACTGTTCGCCGTCCATTTCCCAGGTCACGGGCGAGCCGAGCACGCCGGAGCCGGTCTGGAATTCCCAGACCTTTTCGCCGGTCTTGGCGTTGAACGCCTGCAGGAAGCCTTCAGGCGTGCCGGTGAACACCAGGTTGCCCTTGGTGGTCAGCACCCCGCCCCACAGCGGCGCGTAGTTCTTGTGGCGCCAGACTTCCTTGCCGGTTTTCGGATCGATGGCCCGCAGCACGCCGATGTAGTCTTCGTTCAACGGCTTGATGGTGAAGCCGGCGCCGAGGAACGCCGCGCCTTTCTTGTAGGCGATGCCTTCGTTCCAGATGTCCATGCCCCATTCGTTGGACGGCACATAGAACAACCCGGTGTCCCGGTTGTAGGCCATCGGCATCCAGTTTTTCGCACCGAGGAACGCCGGCGCCACGAACACCGAGCTGCCCTTGACTTCCGAACCCGGGGCGCCGGGACGGCTGGCTTCGTTGTAGATCGGCCGGCCGTCCTTATCCAGGCCGGTGGCCCAGGTGATCTTGTCCACGAACGGGAAGCCACGGATGAATTTGCCGTTGGTGCGATCCAGCACGTAGAAGAAACCGTTACGGTCAGCCGTGGCCGCTGCCTTGATCTCCTTGCCGCCTTCGTTGTAGTTGAACGACACCAGCTCGTTCACGCCGTCGTAGTCCCAACCGTCGTGGGGCGTGCTCTGGAAGTGCCATTTGATGGTGCCGTCGTCCGGGTTGAGCGCCAGGCGCGACGAGGAGTAGAGGTTGTCGCCAGGGCGCAGGTGCGAGTTCCAAGGCGCCGGGTTGCCGGTACCGAACAGCAGCAGGTTGGTTTCCGGGTCGTAATACCCGCCAAGCCAGGGGGCTGCACCGCCGGTTTTCCACAGATCGCCCGGCCAGGTCTTGCCCGCCTCGCCGCCGGAGATGCCGTTCTCCACGGCTTTGCCGTCCTTGTAGACATAGCCCATATGGCCTTCGACCGTCGGCCGGGTCCACAGCAGATCACCGTTTTTCGGATCGTAGGCCTCGATCTTGCCCACCACCCCGAACTCGCCACCGGCCACGCCGGTAATCAGCTTGCCATTGATCACCAGCGGCGCGGCACTGATCGAGTAGCCTTCCTTGTGGTCGGCGACTTTCTTGCTCCACACCACCTTGCCGGTGTCCTTGTTCAGCGCCACGAGCTTGGCGTCGAGGGTGCCGAAGATCACCAGGTCGCCATACAGCGCGACGCCACGGTTGATCACGTCGCAGCAAGGGCGGATGTCATCGGGCAGACGCGCATCGTATTGCCAGAGCTTCTTGCCGGTACGCGCATCCACGGCGAAGACCCGGGAGTAGGAACCGGTCATGTACATCACGCCGTCCTTGACCATCGGCTGCGCTTGCTGGCCACGCTGTTTTTCACCGCCGAAGGAAAACGCCCAGGCCGGGCGCAGCTCCTTGACGTTGTCGACGTTGAGAATATCCAGCGGGCTGTAGCGCTGCCCTTGAACGCCGAGGCCGTTGGTCACGACCTGTTCCGGGTTCTTCGGGTCCTGGAGAATGTCCTGGTCGGAAACCCCGGCCAATGCCTGGCCGGACAACAGCATGGCACTGAGCAGCAGGCTCAGGACGAAGGGCTGGCGACGTGCGGGTTGAGTCATGACGGCTTCCTCTGCGGATTTTTGTTATGTCCGGAAATTTTCCCGGTCTGGTGCAGATTCTTGGGCGCCACCGCCCTGACAACAATTGCCCGCAATGAGGAGATTGCTAGTTCCTTGGTACAGGGTGGGAGGAGATGAGCAGCGGATTCTGTACCTGACACAGCCCCCCTTGTGGGAGCGAGCCTGCTCGCGAAGGGGCCGGCACATCCGACATCGATGTTGCCTGACACTCCGCCTTCGCGAGCAGGCTCGCTCCCACAGGGGATTTGGGTCGGCTATTTGCTGGCGGAATCCACCCGCGTCATCCGCTCGCGCTCATAGCGCGGATACAGATGACTGACGCTGCGGATCAGTTCATAACGGCTCAGGTTGATCCCGGCGAAGCGTTCGGGGATGGGGCTGCGGATCATCTCCGCCATATCACTGCCATTGGTCGCGCCGTCGCGCATGAGCTGATCGAGCCAGGTCAGGTAATCGCGCATCTGCTCGAAGGGTTGTGGGTCGCTCGACACCGGCCCATGGCCCGGCACGACCTGCGTCCAGGGCAAATCTTGCAGGGTCGCGATGTCCGCCAGCCACACTGACAGCCCCGGACTGTTGGGCGTGGTCAGCGCCCGCTGATAAAACACCAGGTCCCCGGCATACAGCACGCCGGTTTGCTGGTCGAGAATAGCCAGATCCGCGCCCGTATGCCCACCCAGGCTCAGCAGACGCAGATCGTGATTCCCAAAACTTTTCACGCCGGATGTCAGCGTCCGCGTCGGCAACACCACTTCGGTGCCACGCATCCAGTCGCCGACCATCCGGTACATATTCTCGGCCATGGCATCGCCTTGCCGGTGCAACAGCTCGGTGGTGCCGGCCAGGGCGCCGATCGGCACGTCGGTGAAGGCCTGATTGCCCAGCACATGGTCCGGGTGGTGATGGGTCAGCAGGACCTCGATCACCGGTTTGTCGGTGGTGGCGGCAATGGCCTTGCGCATCGCTTCGCCGTAACGCCGGGACGGCCCGGTGTCGATCACCACCACACCGAGTTCAGTGACGATAAACGCGGTGTTGACGATGTTGCCGCCATTGGCCTTGGCGAAATTATCGGGGCTGCCTTCCAGCAGCCAGGTGTCCCGGGCGATCTGCCGGGGCTTGAGTGAGTAGTCGAGATCGGCCAGGGCCGGCAGACTGACGCTTAACACCATCAACAGGATCCAGCGCATGCCACGCTCCTTGGGGTCAGGGGATCGATGCATCGAACTCATTGCCGCTGTTGTCCCGTAGCAACAGACGCGTTTGCCCTGCCCCCTCGATGTCAAAGGCCAGGTTGGGGTTTTCGCTGACCGCCGGAAACAGCTCCAGCCGGGCCAGCACGTGTTGGTTGTGGTCACGCAGCTCGGCATGGTTGATGAAGAATTCCGGAATGCCGCTGACCATGCCGTTGTCCATGGGATGGGCCACCTGCATACGCAAACGGCTGAATCCGTCCCGGGGATAGCGCCCGCCGAGCACTTCGCCGATGTGTTCCTCCCAGCCCGGCTGGGTGCGCACCACACTCGGCGCGGTGCAACCGCCACCTGCGGCGTCAATCAGGGTCGAGCCGACATGCCACAGCCCGTCGCGGGTCAACACCGCCGCGCGCAGGGGCGTGGCCTGTTCGATGCGAATGCGCAACGACAGCCAGGGCAAAACCGAATCCAGCGGCTGGAAGTCGACGATTTTCGGCAACGGATTCAGTTCTGCCCAGGCGAGGATTCTCACCACCTCGCCCTTGAACGCCCGGGCGTCGATTTCCAGCGGCACCTGCCGGGCGTCTTCGGCAAACGGCGGCGCCAGCAGCTTGACCCGTTCATCGAAAACGAACGGCGCATTGCCCAGAAACTGCTGGTGATAGAAAGCCCACATCACCGATGGCACCGGGTCTTTGCCGGGATCGATCGCGCCAGCCTGTGCCGCCAGGCTCAACCAGCAGGCCAACAGACAACTCCCTCGCCATTTCATCGCCTGCTCCTTATTGATACATCTCAGGCGCGTCGTAACGCAGGCCGTAATGGCCGTAGATGGTCTTCACCGTACCCTCGCGGATCAGGCCTTCGAGCGCCTCTTCCACGGCATAGGCCAGTTGCCGGTTGCTTTCGTGCACCGCCATGCCGATTTCCCAGAGCTGCTTGCCCATGTTCGGGTAGGCGTTTTCTGCCAGCGCCAGCTGCGGGTCGGCCGCTTCGTGCACTTGCCAGTCGATTTCGCCGCGCATGGCCATCACCGCGTCGACCTCACCGGCCTTCATCGCGGCAAACGCCTGGGGCACGCCCGGATAGTGATGGGTCTTGCCGGCGAGCATGCCGTTGAACACCGAGGTCAGGTAGAACGACGGCACGCTGTCGACTTCGACACCAATCGGGTGCTGCTCGAACACCGCGACGCTGGCGACCTTGTCCAGCCTTCGGCGGTCATAGGCCACCTGCCATTGTTCGTTCTGGTACGGACCGAACATCACCACATGGCCGTTGACCAGTTCACCGAGCTCGTTGCGCTTCTGCGCGTAGTCGTGGTCGTAGGGCACGCGCATCATCAGGTCGGCCAGTTGCTGGTTGTGCAAGGCACTGGCACGCCAGATGTAATCGCGCAGGTCGTCGTCGAGCTTTTCCCCCGCCGGCGCCCAGATCAGCGTCAGGCGCACGCCGAGCGCCTTGGCCAGGGCTTCGGCCAGCTCGACATCGACACCCAGGGGTTTGCCGGCGCGTTCAAAACTGTATGGGGCGAAGTCCTTGTAGACCGCCACCTTCAACTCCCCGGCGGCGATCATTTCGTCGTAGTTGCGAACCTGCGCCTGCGCCGCCTGGCAGCACAGCCACAGCGCGCTGATCAACACCGCGAACAGGCGCATGGGTCACTCCTCGACGTGCACAGTGTCCAGATAAGTGCGCACCGCCCACAGGGCTTCCTGGCTCAGGTAGTCGGCCATCTTCGGCATGTACACGCGACCGTCGCGCACCGCGCCATGGCGCACCCGTTCGACGAACCATTCATCGCCCGCCTCTGCGACATCGAGCATGCGCAGGTCGGGGGCGATACCGCCGGACTTGGCCTCCAGGCCATGACAGGCCGCGCAGTTCTGGGTATAGGCCGAAGCGCCGATTTCCACTGCCTTGTCGTGTTCCGGAGCGGTGCGATACGGGTTCACCGCGGCCCAGCCATCGGCATCGAGCTGCACACCGGTATCTTTTATCGGGGTCAGGCCCTGGGTGGCGACGGCCTGTGGCACCACGTTGCCGTGGGCCCAGACGGAACCTGCGCCGATCAAACTGGCCAATAGGCCGGTCACGAGCAAGGCGTTGCGTTTTGTTGTCATTGTCATGCCCTCTGGATTGCACGCAAAACCTCTTGGCAGAGGCTATGGCAGCCATCTTAGAAAGCCCCGCGCCCAGACCCCATGCTGCTTTGGTGGTCGCCACCTACTCCCTTGGTCGTAAGGCGATCGTTGGACACGGGACGCGGGCCCTGGAGCCGGTCGACGCCGATCAGGGTCAGGATCAGCAGAAACGGCAGGAGCAGTGCTTTGACGATACGCATGGTCAATCCCCTCCAGATCAATGGCCGTAGTTGCCCATGCTAGAACCGCGCCGTGTGTGGCGGGCTACTACCTTGGTACTGGCCCTTCGGTACTTTCTGCATATTTTCACTGCCCCTCAGGCTTCCTATGCTGGCGCTAACGGTCATGGAGAGCCTTATGCGCCAGCTTGCCCCTTACGCCCTGATCTACCTGCTGGCGATTGCCTGCGCCGCCGGCCTGGCCACCCAAAGCCAGGCCGCCGATGCCCCTTTGCAGGTGCGGATCGGCTACCTGGGTTATCGCCCCGACCCCGGCCCATTGCTGTCCAACGTCATCCCCGAACCCACCGATGCCGGGCTGCGCGGTGCCGAACTGGCGATCACCGACAGCAACAGCACCGGGCGTTTTCTCAACCACGGCTACAGCCTGGTTAGCGCCAGCGTCGACAGCCCCGAAGCCTTGCTCGAAGCGGCGAAGGCTCAGCACGAACAAGGCCTGCGCCTGTTTGTGGTGAATGCCCCCGCGACCAGCCTGCGCCAATTGAGTGCGGCACTGCCCGACAGTTTGCTGTTCAACGCCGGCAGTGCCGATGACAGCCTGCGCACCACCGCTTGCCTGCCGAACGTGCTGCACACCTTGCCGAGCCGGGCGATGCTCGCCGATGCGCTGGCGCAGTTTCTGGTGTTGCGCAAATGGCAACGGGCGCTGCTGATCGTCGGCCCGACCCCGGACGATCAAGCCTATGCCGCCGCCCTGCGCCGCGGGGCCAAGCGCTTTGGCTTGCAACTGGTGGCGGAAAAACCCTGGAGCTTCGATAACGACCAACGCCGCAGCGCCCAGGCGGATATGCCGCTGTTCACCCAGACCACCGAGTACGACGTGGTACTGGTGGCCGATGAACGCGGCGACTTCGGTGAATACGTGCCCTACCAGACCTGGTACCCGCGCCCGGTCGCCGGCACCCAGGGCCTGACCCCGGTGGGCTGGCACAAGACCGTGGAAACCTACGGCGCCGCACAGTTGCAAAAACGCTTTGAAGCCCTGACCGGGCGCTGGATGAATGACCGCGATTTCGCCGCCTGGATGGCCGTGCGCAGCATCGCCAGCGCCGTGAGCAAATTGCGCCAGGCCGAGCCGATGGCGATCCGCACGCTTGAAATCAGCGACCAGTTGCCCCTCGATGGTTTCAAGGGTCGCAAGCTCAGCTACCGGCCATGGAACGGCCAGTTGCGCCAGCCGATTCCCATCGTCCAGCCCCGGGCGCTGGTCAGCACCTCCCCCCAGGAGGGCTTTCTGCACCCGTTCAACGAGATGGACAGCCTGGGCTACGACAAACCCGAAGTCAGCTGCCGCTTTCCCTGATCCGAACATCACAACAACAAGGAATCCGCCATGCGCCGCACCCTGCTCTCGTGCACCTTGCTGCTCGCCGCTGGCCATGCCGTTGCCAGCACCGCCTGGGTCTCCAACGAAAAGGACAACAGCCTGAGCCTGATCGACCTGCAGACCCTGCAAGTCACCGACACCCTGCCCGTCGGCCAGCGCCCCCGCGGCCTGCTGCTGTCCCACGACAACAAGCTGTTGTACATCTGCGCCAGCGACTCGGACCGGGTCCAGGTGATGGACGTGGCCACACGCAAGATCATCAAGGAACTGCCCTCGGGCAAAGACCCCGAGCAATTCGCCCTGCACCCGAACAATCGCTGGTTGTACGTCTCCAACGAAGACGATGCGCTGGTCACGGTGATCGACACCGAGACCTCCAAGGTGCTCGGCCAGATCGATGTCGGCGTCGAGCCCGAGGGCATGGCCGTCAGCCCTGACGGACAGTGGGCGGTCAACACCAGCGAAACCACCAACATGCTGCACTGGATCGACACCAGCACCCAGACCCTGGCCGACAGCACCCTGGTGGACCAGCGCCCGCGCTTCGTCGAGTTCTCCCCAGATGGCGCACAACTCTGGGCCTCGGCGGAAATCGGCGGCACCGTGACCATTCTCGATGTGTCTAGCCGCACCGTGCTCAAGACCCTGAACTTCCAGATCAAGGGCGTGCACCCGGACAAGGTCCAGCCCGTCGGCATCAAGCTCAGCGCCGATGGCAAGTACGGCTTCGTCGCCCTCGGCCCGGCCAATCATGTGGCGGTGATCGATGCCAGGACCTTCGAGATACTCGATTACCTGCTGGTGGGTCGACGGGTCTGGCAGATGGCATTCACCCCGGATCAGAAGCAGTTGCTGGCCACCAACGGCGTCAGCGGCGATGTCTCGGTGATCGATGTCGACAGCCTCAAGGTCAGCAAATCGGTGAAGGTCGGGCGCTATCCCTGGGGCGTGGTGGTGACACCATGAACGCCCTTGAAGTCAGTGACCTGAGCTTTGCCTACGGCGCCCGGGAGGCCCTGCGCAAAGTGAGTTTCAGCCTGGAGCCCGGACGTTTCGCCGCGCTGCTGGGGCCCAACGGCGCCGGCAAGTCGACCCTGATTGCCCTGCTGACCCGGCTCTATGATCTGCAGCACGGCGAGATCCGCGTCGGTGGCTGTTCATTGCGCAGCGCGGCACGCCCGGCACTCAGGCAGTTGGGCGTGGTGTTCCAGCAAAGCACCCTGGACCTGGACCTCAGCGTCGAGCAGAACCTGCGTTATCACGCGGCATTGCATGGCCTGTCCCGGCGCCAGACCGACCTTCGGGTCGACGCCGAACTGGCCCGCCAGGCCCTGACCGAGCGCCGCCGCGAACGGGTGCGCGAACTCAATGGCGGCCATCGTCGCCGGGTGGAAATTGCCCGCGCCCTGTTGCATGAGCCGCGCCTGTTGCTGCTCGATGAAGCCAGTGTCGGCCTCGACCCGGCGAGTCGCCTGGCGCTCAACCAGCACATCCGCAGCCTGTGTCGCGAGGAGCACATCAGCGTGCTCTGGACCACCCACCTGCTCGACGAAGTGCAGCCCAGCGATGACTTGCTGATCCTGCATCAAGGCCGGCTGGTGGCCAGCGGGCAGGCCGATGCCCTGAGCCTGGAGCACGGCGGTGACCTCGGTTCGGCCTTCACCCGCCTGACTACATCGGGAGCTGCCCAATGAACGCTTACTGGCAATGTTTCAGCGGTATCGTGCTGCGCGAATGGCTGCGCTTTGTGCTGCAACGCACCCGATTTCTCAGCGCCCTGGTGCGGCCGTTGCTGTGGTTGCTGGTGTTCGCCGCCGGTTTTCGCGCAGCGCTGGGGATCGCGATCATCGAACCCTACGACACCTACATCCCCTACGAGGTCTACATCATTCCCGGCCTGGCCTGCATGATCCTGCTGTTCAACGGCATGCAGGGGTCTCTGTCGATGGTCTACGACCGCGAGATGGGCAGCATGCGCGTGCTGTTGACCAGCCCCCTGCCGCGTACCTTCCTGCTGTGCAGCAAGCTGCTGGCCACGTCGCTGATTTCGCTGTTGCAGGTGTACGCGTTCCTGGCGATTGCCTGGGTCTACGGCGTGCGGCCACCGGCCATGGGCCTGTTGCTGGCGTTGCCGGCGCTGCTGCTGGTGGCGTTGATGCTCAGCGCACTGGGCCTGTTGCTGTCGAACGCGATCCGCCAGCTGGAGAACTTTGCCGGGGTGATGAATTTCGTGATCTTCCCGCTGTTTTTCCTGTCATCGGCACTGTATCCGCTGTGGAAGATGCGCGAAGCCAGCGAATGGCTGTACTGGCTGTGCGCGGTGAATCCGTTCACCCATGCGGTAGAGCTGGTGCGTTTTGCCCTGTACGAACGCTTCAATCCGCTGGCGCTGGCGGTGTGCACGGGGCTGACGCTGCTGTTCGCGTTGCTCGCCGTACTGACCTTCAACCCGCAGCATGCGGCCTTGCGTAAATCCGGGTAAATACATCCCCCTGTGGGAGCGAGCTTGCTCGCGATAGCGGCGGCACATTCAATAAATGAATTGACTGACATAACGCTATCGCGAGCAAGCTCGCTCCCACAGGGGTTCTTCATTAAGCAGGGGGAAGTTACTACTTTAGTACTGGTTTCCCTGTCTATCGTCGCATTCCCAACGCCCCCCGACTGGCATGTAATAGGTCCATAACTATAAGGACTGTACCCATGCCGCGTGCCCGAGACTGTCTACTGCGCCCTTCTTTCGCCGCCCTGTCGCTGTGCGTCGTACTGGGCGTTGCGCAAGCCGATACCCCGCTCTTCTCAGTTGACGGCTATCGCATCGACCTGTACCGCAGCCCGACGCCGAACCAGTTGCCGGGCGCGACCATCGTCGACACACCTGCCCTGCAATTACTGCTTGAGCAAACCCCGCGTCCGCTGCTGATTGACGTCTACCGCCGCCAGTGGCTGCAAGGGCAGTTCATCGAAGACCAGCCCCATGAAAACCTGCCCGGCAGCCATTGGCTGGCCAATACCGGTGACGGTGAGCTGACGCCGCAATGGCAGGACTATTTCGCCGCCAACCTGAAAAAGCTGACCGCCGGCGACCCGACGCAACCGCTGGTCTTCTATTGCCGCTCCGACTGCTGGTTGAGCTGGAATGCGGTCAAGCGCGCAGCCACCATGGGCTATAAGACCCTGTATTGGTATCGCGATGGCCTGGACGCCTGGCAAGCGGCCAATCTTCCGGTTTCGCCAGCCAGGCCCGAACCCTTTCCCTGAGCTTTACGCGTGCGTGTCGATGCCACACCATAATCAAAATAATGAGGTGAAAGGCCATGTACAAAATCCTGATTGCCGACGATCACCCGCTGTTTCGCGAAGCCATCCACAACGTCATCAGCGACGGTTTTGCCGGCAGCGAAGTAATGGAAACCGCCGACCTGGACAGTGCCCTGGCCCTGACCCAGGAACACGATGACCTGGACCTGATCCTGCTCGACCTGAACATGCCCGGCATGCACGGGCTCAATGGCCTGATCAACCTGCGTAACGAAGCGCCGACCATTCCGGTGGTGATTGTCTCCGCCGAACAGGACAAACAGATCGTGCTGCAAGCCATCACCTACGGCGCCGTGGGTTTCATCACCAAGTCTTCACCCCGTGCCCAGATGACCGATGCCATCCAGCAGATTCTCAATGGCAATGTCTACCTGCCCCCGGACATCATCCGCACCGCCAAAAGCAGCACCCACCGGCGGATGAACGACACCCCGAGCTTCCCGCCCGAACTGCTCCAGGCCCTGACCCGCAAGCAACTTCAGGTGCTGGAACGCATGACCAAGGGCGAATCGAACAAGCAGATCGCCTACACCCTGGAAATCGCCGAGACCACGGTCAAGGCCCACGTCTCGGCGATCCTGCGCAAGCTCAACGTGCACAACCGGGTGCAGGCGATCCTGAGTGCCGGGGATATTGATTTCGGGTCTTATCTGCGGCGTTGAGTCATCAAGACCGCGGCGCGCCCTTCGCGAGCAGGCTCGCTCCCACAGGCACGGTGCTGCCCCTGCTCGCGAAAAGGACTTCACATTCACCGAAGATTTCAAGGTCGGCCAAGCAAATGACTCATCGCCGTCTTCAGCTTCATCGGCCGCACCGGCTTGTGCATCAGGGTGTGGCCCAGTTCGCGGATCTGCTGCTTGAGTTCATTGCTGTAGTTGGCCGTGATCATCATCGCCGGGAGCGGTGACGCACGCCGGGCATTGATGCGCGCCACAGCGTCGACACCGTTGCGATCGTTGTCCAGGTGATAATCGGCAATCAGCAAGTCGGCCTCGGCGTTGAAATTGTCCACTTGCCGCGCCAGGTCCTCCTCCGACAGCGCCGTCACCACCCGACACCCCCACCCCTCCAGCAAGGTGCGCATGCCGGCACAGATGGTCGCGTCGTTGTCCAGCACCCATATCCGCGCCCCCCGCAGGCGCTCGAGCATCGGCTCGCTCATCTGCAACGCGAGCTGCGGCTTTGGCGCGGTGGCGCTCAAGGGCACTTCGACCGAAAACATCGAACCCCGGCCCGGCCATGAACGCACATGAATGGGATGCCCGAGGATGCCGGCAATCTTCTCTACGATCGCCAGGCCCAGGCCCAGGCCGCGATCCTGATCGGGTCGCTGCACATCACCGCGCTTGAACTCCTGGAAAATCTCCTCCAGGCGATGCTCGGCAATGCCCATGCCGCTGTCCCAGACTTCGATCGTCAGACACTGATGATGCCGCCGGCAACCGAGCACCACGCGACCACTGTAGGTATAGCGAATCGCATTGCTCAGCAGGTTGCGCAGAATCCGCGCCAGCAGCTGGATGTCACTGCGCACCAGCGCCGAACAGCCAATGAAGTGCAATTGCAGGCCTTCACTGCGCGCCACCTGGGTGTATTCGGCGGCCAGGTTGTCCAGCAGTTCACTGAGGGCGAACGGCGCAATGTCGGCCTTGATCACCCCCGCATCGAGCTTGGAAATATCCACCAGGGTGCCGAGCAGGTTCTCCACGTCTTCCAGGGAATTGCTCACGTTGCGCACCAGAATCTCGCTGGACATCGGCTCGCGCCGTTCCAGCAAGGCACTGGTAAACAGCCGCGCGGCATTCAACGGTTGCAGCAGGTCATGGCTGACGGCGGCGAGGAACTTGGTCTTCGACAGGTTGGCCTGCTCGGCTTCCTGCTTGGCCTCGCGCAAGCGTGACTCCACCAGGCGACGCTCATCGATCTCGCGCAGCAACTGGTCGTTGAGGGTGGTCAATTCCGCTGTGCGCTCGCGTACCCGCAGCTCCAGGTTCTGATACGCCTGATGCAGCGCCTCGGCGGTGCGGCGGCGTTCGGTGATGTCGCGGATCAACACGAAAATCCCCACCACCTCGCCACTGGCCAGACGGTTGGGCACATAGGAGCGCAGCATGTAGCGCTCCTGGTTGTTGACGTTGGTTTCGGCAAACTCGAACGTCACGCTCTCGCCGGCCAGCGCCCTGGCCACGTAGGGCTCCAGCCGCTGGTAATGCTGTTCGCTGTGCACTTCGCGCAGGCTCTGGCCGAGCATCACGCCGCGGGGCCAGCAGTACCACTCTTCGTAGACCTTGTTGGTGAACTCGTAGACCAGGTCGGCATTGAGGTAGGCAATCAATGCCGGCACGTGATCGGTGATCAGGCGAATCCAGTGTTCGCTTTCACTCAGCGCCTCGGCGTGCTGGTAGCGCTCGGTAATGTCGGTGAAGGTGTTGACGAAACCGCCGGTGGGCAACGGATGGGTGCGGATTTCCAGGACCCGGCCATCGTACAGGCGCTGCTCGCATTCGTGCACCGGTCGTCCGTTGCCATCGCGACTGGCCGGGGTCAGCAGGTTCAGCTCACTGTCGGCGATCACCTCGGCAAACGGGCGATGGGCCGCCACCGGCGCCAGGCCGCTCAACTCCAGGAAACGCCGGTTCCACAACTCCAGGATGCCCTCGGCGCTGACCATCGCCACCCCTTGGGACAGGTTGTCGACCGCCCGTTGCAACAGGTGCGATTTCTGCGCCACCGCCTGCTCACGGCGTACGGTTTCGCTGAGTTTGACGTCGGTGATGTCGGTGAACAGGATCACCCGCCCTCCTTCCTGGGTCGGGCGCTCGCTGACTTGCAGCCAGCGCCCGTTCTGCAGGCGGTAAAGCAGGTTTTCGTCGGCATGCCCGCGCGGCTCCTCGGTGAACAGGGCGTTGTTCATCATCAGCCGCTTGACCTCGGTCAGGCGCATGCCGGCGTTGATCCGCACCCGGCTGTTGCTCCAGAACGCCTTGAAGCGACTGTTGAACAGCACGATGCGCTGGTCGGCGTCGAACAGCACGAAGGCGTCGGAAATGCTTTCGATGGCATCGATCAGGTGTTGGTGCGCCGTTTCCGCGCGCAGGCGGGCTTCGCTGAGCAAATGATTGCCGGCCTTGAGTTCGGCCATGGCCTGGTTCAGGGCATCGGTGCGTTCGCGGACTTGCTCGGCCAGCACCACCGAATGCTGGAATGCCGCGTACGGATCGTTGCCCCGGGTTCCCCCGGACTCGACCCGTTCGATCAGCGCGCCATTGATGCGCTGCAGTTTATGGTTTTCCAGGCGCAGCCCGGCCAGTTCGGCCTGCAGTTCAGCGATGTCCTGGGGCACGGCCACGGGCAATGGCAACGCCTGTGAAGGTCTGGTTGATGTGCATGCCATTGAACTGTTCTCCATAGGTGTTGAAACCCATCACCCGCTGCTCGCGCAAAAACCTGCCGATCTGATCAAGACTGCCGTCGTCCTCGAGTTCCAGACGCCGCAGGAAACAGTCGCAACCGATGGTCAGCAGCAAATCACCCAGGCGCTCCTGCAACCCCTCGAACAGGCGCTGCAGGTTCGGCAGCATCGGCCCCGGGGTCATGGCGGTGAGGACGATGCCGTTCTCCACGGCGCAGTAGAAACTCAGGCTCAGGTCCGGATGCACCTGCTGGATGGCCCGCACGTAGTAATGCTGGTTGATCCGCACCGCCAACGGGTGCGCGGCAAAGACCCGGTGATCGAGTTGTGTCACTGGCACGCCGATGTGCCGGGCGTACTCCTCGGCGGCAGGCTCGGCATTGAGCTCGAAGACCCGGCGCAAGGTGCTGTCGGCCCCGGTGACCACCAGCTTTTCGGCGCGGGGCAGCACGTGGTGGGTGGTGAACACTTCGAAATCCAGCCAGGTATTGACCAGCACCACCACGGCCGCGCCGCTGTGGAACTCGCCATCGAAGTACACATGGGTATGGGTCAGGTAGTTATCGTCGCCGGCCGAGCCGCCGAAATGCGGAATGTCGCCCAAGGCCGCACTCAAGGCCGCCAGGACCATTTCTTCGCGGCTGGACAGGCCATCGAGCAGGGTCAGGGCAAAGCTGTTGCCCTTGATCGGGGCCAGGGTGTTGCTGCGACAGCCACTGACCAGGCGCTCGACCATTTGCTGGGCGTCGATCAGGCTGAAGTGCTCCATCTGGTCGATCAGCTCGATCGAGATGGAAAAGTGCCGGTGATCGAAACCCACCGCCGTCACGCAATTGCGCCCGTAGCCCAGCGGGGTGATTTCCCCGGCGCTGGTGCAGCCCGCCAGGCGAATGCCGCCAAAGCTTTGCTGCAAGGCCTGGCCCAGCGCCTGCAAGTCGTATTCGGCGGAACAGAAGAACAGCACGAACCCCAGGTGCGGGTGCAACAACTGTCGTGCCAGTTCCTGCGCGACCTGCCGGGCATCGGTGGCCTGGGACATTGCACTGACGACGCCTTCGCTCTGCTGCATCCTTACCTCCCGCAGGTGCGTGTGTATGAGGCACGAGTGTACGAAGTCTCTGGGGGGTGACGAATGCTACTTGGGTAGCGGGTAGCCGCTTCGATGGGATGAGACAAATAAAGCTCCCACACTAGTTTTGGTTATCCGCAGGTGTTGCGTACACCCGGTACCCTGTGGGAGCGAGCTTGCTCGCGATGGGGCCATCACAGCCAACATCCATGTCGCCTGACACCCAGCCATCGCGAGCAAGCTCGCTCCCACAATTATTTGTATTCCAGCCTGCTACCAGGTCAGCACCGCGCCCACGGCAAAGGTGTCGGTGTCTTCGTTCTGCTCGTCGGTATCGTGGCCGTTGATTTCGAACTGGTTGTACTCGGCCACCAGCTTGAGGTTGTCGTTCACGTCATGGAACAACGCGATGCCGCGGGTCTCGTAATCCGCACCGCTGCCGACCACGCCGTTGCCGTCGTCATTGGTCTTGCCGTAGGACAAGGCCAGGCGGTTCTTGCCCAGTTTGTAGGAGCCCTGCATCAGGTAGCCGTCGCTGTCGACGTTGCGCAGGGTCGGCTCGCCGGCATTGTTGGTGAAAAACGGGTTGATGCCCTTGGCCTGGAAACCGGACCCGGTGAGGGACAAGCCGCCCATCTTCGCCTGCACGCCATAACCGACCCCCTTGGAGGTGACGGTCTCGACCGTGGAATCGGTGTTGTCCGAGGTCTGGTAGCTGCCGTTGACCCAGCTGTAGATCTTTGCCCCGGCCAGGTCGAACTGATAGGTGACTTCGCTCTCGGTACGCGGGTTTTCCTGATAGGCCTTGCCCGTCGGGCTGCTGTCGTTGGTGTCCACCGGGTCCATGATGCCGACCGCCACGCGCAGACCGTCCATCACCGGCGTGCGATAGGTGATCTGCGAGGTCGGGAACGGATACGGGTAACCGGTGCCGATGTTGCCGAACGATACCCCGCCGCCATCCACCAGCCCCAACGTATCGCTGACCTGGCCGTAACCGGCGAGCATTTCGTCGAGCAGGATGTTGGAACGGGCGAACAAGCCGAAGTCCTTGCCGATCAGCACCTCGCCCCACTCCGGGTTGGCCACGGTGCCGAAGAACTGCCGCACATCGATGGCGGTGTCAGTGCCGTTGGTTTGGCTGTCGTTGATGGTGACCCAGAACGAGGCACGGGCGCCGAGCTTGAGATCGTCTACCTGCTTGCCCATGTTGAACCCCAGATAGTTGGGCAAAAAGCCCATCTTGACCCGTGACTGCCGACGGT
Source organism: Pseudomonas sp. PDM27 (assembly GCF_019219205.1). NCBI lineage: Bacteria > Pseudomonadati > Pseudomonadota > Gammaproteobacteria > Pseudomonadales > Pseudomonadaceae > Pseudomonas > Pseudomonas sp. PDM27. Next base: position 46,753 of record NZ_JAHUWF010000017.1, on the reverse strand, counting down.
CGTACTGATCGCTGGCACGGTCGACATCGCTGTTTACGTAGAAGGCGTTGATGTAGCCGTCGGTGGAGAACGTGGTCTGGTCCTTGTCGTACAGCATGATATCCGCCTCAGCCATCTGGCCCAGGCCCAGGGCAGACAGGCTGGCGATAAAGGCTGGCAGAAAACGATGCGTGACGTTCTTATTGTTGTGCATGGCGCGCTCCGAAACGGGGGACTGAGTGTCGGAGGCGATTATCGAAACCTGACGGGCGGCGCCATACGCTGCCTTGGGGCTGGTTTTGAGGTGCTTTGGATTGGCTGGCGGCGCGTGACCGCTATGGCGTAAGACCGCTCGTCAGCGAGGCTCGCCACTTAGGGCGTAGGCCTGTGGACCCGACTGGCATCCACAGGAACCGCTACCGGCTAGGCGTTGGCCTTGAGCAACATGTAGGCGGCGACCACCACGCAGATGCTGGCGAACCCGATCTGCAACGCCCGCGCCGGCACCCGGGCGCAGAGCTTGCGGCCGATGATCATGCCGATGATGCTCGCGCCAATGAAGGTGGCGCCCACGCTGTCGATGCGCACGCCGGCATGAAACGCGCCGATCACCCCGATGGCGGAAATCAGGCTGATCACCATCAGCGAGGTGGCAATGATTCCGCGCATCTGCACATCAGTCAGTTGCTTGAACGCCGGGACAATCAGGAAGCCGCCGCCCACCCCCAGCAATCCCGAGACCACACCCGTGACCGCTCCGAGCGCGGCGAGGGTCGCGGTGCATTTGGCGGTCCAGGAAAAGCGCCCGGTCTGTTGATCGAGCATGCAGTTTTTCTGGCCCCAGTTGGCGTGCCCGTGGTCGCTCGGGCCTTCGTCCTTGCGTTCACGACGCAACATCCGCCAGGCCACCATGACCATCAGCAGGCTGAACAGGATCATCAGGATTTTTTCCGGCAACTGATGGGCGAAATAAATGCCCACCGGCGAAAACACCGCACCGAGCGCGGCGATCAGCAACGCCGCGCGATACCGCACCAGGCCATGGCGCAATCCATCGATGGCGCCGACCGCCGCCGCACTGCCCACCGCAAACAACGCCACCGGAGCGGCCTGGGTCATGCTCCAGCCCAATCCCAGTACCAGGGCCGGCACCGCGAGAATCCCGCCGCCCGCTCCAGTCAACCCCAATACCAACCCCATCACCACGCCAAACAGACTTGCCAGCAACATAGGGAGTTCTCAGTCGACCCTGGACAGACGCGTCAGCCACTCGCGACCCTTGAGCATACCGTTCCAATAGAACCACGGTAGCAGTGTTGCCTTGAGCCACCACGCCGAGCGGCGCGGCGTCGTCGGGTCAAGGGGAAAGGTCGGCAGCAATTTGCCCGCATAACCGAACTCGGCCAGGATCACCTTGCCCTTCTCCACCGTCAGCGGACAGGAGCCATAGCCGTCGTACTTCAGCGGCAGTGGTTGTTGCTTGCGCAAGGCCAGCAGGTTTTCGGCCACCACCACTATCTGCTTGCGCACCGCCGCGGCGGTTTTTGCATTGGTGGTGCCGCAGATATCACCCAGTGCGAAGACGCCTGGATAACGCGGATGTTGCAGGCTGTGGGGATCGACCTCGCACCAGCCGGCGGCGTCGGCCAGCGGACTCCGGGCGACGAAATCCGGGGCCACCTGAGGCGGAACGACATGCAGCAGGTCAAAGGTTTTTGCCTGGCGGGTGACAGTGCCCTCGGCGTCCTTGACCTCGAACCACGCGGTTTTCGCCGGGCCGTCGACCTTGACCAGATTCGAATTGAATGCCAGCCGGGCGTTGTACTTTTCGATGTACTTCATCAGCGGCGGGACAAAGGTCGCCACGCCGAACAACGCCGCGCCCGCGAGATTGAACTCGACGTCAATGTTGTTCAGCACACCGGTCCTGTTCCAGTGATCACAGGACAGGTACAGCGCTTTTTGAGGCGCTCCCGCACATTTGATCGGCATGGCCGGCTGGGTGAACAGCACCTTGCCGCCGCGCAGTTTCTGCACCTGGTCCCAGGTGTAGGTCGCGTGCCGGTAGCTGTAGTTGGAGGTCACACCGTGCTGGCCGAGGGTCTCCTCCAGGCCTTCGATTTTTTCCCAGGCCAGGCGCAGGCCGGGGCAGACGATCAGGTTCTGATAGCTGACCGTGCGCGCGTCACTGAGGATCAGCCGGCAATGCTCTGGATCGATGCCGGTCACGGCAGCCTGCACCCAATTGACCCCGCGGGGCATCACCGACGCCATCGGCCGCACGGTGTTTTCCATGTTGTAGGCGCCACCGCCGACCAGCGTCCAGGCCGGTTGATAGAAGTGCCGGGAGTCGGGCTCGATCAGGGTGATGTTCAGCTGCGGGTTACGCTTGAGCAGGCTGGCGACAAGGCCTATGCCCGCCGTACCGCCGCCGATCACCACGATATCTGCACTGATGGATGGGCCCCAGTGTTGATCGTTCATTGCTTGTTCCTTTTGCTGCACGCAAGGATTTTTCCAGTCAACACACAAAACTACTGTGGGAGCGGGCTTGCTCGCGAAGGCGGTGTGTCAGTAGACATTAACGTGGCTCACACACCGCCTTCGCGAGCAAGCCCGCTCCCACAGGTTCGGTGTGTTAAACAAGATCAAGGTTGAACCCAGCTTTTAAGCACCGCCCCGCAATACAGCCCGGAGAGGGTTTTCATCACCTGGATCACTTCGTGACTGGCGAGACCGTAAAAAATGTACTTGCCTTCACGACGGGTCGCGACCAGTCCTTCATCGCGCAGGATCCCCAGTTGCTGGGACAGGGTCGGTTGGCGCACGCCGGTCATTTTTTCCAGCTCGCCGACGTTGCGCTCGCCCTGGGTCAGCTGGCACAGGATCAACAGGCGATCCTCATTGGCCAGGGCCTTGAGCAGCGCACAGGCCTTGGAGGCCGAGGCGCGCAGTTGGGCGACTTCACATTCGGTCAGACTGGATTGCATTTGCAGGATGCCTTCAACGTCACTTAAGCTGCGAACATTATGTTTTTACATAAAGTGTTGCAACTGACTTTTCCACCCCTGCACAGGTTCGTGTCCATGCCCGCACTGATTGAAGCTTTCCTCGACCCCGCCTCCTCGACCTACAGCTACGTGGTCTACGAGGCCGATGGCGGGCAGTGTGCGATTGTCGACCCCGTGCTCGACTACGACGGTGCGGCCGGGCGTACCGCGACCACCCAGGCTGACAAAATCGTCGCCTTCGTCCGCGCCCACACACTGCAAGTGCAATGGCTGCTGGAAACCCACGCCCACGCCGATCACCTGTCCGCCGCGCCCTATCTGCGCGAGCAGCTGGGGGGAAAAATCGCCATCGGCGAGTCGATCATCAAGGTCCAGGACGTGTTCAAAGCGCTGTTCAATCTGGAGCCATCATTTCGCGTCGACGGTTCGCAGTTCGATCATCTGTTCGCCCCCGACGAATCGTTCATGATCGGCAACCTCAGGGCGACCGCCCTGCATGTGCCCGGCCATACGCCGGCGGACATGGCCTACCTGATCGACGCAGAACAAATCCTCGTTGGCGACACCCTGTTCATGCCCGACGTCGGCACCGCCCGCTGCGATTTCCCCGGCGGCAATGCTCACCAGTTGTTTGCCTCAATTCGAAAATTGCTGGCCTTCCCTGCCAGCGTGAAGCTCTACGTCTGTCACGACTACCCGCCGGCCGACCGGTCGGCCCACTGCCAGACCACGGTCGGCGAACAACGCAAAAGCAACATTCATGTGCATGACGGGATCGATGAGGCCGCATTCGTCGAGATGCGTACACGGCGTGACGCGGGGCTGGGCATGCCGACGCTGTTGCTGCCGGCGATCCAGGTGAATGTGCGGGCGGGGAACTTGCCGCCGGCCGAAGGCAATGGCGTGACCTACCTGAAAATCCCCGTCAATCAGCTCTAACCCCTCTGCGATCTTTTGATTCTGGCGAAAGGTGGATCCCTGAAGATCAAAAGATCGCAGCCTTCGGCAGCTCCTACAGAACGCGATCCTTGATTTCAGTTGCCCAACGTCAGGCCATTGGCCGCACCTGAAAATCCCCATCAATCAGCTATGACCCTGTAGGAGCTGCCGCAGGTTGCGATCTTTTGACTCTGGCGACCGATGGCTCTCTGAAGATCAAAAGATCGCAGCCTTCGGCAGCTCCTACACAGTGCGATCCTTGATTTTCAGTTACCCAACGTCAGGCCATTGGCCGGCAGCGGCAGCGCGGTTTTGTACCTCACTTGCTTGAGGGCAAAGCTCGATCGAATGTTCGCCACCCCCGGCACCTTGGTCAGAAAATCCATCATGAAACGCTCCAGCGACTGGATGGTCGGCACCAGCACCCGGATCAGGTAGTCCGGGTCGCCGGCCATCAGGTAGCACTCCATCACCTCGGGGCGGTCGGAAATCGCCTCTTCGAAATGCTGCAACGCCTCCTCCACCTGTTTCTCCAGGCTGACGTGAATGAACACGTTCACATGCAACCCCAACAGGTCGGCATCGAGCAGCGTCACTTGCTCGCGGATCACCCCCAGTTCTTCCATGGCCTTGACCCGGTTGAAACACGGCGTCGGCGAGAGGTTCACCGAGCGTGCGAGGTCGGCGTTGGTGATGCGCGCATTCTCCTGAAGGCTGTTGAGAATGCCGATATCGGTACGGTCCAGTTTGCGCATGAGACAAAACCACCTGTTTTTTATGCTTATGCAGGTTTTTTATCTGCAAATGATCTTTAGCGCAACGAAACAGAGAGAAATATTCTTCTTGGGCGGGCCTATGATTGTTGTAGGACAAGATTTCTTCTACCGAACGAAATCTGTCAGCTCACTACAAGAAATTCACAAGATCGAGCGTAGAAGCCATGACCCAAGCGTATGAACCGCTGCGCCTGCACGTCCCCGAACCCTCGGGCCGTCCCGGCTGTAAAACCGACTTCTCCTACCTGCATCTGACCGATGCCGGCACGGTGCGCAAACCCCCAATCGACGTTGAACCGGCTGACACGGCTGACCTGGCCCGTGGCCTGATCCGCGTGCTCGACGACCAGGGCAATGCCCTTGGGCCTTGGGCCGAAAACGTGCCGGTGGAGATCCTGCGCAAGGGCATGCGCGCCATGCTCAAGACCCGCATCTACGACAACCGCATGGTGGTCGCCCAGCGTCAGAAAAAGATGTCGTTCTACATGCAGAGCCTCGGCGAGGAAGCCATCGGCAGCGCCCAGGCCCTGGCCTTGAACATCGACGACATGTGCTTCCCGACCTACCGCCAGCAAAGCATCCTGATGGCCCGCGACGTGCCGCTGGTCGACCTGATCTGCCAGCTGCTGTCCAACGAGCGCGATCCGCTCAAGGGCCGGCAATTGCCGATCATGTACTCGGTCAAGGAGTCCGGCTTCTTCACCATCTCCGGCAACCTCGCCACCCAGTTCATCCAGGGCGTGGGCTGGGGCATGGCCTCGGCGATCAAGGGCGACACCAAAATCGCCTCGGCCTGGATCGGCGACGGCGCCACCGCCGAGTCGGACTTCCACACCGCCCTGACCTTCGCCCACGTGTACCGCGCGCCGGTGATCCTCAACGTGGTCAACAACCAGTGGGCGATCTCCACCTTCCAGGCGATCGCCGGCGGTGAAGCCACCACCTTCGCCGGTCGCGGCGTCGGTTGCGGCATTGCCTCCCTGCGGGTCGACGGCAACGACTTCTACGCGGTCTACGCCGCCTCCGCCTGGGCCGCCGAACGTGCGCGCCGCGGCCTCGGCCCGACCATGATCGAATGGGTCACCTACCGTGCCGGCCCGCACTCGACTTCCGATGATCCGTCGAAGTACCGCCCTGCCGATGACTGGAGCCACTTCCCGCTCGGCGATCCGATTGCGCGCCTCAAGCAGCACCTGATCAAGGTCGGCCAGTGGTCCGAAGAGGAACACGCCGCGGTCAGCGCCGAGCTCGAAGCCGAAGTGATCGCCGCACAGAAAGAAGCCGAGCAGTACGGCACTCTCGCCGGTGGCCAGATTCCAAGCGCTGCGACCATGTTCGAAGACGTCTACAAAGAGATGCCGGAGCACTTGAAGCGCCAGCGTCAAGAGTTGGGGATCTGACATGAACGATCACAACAACAATATCGAGCTGGAAACCGCCATGACCACGACCACCATGACCATGATCCAGGCCCTGCGCTCGGCCATGGATGTGATGCTTGAACGTGACGACAACGTCGTGGTCTTCGGCCAGGACGTGGGCTACTTCGGCGGCGTGTTCCGCTGCACCGAAGGCCTGCAGAACAAGTACGGCACCTCCCGGGTGTTCGACGCGCCGATCTCCGAAAGCGGCATCGTCGGTGTCGCCGTGGGCATGGGCGCCTACGGTCTGCGCCCGGTGGCCGAGATCCAGTTCGCCGACTACGTCTACCCGGCCTCCGACCAGATCATTTCCGAAGCCGCCCGCCTGCGTTATCGCTCGGCAGGCGAGTTCACCGCACCGATGACCCTGCGCATGCCGTGTGGCGGTGGCATCTACGGTGGCCAGACCCACAGCCAGAGCATCGAGGCGATGTTCACCCAGGTCTGCGGTTTGCGCACGGTGATGCCGTCCAACCCGTACGACGCCAAGGGCCTGTTGATCGCCTCCATCGAAAACGATGACCCGGTGATCTTCCTCGAGCCGAAACGCCTGTACAACGGCCCGTTCGACGGCCACCACGACCGCCCGGTAACCCCGTGGTCGAAACACCCTGCCGCGCAAGTGCCGGACGGTTACTACACCGTGCCGCTGGACGTCGCCGCCATCACCCGTCCGGGCAAGGACGTCACCGTGCTGACCTACGGCACCACCGTGTACGTCTCGCAAGTCGCTGCTGAAGAAAGCGGCGTTGACGCCGAAGTCATCGACCTGCGCAGCCTGTGGCCGCTGGACCTGGAAACCATCGTCAAATCGGTGAAAAAGACCGGCCGTTGCGTGGTGGTGCACGAAGCGACCCGTACCTGCGGTTTCGGTGCCGAACTGGTGTCGCTGGTGCAAGAGCATTGCTTCCACCACCTGGAAGCGCCGATCGAACGCGTCACCGGTTGGGACACCCCTTACCCGCACGCGCAAGAGTGGGCGTATTTCCCAGGGCCGTCCCGAGTGGGCGCGGCGTTGAAACGGGTCATGGAGGTCTGAATGGGCACGCACGTCATTAAAATGCCGGACATTGGTGAAGGCATTGCAGAAGTTGAATTGTCGGTCTGGCACGTCAAGGTCGGCGACATGGTCGTCGAAGATCAGGTGCTGGCCGATGTCATGACCGACAAGGCGATGGTCGATATCCCGTCGCCGGTGCATGGCAAGGTGATTGCCCTCGGTGGCCAGCCGGGCGAAGTCATGGCGGTTGGCAGTGTGCTGATCAGCATTGAAGTCGAAGGCGCGGGCAACGTTAAGGAGTCGGCGCAACCGGCTCCCGTTAAAGAAGCGCCAGTCGCAGCACCTAAAGTCGAAGCCGTGGTTGAAAGCAAACCGGTCGCGGCCCCAGCGCCGAAAGCGGCTGTATGCCAGGGCCCGATGGTGGCTCGCGCGGCCGATGAACGTCCGCTGGCCTCCCCGGCCGTGCGCAAGCATGCGTTGGACCTCGGCATTCAGCTGCGCCTGGTGCGTGGCAGCGGCCCGGCCGGTCGCGTGCTGCATGAAGACCTGGACGCCTACCTGGCTCAGGGTCAGTCCAATGCATCGACGGTCAGCAGCGCTTACACCCAGCGCACCGATGAACAGCAGATCCCGGTGATCGGCATGCGCCGCAAGATCGCCCAGCGCATGCAGGACGCCACCCAGCGCGCCGCCCACTTCAGCTACGTCGAGGAAATCGACGTCACCGCCGTGGAAGAGCTGCGCGCGCACCTCAACGAAAAACACGGTGCGACTCGCGGCAAGCTGACCTTGCTGCCGTTCCTGGTCCGCGCCATGGTCGTCGCCCTGCGCGACTTCCCGCAGATCAACGCCCGCTACGACGACGAAGCCCAGGTCATCACCCGCCTCGGCGCCGTGCATGTCGGTATTGCCACCCAAGCCGATATTGGCCTGATGGTGCCGGTGGTACGTCACGCCGAAGCCCGCAGCCTGTGGGACAGCGCAGCGGAAATCTCGCGCTTGGCCACCGCCGCGCGCAACGGCAAGGCCAGCCGCGATGAGCTGTCCGGCTCGAGCATCACCCTGACCAGCCTCGGCGCCTTGGGCGGCATCGTCAGCACGCCGGTGCTGAACCTGCCGGAAGTGGCGATTGTCGGCGTGAACAAGATCGTCGAACGGCCGATGGTGATCAAAGGCCAGATCGTGGTCCGCAAGATGATGAACCTCTCCAGCTCCTTCGATCACCGCGTGGTCGACGGCATGGACGCGGCGCTCTTCATCCAGGCCATTCGTGGCTTGCTCGAACAACCCGCCACGCTCTTTGTCGATTAAGCATTTGTGGAGAAAGTCATGCAGACACTGAACACCACGCTGCTGATCATCGGCGGCGGTCCTGGCGGTTATGTGACGGCGATCCGTGCCGGCCAGCTGGGCATCCCGACCATCCTGGTGGAAGGCCAATCCCTGGGCGGCACCTGCCTGAACATCGGCTGCATTCCGTCCAAGGCACTGATTCACGTCGCCGAGCAGTTTCATCAGACTCAGCAGCACCATCAGCTTTCGGCCTTGGGCATCAGCGTTTCGGCGCCGACCCTCGACATCACCAAGAGCGTCGAATGGAAAGACGGCATCGTCGATCGCCTGACCACCGGCGTTGCCGCGCTGCTGAAAAAGAACAAGGTCCAGGTCGTTCAAGGCTGGGCCAAAGTGGTTGACGGTAAAACCGTCGAGGTCGGCGACACACGCATCCTGTGCGAGCACCTGGTGCTGGCCACCGGTTCGAAAAGCGTGAACCTGCCGATGTTGCCGATTGGCGGGCCGATCATCTCGTCCACCGAAGCCCTGGCGCCGACATCCGTGCCCAAGCGCATGATTGTGGTCGGCGGTGGCTACATCGGTCTGGAGCTGGGCATTGCCTATCGCAAGCTCGGTGTCGAGGTCAGCGTGGTGGAAGCGCAGGAGCGCATCCTGCCGGCCTACGACGCCGAACTGACACAGCCTGTGCACGACGAACTGCGAAAACTCGGTGTAAAGCTTTACTTGAAGCACAGCGTGCAAGGCTTTGATTCAAAAGAAAATACCTTGCAAGTATTGGCCCCGAACGGCGCGACCCTGAACCTGGAAACCGATCAGGTGCTGGTGGCCGTCGGTCGCAAGCCGAACACCCAGGGCTGGAACCTCGAAGCACTGAACCTGGACATGAACGGTTCGTCGATCAAGATCGACAACCGCTGCCAGACCAGCATGCGCAACGTCTATGCCATCGGCGACCTGAGCGGCGAACCGATGCTCGCGCACCGGGCCATGGCCCAGGGCGAGATGGTCGCCGAGCTGATCAGCGGTAAATCCCGCGAATTCAACCCAACCGCCATCGCCGCCGTGTGCTTCACCGACCCGGAACTGGTGGTGGTCGGCAAGACCCCGGACGAGGCCAGGACTGCAGGCCTGGACTGCATCGTGTCGAGCTTCCCGTTCGCCGCCAATGGCCGGGCAATGACCCTGGAGTCGAAAAGCGGCTTCGTGCGTGTGGTCGCCCGTCGGGACAATCATGTGATTGTCGGCTGGCAGGCGGTGGGTGTCGGCGTGTCCGAATTGTCCACGGCGTTCGCGCAAAGCCTGGAGATGGGTGCGCGGCTGGAAGACATCGGCGGCACCATCCATGCGCATCCGACGCTCGGTGAGGCGGTGCAGGAAGCGGCGTTGAGGGCTCTGGGCCACGCGTTGCACCTTTGATTCAGGGTGATTGATGGTGGCTGTGATGGCCTCTTCGCGAGCAAGCCCGCTCCCACAGGGGAATGCATTCCAAATGTGGGAGCGGGCTTGCTCGCGAATTCTCAAGGTCAATGCGAATTATCTGCCGATCAGCCGATAGTCTGGGCTGCGAAATTGGCCCGGAATGAAGTATTGTTGTCCCCATCCAAAAAACGTCAGAAGCCTTGAACCGTTTCGGCGGTTGTTAAGTGATAGAGGGTGTCATGGGTAACGAAAGCATCAATTGGGACAAGCTGGGTTTTGACTACATCAAGACCGACAAGCGCTATCTGTCGTACTTTCGCAATGGCGAATGGGACAAGGGCACCCTGACCGAAGATAACGTGCTGCACATCAGCGAAGGCTCCACGGCCCTTCACTATGGCCAGCAATGCTTCGAAGGCATGAAGGCCTATCGTTGCAAGGACGGCTCGATCAACCTGTTCCGCCCGGATCAGAACGCCCTGCGCATGCAGCGCAGCTGCGCCCGTCTGCTGATGCCGCAAGTCGACACCGAGCAATTCATCGAAGCCTGCAAGGCCGTGGTCCGCGCCAACGAGCGTTTCATTCCGCCGTACGGCACCGGCGGCGCGCTGTACCTGCGCCCGTTCGTGATCGGCGTGGGTGACAACATCGGCGTGCGTACCGCCCCCGAGTTCATCTTCTCGATCTTCTGCATCCCGGTCGGCGCCTACTTCAAGGGTGGCCTGACCCCGCACAACTTCCAGATCTCCAGCTACGACCGCGCTGCGCCACAAGGCACCGGTGCGGCCAAGGTCGGTGGCAACTACGCCGCCAGCCTGATGCCGGGCTCCAAGGCCAAGAAAGCCCACTTTGCCGACGCCATCTACCTGGATCCGATGACCCACACCAAGATCGAGGAAGTCGGTTCGGCCAACTTCTTCGGGATCACCCACGACAACAAGTTCGTGACCCCGAACTCGCCATCGGTACTGCCGGGCATCACCCGCCTGTCGCTGATCGAGCTGGCCAGGACCCGTCTGGGCCTGGAAGTGGTTGAAGGCGACGTGTTCATCGACAAGCTCTCCGACTTCAAGGAAGCCGGTGCTTGCGGTACTGCGGCGGTGATCACGCCAATTGGCGGCATCGACTACAACGACCACCTGCACGTGTTCCACAGCGAAACCGAAGTCGGCCCGGTCACCCAGAAGCTCTACAAAGAGCTGACCGGCGTGCAAACCGGCGACATCGAAGCGCCAGCGGGCTGGATCGTCAAGGTCTGACCTGACGCCAGACGCACAAAAAGCCCCCCATCGGGTGACCGACGGGGGGCTTTTTGTTTGCATCGTACTGACGAGTCCCCCCTGTGGGAGCGGGCTTGCTCGCGAAGGGGCCGTCAGATTCGACATCATCATTGCCTGACACACCGCTTTCGCGAGCAAGCCCGCTCCCACACTGGTTTTGTGTCGTTCGCAGATCTTGTGCACACTGAAAATCCCTGTGGGAGCGAGCCCGCGAAGGCAGTATGTCAGTCACCACAGAAGCAACCGGAAAAATGCTATTGATCGTTAATGGATGCACCTGGTGTGGTCGGAGCTGCCGCGATTGGTAATCTTTTGCCATTACCTTCAACCAGCAGCCGCCACTCAAGCCCAAACCGCCCCGCCATCTCCTTGCGCCCCAACGCCGTCAACGCCAACGCCCGACTGTCCAGATCCTGGGTCACCCACTGGCGCTTGAGCGCCGTTTGCAGCAACGCCGCCCCCAGCGACCCGCCCAGATGCGGCCGGCGCATGCTCCAGTCCAGGCACGGGCAGGCAAAGCGGCGGCGCAGCGTGCTCAGATCCTGCACTTCAATCCCGAGCCCCTGAAACATTGCCGAACCACTGTCACTCAAGCGATAGGCCTGTTCGTCGGTTTCCTCCAGCCAGCCCGCCTCGAGCATCCGGTCATGCAACAGCACCGCCAAGGTGCCCGCCATGTGGTCGTAGCAGGTGCGGGCAAACTGCAGGCGATCCGGGGTCCGCGCCTGGAAGCGTGGCGCCGTGTTCTGGCCGATCACCATCAGCGCTTCCAGGGCCTGGGCGACGCGTTTGTCCGCCAGGCTGTAATAGCGGTGACGTCCCTGGACGTGCAGCCGCACCAGCGCAAGCTCCTTGAGTCTGGCCAGGTGGGCACTGGCGGTCGACGCGCTGACTTCGGCCACCGCCGCCAGCTCGGTACTGGTGCGGGCGTGGCCATCCATCAGCGAACAGAGGATTTTCGTCCGCGCCGGCTCGGCGATGGCCGCTGCCACCTGCGAGACGCCCATGTCGTGTTGTTCTGCGCTCATATTTCGCTCCCGGACGAATCAACGCCCTTTCGGACTGGAGATAGTAGCAACACTTTCCAACAACAAAAGGCTGTGACCCATGGACCCGATCATCGCTGCGACCCATGCAGATCCTTACCCCTACTACGCACAACTGCGTGCCGAGGGCGGGCTGGCTTTTCATCCGGGGCTGAACATGTGGGTGGCCAGCAGCGCCCGGGCGGTGGCTGCCGTGCTGGCGCATGCCGATTGCCATGTTCGCCCCGCGCAGGAGCCAGTCCCCAAGGCGATTGCCGATGGCATGGCCGGCCAGGTGTTCGGCCAGTTGATGCGCATGAATGAGGGTGAGCGCCAGCAATGCCCACGGTCGGCGATTGCGCCGGGGCTGGATGTGATCGATACGCGGGAAGTCGAGAGCCTGGTCAGCGCCCGGTTGATCAGCGCCGACGCCATCGGCCTGCACAACGCCATGTTCCGTGGGCCGGTGTGCGTGGTGGCGGCGTTGCTGGGATTCACCCCGGCTCAGGGCCGAATCATCAGCGAACTGACGGCGGACTTCGTGGCTTGCCTGTCGCCCTTGAGCACCTCGGCACAGCTGTCTGCCGCCCATGCCGCCGCCGAACAACTGAGCGGTTACTGTGTCGAGCTGTTGGCCGACCCGGACAACCACAGCCATCTGCTTGCAGGCATCCGCCAGCGCTTCACCGGCGGCGCACCGCAAACGCTGATCGCCAACCTGATCGGTCTGTTTTCCCAGACGTTCGAGGCCACGGCCGGGCTGATCGGCAACGCGGTGCTGGCGTTGATTCAACACCCGTGGTTACTCAGCCAATCACCCCATGTCGACGATCTGCTGGCCGAAGTGCAGCGCTTTGACCCGCCGGTACAGAACACCCGCCGCTTCGTCGCCGCCCCCTGCGAGATTGACGGCACAAGGCTGAATGCCGGGGACATGATCCTGGTGCTGCTGGCCTCGGCCAATCGCGACCCACAGTTCAACGACAACCCCGACGCACTCCTGCTCGACCGCCCGAACCGGCGCAGCTTCACCTTTGGTACGGGGCGCCATCAATGTCCGGGGCAGACTCTGGCGTTGAGCATTGCCGGCGCTACCGTCCGGCAAATTCTGGCGATGAAGCCGGGACTGGACCGCCTGACCTGGGATTACCGCCCGTCCGCGAATGGGCGAATTCCGCTGTTCAGGGATTGGCCGGTGGCTTGATCGACGATCAGTCCAACTGTCCAACCCGTGCAGCATCCGGCCAGAACAACGCCGCCTGCCCCAAACGCACACCCTGCTGATCAACCAGCGTCCACACCTTGCCTTCATGAATCATGAAGGCATTGCCCTGCCGATCCACCCGATAGCCACTGTAGCCATGAGCAATGCCATGGGCCGTGACCTGCTCCAGAAGCGTCTGGCGCATGTCCCGGTCCAGCGGTGATGCACTGAAACGCGAAGGCATGCCGATGAACTGCTCGCGCGGGTACTTGAAACTGGCGAGGGCCTGCTCGTTGGCGTAATAAAACAGCGGATCGGCCTCGGTGCCATGGGCCAGCAAAGCAAAAGGCGCATGTGCATGCAGCCAGGCCAGGCGCTCGTCTTCGCTCAGCGATTGCGGAGCAGGCAAGCGCGCACCGGTCCAGTGCCGGTAAGCGACATCCAGCTGTTGAACCATCTCCAGAAATTCATTGGTTGGCGACATGGGCTTCCTGTAAGGCGGGTGAGTTCAAACACAACACCTGTGGGGGGCGAGCTGGCTCGCGACGGTGGCGTGATATTCAACATCATTTTTGACCGACCTGTCGCTATCGCGAACCAGCTCGCACAAGGACCCGGTACGGAACCGAACGCGCGGTGCCCGGATCACATCAGTATCGACCGCTGTCACGCCAGGGATGCACTGATGAACGACTCACCAGCACTGCGCAGTTTTATCCCGCCCTACATTCTCAACCGCATCATCGCCCACGGTTCAGAGCCGCAGCGCACGGCGGCGATGATCACTCTGCATCACGTGCAAAACCTGCTGCCCAATCCCGGGCCACCTTCGCGGCCGCCGGAGCGGGCGATTCTGCCGCCGCCCGGAAAGCCGGGAGTGGCCCAGCGCAGCCTGCACGACGCCCAGAACAAAATGCTGTTGCCGGGGATGCCGGTGCGAATGGAAGGCCAGCCGGCCACAGGCGATGCGGCCGTCGATGAAGCCTACGATGCCCTGGGTGCCAGCTATGATTTCTTCTGGAAGGTGCTGCGCCGCGACTCGATCGATAACAAGGGATTTGCCTTGGTTGGCAGCGTGCATTATGGCCAGGGATACGAAAACGCCTTCTGGAATGGTGCGCAAATGGTCTTCGGCGACGGTGACGGGGAAATTTTCCAGCGCTTCACCCGCTCGCTGGATGTGGTCGCCCATGAACTGGCCCATGGCGTGACCGAAAGTACGGCCGGGCTGATCTACGCCAACCAGTCCGGTGCCTTGAACGAGTCGCTGTCGGATGTGTTCGGCATCCTCACCAAGCAATTCGTCCTTGGCCACACCGTCGAGCAGGCGGACTGGCTGATCGGGGCTGACTTGCTGACGCCAAAGATCAATGGCAGAGGCCTGCGCTCGATGTCCCATCCGGGCACGGCCTACGACGACCCGCTGTTGGGCAAGGATCCGCAACCGGATCACATGCGTGAATTCGTCATCACCCAGGAGGACAATGGCGGTGTGCACATTAATTCCGGCATCCCCAATCGCGCGTTTTATCTGGCGGCCAGAGCGCTTGGCGGGTTCGCCTGGAAGAAAGCCGGGGTGATCTGGTACGACGCCCTGTGCGACAAACGCCTGAATCCGGACGCCGATTTCGATGCCTTCGCCCGGCTGACCGTCGACCATGCCGGCCAACGCTTCGGTGCGCGAGAAGTCGAGGCCGTGCGCCAGGGCTGGGCTCAAACGGGCATCGAAATCACGGAGACCCTATGAAAACCCTGCCTGCATTGGGCGACGACGCCCGGGTTCGCCTCTCCCGCCAGGGTGGTTTCGCGGCGATTCACGCCTTGAGCCGCCCTCGGGAAATCGAGTTTGCGCAATGCGACATCAGCCAGCGCACCCGCATCTGCTCGGTACTGGAGGGTTGCCTGACCCTGGACAGCACGGTATCCGGGCGTGGCGACCAGCGCTTTTACCAGATAGAGGTGAACTATCGGTCAGGCGAACAGGAAGACCGGATGGTGCTTAAAGTGCCGGAGGACCAGGCACCGGGAGAGCTGGTCCATCTTTGGGACACGGGGCAGTTGCTGTAGATCTCCCCGCCCCCACCGGTCAATCATCCCGCGTCAGCACTTCCAGCAATTCAATTTCGAAGATCAGGTTCGAATTCGGCGTGATCTTGCCCATGCTGCGTTCGCCATAGGCCAGGTGCGCCGGCACCAGCAACTTGCGCTTGCCACCGACCTGCATGCCCAGGATGCCCTGGTCCCAGCCCTTGATGACCCGCCCGGTGCCGATCACGCACTGGAAGGGTTTGCCCCGGCTATAGGAAGAATCGAATTCACTCCCGTCCTCCAGCCAGCCACGGTACTGGGTGGTGATCAGCGCGCCTTTTACCGCGGCTTTTCCGTCACCCACCTGAAGATCGATTACCTGAAGCTCGTCATTCATTGAATTCACTCGTATGCTCACTCGCCCTCAAGGGCCTGATGGGCGCCGTTTTCCCAGATTTGCCCGCGATTGGCAACCATTGCCGTCTCCGCGCGCTGCGTTTAAAGCGGTTTGCTGAACTAAAATAATCAACTATTACCCGTACGGTTCAACGCCCTGATGGCCATGCCCGAATGATCCTGCTCTGGACCAGCGTCATCCTTGGTTCAATGACGCTTACCCTGATCGTCGCGCTGGTCTGGCGCGAACGCTCGCTGCACAAGCAACTGGCGCAGTACCGCGCGATCATCAACAGCCTGTCCGAAGGCCGGAACATCCACCAGGATGGCGACGCCGAGCGCTTCAAGCGTAGCCAGTATTTCGCTCGCATCGGCACCTGGGACTGGGAGGTCGACACCGACCGCCTGTACTGGTCAGACGCGATCTTCGGCATGTTCGGGTTCAAGATCGGCGAAGTGACGCCCTCCTACGCCCTGTTCTGTTCCTGCGTGCACCCAGACGACCGGCAGAGGGTCCGGGCGGGCGAACTGCGTTGCCTGGAAACCGGCGAAAACCATGATGAGGAATACCGCGTGGTCTGGCCCGACGGCACGATCCGCTGGCTGCGGGAAACCGGCAACGTGGTCAAGAATGACCACGACGAAACGATCAAGATGATGGGCGTGGTACGCGACATCACCGAAGAAAAGGCCTCGGCCAACTACCTCAAGCACCTGGCCCATTTCGACCCGCTGACCGGTCTGCCCAATCGCCTGGTGCTCGAAGAGCGCCTGTCCGAAGCGCTGGAGCAGGCGCGCGCCAGCGCCACGCGGGTGGCGCTGGTGTTTGTCGATCTCAATGGATTCAAGGCCATCAATGACCACTATGGTCACGCGGCCGGCGACCGCGTGCTGGTCACTACCGCGACACGGCTCAAGCGCATTCTGCGCGGCACCGACACCGTCGCGCGGATCGGTGGCGACGAATTCGTGGTCATCCTCCAGGGCTTGCCCCAAGGCGAAAACCTGCAAGACGAAGCGCGCAACATCTGTCAGAACATCTTCGCCGAGCTCTCCCCGCCCATCACCATCGGCAACGACCAGCGCCACATCGGCACCAGCCTGGGCGTCGCCGTGTTCCCCGATCATGCGCCGAGCATTGACCGCCTGCTGCACATTGCCGACCTGGCGATGTATGAGGCCAAGCGCAGCGGGAACAATCAGTATCGGCTGGGCACCGAGAGCGTGGTGCGGGCGCACAGCGAATAGCGTTAGCTCCTCGAATGCATTGATCCGCTTTGCACATCAATGCATGCCAACAATGCAATTAACATATCGGCACCCCTGCTCCACTATCCGCCCTAATAAGAACCGTGCGCCGCGTCCAGCCGGCGCACGTCATAAAAGCGGTGGAGTACAGTTCAATGACAGCATCAATCCAACGGCCCGCGACTGCCGGTCGCTCCCGGGCCAGCGCAATCTTCCGGGTCACCTCGGGCAACTTCCTCGAACAGTTCGACTTCTTTCTTTTTGGTTTCTATGCCACGCAGATCGCTGCCGTGTTCTTTCCGGCCAGCAGCGAATTCGCCTCGTTGATGATGACCTTCGCCGTGTTCGGTGCAGGCTTCCTGATGCGTCCGTTGGGCGCCGTGGTGCTGGGTGCCTATATCGATGACGTGGGTCGACGCAAAGGCTTGATCGTGACCCTGTCGATCATGGCCAGCGGTACGGTCCTGATTGTGCTAGTGCCCGGTTACGAAACCATCGGTTTGTTCGCCCCGGCCCTGGTGCTGATCGGGCGGCTGCTGCAGGGCTTTTCCGCCGGTGCGGAACTGGGTGGCGTGTCGGTGTATCTCGCCGAAATCGCCACACCCGGCCACAAGGGCTTTTTCACCAGTTGGCAGTCGGGCAGCCAGCAAGTGGCGATCATCGTCGCCGCCGCACTGGGCTACGCCTTGAACCAGTGGATGGCGCCGAGTGTGATTGCCGACTGGGGCTGGCGCATTCCGTTCTTCGTCGGCTGCATGATCGTGCCGTTCATCTTCCTGCTGCGTCGCAACCTGGAGGAAACCGAAGAGTTCGCCACCCGTAAACACCGCCCGAGCATGGGTGAGGTGTTCCGCACCCTGGGGCAAAACTGGCTGATCGTGTTCGCCGGCATGATGATGGTCGCCCTGACCACCACCGCCTTCTACCTGATCACGGTGTACGCACCGACCTTCGGTAAAACCGTCCTGCACCTGAGCACGTCCGATGCGCTGCTGGTGACATTGCTGGTGGGTGTTTCGAATTTCATCTGGCTACCGATTGGCGGTGCACTCTCGGACCGTATCGGTCGACGCCCGGTGTTGATCGCCATGGCCTTGCTGGCCATCGCCACCACTTACCCGGTGCTGACCTACCTGGTGAACGCGCCCAGCTTCATCCACATGCTGCTGGTGCTGTTGTGGCTGTCGTTCATCTACGGCCTGTACAACGGCGCGATGATCCCGGCGCTGACAGAGATCATGCCTGTGGAAGTCCGGGTGGCCGGCTTCTCCCTCGCCTATAGCCTGGCCACGGCCGTGTTCGGCGGGTTCACCCCGGCGATGTCGACCTTGCTGATCCAGTACACCGGCGACAAGGCGGCGCCGGGTTACTGGATGAGCTTTGCAGCACTGTGCGCGTTGTGCGCGACGCTCATGCTCTATCGCCGCGCTTCGAATCATCTGCAACCGGTGGTGTCGTGAACCTGCCCTTGATCGAGAACACAATCATGAAAAAACAGTTCGGTTTTGCCGCCATCGCGTTGGTGGCCAGCCTTGGATTGAGCGGCATTGCCCAGGCTGAAGAGATCCGTGTGATGACCTCCGGCGGCTTCACGGCGGCCTACAAGATCCTCGGCCCGAAGTTCGCCGCCGCTACCGGCAATACCCTCGACACCGCACTCGGTCCCTCCATGGGCAAGGCGCCGGAAGCGATTCCCAATCGCCTGGCCCGCGGTGAGCAAGCCGACGTGGTGATCATGGTCGGCTACGCACTGGACGATCTGATCAAACAAGGCAAGGTCGACCCTGCTTCACGGGTCGAACTGGCGGATTCGCGCATTGGCCTGGTGGTGCGCGAAGGTGCACCGAAGCCGGACATCGGCAATGTCGAGGGCCTGAAAAAGACATTGCTCGAGGCGAAATCGGTGGCCTACTCCGACAGTGCCAGCGGCGTGTACATCGAGCAGCAGTTGTTCAAGCGCCTGGGGATCGAAGACCAGCTCAAGCGCAAATCGACCATGGTGCCGAAAATCCCCGTGGGCTCCGTGGTTGCCACCGGCGACTATCAGTTGGGCTTTCAGCAGGTCAGCGAATTGTTGCCGGTGCCGGGGGTCAGTTTCGTGGCGAAGATTCCGGAGTCCGTGCAATCGGTGACCCGGTTTGCCGCCGGCATCCCGGTAGGGGCACAGCACCCGGCCGAAGCAAAAGCCTTGCTGGAATATATGGCCTCGACCCAGGCTCAACCGGATGTGAAAGCGACCGGACTGGACTCGGTCAGTCGCTGACCGACGGCTGCAGGACTTTCATCTCCACCACCAGCCGTTCCAGCTCCAATGCCGCCGGGGTCAGGGTTCGACCCCGGCGCTTGATCAGACCGACGCTGCGCATCACTTGCGGATCGGTCAGCGGCACCCGCGTCAGGATCGGATGATCCGCCGCGGGCATCGCCATCAACGGCACCGCCGCCACGCCCAACCCGGCCTCCACCAGGCCGATCATGGTGGTCACATGGCGGGTTTCACAAATACTCGACCGCTGCGGCACCACGCCGGTCAACGCCTGATCCAGCAGAAAACGGTTGCCCGAGGTTTTATCCAGCGAGATGTAATCCTGCCGATAGAACTCGTCCCAGGTGACACTGCTTCGCCCCGCCAGCGGATGATCGCGCCGGCACGCCACGACATACCCTTCCTGCACCAGGGGCTCGAAATCCACTTCGGCCTCCAGCGTGCCCATGAAGCTCAGGCCGAAATCCGCTTCGCCATTGACCACCGCGCTCAAGACGTCGTGGGCGCTGGAGTCCAGCACCTTGACCTTGATCCGCGGAAACTGCCGGTGATAGTGCGCGATCACCCGCGGCATGAAGTAGTAAGCCGCCGAGGGTACACAGGCGACCGTGACATGGCCGAGCCGGGTCGAAGCGACTTCGCTGATGCCCAGCAATGCGACGTCCAGATCGTCCAGCAGGCGCTCGACGCTGGGCATGAAACCCCGTCCGGCCTGGGTCAGGCTGACCTTGCGTGTGGTGCGCTCGAACAGGCGCACGCCAAGGGCATCTTCGAGTTTTTCGATCCGCCGGCTCAAGGCGGGCTGGGAAATGCGCACCGTATCGGCGGCCTTGCGAAAGCTGCCCTGCTCGACCACGGCACGGAAGGCTTGCAGGTCATTGAGGTCGAAGTTGATCGCCATGGCGTTACCCGGAAAGGAGGCAGATTGATCAGCTTATTCTATGAATGTAACCAATTGATGCAAAGCTTTGTGGGTTGAGCCGGTCATTTTCATCGGGATTTGATTTTTTTCAGATCAATTGAGAAACGGCCGATCGGCCCTCATACACATGACGCGCAGCAGAAGCCCGACCGGTTGAATCCACAGCCAGAAGCGCACAGTCGAGCGTGAGCCCGAAGCCAAAGCGCCGGCATCTCCCCGCCTGTTTTTTTGTTGAATAGTCTGTTTGAGGTATTACCGAGGGCTGAGTTTGATCAACCATGAAGCCAGTTTTTTTCCCCACGTGTCTGCACGGTTGCTTCATCCAACAATCACAACGAGGCGCTTGATCGCTATGGAAAAAGTCATCTATCTGCTGTGGCGTGATGCTCAAGTCAGTCCTGAGACCTTCAGCCATCGCCTGCGCAGTGAAGTCGCCGGGCAATTGCTGGCACTCGGTGCCTGTGGTGTGCAATTGAACCTGTCCGATGTCGATGTGCAGCCCGCAGCCGGACTGCGCCAGGAAAACAACCGACCACTGCCCGATGCCAGCCTGTCGCTGTGGCTGGACAGTGCCAACGGGCCCGCTCGTCGTCCTTTCGACAGCGTCATCACGGCCGCAACGGCACGCATGGCTGCCTACCTGGTATGCGAATCGGTAGCCATCGCCAATACTCGCTTCCCTTCAACGCCCGGTGAACGCACTCACGGGTTCGCCCAGTTGGCCCTGCTGACCCGACCTCCGCGTCTGACGCCGGAAGCCTGGCTGGACATCTGGCGCAACCATCACACTGAGGTGGCCATAGACACCCAGGACAACTTCCAATACGTGCAAAACCTGGTGGTGTTGGCGCTGTCGCACGGTGCGCCAAGGATCGATGCCATAGTCGAAGAATGTTTCCCACCCGCTGCCATGACCGATCCCCGGGCCTTTTTCGATGCAGTGGGCGACGAAGCGAAATTCCAGCGTAACCTGTCGACGATGATGGACAGCTGCAGCCGATTCATCGATTTCGACAAGATCGACGTGCTGCCTACCAGCCAGTACTGTCTGTAGGACCGGGTAATCGCCAAGCGTACCCCCGGATCACAGCCTTATTCAGACGACTGAGTGAGGTGGTTATCGAAACCCCTTTGCTGACTTCGATGGGATGACCGCTTGACGCGCTGAGCAAGTCAGTCAACCCACATCGAAGTTCTTGAGAATACCTCCCACAGGCCCCATCGTGGATTTATCCGCGATGGGGCCTGCAACCGCGTAGCAACGGGCGGCCGGCAGCAAAAGCATCAAACCGCCAGGATAAAGTCCGCCTGATCGATACCTGCGCTGCTGACCCCGACAAGGCGAATGGAGTCCACGCCGATCCCGATCACCGTGTCCGCCCCATCAGCCGCAATGCTCACGTTGGCAGCGAACGTCTCGCTGTTGATCCCCGTCCCCGCAATATTGAGCAAGTCCTGCCCTCCGCTCGGATTGAGGTCGAAGTCCTGGATCGAGTCGTTGCCAAAGCCTTCGGCAGCAAACATGAAAGTGTCGTTGCCGAGACCGCCATAGAACGTGTCGTTGCCCTGCCCGCCGAGGAACAGATCGTCACCCGCACCGCCGACCAGCGTGTCGTTGGCCAGACCGCCCAGCATCCTGTGGTTTGCCGCCGCGGCATCGTAGGCCAGTTCACTGCCACTGCCCTCGGCGTTCGCCTGCAACCCCGCCGCCGCGTATTGGCCATTCAGCGCGATCTGCGCCGCCTGCGCACCGTCGCTCACCATCAGCAGGCCGCCGGTGCCTGTGTCATTCGCTGCATAAGTGATCTGCGTATCGGCGCCGAACGCCACATCGCCAAAGTCCAGCTTGTCACCTGCGGCAAAACCGCTGACGCTGCCACTGAACGCCGTCGACACATCGAGCTTGAGCGTGCCTGCCGCGCCGCTGTCGAACGTCACATGCTGATCGGAGGCCGCACCGAACTCCAGTATCGCCGAACCGCTGATAGTCGCGATTCCCGCGCCTGCGGCATCACCATGGATGGTGACATTGCCATCGTTCGCCCACAGGTTACCGCTGTTAACCAGCGCACTTTCAATCACCAATCCGCCGCTGCCGCTGGCTTGCAGCACTCCCGTGTTGGTGACGGCGCTACTGCCGGTATCGATCACCAGCGCATTGACGCCGCTGGCAAGGATCAGGCCCGAGTTGACCAGCATCATCTGCCCCGCGCCCAACTGGCCGGCACCCGAGATGGTGTTGTCGGCATTGGTGAGCACCGTGTCCGCGCTGCCACCAAAAATCACGTTTTGCGCGTTGTCGGATAGCAGCACCTGGCCGCCACCGGTCAAGGTCGCGCCACGGAACAGAATCTCAAGGCTGGTCTCGTTGCCGCTGGAGTCGAGCTCGATGGTGCCGCTGTTATGGATGCTGCCACCGAACGGCATGATCGCGCCGTCGGCAATGGTGAGGGTGCCGGCGTTGTTGGTGAGCGGATCGACATCGAACTGGAAGTTCGCTTCACTCAAGTTCGCGGCATCGACACCTTTCAGGGTGACCGTCTGACCCGAGCTTATGCTGACCAATGCATTGCCATTGGCGTCGTTAGTGATACTCAAGTCAGCAAAGCCGGTGACGCCCGTGAAGCCGATCATGTCGATCTTGTCTGCCGTGGCATCGAAACTGTAGATCTGATTGTTGCCGATCGGCTGGGCGAAGACGAAGGTGTCGGTACCGGACGAACCGGTCAGGTTGTCGTCAGCGGACAGGGCGAAGATCGGCGTGTCGGGGGCAAAGGCCTCGACGTTATTGAATACATAGGAACTGCCCACACTGCCGTCGGCGTTAGTCCAGGTCATGTTGATGTGGAGTACCGCAGCGCCCGCGAAGCCTTCTGGTGTTGTCACGGTCAATGCTCCGGGATCGCTGGTCTGCACGGTCCAGGTGCCGTCGCCGTTGTTGATTCCGGCGTTTAGAGTCCAATTTGACGGAACGTCGGCAATTGTGACAACAAAGCTATCGCTCAGGCCTGCCGATGGATCAGCAATCGCAAGGTTAATTGCTTCTCCGGACACTCCCGCAGGGTAAGTCAGGCTAATGCTAGTTGCAGCACTCACGTTGCCTGCCGCGTCCATAGCCGTGACAAATAGCGTCTTGGTACCCGTAAACTTGCCAGCCAAATCAATATTGGCGAATTGACCGCCGGTATTGGTCGTTCCGGTCCCAATTTCTGTGTCGCCGGCGCCAAACACGCCATTGCCATTGTCCAGGTAAACCTTAATGAATGAATTAGCTTCGGCGCTCCCTGAAAGCTTATGGTTTGTACCGGAGTTGTTGTAAGTCAGCCCAGTCGGTGAAGCTGGCGGTGTTGTATCAATCGTAGTTTCAACGACGTTCTGCACGTTTACCGTAATCGTCTGCGTATCGATTCCGCCACTGGCGTCGGCCACCTGAACATCCACAACGTAGGCGTTGTCGCCATCGGTACCACCGACATCCTGGGGACTCTCGTAATCGGGCGCCGAATTGAACGTCAGCACCCCATTCGAACTGATCGAGAACTTGCTGAAGTCCGTCCCGGCCGTATTCAGGATCGAGTAGCTCAGCGTCTGCGCTGGTAGATCAGCATCGGTCGCCGCCACTGTCGAGACCGCCGTGGTGTTCTCCGCCACGTTGATCGAAGCCGTCGCACCGCCACCGTTGGAAATGATCGTCGGTGAGTCGTTGCTGCCGAGGATATTCACGGTGACCGAAGTGAGGGTGCCGTCGGCACTGCTCACCGCGAAGGTATCGGTGTAGGTGGTGCCGGCGGCGAACTCGTTGTGCGCGGAGCTGGTGACGTAGGTCCAGGCACCGCCGGTTCCGATGGAGAACTGGCCATAGCTGCCGGCGGTGTTGGTTTGGGCGACGAAGGTGGCGGCGCTGTCGACGTCGCTGATGGTCAGGGTACCGGTGGTGGAAATGTCGACGGCGGCATTAGTCTCGGTGAGGTTGGCGATGTCGGCGGACAGCACGGCCGCATCGTTGGTGCCGAGGATATTCACGGTGACCGAAGTGAGGGTGCCATCGGCACTGCTCACCGCGAAGGTATCGGTGTAGGTGGTGCCGGCGGCGAACTCGTTGTGCGCGGAGCTGGCGACGTAGGTCCAGGCACCGCCGGTGCCGATGGAGAACTGGCCGTAGCTACCGGCGGTGTTGGTTTGGGCGACGAAGGTGGCGGCGCTGTCGACGTCGCTGATGCTCAGGGTACCGGTGGTGGAAATGTCGACGGCGGCATGGGTCTCGGTGAGGTTGGCGATGTCGGCGGACAGCACGGCCGCATCGTTGGTGCCGAGGATATTCACGGTGACCGAAGTGAGGGTGCCATCGGCACTGCTCACCGCGAAGGTGTCGGTGTAGGTGGTGCCGGCGGCGAACTCGTTGTGGGCGGAGTTGGCGACGTAGGTCCAGGCACCGCCGGTGCCAATGGAAAACTGGCCGTAGCTGCCGGCGGTGTTGGACTGGGCCTGGAAGCTTTCCGGGCTGTCGATATCGCTAATGGTCAGGCTGCCGCCGGTGGTCAGCGGAGCATTGGTTTCGCTCAGCGTAACGCTGGCCGAGGACAGCACGGCGGCGTCGTTGCTGCCAGTGACGATGATCGTCACCAACTGGGTGTCGACGCTGCCCAGGCCGTCGCTGACCTGCACGCTGAACACTTCGTTGTGACTTTCTCCCGCCTTCAGTGACTGCACTGCACTGGCGACCCCATTGGTGCCATTGGCCAGGGTGTAGGTCCACTGGCCGCTGTTGTCGACGGCGATCGAACCGTAGGTGCCGGTTGGCGAGCCATTGATGCTCCAGGTCGCCGTGGCGTCGTGATCGATGTCGGCCGAACTGAACTGGCCGGTCACGCTGAGCGTGGTGTCTTCCTGCGCCGCGCCGGCATCATTGCCCGTTGCGAAACTGAGTACGGGTGCGTCGTTGCTGCCGGTGATGGTGACGGTCACCTGCTGGGTGTCGACGCCGCCCAGGCCGTCGCTGACCTGCACGCTGAACACTTCGTTGTGACTCTCGCCCGCCTTCAGCGCCTGCACTGCACTGGCCACCCCATCGGTGCCATTGGCCAGGGTGTAGGTCCACTGGCCGCTGTTATCGACGGCGATCGAGCCGTAGGTACCGGTATTTGACCCGGCAATGCTCCAGGTCGCCGTGGCGTCGTGATCGATGTCGGTCGAACTGAACTGGCCTGTCACGCTGAGCGTGGCGTCTTCCTGCACCGCGCCCGCATCATTGCCCGTCGCGAAACTGAGTACGGGTGCGTCGTTGCTGCCGGTGATGGTGACGGTCACCTGCTGGGTGTCGACGCCGCCCAGGCCGTCGCTGACCTGCACGCTGAACACTTCGTTGTGACTTTCTCCCGCCTTCAGCGCCTGCACCGCACTGGCCACCCCATCGGTGCCATTGGCCAGAGTGTAGGTCCACTGGCCGCTGTTATCGACGGCGATCGAACCGTAGGTGCCGGTTGGCGAGCCATTGATGCTCCAGGTCGCCGTGGCATCGTGATCGATGTCGGTCGAACTGAACTGGCCTGTCACGCTGAGTTTGGTGTCTTCCTGCGCCGCGCCGGCATCATTGCCCGTTGCGAAACTGAGTACGGGTGCGTCGTTGCTGCCGGTGATGGTGACGGTCACCTGCTGGGTGTCGACGCCGCCCAGGCCGTCGCTGACCTGCACGCTGAACACTTCGTTGTGACTCTCACCCGCCTTCAGCGACTGCACTGCACTGGCAACGCCATCGGTACCGTTGGCCAGCGTGTAGGTCCACTGGCCGCTGCTGTCCACGGCGATCGAGCCGTAGGTGCCGGTTGGCGAGCCATTGATGGTCCAACTGGTCGTGGCGTCGTGATCGATGTCGGCCGAGCTGAACTGGCCTGTCACGCTGAGCGTGGCGTCTTCCTGCACCGCGCCCGCATCATTGCCCGTCGCGAAACTGAGCACGGGTGCGTCGTTGCTGCCGGTGATGGTGACGGTCACCTGCTGGGTGTCGACGCCGCCCAGGCCGTCGCTGACCTGCACGCTGAACACTTCGTTGTGACTTTCTCCCGCCTTCAGCGCCTGCACCGCACTGGCCACCCCATCGGTGCCATTGGCCAGGGTGTAGGTCCACTGGCCGCTGTTATCGACGGCGATCGAACCGTAGGTGCCGGTTGGCGAGCCATTGATGCTCCAGGTCGCCGTGGCGTCGTGATCGATGTCGGTCGAACTGAACTGGCCTGTCACGCTGAGTTTGGTGTCTTCCTGCGCCGCGCCGGCATCATTGCCCGTTGCGAAACTGAGTACGGGTGCGTCGTTGCTGCCGGTGATGGTGACGGTCACCTGCTGGGTGTCGACGCCGCCCAGGCCGTCGCTGACCTGCACGCTGAACACTTCGTTGTGACTCTCACCCGCCTTCAGCGACTGCACAGCACTGGCAACGCCATCGGTGCCGTTGGCCAGCGTGTAGGTCCACTGGCCGCTGCTGTCCACGGCGATCGAGCCGTAGGTGCCGGTTGGCGAGCCATTGATGGTCCAACTGGTCGTGGCGTCGTGATCGATGTCGGCCGAGCTGAACTGGCCTGTCACGCTGAGTTTGGTGTCTTCCTGCACCGCGCCCGCATCATTGCCCGTTGCGAAACTGAGCACGGGTGCGTCGTTGCTGCCGGAGATGGTGATGGTCACTTGCTGGGTGTCCATACCGCCCAGGCCATCGCTGACCTGCACGCTGAACACTTCGTTGTGACTTTCTCCCGCCTTCAGCGCCTGCACCGCACTGGCCACCCCATCGGTGCCATTGGCCAGCGTGTAGGTCCACTGGCCGCTGTTGTCCACGGCGATCGAGCCAAAGGTGCCGGTATTTGACCCGGCAATACTCCAAGTGGCGGTGGCATCGTGATCGATGTCGGCCGAGCTGAGCTGGCCAGTCACTCTGAGCGTGGTGTCTTCCTGCACCGCGCCGGCATCATTGCCCGTCGCGAAACTGAGTACGGGCGCGTCGTTGGTGCCGGTCAGGGTGATCATCACCGTCTGCGCCACCGAGGTCGCGTTGCCCGTCCCGCTGTTGTCGCTGGCCACCACGGTGTAGGAGAAGCTGATGGTTTCACCGGCGCTCAGGAAGTCCAGGTTCTCGCTGCTGCTGTAATTCCAGCCGGCCTGATCGACCGAGAAGCCGGCGACCAGCGCCGCGGCTTGCGCCGCACCGAGGGTGCCGCCACTCCAGGCGATGTCGTTGTTGGCGGTCTGGCTGACCGTCACGATGTCGTTGCTGTCCAGATCGGCAAAGCTCAGCGCTCCGCTGTCGCTCAGCGTGGCTGCGCCATTGCCTTCGGTCATCGCCCCGGTCGTGTCGTCGATGCTCAGCGTCGGCTGGTCGTTGGTGCCGGTCAGGGTGATCATCACCGTCTGCGCCACCGAGGTCGCGTTGCCCGTCCCGCTGTTGTCGCTGGCCACCACGGTGTAGGAGAAGCTGATGGTTTCACCGGCGCTCAGGAAGTCCAGGTTCTCGCTGCTGCTGTAGTTCCAGCCGGTTTGATCGACCGAGAAGCCGGCGACCAGCGCCGCGGCTTGCGCCGCACCGAGGGTACCGCCGCTCCAGGCGATGTCGTTGTTGGCGGTCTGGCTGACCGTCACGATGTCGTTGCTGTCCAGATCGGCAAAGCTCAGCGCCCCGCTGTCGCTCAGCGTGGCTGCGCCATTGCCTTCGGTCATCGCCCCGGTCGTGTCGTCGATGCTCAGCGTCGGCCGGTCGTTGGTGCCGGTCAGGGTGATCGTCACAGCCTTGGTCACCGTCGCCCCGAAGTCGTCGGTCAGCGTCACCGTGAACACTTCGGTCTTGCTCTGGCCCTCGGCCAGGTACTGCGCCGCGCTGTTGTTCAGCGTATAGGTCCAGCCCACGCTGCCCGCCGCGTCGCCCGTGCTCTCGTCGCTCACAGTGGCCACCAGCGTACCCAGCGCACCGGACGGCGCGCTCACGCTGGCCACATGGGCGTCATCGGCCAGGTCCACGTCACCGAAGGTGAAGCTGCCGCTGGCCACCGTGGTGCCGTCTTCGGCCACCGCAGCGCTTTCGACTTCTGCCGCCGTCACCGTCGGCCCGTCGTTGGTGCCGGTGATGGTGATAGTCACATTCTGCGTTGCCGACGAACCATGACCATCGCTGATGGTGACCACGTAGGTTTCGGTAACTGTCTGTCCCTGGGCCAGGTACTGCGCCGCCACATTGCTCAGGTTGTACGTCCATTGCACCGAACCGTTGGCCGCGTTCGCGGCTTCGCTCACCGGCGAGAGCACGAACGTACCAAGATGAGTAGCGTTGCCCGCCACCGGTGCGAACGTCGCCATGTGCGTGTCACTCAGGTCGACGTCGTTGAACACAATCGTGCCGCTGGCCGTCAGCGAGTCGGTCGCGCTCGCGGTGGTGTCGGCGTCTTCGGTCACCGTGCCGGCCTGCGGGCCGAGGCTGATCGTCACACCATCATTCACGCCCGAGAACTGCACTGTCGCGGTGGCCCAACTGAGCGTGCCGTTGCCCAGACGTATCGCATAGGTAAAGCTGTCCGTCAGGACATCGCCAGCAGCAAGCGCCTGGAGTTGCGCCTTGAAAGCAGGGGTGAAAGTAGCGGCGTCGTAGCCGACCTTACCGTCCGGGGTGATCCAGATCCTGGCCCCATTCAAACTGGTGTCAGAACTCATCGCCTCAGCCCTCGCCGTATCCTGGGTCAGGAGGTCGGCCGGAGCAGAAACCTTGGTGGCAGTAGAAAGACTGTCCGCGTTGTCGAGTGACCAGAGTGTCTTCGCGTTACCGCCGAGGTCATTGGACATGACGTCCCAATACACGACCCCCAGCAGATTTTCAGTGGTGGTGAAGACGTCATCCTTCGCCTGCGGCGTGTTGGAAAACGAGGTAACGGTTCCGCCGCTGGTAGTGGTGGTGCTAGCCATGTCTTTCTCCCAAGAATGTCACTCAGAGCAAAAAACCGCTGTGGGCCGCCAACAGCCGCAAGCCGATCCTCGCTCAACCCACAAACACTTCACTCCACCGGTACCAGCCGGCTGGCCAGTAGCTTCACGCCCACCCCGGCCCTGCCGCCCAGCGACTCAATGCGCACGATTTGTCCTCGCGCCTTGAACTTCATGGGGCCGCCGGGAGTGTCGAGCTCGATCTCGAAGTCAATCAAGCTACCCACCTGCTGCTCGCTATCGGTTTCGAAATACAAACCGGAGGCGCTGATGTCACGGGTGACACCGTTGCCCCCGCCGATCAGTTGCAGCGACAGGGTGACGTGTTCACGGGGCTCAATGCGGAGTGTGTCTTTCATGTCGGCAGTCTAAAAACCACCGCTGTTTATTACATGAGCGCGCTATCCCTTTTTTTCTGGGAGTCAATCACCCATCAAAACAGTGTTTTACGGGACAAATGTCATGGGAGGGGGGGGCTGCAGCGCTATTGAAAATACTAAGGACTGCAACGATTGCTATCATGATCAGCTAACACAACCCGCCTAAAGGGGCAGCGACACGCATGCCAATTCAAGTTCTGTTGGTAGCTCTACCGCTCGTGGCCTGGGGCCTTGAGCGTCTGGTGGAAAGCGCTCGACCAAGGTTGGCGCTGGCGGGTTCGGTGTCGTCGGTGGCGCAATACCTGCTTTCGCCGCACCAATACGCGCCGGATGTGGTGGTGCTGGACCTGGACAGCGAGGGCTGTATCGAGTCGCTGGCCGACTTGCACAGCCAGACCAAAGCCAGGATTCTGGTCGTGACAGGGTCGAGCGACGTGGCGCTGCATGACAGTGCGGTGCTGGCGGGCGCACGTGGCGTGGTGGATAAGCGGGAGCCGGCATCCGCATCAACATTGCTCAAAGCCATAGAAAAAGTGCATGAGGGCGAACTCTGGATTGACCGCAATGCGACCAGCCGTATCTTTCTTGAACTGGCACGCAATAAAGCCGAGCGCGATATAGACCCGGAGCAACAAAAAATCGCCAGGCTGACGCGCCGCGAGCAGCAAACCATTGCGTCGCTGGCCCGCGACCCCTCAGCGCCTGGCAAGTTGGTGGCCGAAAAGCTGCACATCAGCGAGCACACGCTGCGCAACCATTTGACATCGATCTACAGCAAGCTGGGCCTGACGAACCGCGTAGATCTGTACGCCTATGCACACAAGCATGGGCTTTCCACAGCCGACTGAGGACGGCGGCAACACGCCGCGCGTGTTACCGCAACCTGACCTTGTCCCGAAACTCCAGCACAGGACATTCGCCGATTCTTTCCAGACTTATCGAGAACCCGATCTACCCCACCCCTCTCCTGCGAGGCCGGCAAGATTCGCCATCGATCTGCATGACAGACCACTCCTGCAGTGGATCTTCACAGAACCCAACCTTTATCCTTGACGCCCCCCGCTGTCCCGAGTCCTGGAGTTTCGCCCATGCCCCATGAAGGCAACCTGCTACAAGCCGCTGTCGTATTCCTGATGGCGGCCGTGCTCATCGTTCCGTTAGCCAAGCGCCTGCAACTGGGGGCGGTCCTGGGCTATCTGTTCGCCGGGGTGATCATCGGCCCGTCGGTGCTGGGGTTGATCGACAACCCGCAAAGCGTCGCAAACATTTCCGAACTCGGCGTGGTGTTGCTGCTGTTCATCATCGGCCTGGAGCTGTCGCCGCGACGCTTGTGGGTGATGCGCAAATCAGTGTTCGGCGTAGGTCTGGCGCAAGTGCTGCTGACCGGCACGGTGATTGGCGTGGTGGCTTTGTGGTTGTTTGGCCAACCGTTGAACACCGCGATCGTCCTCGGTCTGGGCCTGGCGCTGTCGTCCACGGCGTTCGGCCTGCAAAGCCTGGCTGAACGCAAGGAGCTGACCAGCCCCCACGGGCGATTGGCGTTCGCAATCCTGTTGTTCCAGGACATCGCCGCGATCCCCTTGATTGCCATGGTGCCGCTGCTGGCCGGTGGCGATCACAGCACCAGCGTCAGCGAAAACCTGAACCACGGCCTGCAAGTGCTGGCCAGCATCGCCGTGGTGGTGATCGGCGGGCGTTACCTGCTGCGACCGGTATTCCGCGTGGTGACCAAGACCGCATTGCCGGAGGTCTCCACCGCCACGGCGTTGCTGGTGGTGATCGGCACGGCCTGGTTGATGGAACTGGTCGGTATTTCCATGGCCCTTGGCGCCTTCCTCGCCGGCCTGCTGCTGGCGGACTCCGAGTATCGCCATGAACTGGAAGCCCAGATCGAACCGTTCAAGGGCCTGCTGCTGGGCTTGTTTTTCATCAGCGTCGGCATGGGCGCGAACCTGAGCCTGTTGCTGAGCATGCCGGTCGCGGTGCTGGGCCTGACCCTGTTGCTGATCGCGATCAAACTGCCGCTGCTGTTTATCGTCGGTCGCCTGGCCGGAGGGTTGAAGAACGTCAGTGCGATCCGCCTGGGTATCGTGTTGGCGGCCGGTGGTGAATTTGCCTTTGTGGTGTTCAAGATCGGTCGCGATCATGGGCTGTTCACCGCCCAGCTGTCTGACTTGCTGGTGTTGACCATCACCCTGTCCATGGCCGTGACGCCGCTGTTGCTGCTGGTTTGCGCACGCCTGGTCAGCCCGAAAGTGCAACCGGTGGAAGTACCGGAGAAGTTCCGTGAAATCGACACCGACGCACCACGGGTGGTGATCGCCGGCATGGGCCGCATGGGCCAGATCGTTGCGCGAATCCTGCGCGCACAGAACATCAAGTTCGTGGCCCTCGACACCTCGGTGGAAACCATCGAACTGTCCCGCAGCTTCGGTGGCGTGCCGGTGTTCTACGGCGACCCGATGCGCCCGGAAATCCTCAGCGCGGCCAAGGTCGGCGAAGCGGAGTTTTTTGTGATCGCCACCGACGACCCGGACACCAACATCAAGACCGCCGAGCTGGTGCGCAAGCTCTATCCGCATATGAAAATCATCGCCCGCGCCCGTAACCGTCAGCATGTGCACCGGCTGATGGACGTCGGTGCCCACGCCGTGCGCGAGACCTTTTTCTCGAGCCTGGAAATGAGCCGGCAAACCCTGATCGGCTTGGGATTGACCCAGGCCCAGGCCGATGCGCGGATCAAGCGTTTCAAGCAGCACGACGAAGAGGTGCTGGAAGCCCAGCACGCGGTGTATGACGACGCGGTGAAAGTGATGCAGACAGCGCAGGAAGCGCGGGTGGAACTGGCCAGGTTGTTCGAGTCGGATCAACTGCAGGAGCAGGCGGGCAAGAAATGAGGTGACCGTGAAGGCCTCTTCGCGAGCAGGCTCGCTCCCACATTGGATCTTTGTCGCTCATACGCTCTTCTGTGGGAGCGAGCCTGCTCGCGAAGAACGATAACGCGGTGTGACGGAATAACCACAATTTCAAAGGAATCCACCATGGCTGACGAATCCTCCCCCGCCCTCAAGGAAATCTTCAACACCGAGCGCCTCCAGCACATCGCCACAGAAATGACGGCGGTGTACCCCGATTTTGACGACAGGAAATTCCTCAAGCTGGCCCAATCCGGCCTGGCAGACCTCAGCGTCATGCAGCGCATGGCCCGGGTCAGCGAATGCCTGCATGCAGTGTTGCCGCTGGACTATGAAGCATCGCTGCAGGTGCTGCGCGCCCTCGCCCCGCGCCTGAACAGCGGTTTCGTCAGCATGTGTCTGCCGCACTACGTCGCCCGCTACGGCGCCCATGCGTTCGAGCAGTCGATGGACGCACTGAAGTACTTCACCGCTTTCGGCTCTTCGGAATTCGCGATCCGCCATTTTTTGCGCAGCGACCTCGAGGGTTCGCTCAAGCTGATACACGAGTGGTCACTGGATGCCAACGAACACGTACGACGCCTGGCCAGTGAAGGTTGCCGCCCACGCCTGCCCTGGTCATTCCGCCTGGAACCCGTCCAGGCCGACCCGACACTCGCCGCGAAAATCCTCGACAACCTCAAGGCCGACACCAGCCTGTACGTGCGCAAGTCCGTGGCCAACCACCTCAACGACATCACCAAGGACCACCCCGACTGGGTGCTGGACCTGATCGAAGGCTGGTCGCTGGACAACCGGCACACTGCATGGATCGCCCGGCACGCCCTGCGCAGCCTGATCAAACAGGGCAACCAGCGGGCACTGGCGATCATCGGTGCCGGTGGCAAGCCTGAAGTCGAGATCGTCGATGTGAAAGTCGAACCGCCGGTGATTGGGCTGGGAGAAAAGATCACCCTGTCGTTTGCCATTAGATCCACCGTTGAAAGCAGCCAGCGCCTGGTGATCGACTACGCCATCGATTACGTCAAGGCCAACGGCAGCACCTCGGCGAAGGTCTTCAAGCTCAAGGCGCTGACACTGCCCGGCAACGCCAGCGAAGCCGTCAGCCGTGGGCAGCAGATCAAGGAACTCACCACCCGCCGGCATTATGCGGGGCGCCATGCGGTGCATGTCATGGTCAATGGCGAGCGGTTGGCCAGCACGGCATTTGAGATTCTCGGTTAAACCATCCGATCAATTGTGAATGTTACGACGCCTTCGCGAGCAGGCTCGCTCCCACAGGGGGTAGAGTTGCCACATACTTTGCGAACGACGCTAAACCAGTGTGGGAGCGAGCCTGCTCGCGAAGGCGGCAGTTCAGGCACCGCCTAACAACAACCCCTGCTCCCGCTCACACAACTCCACCACATAATCCCAAAGCACCCGCAACCGCACCGATTTGTGCAACTCCCGGCGAGTGCTGATCCAGTAACTGCGCTGGATGCTTTCATCCGGCAACAGCGGCACCAGCCCCGGATCGGCACTGGCCATGTAGCACGGCAACACCGCGATCCCCAGGCCTGAGCGCGCAGCCTGCTGCTGGGCGATCACGCTGGTGCTGTGAAACACCACCTGCGGGTTACGGCAGAAGCTGTTGAGGAACATCAGTTCCTGGCTGAACAGCAGGTCGTCGACGTAGCCGATCCACGCATGACGCCCCAGGTCCTCGCGACTGCGCAACGGCGGCGAACGATCGAGGTACTGCTGGCTGGCATACAACGCCAGGCGATAGTCGGTGAGTTTGCGGGTGACCAGCATGTCGGCGGCCGGGCGCTCGAGGTGGATGCTGATTTCCGCCTCACGGTTGAGGATGCTGACAAACCGCGGCACCGCCACCAGTTCCACTTCCAGCCCCGGATAGCGCTCGAACAAGCCGTTCATGCGACTGGCGAGGAACATGATGCCCAGGCCTTCGGTCACCCCGACGCGGATCTTGCCCAGCGGCGCAGTGGATTGGGTGATTTCCTCCTGGGCCAGCAGCGCCACGTTCTCCATCGCCTCGGCGTGTTTAAGCAACGCCTCGCCCGCCGGGGTCATCTCATAGCCCTGGGCATGCTGGACGAACAACGCCGTACCGAGGCTCTTTTCGATGGCCTCGATGTGCCGCGCCACGGTGGCATGGGTGGTGTTCAAGCGCCGGGCAGCCGTGAGTAAACGCCCGCTGCGCTGCAATTCGAGAAAAAACCGCAGGTCATTCCAGTCGAACATGAAGCGTCCTTGTTCGTTGCCGTTCGGGATGCTGTTTAAAAACGCACAGCGGCTGCGCAAAAACTAACATTCTTTTGACGAAAGCTAACAACTAGGATGACAGACAACAAGAACAACAAAACGAGGTCAGGGATGCAGGCTTCCCTTGATGAATACGATTACATCGTGGTCGGAGCCGGGCCGGCCGGGTGTCTGCTGGCCAATCGACTGTCGGCCAACCCTCGACATCGCGTGTTGTTGCTCGAAGCCGGCGGCCGCGACAACTATGCGTGGATTCACATCCCCGTGGGTTACCTGTACTGCATCGGCAACCCGCGCACCGACTGGTGCTTCAAGACCGAAGCGCAACCGGGCCTGCAAGGTCGCGCCCTGAGTTATCCGCGCGGCAAGGTACTGGGCGGCTGCTCATCCATCAACGGCATGATCTACATGCGCGGGCAGGCCGGTGACTACGACCGCTGGGCCGCCGACGGCAACCCCGGCTGGAGCTGGCAGGACGTGTTGCCGCTGTTCAAGCAAAGTGAAAACCACTTCGCCGGCGCCGCCGAATTTCACGGCGACGCGGGAGAATGGCGAGTCGAACGCCAGCGCCTGTCGTGGCCGATTCTCGACGCCTTCCGCAGTGCCGCCGAACAAAGCGGCATCGCCAGCATCGATGACTTCAACCAGGGCGACAACGAAGGTTGCGGCTATTTCCAGGTCAATCAGAAGGCCGGCATTCGCTGGAACGCGGCCAAGGCGTTTCTCAAACCGATTCGCCAACGCTCCAATCTCACCGTGCTGACCGGGGTCGAAGTCGACCGCGTGCTGCTGGAAAACGGCCGCGCCTCGGCAGTCAGCGCCCGCTGGCAAGGCGCGGTGAAGACCTTCAAGGCGCGCAAGGAAATCGTCCTCTGTGCCGGCTCGGTCGGGTCGCCAGGCATCCTGCAACGCTCCGGCATCGGCCCGCGTCCACTGCTGGAACGGCTGGGTATTGGCGTCGCCCATGAACTGCCCGGTGTCGGTGGCAACCTGCAGGATCACCTGCAACTGCGGCTGATCTACCAGCTGGAAAATGCCCGCACCCTGAACCAGATGGCTGGCAGCCTGTGGGGCAAGCTGGGCATGGGCCTGCGCTACCTGTATGACCGCAGCGGCCCGCTGTCCATGGCGCCGAGCCAGTTGGGCGCCTTCGCCCGCTCGGGGCCGGAACAGGCTTCAGCCAACCTCGAATACCACGTGCAGCCGCTGTCGCTGGAGCGCTTTGGCGAACCGCTGCATGGGTTCCCGGCGTTCACCGCATCGGTCTGCGATCTACGCCCGCAAAGCCGTGGCCGGGTGGATATCCGCTCGGCTGACCCGCAACAAGCACCGCTGATCCAGCCCAATTACCTCAGCCACCCGGAAGACCTGCGGGTCGCCGCCGACGCCATTCGCCTGACCCGGCGCATCGTCGCCGCGCCGGCCCTGCGCGCCTTCAATCCGGTGGAATACCTGCCCGGCGCCAGCCTGCAAAGCGAGGAACAACTGCACGAAGCCGCCGCGCGCATCGGCACCACGATTTTCCACCCCGTGGGCACCTGCCGCATGGGCAATGACGCCGACGCCGTGGTCGATGCACAACTCAAGGTCCATGGCATCCCTGGCCTGCGCATCGCCGATGCCTCGATCATGCCGCGCATCACCTCGGGCAACACCTGCTCGCCGACGCTGATGATTGCAGAGAAGGCTGCGCAGATGATCCTGGCCACGCCAGAAACGCTTTCTGTGGGAGCGAGCCTGCTCGCGAAAGCGGTGGATCATTCACATTGATGTTGAATGACACGACGCCTTCGCGAGCAGGCTCGCTCCCACAAGGACCGCATCAGATTCACGGACACTGAGCATTACCCCTGAAATGGAACACGCAACACCAGTGGAACAACAAAAACAATCACTGTGAGGGATACCGGTATGTCAGAACACGTTCAGCCCCTGGAAGCCGTGCGCAGCGCGGGCACCAGCCAGGAAACCCAGAAAGTCATCTTCGCCTCGTCCCTCGGGACCGTCTTCGAGTGGTACGACTTTTTCCTCTATGGCGCCCTCGCGGCGGTCATCAGCAAGCAGTTCTTCGCCGGGGTCAACGACACCACGGCGTTCATCTTTGCGCTGATGGCCTTCGCCGCCGGCTTCATCGTCCGGCCGTTCGGCGCGCTGGTGTTCGGTCGATTGGGGGACATGATCGGGCGCAAGTACACCTTCCTCGCCACCATCATCCTCATGGGCCTGGCGACGTTCTGTGTCGGGCTGCTGCCGACCTACGCCAGCATCGGCATCGCCGCGCCGATCATCCTGGTGGTGCTGCGCATGCTCCAGGGCCTGGCCCTGGGCGGTGAATACGGTGGCGCCGCGACCTATGTCGCCGAGCACGCGCCCATGGGCAAGCGCGGCTTCCACACCAGCTGGATTCAATCCACCGCGACCCTGGGCCTGCTGCTCTCGCTGCTGGTGGTGCTGGGCTGCCGCTACTTCACCGGCGACCAGTTCGAAGTCTGGGGCTGGCGCATTCCGTTCCTGTTTTCCATCGTGCTGCTGGGTATCTCCACCTGGATTCGCCTGAGCCTGCACGAGTCGCCGGCCTTCGTGAAAATGAAAGAGGAAGGCAAGCTGTGCAAACAGCCGATTCGCGATTCCTTCGGCAAATGGGAAAACCTCAAGGTGGTGTTGATCGCGCTGTTCAGCATCAATGCCGGGCAAGCGGTGACCTTCTACGCCGCGCAATTCTATGTGCTGTTCTTCCTCACCCAGTTCCTGAAAATGGACCCGGCCGTGGCCAACGGCTTGCTGATTGTCAGCGTGACCATTGGCGCCCCCTTCTTCATTTTCTTTGGCTGGCTGTCGGACAAGGTCGGGCGCAAACCGGTGCTGATGATCGGCCTGCTGCTGGCCACCGCGCTGTACTTCCCGATCTTCAAGACCCTGGCCCACTACGCCAACCCGGCCATTGACCAGGCCAGCCGCCAGGCACCGATCACCGTGATGGCCGACCCGGCCACCTGCACCTTCCAGTTCGACCCGGTGGGCA
This sequence comes from Pseudomonas sp. PDM27, assembly GCF_019219205.1. NCBI lineage: Bacteria > Pseudomonadati > Pseudomonadota > Gammaproteobacteria > Pseudomonadales > Pseudomonadaceae > Pseudomonas > Pseudomonas sp. PDM27. The sequence continues at coordinate 9,006 of NZ_JAHUWF010000017.1, read as the reverse complement.
AGGCGAAATTCGACAGCCCGTGTGACAAGGTCAAGACCTTCCTGGTCAAGCAGGGCCTGCCGTACCAGAGCGCAGCGGCCCCGGCCGGCAGTGACGTGCAGGTGAGCGTCGGCGACGTGAAGATCGATGGTTTCGACGAAGCCGCCCTGCGCGGTGCCGTGACCCTCGCCGGCTACCCGCAACAGGCGGACATGCAGCAGATCAACAAACCGATGATCGTGGCGCTGATTGTCGCGCTGATCATCATCTCGGCCATGTGCTACGGCCCGCTGGCGGCGTTGATGGTCGAGCTGTTCCCGACCCGCATCCGCTACACCTCGATGTCCCTGCCCTACCACATCGGCAACGGCTGGTTCGGCGGCTTCCTGCCGACGGTGTCGTTCGCGCTGGTGGTGTACACCGGGGACATCTTCTACGGGCTGTGGTATCCGGTGGTGATCACCGGGGTAAGCCTGGTGGTGGGGATGATATGTCTGCGTGAGACGCGTAACGTGGATCTCGACAAGAACTGAGGTTATGCCTGCCGACGAGGGAGCATGCTCCCTCGTCGCGGCGATCAGCTCCAATCAAACTTCGGCATCAAGCAACTCGAACTTCACCTGATCCGGATAGAACGCCAGATACCCGCGGATTTGCTCCACCGACACCTTGGGGTCTTCGTAGCTCCACACCGCATTGGCACTCTCATGCCCCGGCACCTGCAAACTGAAATAACTCGCATCGCCCTTGTACGGGCAATAGCTGGTGTGGTCGGTGCGGGCGAAATATTTCTCGTCGATATCCTCCCGCGGCACGTAGTACACCGGCGGGTAGTTGGCCTCCAGCAACACCAGGGCCCGCGCCGAGGCGGCGACCTGAATGCCGTGGAACCTCACCAGCAGACAGCCAGGCTGCTCGGCGATGGTGATGACAGGGCTAGGACCGGAGCTTTTCATGGAAAACGTTCCTCATGACGGTGATGGACCTGCAAATCGATGATGTGGGAGCGTGCCTTGCCCGCGATGGGCTGCGCAGCAGCCCCAAAACCTGAGACCACGATTTATCAGGTATAACCCAAGTTTTACCCTCGCGACTGCTTCGCAGCCGAACGGGAGCGACACACCAAGCTGTACATCCATACAGATAAAGATTGCTCCATCGTCCATCAAGCGCCATTCTGTGCACCCCTGACACATAGATCGACGATGGTGGTTATGCGGCTGTACCTCTGTGAAAAACCTTCCCAGGCCAAAGACATTGCGGCAGTCCTCGGCGCCCGGCGCCGGGGCGATGGCTGTTGGCTGGGAACGGATGTCACGGTGACCTGGTGCATCGGCCACCTGCTGGAAACCGCACCGCCGGATGCCTACGACGCGCGCTACAAGCGCTGGGTGCTGGCCGACCTGCCGATCATTCCCGAAAAGTGGAAAATGACCGTCAAGCCACGCACCGCCAGCCAGTACAAGGCGGTCAAGCGCCTGCTCGGTGAGGCATCCGAACTGATCATTGCCACGGACGCCGACCGTGAGGGCGAGATGATCGCCCGGGAACTGGTGGAGCATTGCCGCTATCGCGGGCCGATCCGCCGCCTCTGGTTGTCGGCCCTGGACGATGCGTCCATCCGCAAGGCCCTCGCGGCATTGAAACCGGGCAACGAGACGTTCAGCCTCTATCACTCGGCCCTGGGGCGTTCCCGGGCCGACTGGCTGATCGGCATGAACATGAGCCGGCTGTTCACCTTGCTGGGGCGCCAGTCCGGCTATCAAGGCGTGCTGCCGGTGGGCCGGGTGCAAACGCCGACCTTGCGCCTGGTGGTGGATCGAGATCGCAGCATTGCCGACTTTGTGCCCGTCCCCCACTGGGCCATCGATGTGCAACTGCTGCACAACGGCACCCCGTTCACCGCGCAATGGCGAGCGGCATCCGAGGTTTGCGACGATCAGGACCGCTGCCTGAACCAGGCGCTGGCCCAACAAGCAGCAGACGCCATGCGCGGCGCGGCCAGTGCGCGGGTGATCAAGTTGCGCACCGAACGGATGCGCGAAGTGGCCCCGCTGCCGTTCGACCTGGGCACCCTGCAGGAGGTCTGCTCTAAGAAACTCGGCCTCGGCGCCCAGGAAACCCTGGACATCGCCCAGGCCCTGTACGAAACCTACAAGGTCATCACCTATCCGCGCAGCGATTGCGGCTACTTGCCCCTCAGTCAGCACAGCGAGGCGCCGGCCATTCTGGCGGCGCTGCGCCAGGCCGACCCGGCGTTGAACGCCTTGCACGATCACCTCGATCCACAACGGCGCTCACGGGCCTGGAACGATGCCAAGGTCAGCGCTCACCACGGCATCATCCCCACCGCTGCGGCGAAGAACCTCGACAAGCTGGCAGGCAAGCAGCGCGCGGTCTACACGCTGATCCGCGCGCGGTATCTGGCGCAGTTCCTGCCCAATCACGAATACGACCGCACCCAGGCCGACTTCGATTGCGCAGGCGAAGCCTTGCGCGCTGTCGGCAAGCAGATCATCGAGCCGGGCTGGAAACGCGCCCTGCCCGAGGCATTGGCGCCGACCAAGGGACGCGAAGCTCCAGCGCCACAGACACTGCCCAAACTGGCCGAAGGCATCGATTGCGTAGTGGCCGGCGTGCAACTCAAGGACCTCTGGACACAACCGCCAAAGCCGTTCACCGAAGGCGATCTGATCAAGGCCATGAAGAACGTCGCCAAACTGGTGGAAGACCCGCTGCTCAAGCAAAAGCTCAAGGACACCACCGGCATCGGCACCGAAGCGACCCGGGCGTCGATCATCCAGGGCCTGCTCGACCGTGGTTATCTGGTCAAGAACGGCAAGGCCCTGGCCGCCACGCCGGCCGCGTTCAGCCTGATCGACGCCGTGCCGCGGGCCATTGCCGACCCGGGCACCACGGCGATCTGGGAACAGGCCCTGGACATGGTGCAAAGCGGGGAAATGAGCCTTGAGGAGTTCGTCACCAAACAGGCGGCGTGGATGAGCAAGCAGGTCAGCCGTTGCGCCGGACTGAGCCTGACCATCAGCGGCCCACCGCCCAGCGGATCCGCCGCAGCCCCCTGGAAGAAAAAGCGCAAAGGCACTGCGCGCAAACCTGCGAGCGGCACCAAGCGCAGGGCAAAACCGGCAGTCAAAACGTAGACCTGACACTGAGCCCTTGTGGCGAGGGAGCTTGCTCCCGCTGGACTGCGCAGCAGGCCCAATGATTTTGTTTGAAAGCGAGAGCCGCTTCGCGACTCCACGGGAGCAAGCTCCCTCGCCACAGTTCGTGCGACGCCGACCATAATCAAATGTGTCCCTTGGCCGATCGGGAGCCACCCCCGTATGTCTTCGATAGCACTACACGCCGCCCAACGCGACGAACTGGAAACCATCGAAAACCTGATGCAGTTCTACACCTACGACTTCAGCGAATGGCTGCCGCTAAAGCTGGGCGAATCCGGATTCTTCAACATCCTGCCCATGCCGGAGTACTGGCGACACCCGGCCACCCGACCTTTCCTGATCAAGGTCGACGGGGACCTGGCCGGCTTCGTGACCGTGGATGACCGGACTCATCTCCCCGGTGCCGACTACAACATCGGCTATCTGTTTGTCAGTCGACGCTTTCGTGGCCGGGGTGTCGCGCGATTTGTCGTTTCCACCCTCTTGAGTCAATTCCCCGGTCAATGGCAGATTTTCCATCTCGAGGCGAATCAGCCGGCACGCCTGTTCTGGGCCACCGTGATGCCGGGGCTCGGCGTTGGCGCGTTCACCTTGCATCAGCAGGTGGTAGACGGTCATCCCTGCACTTTTTACCGCTTTGCGTGCCCGCCTTTGTCGTCCTGATCGACACGCCCTCGCCTCCCGCCGCTAATTCCGAACAGCTTTGTCCGACAATATGTAGTGACTGAAAATAATCACTACAAAACCGTTGACGCCTCCGTTTTGCCCTTGCATGATGCAGACGTCTCCCCGATCGGGAGTACAGGCAACACGTTTGAGCAAGCTCGTCTGACCGCCGAGCTGTTTTTCCCGGATACACGCTGCCCACAAGGCAGATTGAAGAAGCTGACCTGGCCTGAACGTCCAGTACAAGGGCGAGAAGTCTTGGCGAGCAATCCTCATGATGCTTGTGGCCGACCCTGAAAATGTCGGCAGTGGCCTTAAGGTTTTCGCCGCTTCTCTTCGTTGTGACGCTATTGCGTAGCAGTTATTCAACACGACTACATGCAACAGACGCAGGACCCCGCCCGATAAGGCGGTCGAACGCTGACGTCCTGGTTTCGGTGCCAGGGATCAACTAACCGATGGGCTACCTGTATTAGCGAATCAACTTTGAAAGATCACCAATTGGTCAAGGGGCTTTATGATGAATCTGAACAATCAACCAACTATCGATGAACTGGCTCGTATGTTCGCTGCCAAGAAAGACAGCCACGACAGCCATATTCTCTGGATCAGCAAGTGTGGCCAGGTTCATATCGACCCTCTGTCGCCGCACGCCCATGAAGCAGAGTTCGACCAGAACAACCAGAACCTGCTGGCCCGACTGAAGATGTACCGTCGCGGCCAGGGCTATGTCGGCAAGAAGGCCGCGGCCGACAAGGACTTCATCGGTAATGTTCTGCAAACCCTGAAACAGGCCTGGGCCTCGATGCAGAATCAGAACGAAGTTCGGGTGATTGACCGGTTCTACTAATTGAATGAGTCGTCACTGACTTACTGAAAAACAGGGCCTGCTCCCAATAAGGAGCAGGCTTTTTTTATGCCTGAATGAAGATCAACTGTGGGAGCGGGCTTGCTCGCGAAGGCGGCGTGTCAGTTGAAATATTGTAATCTGACACACCGCCTTCGCGAGCAAGCCCGCTCCCACAGGGTTTTGTAGTGGTCATGAGAAATCGGTCCCCAACACCAGATCCACAAACGCCACCGACGCCGCACTGTGGTAGTTGTTCTTGCGCCGCAGCAACGCAGCCCCGCGTTCTGGCGCTGCCCCCTGCATGGATAGCTTGCGCAATACCCGATCCTGCGTGGCGATAGGTTCCGGCAGGATAGTGGCAATGGCGGAATGCCGGATGACTTCCAGCAGCGTGTTGACCGAGTTCACTTCAATCACCACTTTGGGCGTGATTTGCGCCTTGGCGAAAAACTCATCGATGCACGTGCGGGTGATGTAATCCGGGGTCAGCAGCGCAAACTCCAGTTGAGCCACCTCTTGCGCGGACAACGCTTCCTGATGCTCGTAAAGCGGATGATCGCGCCCGACCATCAACCCCAGGGTCTCGGTAAACGCCGGGATCGATTCGATGTCGGTGCTGCGCACCTGATCAAACGCAATCGCGATATCCAGCGAATCATCCGCCAGCCCGGCTTCGATCCCGTCCATCGACAACTCGAAAATCTCCAGGTGGATGTTCGGGTAGCGCGCCACGTAGTCGCGCACCAACGGCCCGACCAGATAAGCCATGAAGGTCGGTGTCATGGCCAGGCGCAAGGTGCCGCGGGACAAATCCTTCACGTCATGCAACGCACGCCTGCCCGCCTCCAGCTCCACCAGTACCCGCCGCGCGCATTCAATGTAAGCCTGGCCGGCATCGGTGGGCCTGACCGTGCGCGAGGTGCGGTCGAACAGGCTCACACCCAGTGATTCCTCCAGTTGGCGGATCTGCTGCGACAAGGTCGGCTGGGACACATGCAGCACCTCGGCGGCGCGCGTGAAACCACCCTGGTCGGCCACCGCCAGCAGGTAACGCAAATGGCGAAGCAACATCGGACTCTCCATCTATAGGCAGTACTTATGCATTGCATTGTATATCGGTCTTGGACGCTATGGATGGATCGGCAGAAGATGGCCCCACACCCAAGCAACGCCACTCCCGATAGGAGAATCACCATGCAACAGTCCCATGCCTACAACGACCCAAGCCTGGCCCTGACCACTTCTGTCCTTGATGCCAAGGCGCGCAAGAACCTGTCGTGGCAGGACCTCGCCGACGGCACCGGCTTGAGCCTGGCCTACGTCACCGCCGCCCTGCTCGGTCAACACCCGCTGCCGGAAAGCGCCGCCAAAGTGGTCGGCGACAAACTCGAACTGGACGCCGACGCCGTGGCCCGGTTGCAGATCATCCCGCTGCGCGGCAGCCTCTCGGGTGTGCCGACCGACCCGACCATCTACCGCTTCTACGAAATGATCCAGATCTACGGCACCACCCTCAAAGCCCTGGTCCATGAGCAGTTCGGCGACGGCATCATCAGCGCGATCAACTTCAAGCTCGACATGAAAAAAGTCGACGATCCGGAAGGCGGCTCCCGCGCCGTCATTACCCTCGACGGCAAGTTCCTGCCGCTGCGTCCTTTCTAAGTTGATACCGGCCCGCACGCCCCGTGCGGGCCGAACCCTGCCCCCCCATGAGGACGCGATCATGAAAGCGCTCATCGACGGTTTCCTGAAGTTCCAGAAAGAAGCCTTTCCACAACGTACCGACCTGTTCAAACACCTGGCCACCACCCAGCATCCGGGCACGCTGTTCATCACCTGCTCCGACAGCCGTGTCGTGCCGGAACTGCTGACCCAGCAAGAGCCCGGTGAACTGTTCGTGATCCGCAACGCCGGCAACATCGTGCCGTCCTACAGCCCGCATCCGGGTGGCGTATCGGCCACGGTCGAATACGCCGTCGCGGTGCTCGGCGTGACCGACATCGTGATCTGCGGCCATTCGGACTGCGGCGCCATGACGGCGGTGGCCAAGTGCACCTGCATGGATCACCTGCCCGCCGTCAGCGGCTGGCTGCAACACGCCGAGTCGGCGAAAGTGATCAACGAAGCCCGGCCACATGCCAGCGAAGCGGCCAAGGTCAGTTCGATGGTGCGGGAAAACGTCATCGCCCAACTGGCCAACATCCAGACACACCCGAGCGTGCGCCTGGCCCAGGAAAAAGGCCTGTTGAACCTGCATGGCTGGGTGTACGACATCGAGACCGGTTCGATCGACGCGCTGGATGCCGACAGTCGCAGCTTTGTGTCACTGGTCGAGTATCCGGGCACTTGTGCGGTATCGGCCAAGGCGATCAAAGCCGCTTGACCGGAACCACCGACACTTCAAAAAAGTGACCGCCCTTGCAGCGGTCACTGGTTCCGCTGTCTCAGCGTTTGACGCCCAGATCGATCTGGGTCATGCGGCTACGGATGGTGAACACGCCATCACCCGAGAGAATCGCACTGCGCGCAAACAGGCGCCCGCTCTCCCAGTTCGAAAGACCGAGTTCCGGCTTGTTCAACGCGTACTGGCCGTCGACCCAACGGGTGATGCCATTGCCGACAAAAGGCGCGTTGACCGCGTTGTAGAAACGCTCCTGGGTCTCGGCACTTTCACTGATCAAGGACACAGTGAACTGCGGACTGTAGCGATTGAACAAGGCGATGGCACTGTCCAGGTCGTCGACGATTTTCAGGCTGACCTCCGGGGTTTCTTCCCATTCCCATTCGCGGCCCAATTGATCTTCCGGCAACGGCTCGGCCTGGGCTTCGGTCTGATAGCCTTCGGCGCGATACACCTCCACCGTTGCGGTCAACCAGTCTTGCGCCAGGTGCGACTCGCTGCCTTCGACGATGTGCAGCTTGCAGCCCTGCCCCCGCGCGGTGCCGGCCTGCTTGAGTGCGTCGAGGAACAGCGGCACCAGTTCAGCGGCGCGTTCGCGGTGGATCAGGCAGACGTTCAGGGTGTTGCAGACTTTGCGGTCCAGGGAGTTGCGCACCACGGCGGCAAAGCGCTCGGCGTCGGCATCGGCGTTGGCGATCAGCCAGGCGCCACCGGTGCCGTGCAGGCTGACCGCCGTGCCAGACTGCTGCGCGATGCTGCCCAACTGGCTGACGGCGCGCCCCGAACCACGGGCTACCGCCAATGACAGGCGCCGGTCAGCGAACATCGCCCAACCGGCGGCGTGGTTGACGCTTTCCACCAGCGACACCGCACCGGCGGGCAAGCCGGCGTCGCTCAGTGCCGGGTTCAGTGCATGGGTAACGATCGCCTGGGCGGTGCCCAACGCATCGCTGCCGATGCGCAGTACGGCAGTGTTGCCAGTGCGCAACACACCGGCCGCATCGGCAAACACATTCGGCCGGCCTTCGAAGACGAACGCGACTATGCCCAACGGCGAGACCACTTGCTCGACCTTCCAGCCATCGTGCTCGACGCAGCTGATCACCTTGCCCCGAGTGGCCGCGGCATCACGCCACGCGCGCAGGCCGGCGATCATGTCGCGACGCATGCGCTCATCGGCCAGCAACCGGGTGGTCGAGCGACCGCGTGCCTTGGCCCGTTCGATGTCGGCCAGGTTGGCGGCCTCGATCAAGGTCCAGCATTGCGGGGTTTCCAGACGTTGGGCAAACAGGTCGAAGAAAGCGCTGATCGCTTGATCAGACACCGCCGACAGCGCGGTAAACGCCGCTTGGGCGCGCTCGATCGCGACGTTGGCCGCTTGCTGGTCAGCCACGGGGATCAACAACAACTCGCCGCTGACCTGCTCCACCAGCAGGTGATCACCGGGCTGGAAGCGTTGCGCCAGCTCGGGGCTGACGACGGTGACACGATTACCGGCGAAAGGAATGGGCGTACCAGCGACTAGACGTTCGAGCGCGAGAGACATGAAGCGGTTTCACCATGCAGGGGGCGGCCGGAAAATGTATAGCAATTTCCCTGTGGGAGCGAGCCTGCTCGCGAAGAGGCCATTCCATCCAACATCAATAGCGCCTGACACTCCGCTATCGCGAGCAAGCTCGCTCCCACATTTGTTTGGCGTCGACCAAATCCAGCCCACGACCAACATCCACTGTGGGAGCGAGCTTGCTCGCGATAGCGACAGGACAGTCAGAATTGATGTCGACTGACACACAGCCTTCGCGAGCAAGCTCGCTCCCACATTTGTTTGGCGTCGACCAAATCCAGCCCACGACCAACATCCACTGTGGGAGCGAGCTTGCTCGCGATAGCGGCAGGACAGTCAGAATTGATGTCGACTGACACAC
>NZ_JAHUWF010000016.1:0-181680 GCF_019219205.1 Pseudomonas sp. PDM27 | reverse complement strand
AGCGCTGTGAGGCGTTGAGCTAACCAATACTAATTGCCCGTGAGGCTTGACCATATAACACCCAAGCAATTTGCGCTTAAAAGCCAGATTGCGGTGTGTGAAGACGAAACGAACCGAAAGTTCGAGAGACTCGCAAAACACCAGCTGTCACATACCCAATTTGCTGAAGCGCGGCCAACAGGCCACGACTCGGTACCCGAATTTCTTGACGACCATAGAGCGTTGGAACCACCTGATCCCATCCCGAACTCAGCAGTGAAACGATGCATCGCCGATGGTAGTGTGGGGTTTCCCCATGTGAGAGTAGGTCATCGTCAAGATTAAATTCCGAAACCCCAATTGCGAAAGCAGTTGGGGTTTTGTTTTTGTCCGCAGGAAATTCAAACTACTGCCCCAACCGCTCCAATGTGTGCTCCAGCGGATCCAGCGACACACAGATAAAACCATCAAGCGGTCGATTGAGTTCCTCCACCAGCAAGATGGTTGCCCCCGTCGACAGGGCACACATCAGCAATACGACGACAATGGTCCCGTTGCGTGGTGCAAACAGGCCGAACGAGCCAAAGATAATCCCCAGCCACGTCACCAGGATCACCAGCATCACCGGTGGGATCGATTGATTGGACTGCAGCAGGGTCAGCCAGCGGGCGGCAAACACGGCGTCCATGTCTTGCAATGCCTTGGCTTTGAGCGAGCGCTGATCATCGTTAACGGGAGAGAGTAACTCCACCTGGCGTTGCAGGCCTTCGGAGCGATGGATCACTTCGGGGCTGTCGAGTTTTGCAATCTGACGGCGATCGCGGGTCGCGAGCACTTGGGTGACTTCGGCGAAGTTGTGCTTGAGTTCGGTACGGATGCCCTGGGTATCGGGGCCATAGCGGGCCAGCAAGCGGTCGAATTGAATCACTTTCGCCGCCGCGCCCTCCAGCTCCGCATTGGCCGTATCGAAGGTGTTTTTGGCTGAGGAAACGAGCAAACCGAGGACCAGCGCCGACATCGTTGCGATGAGGCCGGTGGCCAGCTTCAACACCGCCACGGAGTCATCGCTCAGATGTTGGCTCGGTAACCGCTCCCTCACGTACGAACCCAGCAGTGCGCTGGCGAACAGGCAGGCAAAAACGATGAGGGCGATCACCAGGTCATTCAAATTCAATCTCCGTTGACGCTGCCTTCCGCGGGGAGAGATCTACCGGTACTTGATCACGATGCCTTTGAGCTTGCGTCCCTCGATGGTCGTCACGTCGCGAGCCCACAGCGGTCCGTTGGCATAGGCTCCAGGAGCAAGCGTTTGAAACGGCTGGGCCAGGACAGGTCATGGGCTGGCATAGCGGGTTAGCTCCTCTGGTCCGCTGCTATCGATGTGGCAAGTTGACGGTAGCAGACAGGCCGGGAGTTGCCAGAAAGCCCAACCTTTTCAGGTTGGGCTTACTTGTGCCTTCGTTTCTGTCATTCGACAAAGGCCCTTCACTGATCCTTTTCGCAATTGACCATCCACGACACACCAAAACGGTCGACCAGCATGCCGAAGCGCGCCGCCCAGAACGTGGTCTCCAGGGGCATTTGCACAGTGCCACCGTCTGCCAGTGCATTGAACACCCGTTCGGCCTCGGCAATGCTGTCGACGTTGAGTGAGATCGAGCAGGCACTCATTTTATCGACGGGGCGATCCGGTGTGGTGTCCGACCCCATGATCGCCTGATCGCCCACGATCAGGCGGGTATGGATGATCAGGTTGTGCAGCCCCTTGGGGAAATGCTCACCCGCAGGGGTTTCACCAAAGGTCAGCATGGCTTCGATCTGGCCTTGCAGGCACTTCGCGTAGAACGTGAAGGCGGTTTTGCAGTCGCCGTTGAAGATAAGGTAGGGATTGATTTTCATGGTCGGCTCCAGGTGCTCATGTACACACAACGGTTTGGACGCCGGTTTTTTCGGCGAATTCCGATTGTGTCGAGCCGACAAGCAAAGCGCTAAATCTTTGTCGGAGCTTGTGTTTCTTTAGATGTTTTTTCCATAGGACGGGCGAGGCTTATCGCCTCCGGCACACGCCGCGGCGCCAGCACACGTTCGATGGCGCCGCTGACCATGCTTTCCAGCAGTTCCTCACGTTCGTGCTCGTCCAGCACATGGGGCGTCAGCCAGCTGGGGGCGCTGTTGAGCAGCGCACCAATGGCATGCCCGGCGGCCAGCAGGCCTTGCTCGCTGAAACGCGACTTCGCGCCGAGCATCTTCAGCAACGTGCGTTCGTATTGCTCGCGCAGTTGCCGGACCCGAGCCTGTTGCTCTTCGTTCAGGCAACCGCTATCGCGCTCCACCAGGCGGAAATGCCAAGGCATCTCCCGGTGCAGATTCAGATGGGCGCGGATCAGGCTGTTGAGTTTGTCGCGTTTGCCGGGCGCTTTTTGCTGGATGCGCCCCAGAGTGGCCAGCAGCTCCTCGTAGAACTCCTCGATCAGGTCCAGCAGCAGATGCTGTTTGCTGGGGTAATGGTGATACAGCGAGCCAGGGGAGAGCCCCAGGCACGTCGCGAGCTCACGCATGCCGACCTGGCCGAACCCCTTGCAGGCAAACAGCTCCAGGACCTTGTCCCGGTACTCGGCAAAGCGCGAGCAACGCTCAGGCATAGGCATGGAAGCCGCGCCCCGTCTTGCGCCCCAGGTAACCGGCAGCGACCATTTCCTTGAGCAATGGCGCCGGGCGATATTTGCTGTCGTTGAATCCGTCATAGAAGGCTTCGAGGATCGACAACAGGGTATCCAGGCCAATCAGGTCCGCCAGGGCCAACGGGCCGATAGGCTGGTTGCAGCCCAGGCGCATGCCGGCGTCGATGTCTTCGGCGCTGGCCAGGCCCTCCTGGAACACCAGGATCGCCTCGTTGATCATCGGCACCAGGATCCGGTTGACCACGAAGCCCGGACGGTTGCCGGCGGTGATCGCGGTTTTGCCGAGGGTGGTCGCCATGTCCAGCGCCAGTTGGTGGGTCGCGTCACTGGTTTGCAGGCCGCGGATGACTTCGATCAGGCCCATTACCGGCACCGGGTTGAAGAAATGCAGGCCGATGAAGCGCTCTGGCTGGCTGACACTGGCGGCCAGTTGGGTGATCGACAGCGACGAGGTGTTGGAGGCAATGACGCATTCGCTGCTGACTTGCGCGGCGATCTGTTGCAGCACACGCAGTTTCAGGTCGAGATTCTCAGTGGCTGCTTCGATGACCAGTTGCGCGTCGCGCAGGACGCTGTAATCGGTGCTGGTGCGGATTTTGTCGAGGGTGGCCTGCTTCTGCTCTGGCGTCAGGGTTTCCTTGGCGATCTGCCGATCCAGGTTTTTACCAACCGTCGCGAGGGCTTTTTGCAACGCGCTTTCAGAGATGTCGAGCAGGGTCACGTTAAAACCGGCCAAGGCACAGACTTGTGCGATGCCGTTGCCCATGGTGCCCGCACCGATCACCCCGATGTTTTGCAGATTCATTTTCCGTCCTTCGATCAAACCCTGCGATACCTTGGCCGCGATTGCGGTCGAAGGCGTACTATTGCCGCGAGTCTAGAGCCGGCAGGGCGGTTGTCCTATGCCAAAACTGTTCAACGGCACTGATGTTTTTTGCCATTCGGGTGATGAGAGAGAAGCGAACCAATGCGGGAAAAGGACTCGGTTGCCGCCTATTTCGTGCAGGCAATGATCCATGGGCTGAGGGACGATCCGCAGCGCGTGACGGCCGTGCTCGAACAGGCGGGTATTGATCCGGCGGTCATGCAACAACCCACGGCGCGGGTGCCGGCCAACGCGTTTGCGGCGTTGTGGCTGATTCAGATCCGCGAACTCGACGACGAGTTTTTCGGGCTCGATTCCCATGGCATGCCGCCGGGCAGTTTCGCCCTGATTTGCCGCGCCCTGATTCAGGAACCCGATCTGCACAAGGCCATGCGTCAGTGCCTGGCCAACTTCGGATTGTTCCTGCGCGACTTTCGTGGCTCGCTGGCCGTGCGGGGCAAACGTGCGGTCATCAGCCTGCAGACCCGTTCGAAGGACAGCGATGCCAGCCGGTTTGGTGAAGAAACCTTCCTGGTGTTGATGATCAGTCTGCTGTGCTGGCTGGGCGGGCGGCGCATTCCCATTGACCGTGCGGACTTCCGCCACTCGCGCCTGTCGCTGAGTGACGACCGCCTGCTTTGGGGGCCCAACCTGACCTTCGGTGCCGAGCGCACTGAAATCGAATTTGCCAGCCATTACCTGCGCCTGCCGGTGGTCCAGGACCTGGCGTCGCTGAAAGTGTTCCTGCGCACCGCGCCGCAATGGCTGGTGATCCGCTTCCGTAACCAGCATGGCCTGGCCTCGCAGGTTCATCAGCGCTTGCGCGGCAGTCACTACAGTGAATGGCCGACGTTGCAGGCCTTTGCCCTGGAACAGCACCTGAGTCCCAGCACCTTCCGCCGCAAACTGGAGCGCGAAGGCTGTTCCTATCAGGAGATCAAGGACGAAGTACGGCGCGGCGTGGCCTTTGAGCAACTGCGTCAGAGCGACGCGAGCATCAGCGATATCGCCGAGCAACTGGGCTTCCAAGAACCCAGCGCCTTCCATCGCGCGTTCAAGAAGTGGACCGGGGAAAGTCCGGGGCGCTATCGGGCCCGTTATCAGGGAGACTGTGGGAGCGAGCCTGCTCGCGAAAGCGATAGGTCATTCAACAGTGATGTCGTCTGACACTCCGCCTTCGCGAGCAGGCTCGCTCCCACAGGGATCTGTCATGGCATTTCCGGCAGTTCCTGCGGGCGCAGGTCGAAGACCAATACTTCAGCGTCCACGCCGTTGCTCAAGGTCAGCGCCTGTTCATCACGGACCCGCACACCGTCGCCTTCCTGCAGCAACACGCCGTTGAGTTCGACGCTGCCCCGGGCCACGTGCACGTAGGCATATCGGTTGGCGGCTAGTTCCAGGGTGGCGCTTTCCTGGCCGTCGATCAGGCCGGCATACACCCGTGCATCCTGACGCACCTTCAGCGAACCCTTGGCGCCGTCCGGCGAGATGATCAGCTGCAGGCGCCCGCGTTTTTTCCCGGTGCTGAAGTGCTCCTGCTGATAGCGCGGTTTGGCGCCGCTGACGTCGGGCACGATCCAGATCTGCAGAAAGTGCACCGGCCGCGTGCTGGAGTGGTTGAACTCACTGTGGGCCACGCCGCTGCCAGCGCTCATCAGTTGCACATCGCCGGGGCGGATCACCGACCCGGTGCCCAGGGTGTCCTTGTGTTCCAGGGCACCCTCAAGCACATAGGAGAAGATCTCCATGTCGCGGTGCGGGTGCTGGCCGAAGCCTTTGCCGGCGGCGACGCGGTCGTCGTTGATCACCAACAGGTCGGAAAAACCCTGCTCTTTCGGGTTGCGGTAGTTGGCGAAGGAAAAGGTGTGGAATGACTTCAGCCAGCCGTGATTGGCCAGGCCACGATCCGAGGCTTTGCGAAGAGTCAGCATGATGAAATCTCCTGTGGGGACGTGAATTCGTCCGAGTGAGGAGAAGGTTAATGTTTACTCGTTTGTGCAATAAGTAGGTGAAAACTTAAATACTGTCTCCTAAGGGTTGACAGTGTCGGGGCGCGAATCAGTTATTTTTTTCCGACGTCTGACTTGTGTTTGGCCATAATGCACAGCACTCCCTCATGCCGGGCGCAGGCCTTGTGGGAGCGAGCCTGCTCGCGAAGGCGTCGTGTCAGTCGCTATCAACGTTGGCTGATACACCGCGTTCGCGAGCAGGCTCGCTCCCACAAGGTCCCGGTGTTTGGCGGACCGACTCAATTTGATCCCAGTGAATTCCAATCCATGAAAACCGTGGCAATGGTGCTGTTTCCCGACTTTCTCCTGCTCGATATGGCCGGGCCCATGGAAGTGTTTTCCATCGCCAATCGTTATCTGAAACCCGACGATCACTATGTGCTGTCGACCATCGGCACCGAACCCGGCGCATTACGGGCATCCAATGGCGTGAGCGTGCAGGCCGACCGGCACATCGACCAGGCCTGCGAAGGTTTTGATTTGCTGCTGGTACCCGGCGGTCCCGGTGCCTACAGCGAAAAGTATCCGCCGTTGCTCGACTGGCTCAGGCACAACGTGAGCCGGTCCGCCGCTTATGGCTCGATCTGCACCGGAGCGTTCGTGTTGGGGCATGCGGGCTTGCTCGACGGCTATCGCGTCACCACCCACTGGCACTACACCGAGCGGCTGATCAAGGGCTTTCCGAAGGCGACCGTCGAGACCGACCAGATCTTTGTCCAGGACCGCAACCTGATCACCTCCGGCGGCGTCACCGCCGGGATCGACCTGGCGTTGTCGGTGGTGGCGCAGGACCACGGCAAAAAAATCGCCCAGGACGTGGCCAAGGTCTTGCTGGTGGTGATGAAGCGTCAGGGCGGGCAGGCACAGTTCAGCCCGTTGATGGCGGCGGTGGCGCCTCACGAAACGCCGATTACCCGCGTGCAGAACCACGTGCTCGAGCACCTCGACGAGCCCTTCAGCATCGAGCGTATGGCGAGCCTGGCCAACATGAGCCCGCGGCATTTCTCCAGGGTGTTCGCCCGGGAGGTGGACATGACGCCGATGGAGTTTCTGCAAAGCGCGCGCATCGATTGCGCCAGGAACCTGCTGGAAACCAGCGAGTTACCGCTCAAGACCGTGGCCTTCAAAAGCGGCTTCGGCAGCGTGCGGCACATGCGTTTTCTGTTCAGTGAAAAGCTTGGCCTGACCCCGACTCAATACCGCGAGCAGTTCAGCTAGCGCGCATGTCCGTTGCGCGCACCGCAATGGCCGTGACGCTCCCCCCGTGGCGGTTGTACCGTCACAGAGGGCTGCCAAGATACGAGGTAACTCATTGCAAGGAAGGTGCGGAGCCTGGATGGACTCACGTGCCAGATCAGGTGTCCCGCGAGTGACTGCCCATGAACAGCCTCAGAGATGTCAGCAACGAAGCGGTGCTTCAGTTCGGACCCTACGCTTTCCACCTCAGTCAGCGCCTGGTGCTGGAGGGCGATCGACCGCTGCGTCTGGGCGGCCGCGCCCTTGACGTGTTGCAGGTGCTGGTCGAACACGCGGGCTCGGTGGTCAGCAAGGACGAGTTGATTGCGCAGGTCTGGCCACGCTCCGTGGTCGAAGAGATCAACCTGCGGGTGCACATCGCCGCCCTGCGTCGGGCCTTGGGCGACGGGCAGAACGGTCAGTGCTACATCGTCAACATTCCCCAGCGCGGCTACAGTTTTGTCGCCCCGGTACAGCATTCGCCGCAGCCCGTAGCGTTCCCCAGCGAGACCGTAAAAAAGCCCCTGCACAACTTGCCGGCGCGGCTCACACCGATCACCGGGCGCGATGCGGTGGTCGGCAGCCTGGTGCGGCAGTTGCCGGTGCGCCGATTCATGACCCTGGTCGGGCCTTGCGGGATCGGCAAGACCACCGTCGCCTTGCGCGTGGCCGAACTGTTGTTGCAGCACTATCGGCACGGCGTGTGGCTGGTGGGCCTGGCGGCAATCGATGACCCGGCGCAAGTGACCGATCACCTCACACGAACCCTTGGGCTGGAGGTGGGCACCACGCTGGAGGCGCTGGCGCAGCGACATGCCTTGTTGGTCCTGGACAACTGCGAGCATCTGCTCGAGCGCTGCCGGACGTTGGTCGAGACACTGCTGCAATCGATGCCGCGACTGTCGATCCTTGCCACCAGCCGCGAGCCACTCAAGGCCGTGGGTGAAACCCTGTTGCGTCTGCCACCGCTGGCGGTGCCGCCGGCGTCAGCGCTGCGCAGCGTTGCCGAGGTCATGGGCTATTCGGCGGTGCAGTTGTTCGTCAGCCGTGCCCGGGCCCGTCAGCAAGGCTTCACCTTGCGCGAACAGGACCTCAAGGCCGTGCGCGAAATCTGCCGGCGCCTCGACGGCCTGCCGCTGGCGATTGAATTGGCGGCAGCGCAAATCGATGCGCTGGCGCTGGTGGGGTTGCAAGCACAACTCGATAACTGTTTTCAGTTGCTGTCCCAAGGCCGCCGCACGGCCGTCCCCCGGCATCAGACCCTCAGGGCTGCACTGGACTGGAGCTACGAACGGTTGACTGCGCTGGAACAATCCGTGTTGCAGCGTTTGGCGGTATTCAAGATGGCCTTCACCCAGGACGCCGCGATAGGCGCGATCAGCGGCGACGCGTTACCGGCCGCCGAGCTGATCGAGGTGCTGGACAACCTCGCGCTCAAATCAATGCTGTCCCTGGAGCAGGGCGGCGGAGTGATCCGTTACCGCTTCCTCAACACCACCCGCACCTACGCCCTGGAAAAGCTCGAACTCAGTGGGCAGTTGCGCACCCTCGAAATGCGTTATGCCGGGTACGACAGTCAAACGCCCCGGCCTTCAGGCCGGCAAGTGACCATGCAACTCACCGAGTAAATGACGCACGGCCTTCAGGTCCGGCGTGGCAAAACCTTCGGTGAAGCGCTGGTAGACCGGCGCCAGCAATGCATGCGCCCGTTGGTGGTGGCCCTGGCGCTGCCACAATTGCGCCAGCGAGGTGGCGCTGCGCAGCTCCCAGGTCAGGGCGCCCTGGGTTCTTGCCACGTCGAGTGCCTTGAGCAGCACGGTTTCAGCCATCGCGGCGTTGGCCGGACAATCCGTTGCCAGCAGCGTCTCGGCCCTGGCCCGCAGAATCTCTGCCGTGCTCCAGCCCGACGCGCCGCTCTGCGCACGTTCGAGCAAGTCGTCATCGACGCAGGTGGAGTCCAGCGTGACCATGATGTCCTTGATCAATCCGACACTGGGTTGCCTGGCGGGCGCGACATCGACGCCGCCGATCACCTGAGCGTAGTGTTGCGCCCAGGTATGGAACAGCAGGACCGAGTGTTTCTGCGCCTGTTGCAGCAGCAGGCGCAGGAGTTCGCGGGCGCTGCGGGTGTCACCGTTGTAGTAGGCGATCAGGCAGCCGGCGAGCGCCAGGGTGTAGCAGATCGACGTGCCGTGGTTGATCTGCAACGCGATGTCCAGCGCCTGCCGGGCTGCACGCCAGGCCTGTTCCGGTTGGCCCCGCAGCCAGAGGATGCGCGCCTGGATGGTCAGCGCCGCGACACTCTGGTCGTATTGCACGCCGAAGCCATGGGTGAACCGGTTGAGATGACCACTGTGGGCCATGCGTTGCAGTACCTGTTCGGCATGCTCCCCGGCCTGTTGCTGGTCGCCGGAAAAATGCAGGGCGAGCACCCGCAATCGATGGGTGCTCAGGGATAACAGGGCGTCGTCATGCAGCCCCAGTTGATCGAATTGCCGGCTCTGTTGCAGGGCCATCTGGTATTGGCCGCAACTGAGATTGACCGCCAGGTGACCGGAAATCGCCCGCAGTTGACCGGCCACATCGTTGAGTCGGCTGGCCAGGGTCCTGGCACTGACAAAGGCGCCAACGGTTTCGGCGCTCGCGCCTTGAACGTGGTAACAGGCACTGCCCAGGGCCAGTTTGAGGGTCATCTGCAAACGCGGGCAAGGCTCGGCTGACTGCTCGAGCAGGGCCAGGGCCTTGCGCACATAACCGCCGTGTTCCTTGAGCAGTGACAGCTCCTGCCACAGGGGCGTGGACGTCGCGGCCAGGCGTATCGCCAGGGCTTGTGGCCCTTGCCCGTGCAGACCCCAGTCGAGGGCCGCGCGGATGTCCTCCAGGGTGCGGCCATAGCGCTCGAGCCACAGGCCGGTCGAGGTGTTCTCCCATTCGTCCTGCGCCTGTTGCATCAGCGCCAGGCAACGCTCGGCATGGCGCTCCCGCGTGCCGGGCAGGTCGGGGCTTTGCGCGAGTTTTTCCAAAGCATGGCTGCGGGTGGTATCGAGCAGACGGTAGTAGACATCCTCATCGCCCACCTCCACGTTCAACAGGGACTTGGCGACCAGTTGGGTGATCGAGCCGAAGACTTCGCGAGGTTCGATGTGGTCGCCGACAATCACCGCCGCTGCCGACTCCAGGGTGAAGCCGCCGCGAAACACGCTCAGTCGGCGCAGGCAGGTCTTTTCGCAGGCGTTGAGCAGCTCGAAGCTCCAGTCCAGTGTCGCGCGCAGGGTCTGATGGCGTGCCGGGGGCGTCTGGCAGGGTTGGGTCAACACCCGGAAACTGCTTTGCAACTGCGCCAGCAAGCCGGCTAATCCGAAGTTGCCCACTTGCGCCGCCGCCAGTTCGATGGCCAATGGAATGCCGTCCAGTCGGTGGCAGATGTCGATCAACAGGGGCAGTTCATCGTCCGTCAGTTCAAAGTTGTCATGGCTGGCCATGGCCCGCTCGACAAACAGTTGCAGGGCGGAAAAGGTCATGGCCTGGGCGCGGTCGAGGACGGCGATGGGCGGCGGGCAGTCGAGTGATGCCAGGCGCTGGACGAATTCGCCTTCGGCCCGCAGGCTCTCGCGGCTGGTGGCGAGAATGTGCACGTGCGGCGCACTGCGCAGAATGTTTTCGCAGAGCTGGGCGATGGCGTCGACCAGGTGTTCGCAGTTGTCGATGACCAGCAGCATGTGGCGGTCACGCAGACAGTCGGCAAGGCCGCTCAGGGGGTCGTCATCGTGCAGGGCCAGTTCGAGCAACGTCGCCAGGTGGCCGTCGATCATCAGCGGGCAGTTGATCGGGGCCAGGTCCAGCAGGCGGATGCCGTCCCGGTAGCGACCGATCATTTGTTCGGCGACTCGCAAGGCCACGGTGGTCTTGCCGATGCCGCCGGGACCGACGAGGGTAATGAAGCGCTGGCGCGGCAGTTGCTCCACCAGATTGTCGACCAGCGTCCGCCGGCCGATCATGCGTGTGCGGCGCACCGGCAGGTTATGCCGGCTCGGTGTGCAGGCCTCGGGTGCTGGTGGTTGTTCAACCGGCTCCCGTGAGTGCGGTGCGACGAAGCTGTACCCGCGCTGGGCCACGGTGACGATGTAGCGCTGGCCGGCCTGGCCGTCGCCGAGCGCCTTGCGCAACGCGGCCATGTGCACCCGCAGGTTGATGTCTTCTACCACGCTGTCGGGCCAGACCCGGGCGATCAATTGCTGCTTGCTGAC
Source organism: Pseudomonas sp. PDM27 (assembly GCF_019219205.1). Classification (NCBI taxonomy): domain Bacteria; kingdom Pseudomonadati; phylum Pseudomonadota; class Gammaproteobacteria; order Pseudomonadales; family Pseudomonadaceae; genus Pseudomonas; species Pseudomonas sp. PDM27. The sequence continues at coordinate 170,663 of NZ_JAHUWF010000016.1, read as the reverse complement.
CACGTTGCCTGCGTGTTCCAGCAGGATCAGCAGGATGTCCATGGCGCGCCGGCCCAGGCGCAAGGGCTGGTCGGCCTCCATCACCAGGCGTTGTCCGGGGTAGACCCGGTAGGGGCCGAAATGCACAGCCTGTTCGGGGGAAAGGGTCAACGAGTCGCTCCTGCTGCAGCCGTCTGGTTCGCGGTTTACGAGCATATTCCTCAGGTTTTTTACGCAGCGCAACGTGCCGCCCGGGTGACTGAAGAGGCTGGCATTGACTCTAGCGTATCGGCCAGTGGCCGAGGGTCCCGTGATTATTGGGCGCGACGGATGGACAGGTTCTGCCGCGGCTTTTTGCGCACCATGGAAAATTAACAACGTTTAACTCGTCGCGTGCCCGGTCTTCGCCCAAAACTCTCCTTCTTCAACTTCCACTGAAGGCAGGGATGAAATGTCAGTCAGCCGCGAGCAGCTCGATGTGGGAGCGAGCCTGCTCGCGAAGGCGGTGTCACATTCAGCCTGTGCGGTGATTGACACAGCGCTTTCGCGGGCAGGCTCGCTCCCACAAAGGACAGAGCAATGAGCAACGTGGTGGTGGTCTATCACAGTGGCTACGGGCACACCCGGGTCATGGCCGAAGCCGTGGCCGCGGGCGTGGAGCGGCACCTGGGCAGCACCTGCCAGTTGATCCCGGTCGAGGAAGTGGACGAGCACTGGGCGCGGCTGCACAACGCCGACGCCATCATCTTCGGCGCGCCGACCTACATGGGCAGCGCCTCGGCGGCCTTCAAGGCGTTCATGGAGGCCACGGCGGCGTTCTACCTGGTCCAGCCCTGGCGCGACAAACTCGCGGCGGGCTTCACCAATTCCGGCTGCCTGTGCGGCGACAAACTCAACACCTTGCTGCAGATGGCGGTGTTCGCCGCGCAGCACTCGATGATCTGGGTCGGCCTCGACCTGCTGCCGGCGCGTTCCGGCACCGGCGTGTTCAACGGCCAACTCAATCGCCTGGGCAGCTCACTGGGCGCCATGGCCCAGTCGAATGTCGAGCAATCCCCCGACGATGCGCCGCCTCCCGAAGATCGCTGCACCGCCGCGCACCTGGGCGAACGGGTGGCGCGCCTGGCCGATCGCCTGAACCGACTTGCGGTTTGATTCCCCCCCCAACCCTCGTTAAGGAGGCATTACCCATGAGCACCTTCACTACCCGCGACGGCGTCGAGATTTACTACAAGGACTGGGGCACCGGTCAGCCGATTGTCTTCAGCCACGGCTGGCCACTGAACGCCGACAGTTGGGAATCGCAGATGATTTTCCTGGCCTCCAACGGCTACCGGGTCATCGCCCACGACCGTCGCGGTCATGGGCGTTCCAGTCAGCCATGGTCGGGCAATGACATGGATCATTACGCCGACGATCTGGCGCAGTTGATCGAGCTGCTCGACCTGCAAGACGCCGTGCTGTTCGGCTTCTCCACCGGCGGCGGCGAGGTGGCGCGCTACATCGGTCGCCACGGCACCGGCCGCGTGGCCAAGGCCGGGCTGATTTCCGCGGTGCCGCCCCTGATGCTCAAGACCGAAGCCAACCCCGGCGGCCTGCCGCTCGATGTATTCGACGGCATCCGCCAGGCTTCGCTGGCCGACCGCTCGCAGCTCTACATCGACCTCGCCAGCGGGCCGTTTTTCGGCTTCAACAAACCTGGCGCGAAACCGTCCCAGGGCATGATCGACTGGTTCTGGATGCAAGGCATGATGGCCGGCCACAAGAACGCCCATGACTGCATCAAGGCGTTCTCGGAAACCGACTTCACCGAAGACTTGAAGAAGTTCGACGTGCCGACGCTGGTGGTGCATGGCGACGCGGATCAGGTCGTGCCTTACGAGGCGGCGGGTGTCTCCTCGGCCAGGCTGGTGAAAGGCTCGACCCTGAAGATCTACCCGGGCGCCCCTCACGGGCTGACGGACACCCACAAGGATCAGCTCAATGCTGACCTGTTGGCGTTTTTGAAAGGTTAAAAGGCCAGATCAAAAGATCGCAGCCTTCGGCAGCTCCTACACAGTAGCGTGCATGCATGTAGGAGCTGCCGAAGGCTGCGATCTTTTGCTTCTAAGTCCAGGCACCCTCTGACAGCGCCACGCAAACGGATTGATGCCTTCGCTGCGGGTGAAGAGGTGGCAGAAGTGCGCCTGATCGCAGAAGCCGCATTCGAGGCTGATCTGCGTAAGGCTCATGTCGGTGTACTGGATCAATTGCTTGGCCAGGATTATGCGTTGCCGGCGAATCCAGTCCTGCGGCGAGAGTCCGGTGCTGCACTTGAAGGCGCGGGAGAAATGACTGCGCGAGAGGGCGCAGGCCTGTGCCAGTTCAGTGACTTCCAGGCTGTCGCCGAGGCGCTCGAGGATCAGTTGTTTAACCAGCCGTTCGCGCTGCGGGCTGAGGCCGCCGGTGCTTTTCTTTGGCACAGGCGTGAATGGCGCGGGCGCGGCATTTTGCTGAACGTGAGCCATGGTGAATGTCCGTGTCGGTAGGCTTCATTCTTGGACCCGAAGGCTCTGGCTTGCGAGTTAATCGTTGTTAATTCCTCGTTAAGCGCGGGACGGCCTGTGTAAAGTCAGACACACTTCTCAACCTCGCGCCTGGCCGAACACACAAGGGAACCGTGCCTATGAACCGTAACGATCTGCGTCGCGTCGACATGAACCTGCTGGTGATTTTCGAGGCGTTGATGTTCGAAAAAAACCTGACCCGCGTCGCGGAAAAACTGTTCATGGGCCAACCGGCGGTGAGCGCCGCGCTGGGGCGTCTGCGTGATCTGTTCGACGACCCGTTGCTGCTGCGCAACGGTCGCGGCATGGAGCCGACGGCGCGGGCGCTGGCGATTCTCAAGGAGCTGCAGCCGGCGATGGATACCATTTCCGGTGCGGTCAGCCGGGCCAGGGAATTCGATCCGGCGACCAGTTGCGATGTATTCCGTATCGGGCTGTCGGACGATGCCGAGTTCGGTTTGTTTCCGCCGTTGCTGCGTCAGTTGCAAGAGGAAGCACCGGGCATCGTCGTGGTCGTGCGGCGGGCCAATTACCTGTTGATGCCGGCGTTGCTGGCGTCGGGGGAGATCTCGGTGGGCGTGAGCTACACCACGGACCTGCCGGCCAATGCCAAGCGCAAGAAGCTGCGCGATATTCCCTGCAAAGTGCTGCGCGGTGATACCCGGCCGGGGCCGCTGACCCTGGATGAGTACTGTGAACGACCCCATGCGATGGTGTCGTTTTCCGGTGACTTGAGCGGCAATATCGATCTGGATCTGGCGAAGGTCGGGCGCAGTCGTCGTGTGGTGCTGGGGGTGCCGCAGTTCAGTGGGTTGCGGGCGTTGCTTGCGGGGACGGAGATGATCGCTACCGTGCCGGATTATGCGGCGTGTGCGTTGGTGGAGGGGTGCGGGTTGCGTGCCGAGGATCCGCCGTTCGAGATTGAGGCGGCGCAGTTGTCGATGGCCTGGAGCGGGGTGCATGACAATGATCCGGCGGAGCGGTGGTTGCGGGCGCGGATTGGGCAGTTCATGTCTTTGGCTTTGGATGTTCGTTAGGCTTTTGACCTTGGCGGCCTTTGGGCCGACCAGGTTCTGGGTTGATTGAGTACATATCCGTTTCTTTGGTAACGGCGGCTGGCGGTTTCGCCCTTACGGCGACTCCCTTTTTTACAAGCGCCTAAAAAAGGAAGCAAAAAACGCTCGCCCCTTACGTACGGCCCCTCGCTTAGGCTCGGCGTTCCTTCGCTGCGGTATTCATCCGGGGGCATTGCCCTCCGGTCGGCTTCGCTTCGACCTACATGCAATGAGTTCGACTGCGTCGAACGGCGCTGCGCGCCCATCCCCGGATGAACACCTCCGCTCAGCCTGCCGAGGGGGCGGGTAGATCAAGATCAAGAGCTGCAGGCGAGCTAACGCTCGGCCTGATGAGTGGTGAAAAGCGTGGGTGTACGCCGATCTGCTTTTGCTCTGCTCTTCTGTGGGAGCGAGCTTGCTCGCGATGGCGGCCTGCCAGCCGACCAATTTCTTTCGAATGTACCCAGTCCAACTGTGGGAGCGAGCCTGCTCGCGATGGCGGCCTGCCAGCCAACCAATTTCTTTCGAATGTACCCAGTCCAACTGTGGGAGCGAGCCTGCTCGCGATGGCGGCCTGCCAGCCGACCAATTTCTTTCGAATGTACCCAGTCCAACTGTGGGAGCGAGCCTGCTCGCGAAGGCGGCCTGCCAGCCGACCTGATTTTTGCAGATGTCTCCAATCCCTGTGGGAGCGAGCTTGCTCGCGAAGGCGGCCTGCCAGCCGACCTGATTTTTGCAGATGTCCCCAATCCCTGTGGGAGCGGGCTTGCTCGCGAAGGCGGCCTGCCAGCCGACCTGATTTTTGCAGATGTCCCCAATCCCTGTGGGAGCGAGCTTGCTCGCGATGGCGGCCTGCCAGCCAACCAATCTCTCACAGGGAGTATGCAGTGTTCTGACAGCTCTGTTTAAAAGCCGTCAGACTCTGTTCCTGAAAGCCACGTTGCCTTGCGTCGTTGCCTACAACTACGCCAGAATCCGCCGGCTTGTGCGTCTTGGCCCTGATCTCTAACGTTCTGCCCGTCGCTGCCCATTCAGCGATCGGGTTTAGCAGCTCGGTAAATTTCAAGGCTCGCCAGTGTCACCTCAAGATCATTTCGGTCTGCAATTTGGTGGCTGTGCGTGGGGCACTTCGGTGCGCCGGGTTCCTTGATCCCTGGTCTGCTAACCCGCGTACAGCCGCCACCCAATTCGTTTAGCAGCGATCTGTGGCGGCTCCATTGATCAAGGAGTTCCACCATGTTCAAACCCACCCCGAATCCCCCGAAAGACCCCGCGTCACCGCGCAATCCCAGCACGATGTTTGTCATCACCCCCGACATCAACACCGAAACCCTGTTGGCCCACGCCTGCGAATCCCTGGCCTCGGCCAGCATCATGGCCAGTGACCTCGCGGGATTTCTGCAAAGCCCGCATCGCAATTCACTGCTGGGGATTGCGCAGATCATCATGTTGGGCGAACTGGCAGTGAACCGGGCGCTGGATAATCTCGATCCGCAGGAATAACCCGGTAGCAGCAACAACAAATAAACCTGTGGGAGCGGGCTTGCTCGCGAAGGCGTCATGACATTCAGCATTGATGTTGACTGACCCACCGTCTTCGCGAGCAAGCCCGCTCCCACAGGATTTTGTGTGATTTTCAGACCGCCGGCGTGGTCGCAAAACAGAGCACGTACATTCAATTTTTCCTCCCCCCGTCCCGGCACTATCGAATCCTGTCCCGGCGCATCGACGCCGGTGGTTCTTCATTTGTGCAGGTGGGCCATGGACGCTTCGCGACGTGATGATCGGGCGCAAGACTGGGGGCTGCTGTTCCTGCGGGTCAGCGGCGGGTTGTTTCTGTTGTGGGTGCACGGTTTGCCCAAGCTGCTTTACTACAGTGCCGAGTTGCAGAATATCGAAGACCCTTTCCATCTGGGCGCGAACCTGACGCTGATGCTGGCGATCTTTGCCGAGGTGGTGTGCCCGCTGCTGATCGTCGGTGGGGTGCTGGTGCGTCTGGCGTGTTTGCCTGTTCTGTTTTTGCTGTGGGTGTCGATGTTGCTCGTGCATCCGCAGTGGACCCTCCTCGAAGGCCAGTTCGGCTGGCTGTTGCTGATCGTGTTCACCAGCATTCTCATCGCCGGGCCGGGACGGCTGGCGCTCAATGTCCGTTTCGCCGGAGCCTTGCGTTATGTCTGATCTCAATCGCCGTGAGCCGGCAAGTCCCGGGCCTGATGAGGTGGTGACGCTGATCGTCAAGCACCGGGTCAAGGCCGGTTTCGAAGCGCCTTATGAAGCCTGGCTGCGCAACATCGTCAAGGTGGCGGCGCAGAATGTCGGGCACCTGGGCGTGGATGTGGTGCGCGGCAAGAACGCCGGCCTCGACACCTACACCTGCGTGCTGCGCTTTTGCTCGACCGAGGCGATGCAGAACTGGCTCGATTCGCCGCAGCGCCAGGCGTTGGTCGCCGAAGCCGCGCCGATGCTGGCCGATGGCGACCAGACCGAAGTCAATCCGGTCAACGAGTTCTGGTTCTCGCCCCAGGCCGAAGCCGGTACGCCATCGCCGCGCTGGAAGCAGGCCGTGGTGACGCTGTTGGTGATTCTGCCGCACACCTTGCTCGTGCCGCTGCTGTGGGGGCCGCTGCTACGGCTCAACGCCTTGCTCTCCAATTACGTGGTGGCCACGTTCCTGATCACCCTGACCATCGTGCTCTCGGTGGTTTACATCTTCATGCCCATGGCGACGCGCCTGTTCGCGCCCTGGCTGTCTCCCGCCACATTGCACGAGGAACCCTGATGAACGCCGATCTGATTCTGTTCAATGGTCAATTTCATACCGTTGACCGCGAAAAGCCGCTCGCCAGTGCAGTGGCGATCAGCGACGGTCGCTTTGTCGCGGTGGGCAATGATGCCGAGGCCATGGCCCTGCGTGGCTCGAGCACCCAAGTGATCGACCTCAAGGGCCGCTGTGTGATTCCCGGGCTCAACGACTCGCACTTGCATTTGATCCGTGGTGGCTTGAACTACAACCTGGAACTGCGCTGGGAAGGGGTGCCGTCCCTGGCCGATGCCTTGCGCATGCTCAAGGATCAGGCCGACCGCACGCCGACGCCGCAGTGGGTGCGGGTGGTCGGGGGCTGGAACGAATTCCAGTTCGCCGAGAAGCGCATGCCGACCCTGGCCGAGCTCAACCAGGCGGCACCGGACACGCCGGTGTTTGTGCTGCACCTGTACGACCGCGCCTTGCTCAACCGCGCGGCGTTGCGTGTCGCCGGTTACACCCGCGATACGCCGAACCCGCCGGGTGGCGAGATCGTGCGCGACGCCAACGGCGAGCCGACCGGCATGCTGGTGGCGCGGCCCAACGCGATGATCCTGTACTCGACCCTGGCCAAGGGGCCGAAGCTGCCGCTGGAGTATCAGGTCAACTCGACCCGCCAGTTCATGCGCGAACTCAATCGCCTGGGCCTGACCAGTGCCATCGATGCCGGCGGTGGTTTCCAGAACTATCCGGACGATTACCAGGTGATCGAGCAATTGGCGAAGGATGAGCAATTGACCGTGCGCATCGCCTACAACCTGTTCACCCAGAAACCCAAGGAAGAGCTGACCGACTTCAAGAACTGGACTGGCAGTGTGAAGCTGCACCAGGGTGACGATTACCTGCGCCACAACGGCGCCGGGGAAATGCTGGTGTTTTCGGCGGCGGACTTCGAAGACTTCCTCGAGCCGCGCCCGGACCTGCCGCAAACCATGGAAGCCGAACTGGAGCCGGTGGTGCGTCACCTCGTCGAGCAACGCTGGCCGTTCCGTTTGCACGCGACCTACAACGAATCCATCAGCCGCATGCTCGACGTGTTCGAGAAGGTCAACCGCGACATTCCGTTCAATGGCTTGCCGTGGTTTTTCGACCATGCCGAAACCATCACCCCGCAGAACATCGAGCGGGTGAGGACGCTGGGTGGCGGCATTGCGATTCAGGATCGCATGGCGTTCCAGGGCGAGTATTTCGTCGAGCGGTACGGCGCGAAAGCTGCCGAAGCCACGCCACCGATCAAGCGCATGCTGGCCGAGGGCGTACCGGTCGGTGCCGGTACCGACGCCACGCGGGTATCGAGTTACAACCCGTGGACTTCGCTGTACTGGATGGTCAGTGGCCGCACCGTCGGCGGCCTGGAACTGCACGCCGAAGGCCTGTCGCGCCTGACGGCGCTGGAACTGTTCACCCACGGCAGCGCCTGGTTCTCGTCGGAGCAAGGCAAGAAAGGCCAGATCAAGGTCGGGCAACTGGCCGACGTCGCCGCCCTCAGTGCGGACTTCTTCAGCGTCGATGAAGAGGCGATCAAGTGGATCGAGTCGGTGCTGACGGTGGTCGGCGGCAAAGTGGTGTACGGCGCCGGTGACTTCGAGAAGCTCGGGCCGGCCAGCGTGCCGGTGCTGCCGGACTGGTCGCCGGTGGTGAAGGTACCGGGCCACTGGCGCCCGACGTCGCCGATGCAGGCCCAGGTTCACCACTGCAGCGGGCCGTGCGCGGTGCATTCCCACAGCCATGAACGGGCGCGCCTGTCGAACGCGCCGGTCAGCGATTTCGCCGGTTTCTGGGGCGCCTTTGGCTGCTCGTGTTTTGCCTTCTGACGAACTCAAAAAAGCGCCGACCCAACAGGGCGGCGCGGTATGCAACAACCATCCATCAAGGAGCTTCCAATGAGCAACGTTCCGTACAAACGCCTGAACAAAGACGATGCCGTGGTCTTGCTGGTCGACCACCAGACCGGTCTGATCTCGCTGGTGCAGGATTTCTCGCCCAACGAGTTCAAGAACAACGTGCTGGCGCTGGGCGACATCGCCAAGTTCTTCAAACTGCCGACCATCCTCACCACCAGTTTCGACAGCGGTCCGAACGGCCCGATCGTGCCGGAGCTCAAGGCGCAGTTCCCGGACGCGCCGTTCATTGCCCGCCCGGGCCAGATCAACGCCTGGGACAACGAAGACTTCGTCAAGGCGATCAAGGCCACCGGTCGCAAGCAACTGATCATCGCCGGTGTGGTGACCGACGTGTGCGTGGCATTCCCGACCCTGTCGGCCATTGCCGAAGGCTTTGAGGTGTTTGTGGTAACCGACGCTTCCGGCACCTTCAACACCACCGTGCAACAAGCGGCCTGGGCACGCATGTCGGCCGCCGGTGCACACCTGCTGAACTGGTTCGCCGTGGCCTGCGAGCTGCAAGGCGACTGGCGCAACGACATGGAAGGCCTGGCCAACCTGCTGTCCGAGCGCCTGCCGAACTATCGCAACCTGATCAACAGCTACATGAAGTTCACTGCCAAGTAAGACGTACACCTGTGGGAGCGAGCTTGCTCGCGATGGCGGCGTATCAGTCGATACATAGGTTGACTGACAGAAAGCTATCGCGAGCAAGCTCGCTCCCACAGTGTTTTGTGTGAGCCGTGGATCAGCGACTCTGCAACCAACTCAAAAAACCACCTTTCCTGGCCGCCACCGGTTTGGCCATCAACGCCATCCGGCTGTTCTGCTGGCGCACCGCTTGCAGCTTGTTCAACGCCCGGTCGACCTCCCGTCGTTGCGCCATGCAGTCGCGGGTCAGGGATTTGTCGAGGCGGTAGATGATGCTTGAGGTCATGGCGGTGAACCGTGCCTGGGACGGCGTATCGGCGAGGATGCTTTGTTCACCCATGACTTCACTGGGCCCCATGCGCCCGGCTTCGATCTGCGTGCTGCCGTCGGGGACCGTGGCGCTGACCACGCCGGTGGCGATGACGAATAGACTGTCCGGTACTTCCTCCAGGTCCAGCACCACATCACCGGCCGCGTATTGCTGCGCCACCATGTTCTGGGCCAGGCGATCCCGTTCCTCGGCGCTCAGGGAACGGAAGATTTTAACTTCGTCGAGCAAGGCCCGTGCGCGGGTCGACGGCTCGATCACACCATCGGGTTGCCGGGAAATGCCTGCCGCTTCGAGGTGCCGATGGGCCAGGTCGAACAGTTGATTGCGCACTTCACCCTTTTTGCCCAGTTCGGCGATGAAGCCGCTGGCCACGTATTCGGACATGGTTTCGCCGGCTTCCTTGAGCACGACTTTGGGCGCCGGATCGAGCAGCAGACTGCTGCTGCCCTGAAGGGTGCGGTCCAGGGCATCGAGTACCCGACGCGGGCGAATATGGTTGGGCACCTGAATGCTGATCGACACGCCGTGCATGTTGAACGGGCGGCTGAGGTTGACGATCTTTGCCTTGGCCGCCACCGAGTTCGGCACCACAGCGGTGCTGCCGGCGCTGGTCAGCAGGTGAGTGGCACGCCAGTCGATGTCCAGCACCTTGCCTTCGATACCGTCGATGGAAACCCGGTCATCGACCTGGTACGGCTTGGTGGTGTTGAGCACGATGCCGGAGAACACATCGCTCAAGGTGCTCTGCAATGCCAGGCCCACCACGATGGCGACGACGCCGGAGGTCGCCAGCAAACCTTTCACTGGCAGTTCCAGCACGTAGCCGGCGGCGGCCACCACCGCAATCAGGAACACCAGTGCGCCGATGACATCCTGCAACAGCCGGCCGCTGTGGCCGATGCGCCGCATCAGGGCCAGGCCGATCATTTCGGTGAGCACCCGCGCCGCGTACAGCCACCAGAGAATCCCCAGCGCCGTGGCCCCCAGTTGTGCCACGCGATCATCGGCAAACAACGGCGCCTGTAACGGGCTGACGCCGGCGTTGATGAGTACCGCGCTGAACAGAAGAAACAGCGCCAGGCGCACACCGACCCGGCTGACGCGATGCTTGAATGGCGCGAGGTGCCAGAGCAGGGCGTCGATGGCCAGCAGCAGGGTACTCAGGGAGAGCAGGTGACCGAGGAGAAAGGACATGGAAATGCTCCAGTAGAAATGAGGTCGCGCAGGTGGAGGGTGCTGTTGTGGCGAGGGAGTCGCCGCCTGCTTGAGTGCGGAGCAGATTAATACTGTGTCAGGAAAGGAAAAAGCGGCTATAAAGCGTTTGACTGTCAACCAGGAAGTGACAATGAACCCCTTCGAAGATATGCGTATTTTTTGCCAGGTGATGGAGTCTGGAAGCTTCACGGCTGCCGCCGATCAACTGGGGCTGTCCAAGCAGTTTGTCAGTCGTCGCTTGATGCAACTCGAAGAACGCCTGGGCGTGCGCCTGCTCAATCGCTCGACCCGGCGACTGGATGTCACGCCGCTGGGGCAAAGCTATTACGAGTCAGCCTTGCGCCTGCTCAGCGAAGTCGAACAAGTGGAGCAGGGCATCGCCGGCCAGACCACCGAGCCACGCGGGACCATTCGTGTCAGCGCTCCGCTGTCGTTCGCACTGGCGCATCTGGGCTGCCTGTTGCCGGTGTTTTTGCAGCGCTATCGCGACGTGACGGTGGAGATGGATCTGAGCGATCGGCCTGTGGATTTGCTGGGTGAGGGATACGACCTGGCGTTGCGCATCGGCACGCTCGAGGATTCGACCTTGATTGCCCGGCGGATCGCGTCGATCCAGCGGGTGTACTGCGCAAGCCCGGCGTACCTGGCCGAGCGCGGCACGCCGCTCAAACCTGAGGATTTGCACGGTCATGACTGTCTGCCGTACGGCCATGGTCGACAGGTGCAATGGCGTTTTGCGGGGCAGGGCAAGCCGCTGACGGTCAACGTCACCGGGCGGATGCGGGTCAACAACGGCGAGGTGCTCAGGGATGCGGCAATCGCCGGCCTGGGGATCACGTATTTGCCGGCGTTCATCGTCGGCTCGGCGTTGAAGGATGGACGGCTGGTGGAGGTACTGGAGGATTTGCGGCCGGAGCCGCTGACGTTATCGGCGGTGTATCCGCAACACCGGCAGAGCTCGCGGCCGGTGCAGGTGCTGGTTGAGTTCTTGCGTGAGCGGCTGGATCGGGTTGAGGGTGGCGTGTAGGAATGCGCAGTCCCTGACTCAAACCTGTGGGAGCGAGCCTGCTCGCGATGGCGTCGTGTCATCCAACATTGAAGTCGTCTGACACTCCGCCTTCGCGAGCAGGCTCGCTCCCACAGGGGGTTTTGTGTTGTAGGGGAGTCAGTAGGAATCAGCTCCTTTTGTCATCGCCGGGTTCGGCATGGACACCACGGTTGTCGCCGGGCTCGCCATTGGCATGAACGCCACGGTCATCGCCGGGCTCGCCATTGGCATGAACGCCACGGTCATCGCCGGGCTCGCCATTGGCATGAACGCCACGGTCATCGCCGGGCTCGCCATTGGCATGGACACCACGGTCATCGCCGGGCTCGCCATTGGCATGGACGCCACGGTCATCGCCGGGCTCGCCATTGGCATGAACGCCATGGTCATCCCCGGGTTCATCATGGGTGCCGCTGCGTCCTGAAGACGAGGCCGTTCCGGAGTGGCTCGAACCGCTGTTGGCACTGCCATGGCCGCTGTTGCTGCCATGGTCGCCGCTATGGCCGCTGCCGCTGTTGCCACCACTGCCGCTTCCGCCGTGACTGCCGCCACCGCTGCCACCGCTGCCTCCATTGCCGCCGCCGTGACTGCCGCCACCGCCACCTCCATTGCCGCCACCACCACCACCGCCTCCATTGCCACCACCACCGCCTCCATTGCCGCCACCACCGCCTCCATTGCCACCACCCCCACCGCCACCGCCACTGCCCCCATCCTTGGCCTGAGCACTGGATACCCCGGACAGGCTGTCCGGAATCAGTACGGTAGACGCCGACAGAACCGCGCCAATAGCTACTGCCAGTAAAAGCTTATTGATGTGCATGTCGTTCTCCGTCTTCTTGTTTGAGCCTGGAACGTTGATGAAGCTTGCAACGTGCTGCATTTTTCCCATGGGAACCTGTTGAACACCTCGGCGGGCTGATTTATTCAGTTGGGTGGTTGAAGAAATGCAACGGACAGCGCGGCCCTGTTCCAACGGTCAGTGAATACTCGAGGCCAGTTCGAAGATCGGGATGTACATCAGGATCACGATCACCCCGATCAACAGGCCGATGAAGGTCATGAGCAAGGGTTCGAACAGCCGCACGAACCATTCGATCCAGCGGCTGATTTCTTCGTCGTAGAAGTCGGCGCTGCGCTCCATCATCTGCCCGAGGTTGCCGGACTGTTCACCGGCGCGCAGCAGGCGCAGGGACACGGGGGTCACCAGTTGGTTGAGCTCCAGTGCGGTGGACAACGATTGCCCTTCGCGCACCCGTTCGCAGGCCTGGTCCAGCCGGCTGCGGGAGGCGACGGTGAGCAGGTTGCGGACCATGCCCATGGCGGTGACGAGGGGAATGCCGCCTTGCAGCAGGATGCCCAGGGAACGGTAGAAGCGTGCCAGCTCATACATGAAGATGCGCTGGTGCACCGCGGGGAGTTTTTCGATCACGCGGTCCAGCCCCCGCCGAAACGCCGGTTGGCGCTGCAGCAGGACGAGGGCGACGATGATGGCCAGCAAGCCACCGAAGAATTCGCCCTGGTGGGCGTGAAGGAACATGCCGCTGCTCATCAGGATCTGCGACAACCACGGCAGGTTCGACCCCAGCCCTTCGAACACCAGGCTGAAGCGCGGCACGACGTAGCCCATCAAGAACAACACCACGCCGCCGCCCACTACCAGCAACAGCATGGGGTAGATCGACGCGCTGATGATCTTCTGGCGAACCTCGTCCATGCGCTGTCGATAGCTGACATATCGGCCCAGGGCATCGCCGACGGCGCCGGTCTTCTCGCTGGACTGCACCAGCGCCACGTACAAAGGCGGGAAAACGGCCGACAACTGGCCCAGGGCCTGGGAAAACGATTTGCCCTCGTAAAGCAGGCGCACCAGCTCGCTCAGGGTTTTGCGGGCTTGTGGCGCGTTTTCCTTTTCCGCCAGGCTTTCCAGCGCATCGATCAACGGCAGGCCGGCGTTGAGCAAGGTGGTCAGCTCCTGGCTGAACAACACCAGGTTGAACGTCTCGCGCCGGTGCAGGCGCAACGCGCGCCAATGTCGCTCGGCGTGCAGGCTGACCACCCGCAGGCCCTGGTCTTCGGCGATGCGCCTGGCTTCGCTTTGCCCCGGCGCATCGACGGTCATTGAGACGACACCGGCCTTGCCGACGGCCTTGAGGTGAAAGCGCATGGTCGCCATGTCCGTCAGTTCCAGTTGGTGACTTCGGCGTTCTCGCCTTCGCCGCCGGGTTGCCCGTCCTTGCCCATGGACAACAGGTCGTACTCGCTGTTTTCACCGGGATAGCGATAGGCGTAGCTGCGGCCCCAAGGGTCTTGGGGGAGTTTTTTCTGCAGGTAGGGGCCGGTCCAGCGCGGTTCGTCGCTGGGCGCGGTGACCAGCGCCTGCAATCCCTGTTCGGTCGAGGGGTAATGGCCGACCTCCAGGCGGTAAAGGTCCAGGGCTTTGCTCAAGCCTTCTATTTGTGCCTTGGCCACTTTCACTTCGGAACGGCCCAGTTGGGCGAAATACTTCGGCGCCACGATGCCGGCCAACAGCCCCAGCACCACCAGCACCACCAACAGTTCGAGCAGGGTGAACCCGTTTTGGGTTCGCCGGGCATAACGCAGATGCTGATTCATGATGACCTCGCACGGTAGGCAGCAGTGTTGCCAGTTGTCATGTCGTTGCATGCAATTGCCATGCTCATGCCCGGTGATCCTTCTGCACCCCCCGTACTATGGGCCTTCTCACTTACGGCACAGTGCTTGCGTATGGCTGTTGCACGACTGGCCATTGGGGCAATACCCCCATTTTTCGGGGCCGGGTAGGGGAGGTCTGATAATGAAATCACTCACCACCGGGTTGCTGGGTCTGCTGGTGTTGACCGGCGGCGCCCAGGCCGATGTGTTTGTGTCCGTGGACGCCAATGGCAGCTACGTCCTGTCCAATGTCCACCGCCCCGGACGCCACTATGAACGGGTGATCCGTGAACCCGATGCGCCGGTCGTCAGCCTCGACCAGCAGCCGCAGTTGATCGCCGCGCAACCCTACGCCGAACTGGTGGCGGCGGCGGCCACGGCCAACGAACTGCCGGCGGCGCTGCTGCACGCAGTGATCAAGACCGAGTCGAGCTACAACGCCCGTGCTACCTCACCCAAGGGCGCTCGCGGACTGATGCAGTTGATGCCCGACACCGCCCGCGAAATGGGCGTGACCAACGTCTACGACCCCAAGGCCAACATCCAGGGCGGCGCCCGCTATCTCAAGCGCCTGATGACGATGTTCGACAACGATATCCGCCTCGCCGTGGCGGCCTACAACGCCGGCCCGCAAGCGGTGCTCAGCCGCGGCAACGTGGTCCCGCCGTTCGCCGAAACCCAGCGATATGTGCCCAACGTGCTGAATCAGTATCGGCGTTTGCAGGGGTTGTCCGCGAACGCGCCGCTGTGATTGAAACCCCGGGGGCGATTTTCCCCAATAGTGGGGAATGGTGGCCCCAGTCGGAAAGTGGGGGATTGGGTGGGGAATATCCCCCCCGGTTTATCAAGTAGTAGTTATAACTCGCTGAATAATAAAGTTATTTTTTGTGGCATGCGGATTGCTCTCGTCGATTTGTCGTGAAGTTTTCCCTGCAAACCCGTAACGAGGCCCGAGACCATGGTCGGTATATCCCCCGCCCCGTCCCTGATTCATTTGCTGTTGTTGGTGACTTCGATGTTCGGTATCGAGATTGCCAGCGCAGCTGCACGTTGCGAGCGCAACCTGGTGGCCAACGTCGTGGCGTTCGATCAGCCGCTGATGTTCAACCGCCTGGGGGCGCAAAACGTCAACGGCATGATGTTCGCCCTGCGTCGCGATGTGGTCGATGACCATGACATTTCCCTCGCCCAAGGGGGCGCCGCAGTGCCGGGCAAGGTTTCCCTGCGGCCCGACAAGCGTCCGCGTCCGCTGGTGCTGCGTGTGGCTGCCGGCGATTGCCTGACCGTTAATCTGCAGAACCTGCTGGCCTATCAGGCCAATCCGGGCAGTCATGATGCGTTTGAGCAGGAGGGCGAGGAAGAGGAAGAGGGCGGCCAGGGCGGCCATGCCGAAGACTTCAAGGCCGATGAGCAGGTGGCCGACCGTCATGTCGGTTTCCAGGTCAACGGCCTGCAGGCCGTCAACAGCATCGATGACATCGCCTCCTATACCGGGCGCAACGCCAACAGCCTCGTCGCCCCCGGCAGCAGCCGTTCCTACACCTTGTACGCCGAACGCGAAGGCGCGTTCGATGTCAGCAGCCGTGGCGCGACCTTCGGTGGCGAGGGCGCTGCGGGCAACAACGCCAACGGGCTGTTCGCCCAGGTCGTGGTCGTGCCCAAGGGGGGGCGCACTTACCGCAACACCCTGACCGAAGAAGAAATGCGCTTGGCCAGCACCGGACGTACGCCGGCCGGCCAGCCAATCGTCGATTACCAGGCGCGCTACCCGCAGCGCGAGCCGTGGATTCGCGAAGGCAAGGCCGGTACGCCGATCATCAATATGGTGGACGGCAGTGAGATCATTTCCGGCGAAAGCGACGCGATCGTGATGGGCAGCAACGCCGACGGCAGCTTCCCGCCCTCGACCTATCCACTGGAAGCCATGGGCAAGCGCAATCCGGCGCTGCCGAACCGGCTGGAGCCGTTCCGCGATTTCGCTTCGCAGTTCCAGGATGAAACCGCCGTCACCCAAGCCTTCCCGGCGTACTTTGCAGACCCGGTGATGGGCCATGTGCTGGAGCCGACCCGCGACTCGTTCATGATCAACTACGGCTCCGGCGGCATGGGCGCCGAAGTGGTCGCCAACCGCCTGGGCGTGGGGCCGATGCACGATTGCCTGTCCTGCGCCTATGAAGAGTTTTTCCTCAGCTCGCACACCGTGGGCGACGTGGCGATGCTGGTGGACGTACCGGCCAACGCCGGCCTGGAAAACATTCGCCCGGGCGAGGTGCCGCGTGCCGATCAGGTCGGGGTCAAGGCGACCATGGCGCTCTATCCGTCGGAGCCGTCCAACGTCAATCACAGCTACATCGGTGACTTCGTCAAGTTCCGCAACACCCACAACGGCTACGAACACCACATCTTCCACCTGCACGGGCATCAATGGCTGTACAACCCGAACGATGACAACACCGATTACCTGGACGCCCAGGGCATCGGCCCGGGTTCGGGCTACACCTATGAAATCGCCAACGGTGGTTCGGGTAACCGTAACCGCGTAGCGGGCGATGCGATCTACCACTGCCACTTCTACCCGCACTTCGCCCAGGGCATGTGGGCCATGTGGCGGGTGCACGATGTGTTCGAAGAAGGCACCCGGCTCGAAGTGTCCCAGCAAGGTGCAGACGGCTTCCACAAACAACCCTATGCGCTGCGCAACGGCAAGCCGGCGGCCGGTGCGCGGGCCTTGCCCGACGGCGAAATCATCGCCGGTACGCCGATCCCGGCGGTGGTGCCGCTGCCCGGCAAAGCCATGGCACCGATGCCGGGCAAGGTGGTCGTGGTGCCGAAAGTCGGCCAGACCCTGATAGCCGCGGGCGACGACGATGACGATGATGACGGCGGCAATGGCGGTGTCAGAGCCATCGGCTCGCTGGCGCTGGTCGATCGCAGCGAAGCCAACCGCAACGCCGACGGCAGCCTGAAAAATCCCGGTTTCCCCTTCTGGATCGGCGGCATGGAAAGTTCGGTCGGCCAACGCCCGCCAACCCCGCCGCTGGACATGCTCGACGCCGCCAAGGCCCAGGCCCTGAAAACCAGCGGCAATGGCTTGTGGGCCAACCTTGACCCGAACCAGTCCGGTGGCTGGGACGGTGGCCTGGGGCGCCATGCGCTGGACGGCGTGTCTGCCGGTGGCGAGGCGCACACGGTGACCACCTCGCTGGACTTCTCCAAGGAAGTGAAGCGGGCCAAACCGATTTACCTGCCGGAAGAGGGGACCGAGGTCGAACAGGCGGCCATGGCCTTCCACGCCAAGAAGGACCACCCCAGCTTTGCCGTGCTGCCGGACAAACAGGTGGTTGCGCGCAACTTCCGCACCAATGGCGCCTTGCCGATTGCCGGTGCGCCGTTCTACGAGCCCTGCATGGATGATCGGGCCAAGCGCCTGACCAGCAGTGCCGGCAGCGGTGAATACCATAGCGGCGAGCGCATCGACGGCATGTCCTTCACCGGCTCCTCGACCTTCACCGCCGATCGCCCGCGCCTCTACAAGGCGGCCAACATCCAGTTCGACGCGGTGTACAACAAGGTCGGCTACCACTTCCCGCAGGCGCGCATCCTGGCGTTGTGGGAAGACGCCTGGCCGGTGATCACCAAGCAGCGTCCGCCGGAACCGCTGGTGATGCGCATGAACACCTTCGACTGCGTGCAGTACCAGCAAACCAACCTGGTGCCGGCCACCTATGAGATGGACGACTATCAGGTGCGCACCCCGACCGATGTGATCGGCCAGCACATCCACTTGCCGAAGTGGGACCTGACGTCCGCCGATGGTTCATCCAACGGCTGGAACTACGAGGACGGCGTGCTTTCCCCGGGTGCCGTGGTGGAGCGCATCCATGCCATCCGCGCGTTCAACCAGTGCCAGGGCACCGACCCGCGTGACGGTACGCCAGCCTGCCCGGTGGCCAAGGCGCATCCGTTCTTTGGTCAATATGGCCGGGCGGACTGGATGGGCGCGCGCACGGCGATGCAGCGCTGGTTCATCGATCCGGTGATCAACACCAAGGGTGTCGACCGTGGCCTGGGGACCATTTTCACCCACGACCACCTCGGCCCGTCGACTCACCAGCAGATCGGCCTGTACGCCACCGTGCTGGCCGAACCCGCCGGTTCCACCTGGTTCCACGCCGAAACGGGCGAGCCGTTGTACAGCGGCGCGCGCTCGGACGGCGGGCCGACTTCATGGCAGGCGGTGATATCGACCGGTGACCTGGACAACGACGGCAAGAACGACAGCTTCCGTGAGTTCTTCCTGGAGTACAGCGACTTCCAGCACGCCTACGAAGCCGGTGTGTACGTCGGCGCCGGCCCCAATGGCGTGCCCAATCCCCAGGCGTTCCCGGCGACGGCCGACAGCTTCCGCTATGCGATCAACCCGCCCGTGCGCAACAACGCCGGCAACCTGCTCGAGTCGGTGGTCGAGGCCCGCGGCGGCATCAAGCCTGGCTGCCCGAGCCGACCATGTCCGCAAGCGATCTCGGTGGATGACCCCGGCATGTTCGTGGTCAATTACCGCAACGAACCCCTGGGCCTGCGGGTGTTCGACCCGAACAAGGTCGGCCCGGACGGCAAGCGCGGCATG
Source organism: Pseudomonas sp. PDM27 (assembly GCF_019219205.1). NCBI lineage: Bacteria > Pseudomonadati > Pseudomonadota > Gammaproteobacteria > Pseudomonadales > Pseudomonadaceae > Pseudomonas > Pseudomonas sp. PDM27. The sequence continues at coordinate 151,849 of NZ_JAHUWF010000016.1, read as the reverse complement.
CAGGCCGACGGCCTCGGTGGCGACCTGTCGTTCGCCATGCAAAGCCGCACCGACCGTGCAATCCCTGCGATGAACCTGGCGCCGAACCTGGTGACTTCGGCCACCGGCCCGACTGGCGGCACTACGCTGTTCCCGCCGCACATCAACCGTGGCGGTGCGGAACCGGGCGACCCGTTCACACCGATGCTGCGCACCTACACCGGCGACAACGTGCGGTTGCGGGTGCATGCCGGCGGCCATGAAGAGGAGCACAACGTCACCCTGCACGGTGTGAAGTGGCTGCATAGCGGCACCGGCTATGGCAACAGCTCCAACTCGGGCTGGCGCGCGTCGCAAATGGTCGGGATTTCCGAGCAGATGGGTTTCATTGCGCCGCTGTCGATGCTCTCCAGTTCCGCGGCGACCACGGGTGACTACCTGTACTCGATGGACGCCTCGATCGAAGGCTACTGGAACGGCATCTGGGGCGTGATGCGCAACTACACCGCGCAACGCAACGATCTGTTCGCGCTGCCGAACAACCCGAAACCGGCGGGCATGCGCAACACCGTGGCGTTTGACGGCACCTGTCCACGGATCAGTGCCAACCCGAACGGCATCGGTACCAGGCCGACCGTGCAGCGCAACTACGAGGTCGTGGCGGCGCTGGCCAACGACATCCTGAGCAATCCGCTGGGGTTGTCGATCGGCGACCCCGAGGGGCTCGGCCAGCATGTCGGCGGGCCGCTGAATCCGGCGGGCGGCACCCTGGTGTTCAACTCGCGGACCGTGAGCATTCCCCGGGTGACGGTGACCGATCCCGAGGACGGCGAAACCATCACCATCGGTGGCCAGAGCGGGCCGATCCATGACCCGACCGCGGTCCTGTACGTGCGCAAGGCCGACCTCGACCCGAGCACCGGCAAGCTCAAGCCGGGCGTGCCGGTCGAACCGCTGGTGCTGCGCGCAGCGGCCGGGGATTGCATCAATATCACCCTGGAGAACCGTCTGCCGAGCGTAATGCCTGACCTGGCCCAGACCGCCATCCTGCAGGGGCTGGTCAAGCGTGACCGCAATGACGGCGACGGCTCGACCACCTTCAACAACAACCTGCTTCGGCCCTCCAGCCATGTCGGCCTGCATGCGCAGTTGCTGGCCTACGACATCACCAAATCCGACGGCACCAACGTCGGCGTCAACCCGATCCAGACCGTGCCACCGCGAGTCGGCAACAGCGGTGCCTACCCGACCCGTACCTACCAGTACTACGCCGGGCACCTGGAGCGTGAAGGCAAGCCGGTGACTCAACTGGGCCGCAACGTCGACAACATCAACGCCACGGCGGTGGAGTTCGGCGGCCTGAATTTCACCCCGGCGGATGTGATCAAGCAGCCGCAAAAAGGCCTTGGCGGGGCGATGAGTGTGCTGCCGGCCGGCGCCACCTGGGTCGAGGACGCCAAGCGGGCATCAGCCACGGTCACGGCGACGGGGCAGGCGGTTTACCGCGACTTCGCGATGGTCTGGCAGCGTGCCTTGAACCTGCGCTGGGCGAGTGGACGGCCGGTGGAAGGCATCGCCTCGGAAGGCATGGGCGTGCCGAACGATCCGAAGGACAACGCCGGCATGGCCATCAACTACAAGACCGAGCCCCTGTGGTATCGCTTCGGCCTCGCTCCGGATGCACCGTTCGGCCGCGCGGACGGCTCTGGTTATGGTGACGTGCCCAACGCCCACATGGCCTACAGCAACGCGTTGGTGGGCGGCGATCCTCAAACGCCGGTGTTCTATGTCAAACCCGGGCAGCCGTTCCGCACCCATGTGCTGATGCCGACCGGCGGCAGTCGCGGCGCGACTTTCCAGCTCGACGGTCACCTCTGGTCGGTCAACCCGTACCTCTCGGAGAAGAGCGATGTCGACGGCTATCCGATGTGGACCCCCGGCGTCGGTTCGGTGCGGTTCGGCCTGAACCCGATGTCGATGTACATCGGCGCCCGAGAAAGCGTGCTGCCGGCCGCCCACTTCAGCGCCATGCACCCGAGCGCCGGTGGCAGCAATGCGATTGCCGGGGATTACCTGTTCCGTGACAACGCGTCCTTCGGCAACACCGCCGGTCTGTGGGGCTTGCTGCGGGTCACGAATGAACCGGCGCCGACAACGGCACCAACACCGTAGGAAAGGGGTTGTAAAGCATCACCCCTGTGGGAGCGAGCCTGCTCGCGAAGGCATCACCTCGGTTTTGTGTGGTGCGGCGAATGACGCCATCGCGAGCAGGCTCGCTCCCACCAGGGGCATGCAAGGCAGACACAGATCTGTGTATGCGGGTCACGAATGAACCGGCGCCGACAACGGCACCGACACCGTAGGAAAGGGGTTGTAAAGCATCACCCCTGTGGGAGCGAGCCTGCTCGCGAAGGCATCACCTCGGTTTTGTGTGGTGCGGCGAATGACGCCATCGCGAGCAGGCTCGCTCCCACCAGGGGCATGCAAGGCAGACACAGATCTGTGTATGCGGGTCACGAATGAACCGGCGCCGACAACGGCACCGACACCGTAGGAAAGGGGTTGTAAAGCATCACCCCTGTGGGAGCGAGCCTGCTCGCGAAGGCATCACCTCGGTTGTGTGTGGTGCGGCGAATGACGCCATCGCGAGCAGGCTCGCTCCCACCAGGGGCATGCAAGGCAGACACAGATCTGTATAGAGGAATAGTGCTATGGACAGGACCATCAAAATCATTGGCAGTGCGCTGATCGTCGGCATGGCGCTGATCGGGATCGGCGTGTGGCGAACGGCGCCTGCGAACATGCTCAGCGAGGTCGCCTTGCCCGACACCTGGAGCGACCGGACGCTGGAGCGTGACGGGATTTCGGTGGTCCTTGATGTCAAGCCACTGGCCGAGGACGGCGTATTGCGTGAGGGCGGCTTCGCCGACGTGCAATTTCGCGTGACGGACAAAGCCTCGGGCCAACCCTTGTCCGGCGTCGCGCCGGGCGCCTGGCTCGACCCGCAAGCGGTCGCCGCCGACCAGGCCCAGGGCCGCGACAGGAGCTGCAAGTCGCGGGTCGGTACCTTCCTCAAATCGAACATCGGCGCACGCCCCTTGCTCGATCTCAACAGCTATTTCCTGCTGGTGATGAACCGTGACGCCAGCGTCTCGGTGATCGATCCGTCGGTGTCTGTCGGCGGCATCACCAGCACCCTGGCGCGGATTGAACTGAAACAGCCGCCGATGGACTGGGTGACGCCCAAAGACAACAGACGGGTGTTTGTCTCGATGCCCGCCGCCGGCGAGGTGGCGGTGATCGACAGTCAAGAGTTCAAGCTGATCGACTCGGTGGTTGCCGGCAGCAATCCGGTGCGCGTGGCGCTGCAACCGGACGAACGCTTGCTGTGGGTCGGCAATAACGCCAAGGCCGACGGGCAATCCGGGGTCACGGTGATTGACGCTGCCAGCCTCAAACCCCTCAAGCACCTGGCCACCGGGGCCGGGCACCACGAAATCGCTTTCAGTAAGGACAGCCGTTTTGCCTTTGTCACCAACCGCGACGACGGCACGCTGAGCATCGTCGACATCGCCAGCCTGAGCATCAGCAAACAACTCAAGACCGGTTCGCACCCGTTGTCGGTGATGTATTCGCCGTTGTCCGGTGCCGCCTATGTGGCCGATGGCAAGGATGGCACGGTGACCGTCGTCGACGGCAACAGCCAGTCGGTGCGCCGGGTGATCAGGCTCAAGCAGGGCCTGGGCCCGATGGGCTTCAGCGCCGACGGTCGTTTTGGCATCGTGCTCAACACCCTGGAGAACCAGGCCGCGGTGATCGACACCGCCAACGACGCGTTGATCCATGAACTGAACGTCTCCGCCGAGCCCTGGCAAGTGGTGTTCACCAAGGCCTATGCCTACGTGCGCGGGCTGGCTACGCCGAAGGTCACGATGATCAACCTGGCCTCCCTCGGCGAGGGCCGCACGCCGATCACCCAGGGGTTCGAGGCCGGACCCCAGGCACCGCGAATGGCCGGTGACCTGCCACTGGCGTCAAGCCTGGCGGTATCGCGGGACGACAACGCGGTGTTCGTGGTCAACCCGGTGGACAACACCACCTACTTCTACGCCGAAGGCATGAACGCGCCGATGTCCGGCTACCCCAATCGCGGGCAAGTGGCGCGGGCAGCACTGGTCATTGACCGCAGCCTGCGGGAAATCGCGCCGGGGCTGTACAGCTCGCGGGTCAAGCTCCCGGCGGCGGGGCGTTTCGACGTGGCTTTCCTGCTCAACCAACCGAACATCATCCACTGCTTCAGCACCCTGGTGGAGGAGGACAAGCGGCTCGACCCGCACCGTGGCGTGCCGAAAGTGGAGTTCATGCTCGACAAGTCCACCGCTGACCTGGGCAGCCCGTACCTGGTGCGCTTTCGCATCGTCGAGGGCAAGCAGAAGGCGCAGCGCAGCGGGGTCCGGGATGTCCAGGTGCGCTACTTCCGCGCCCCGACATCGCGACCACAGGAGGTTGCCGCTCTGGAAGTCGCCGACGGTGTCTATGAAGCCCCGGTGACCCTCGACCAGGACGGTGCCTGGTACCTGCACGTGCGTGCGGCGTCCCTGGGTTCGAGTTTCGATGACAAGACCTTTGCCAGCGTCCGGGTCATACCCGGCGATACCCACTAAGAGGAAACTGACATGAACCGATTCGCACATCGCGGCTTGCTGACGTTCTGCCTGTTGGCCATCGGTATCGGCCAGGCGCTGGCTCATTCGACGGACGAGCACGCCGGGCACGAAATGACCGCCAGGAAGGCCGGCCAGGAGACCGCCCGGATCAAAATTGCCGACGTGACCTTGCTGGACCAGAACGGCAAGGTCGTCAGCCTGGAAAAAGACCTGGTGAGCAACAAGATCGTGGTCATGGGTTTCATCTACACCAGCTGCACCACGGTCTGCCCGGTGGTGTCCTCGATCATGGGCAAGGTGCAGAAACAGCTGGGTGCGCGGGTCGGCAGCGAGGTGCAACTGGTGTCGATCAGCATCGACCCGCAGCGTGACGATCCCCAACGCCTGAACGACTACGCCCGCACTTTCCAGCAGGGGCCGGGCTGGAGCTGGCTGACCGGTTCGCCGCAGTCGGTCGATGCCACCCTCAAGGGCCTGGGCGCCTACAGCGGTGACTTCAAGAACCACTCGCCGCTGATTCTGGTGGGCGACGGCAACAACCGCTTCTGGACCCGCTATTACGGTTTCACCGACCCGACGGAACTGGCCCGGGCCGTCGAGAAACTCAGTGGTGAACGCAACACCCACGTCAAGCACACTGCCATTGCCATGGAGCAACAGCCATGAGAGCCATCGACTGGTTTGCCCTGGGCATCTGCTACTGCATTTTCAGTTCAGTGGCGTTTGCCCACGAAGGGCATGAGCAGCCCGCGCCTGCGGTGGCCGCCGCGCAACCGTCCAGCGGCACCCATGACGCGAAGACCTGGTTCACCGACACGCCGTTGCAGGACCAGAACGGCAACACGCTGCGTTTCTATAGCGACACACTGAAAGACCGTGTGGTGCTGCTCAATGTGATTTTCACCAGTTGCAACGATGCGTGCCCGTTGATTACCCGCAAGCTCAAGGAAGTGCGTGAAGTGCTCGGCGACAAGGCCGACGGCATCACCTTTATCTCCCTTACCAGTGATCCGCTGCGGGACACCCCGGCGGTACTCAAGGCTTACACCTTGAAACAGGGCGTCGATGGGCCCCACTGGTTTTTTCTTACCGGCGACAAGGCGCAAATGGACCTTGTATTGGGTCGCATCGGTCAGATCGTGCCGACCCCCGAGCAGCACTCCACCCAGTTGATCGTCGGTGACGTGGCCAACAAACGCTGGAGCAAAATCCGTCCCGATGCCCCGGCGGCCGCCATTGCCCAGCGCCTGCAGCTGCTGGCAATGCCCGTGGCCGGACGCTAGCCATGGCCATCAATACTGCCCTCGTCCTTGGCCTGCTGCTCTTCGGCGGCCTTACGCTCAGCGTCCAGGCGCTGCCGCTGAGCCCCAGCGAAAGTGCCGGCAAGCGCCTGTACCGCGAAGGTGTATCGGCCAGCGGCGAGCCGATCATGGCCCGGGTCGGCGCATCGAACATGGTGCTGCCGGCCACCAGCCTGCCGTGCGCCAACTGTCATGGCGAAGACGGCCTCGGGCGCCCGGAAGGCGGGGTGCGCCCCCCGGACCTGAGTTGGTCGCGGCTGGCCAGCAGCCATGGCCAGCAGCACATCAACGGCCGCAGTTACCCGGGCTACAGCGACAGCACCCTGGCGCGGGCGGTGCAGGAGGGGCGCGACCCCGGCAACAACCGGCTCGATCCGTCGATGCCACGGTTCGTGTTGTCGATGAACGATCAACGCAACCTGACGGCATACCTCAAGCGCCTGGCCGAAGACCGCGATCCGGGCCTGACCCCCGACAGTCTGCACCTGGGCACGTTGCTGCCGGGCACCGGGCCATTGAGCGAGGAGAGCGGCACGGTGGCGGCGGTGCTCAAGGGCTGCGTGACGCGTATCAACGAGGCGGGGGGGATTCACGGCCGGCAGTTGCGCCTGACCATCCTCGACCCCGGTACCGATCACGCCAGTGCCGAAAAGGCGCTGGACCGGCTGATCGATGAATTGCAGGTGTTCGCCCTGATCGCCCCGCTGGCGCCGGCCTTGGACGTGGACCTCGCCATGCGCCTGGAACGGGCCGGCATTCCCCTGATCGGGCCGCTGTCCTTGCAGGGCACGCCCCACGCCAGCCCGCAGATATTCGAACCACTGCCGGGGCTTCGTGAGCAATTGATCGCCCTGGCCGATTACGCCAGTGCCAGCCTGCGGGTGCTTCAGGGGCCGACGCTGATCGCCTATCCGGACGAATCCGGCCAACGGCTGGCGGCGCAGGAACTCAGCCAGTACTTGCAGGGGCACGCCTGGCAAAAGGTGCGCCTGCAAGCCTACGACCCGAGCGGGGATGATTTGCCCCTGGGCTCGCGCTCGGTGTTTTACCTGGGCACCAGCAGCGGCTTCAGCCGGCTGGCCGAGCGCCTGCAAACGGCGGGGCAGGTGCCTTACCTGTTCGCTACCTCGAACCAGGTGGCGGGCAATCTGACGCAGGTGCCCAGCGGATTTTCCCGGCGGGTGTTCCTGGCCTATCCGTTCGTGCCCAGCGACTGGACCCAGGCCGGGCGCCTGGCCCTGACCCAGTTGCGCGAACACCAGGGCCTCGGTGGCCAGCACGCGATACTGCAAGTGGGCGCGTTCAGTTCGATGATGCTGCTCAGCGAAGGCATGAAGCAGGCCGGGCGGGATGCCAGCCGCGAAAAGCTGGTCAGCGCCCTGGAAGGCCTGCATGACTTCGATACCGGGCTGACACCCCTGATGAGCTTTGGTCCTGGCCGACGCCTGGGCTTGAGTGGTGCCCATATCGTCACGGTGGATCTGCCGGACCAGCGATTCTATCTGGTCGCCCCCTATAAACCTGTCGCTGCCACGCCCTGACCGGAGGCCGATCATGAAACTCAACGCTTTGCTGGTCCTGCTGACGCTATGGGTGCCCGTGGCGTGGTGCAGCAATGGTCCGGCCGCGGCGCGGGTCAATGGCGAGGAAATTTCCCAACTGCGCCTGGAGCGCTACTTCGCCGAATACCTGGAAGATCAGGGCCGGGCGGTAGGCAACATCCGCAATCCGAAAGCCTACAAGCAACTGCGCAAGGCCGCGCTGGATGCCTTGATCGACCGCGAATTGCTGTGGCAGGAAGCCGTCAAGCGCGGCGTGGTGATCAGTGATGCCGTGGTCAAGGACCAGATCGATCAGACCCGTCAGGCCATGGGCGGAGCCGAGGTGTTTGCCAGGCGTCTTGAAGAGGCCGGTTTCGACGAGGCCGGTTACACCGAATACACCCGCCGTGAACTGGCGGCCCGGCAAGTGTTCGATGACCTCATCCAGGCCGCCGGGCCGGACGAAAAACAGGTCCGGGCGTACTACGAAGAACACCGTGACGAGCTGAACCGGCCCGAAGAAGTGCGGGCCCGGCATATCCTGGTCAAGGTAGCGCCCGGTGCGGATGCTTCCACTGTCGAGGCCGCGCGACTACGCTTGATGGCGATAAGGGCGTCCATCGTTGCCGGGGCCGATTTCGCCAGCGTTGCCCGCACCGGGTCCGAAGACGCGTCGGCCAGCGAAGGGGGCGACCTGGGCTACTTCCCCCGCGGGCGGATGCTGCCGGAGTTCGAGGCTGCCGCGTTTGCCCTGGTACGGGGGGCCCTCAGCGAACCCGTGCGCACGTCGGTGGGCTGGCATCTGATTTATTCAGAGAACCACAGGGAGGCGATCCATGTCCCAGAGGAACAAGGACTTGAGATGGTCAGGGCTTACCTTGCCCGGCAGCAACAGGTTCAGGCGCGCTTGCAGGCATTGGCACAATTGCGTTCGCGTAATCGGATCGAGCGGATTGATGATGACTAGGGTGTTCCCCAACAATGGGGGAAAAACGTCAATGCCCATCCGATCGCTTTCCCCGTTTTTGGGGGATGGGATTGCTGGACGAAAAGGCATTGTTTTTAAATTCAAGGACATGAAGGTCTAAATTTACCGGCGCTCAGTCTGGCATGAAGTGTGCGTTAGTCCTCTCAGGGCACGCGCTCCGCCAGGTTCAAAACCCGGACCTGCGGTTTCAAGGAGTCGACCTTGTTAAATAAAGTACTGGTTGTTGATGACGAACAGCTGCTGGCGGAAAACCTCCAGGGTTACCTGCAGGCGCAAGCGCTGGAAGTCCGGATTGCTCACGACGGTGCACATGGAATCGCCGAAGCTGACGATTTCGCACCCGATGTGATGGTGTTCGATTACCGCTTGCCCGATATGGAAGGCTTTCAGGTGCTCGATGCCGTCCGCCAGAACAGGAAGTGCCATTTTGTGCTGATCACAGGGCATCCAACCGCGGAAGTTTGCGAGCGGGCCCGGCTACTGGGAGTCAGCCATATCCTGTTCAAGCCCTTTCCGTTGGCGGAATTGGCCCGTGCAGTGCTTGATCTTCTGGGCAGGCGACGCGAGCCCAGGCCGGGTGTGAGCACCTCCGAAGGATTCGTCGAACGACGCCAGAGCAGGACCGAGAGTTTCCCGCTGCAGTTGTACGACGGTAGTTGGGTGCTTGCAGATCGCCGAAAAAATACATCGGCCTCCAAGGCGCCAGACGACGAACAATTGCTCACCGGGGAGTAGTGGCGCGACAAGACGTTCCGGCCTGTGCCGAAATGGCTCGCCGCGCCGACAGGGCTCAAAGCCCCGGGCGTTGGAGAGCATGCCATGGACCGTCTATCCCTTGCCGTAGAACCGGCGCAAGTGGAAGGTGTACCGACTCGTTTCACCAGTGAACAACTGGCCCAGGCCCGCGCCCTGGCCACCAGTTCCGGCGAGCGGATGCTGGACACCCTCGGGGAGTTGAGTGAACTGGCTCCCATGCCTTTCATCCAGTGCCTGGGTGTAACCCTGCACTACCCGGTGCTCGACACCGACAGCCTGTTCAGTGCCACCCCGGTGTTCGATCGGGTGACCCTGGCCCAATGCCTCAAGCGTGAATTCATCCTGCTGCGTCACGACGACGCGGTCATCGGCGTGTTCGCCGACCCCTTCGACAGCGCACGCCTGGCCTGGATCGATGAATGCCTGCACGGCGCGCCGCTGTACCTGGTGCATGCCGACGACCTGAAGGCCTACCTGGCGCGTCACGAAGAAAGTTTCCATGCGGTGGAATCGCTCAACGCCCAGGCCGAGGGCGGAGCCGAAGTCGACACCCTGCAAAGCCTGTCCCTGACCAGCATCAGCGAAGACGCCAGCGTGGTGGTCAAGCTGGTCAACTCGACGCTGTACGACGCGCTGAAAATGCACGCCAGCGACATCCACCTCGGCACCACTGGCAGCGGCCTGGTGATCAAGTACCGGATCGACGGTGTGCTCAACAACATCAGCAAGATCCAGGGCAGCGAGTTCGCCGAGCAAGTGATTTCCCGGGTCAAGGTCATGGCTGAACTGGACATCGGCGAAAAGCGCGTGCCCCAGGACGGTCGTTTCAAGATCGGCATCAGCGGCCGGCAGATCGACTTCCGGGTGTCGATCATGCCGAGCATCTTCGGCGAAGACGCGGTGCTGCGGGTGCTCGACAAACAGGACCTCGCCGACAAAGTCTGTGGCGTGCAACTGCAGGCCCTGGGCTTTGAAGAAGATACCCTGCGCCAGTTGCGCCGGTTGGCCGCCGAACCCTACGGCATGGTGTTGGTGACCGGGCCTACCGGTAGCGGCAAGACCACCACCCTGTACGCGATGATCACCGAGATCAACCACGGCGTGGACAAGATCATCACCATTGAAGACCCGGTGGAATATCAACTGCCGGGCGTACTGCAAATCCCCGTCAACGAGAAAAAGGGCCTGACCTTCGCCCGGGGCCTGCGCTCGATCCTGCGTCATGACCCGGACAAGATCATGGTCGGTGAAATCCGCGACCCGGACACCGCACAGATCGCCGTGCAATCGGCGCTCACCGGTCACCTGGTGTTCACCACCATCCACGCCAACAACGTGTTCGACGTGATCGGCCGGTTCACCCAGATGGAAATCGATCCCTACAGCCTGGTCTCGGCACTCAATGCCGTCCTGGCCCAGCGTTTGATCCGTCTGGTCTGCACCAGTTGCAGCACCCCTTACAGCCCGACGGAAGAAGAGCTGGAGGTCTCGGGGCTCGATCCGCAAAAGGTCGCTCACTACACGTTCGTCCACGGCAAGGGTTGCGGGCATTGCCGGGGCACCGGGTATCGCGGGCGCAGTGCGATTGCCGAGCTGCTGCACCTGGATGACGAACTGCGGCAAATGATCGTCGAGCGCCAGCCCATTTCGAAAATCAAGGCCCATGCCTGCAAACGTGGCTTGCGCCTGTTGCGCGAGTCGGCGCTGGAGATGGTCGAACAAGGCCGGACCACTCTCGAGGAGATCAATCGTGTCACTTTTATCTCGTGAGCAATTTGTCGCCGTGCTCGGCGCCAGCGGTGTAGGCCTGGGGCATCGGCAAGGCAGTGCAACCCACTGGCTGGGCAGCGTCGGCTACATCGACGAAGGTTTCCAGGCCTGGGCGGTGGCCCTCGACACCCTCGACCGTTTGCTGGCCGAGCACGCCGTTGCCAGGGCGGAACTGACGGTGGTGATCTCCGGACACTTCAGCCGCTATTGCCTGGTGCCCTGGAGCGATCAGATCAGCAGCCCGGCCGAATTGCTCGGCTTCGCCCAACTGTGTTTCGAAGACCTCTACGGTGCACCGACGCAACCCTGGAGCCTGGTGCTGTCGGCCGAGCCTGCCGGCTATGACCGTATCGCTACCGCGCTGCCCCAGGACTTGCTCGACCGCCTGCGCGCCCTGGTCAGCGCGCGTGGCTTGCGCCTGCGTTCAGTGCAGCCGTACCTGATGGCGGCGTTCAACCATTTCGATAAAAGCCTTGATGCCGAGGACTTCCTGTTCGTGGTCGCCGAACCGGTACGCAGCGTGTTGCTGCTGGCCAGGGAAGGGCGCTGGACGTCGGTGCGTTCGGTGGGCAGCAGCGACAGTGATGCGGCCCTGACGGCGCTCATCGGCCGTGAGAACCAGTTGCAGGCATCCACCAGCGAACGGCCGTTGACGGTCTACCTGCATGCGCCGGCGCGCATCGACTCGCACCCTGATGTGCCCGGTGTGCATCTGCGCACCCTCGAAGAAGACCGGACAGCCGTACGCGATTGCCTGTACGTCATGTCTCGGGCGGTGGCCTGACATGCGCCCCCTGATGCTCGACTTTCAGCCGCGCCGCCGTGCAGGCCCCCTGGGCTGGAGCCTGCTGGCCGGTGGTGTGGTGCTGACACTGAGTTGCGCTCTGGTGCAGCAGCACCTGAGCAACGAGGCCGAACAACAGCAGGGCCACCTGCAAACCACCCAGCGGGTGCTCACCGGCGACAACGGCAGCAAGCCCGGCCTGACCCCGGCGGAAACTCGCGAGCAGGCGCAGAACCTGGCCGAAATGCGCAAGGTCTCCCAGCAGTTGCGCCGCCCTTGGGAGCGTCTGTTCGCCACGCTGGAAGCCATGCCGCGGGACAACATTGCCCTGCTGACCCTGACCCCGGACGCCCGCAAAGGCCAGGTCCGGATCAGCGCCGAGGCGATGGACCTGGACGCCATGCTCGATTTCCACCGCCGCCTCGAAGCCAGCGACGAGCTGTCCGACGTGTCGCTGCTGAGCCACGAAATTGTCGCCAACGTGCCGGAACACCCGGTGCAGTTCAACCTGTCGGCTACCTGGGAGATCGGCGATGCAAATCCATAAATTGATTGTCCACGAATACCTGCAAGGCCTGGGCGTTCCGGGGCTGGCAGGGTTGGCCATGCTGGTGCTGGCGCTGAGCTATGGCCTGGTCGGATTGCTGCCGGACTGGCAGTCGCTGCAAAGCCTCAGCCAGCAGACCCGCGAAGCCACCGAGTACCTGGCCAAGGTCGAAGACGGCACGGTGGCCGCACCGGTGGTGCCGCAGCGCCAGCTCGACGACTTCCGCAGCAAGTTGCCGTCCCAGCCCCAGGCCACCGTGGCCATCGACAAGATCTACGCCCTGGCCGCCCAGGAGCGCATCACCTTGTCCCGGGGTGAGTACTCCCTGGGCGTGGACCCCAAGACGCACCTGGCCCGTTATCAGATTCTGCTGCCGGTACGTGGCAGCTATCCGCAACTGCGGCGTTTCCTGCACGCCTTGCTCGGCCAGTTGCCGGCGGTGGTGCTGGAGGATGTGGAGCTGCAGCGCAAGAAGATCGCCGATACCGACCTGACCGGGCGGATCCGCATGACCCTTTACCTGTCGAGGTCATGATGAATACCAAACGAGTGGTGGGGTGGGTGGCGTTCTTCGGTGTAGCGGCCGCGCTCGCCTGGTTCCCCGAATACTTCAAGCAGGCTGACGACAGCGACCCGGCGCTGGCCGCCGTGGCCACGTCAGCCAAAGGCAGGGCTCCGGGCGCAGCGGCGGCTGCATCGAGCGCCACGGCGGTCGTGCCGATCAAGGACCTGAGCCCGGCAGGCGACCTGTTCGCCGCCCGCAGCTGGAAACCGGCGCCGGTCCTCGGCACCGTTATTGAACAACCGGTAGTCGTGACCCCAGAGGTGCAGGTCCCCACTGCACCGCCGTTGCCCTTCCAGTTTGTCGGCAGGCTGGATGACCGTTCCGATCTGCAGGTGTTCTTGCAGAGCGGCGAAAAAATATACGTCGTACGCAAAGGGGATGTCATCGACGAAACCTGGCGGATCGAGCGCATTTCCAAAGAGGAGCTGAGCCTGGTCTACCTGCCTCTGCATTTAGCTCAGACTCTGTCTGTGGGGAGTACGGAATGAACAAATCCCGTTTGCTGATGAGTCTTTGTCTCTGCGCAGGGCTGGCTGCATGCAGTTCGGCGCAGGTCGCCAAGGAAGAAGCTTCCGCCCTCATGGAATCCGGCCAGTACGAAGCCGGCCTGGCTCGCATCGAACAGGGGTTGCGCGAGAACCCTCGCGATACCGATCTGCACATAGCACTCAACAGCGGTCGGGCCCGCGCCGTGACGGCACTGCTGACCCAGGCCGACATGGACCGCGCCCAGCGTAATTTCGCCGGGGCCCGCATGGGCTACAGCCGGGTCCTGGGCATCGAGCCGAACAACCGTCGTGCCCAGGACTCCCTGCGTCAACTCGACTACCTGCGCAGCATGGACGAGAAACTCGAAATGGCCCGTGGCGACCTGCGTCGCGGTGACATCTACGGTGCCGACCGCCAGGTCAAGCAGATTCTCGAACTGGACCCGCAGAACGAGGGTGCCCGGGAACTGCAGGACAGCATCCGCCTGGTGCAGAGCCGCAACGTGGTGCAGTACCCGCAGTTGCGTACACGCCTGGACCGGCCGGTGACCCTGGAGTTTCGCGACGCCAACCTGAAGACCATTTTCGAAGTGCTGTCCCAGGTCGCCGGCCTGAACTTCATCTTCGACAAGGACCTGCGCCCGGACATGAAAGCCACGATCTTCGTACGTGACGTGCGCATCGAAGACGCCGTGGAATTGCTGCTGCAACAGAACCAGTTGCACCAGAAAGTGGTGAATGAAAACACCTTGCTGATTTACCCGGACTCGCCGCAGAAGCTCAAGGATTACCAGGAGCTGGTGATGCGCACCTTCTACCTGACCAGCATCGATGCCAACACCGCGCTGAACATGATCAAGACCATGCTCAAGACCCGCGACGTGTTCGTCGATGAACGCCTCAATACCCTGACCATGCGCGACACCGGCGACGCCATCCGCATGGCGGAAAAACTCCTGCAATCGCAGGACCAGTCCAACCCCGAAGTGGTGCTGGAAGTGGAAGTGATGGAAGTGGCCCGTCAGCGCATTCTCGACCTCGGCCTGCAATGGCCCAACACCTTTGGTGTGATCAACAGCGACGGCTCGCCAGTGTCCATCCTTGACCAGCTCAAAGGCATCGACTCCAGCCGCATCTCCATCAGCCCGGCGCCCCAGGCGAAGATCAACGCCCAGGACAAGGACATCAACACCCTGGCCAGCCCGGTGATCCGGGTGAGCAACCGCGAACAGGCGCGCATCCACATCGGTCAGCGCGTGCCGATCATCAGCGCCACCTCGGTGCCTTCGACCCAGGGCCCGGTGATCACCGAAAGCGTGACTTACCTCGACGTGGGTCTGAAGCTTGAAGTGCAGCCCATCGTGCACCTGAACAACGAAGTGGCGATCAAGATCGCGCTGGAAGTCAGTAACGCCACGCCGCTGACGCCGACCGCCCAGGGCACCATTCCCGTCCAGGTCGATACCCGCAACGCCCAGACCACCTTGCGTCTGCATGATGGCGAAACCCAGATCCTCGCCGGCCTGGTGCGCAACGACCATGGCAGCAGCGGAAACAAGATCCCTGGCCTTGGCGACATTCCTGGCCTGGGCCGCCTGTTCGGCAGTAACAAGGACGATGTCAGCAAGTCCGAACTGGTGCTGTCGATCACCCCGCGGATCGTGCGCAACCTGCCGTACCAGAGCCCGTCGGACATGGAATTCCCGACCGGCACCGAAACCAGCATGCACATCCAGGCCCCTGACCGTTCGATGAACACGACGGTTCAGACCGGCCCAATGAGCGCACCGATCGCCACCACCGTTACCGTCGGAAAGCCTTGATCATGAACGCCTCGCAACGCGGTTTTACCCTGATCGAAGTCGTGGTGACGCTGGCCCTGGTCGGCCTGTTGGCCGGCATGGCCGCACCGCTGACCGAGACGGTGGTGCGCCGGGGCAAAGAGCAGGAACTGCGGACCGCGCTGTACCAGATCCGCGATGGCATCGACGCCTACAAGCGTGCCTTCGACGCCGGTTATATCGAGAAGTCGCTCGACAGCAACGGCTACCCGCCGAACCTGAAAGTGCTGGTCGACGGTGTACGTGACGTGCGCAGCGCCAAGGGGGCCAAGTTCTATTTCCTGCGGCGCATCCCCCGTGATCCGCTGGCCACCGTCAAGCGTGACGACGAGGGCGGCTGGGGCCTGCGTGCCTATGACAGTTCGGCTGAGAACCCGCGGGCGGGCCAGGACGTCTTTGACGTTTACTCCAAGGCCCGGGGCAAGGGTCTCAACGGCATCGCCTATCGTGAGTGGTGAGCATATGCGTCGGCAAAAGGGTTTTACCCTGTTGGAACTGATGGTGGTCATGGCAATCATCGCGACCCTGATGACGATCGCCATGCCACGCTATTTCACCAGCCTGGAAGCCTCGAAAGAGACCACCCTGCGCCAGAGCCTGTCGTCCATGCGCGAGGCGCTGGACCACTACTACGGCGACACCGGGCGTTATCCCGACTCCATCGAACAGCTGGTCGAACTGCGCTACCTGCGTAACCAGCCGCTGGACCCGATTGCCGAGCGCAAGGATACCTGGGTCATGGTCCCGCCACCGGAAGGCGTGGCGGGCGGGGTGGCCGATATCAAGAGTGGCGCCTCCGGGAGGGCTCGTGATGGCAGCCTTTACTCCGAATGGTAAGCCTTCGGGCCAGGACGGCTTCACCTACCTGGGTGTGCTGTTTCTGATTGTCGTGATGGGCATGGGCCTGGCCAGTGCCGGCGAGTTGTGGGCCACCGCTTCACGCCGGGACCGGGAAAACCAGTTGCTCTGGGTCGGTACGCAGTATGCCCAGGCGCTGCGCAGCTATTACCGCAGTTCGCCCGGCGTCGCCATGTACCCGAAAGAACTCGCGGACCTGTTGCAGGACGAGCGCTTCCCGTCGGCCATGCACCATATCCGCCAGTTGTACCCGGAGCCGATGACGGGGGGCGAATGGGAGCTGATACGCGGTGTCGACGGACGGATCAGCGGTGTGTACTGCCCCTCCACGGAGAAACCGCTCAAGCAGGTGAACTTTCCCAGCCAGTGGTCGGACTTCAACGGCATGGCCAGCTACAAGGACTGGCAGTTCGTGGCCGAGAAAGCCTTCCTCGATGACACCAGCGGGCAGCCCAAAGCACAGTCCACCGCACCTGAGGCATTGCAGCCTTGATCCGGCACTGGCTCGCGGCACTGGTCCTGTCGCTGGGGGCGAGCTTCGCCTCGGCGCAAGACGACGAGATGCTGGGGTTCATCATCGACGACACGATTTCGCACATCGGCCATGACTTTTATTACTCGTTCAGTGAGCGCCTGCGTGCCACCAGCCCGATGGACTTCAACCTGGTGGTACGCGAAAGACCTTCGGCGCGCTGGGGCAGCCTGGTGACCGTGGAGTTTCAGCAACGACTGGTTTATCGGCGCTTCCTGCCGCCGAACACAGTGGAGTTGAAAGACGAGGCCTATGAGGCTGCCGACCAGGTTCGCATGGAGATCGTGCGGCGCAAGCTGGAAGCCTTGTTGCAGGACACCACCGACCTTGAGAGGGACGAACTATGAAGGAAACAACTTTCGGCAAGCGTACGGGACTGTGGTTGCTCGGCCTCTGGTTTGCCGGGGCGGGAAGTGCTGGCCTGGTCCATGCCACAGAGCTGGTCTACACCCCCATCAACCCGGCGTTCGGCGGCAACCCGTTGAACGGCACCTGGCTGCTCAACAACGCCCAGGCGCAGAACGACTACGACGATCCCGATCTGAACAACCGTACCGCTGTGGCCGGCACTTCGGCCCTGGAACGGTTTACCAGTCAGTTGCAATCGCGGTTGCTGGGGCAACTGCTGGACAACATCTCCACGGGCAACACCGGGAGCCTGTCGACTGACGCCTTTATCGTCAACGTCATCGACGACTCGGGGGCATTGACGATCAACGTGACCGACCGGGCAACCGGTGAAGTGTCGGAAATCCAGGTAAACGGCATCACCACCACCCCTTGATGGGGATATGGGCCGATGGGGAGTTACGGATATGAAAAGAATAATGGTGCTAGGGATGCTGTTGGCGGTGCTTTCCGGCTGTGGTCTGCGTGAACCGATGTCCGCTGAACAGGACACGGAAACGCCGACCCTGACCCCCAGGGCCTCGACCTATTACGACTTGTTGAACTTGCCGCGCCCCAAGGGCAAGTTGATGGCCGTGGTGTACGGCTTTCGCGACCAGACCGGGCAATACAAGCCAACCCCGGCCAGCTCGTTTTCCACCAGCGTGACCCAGGGCGCGGCGAGCATGCTGATGGACGCCTTGCAGGCCAGTGGCTGGTTCGTGGTACTGGAGCGTGAAGGGCTGCAAAACCTGTTGACCGAACGCAAGATCATCCGCGCCTCGCAAAAGAAACCCAATACACCGGTGAACATCCTGGGTGAGCTGCCGCCGCTGCAGGCGGCAAACATGATGCTCGAAGGCGGGATCATCGCCTACGACACCAACGTGCGCAGTGGCGGGGAAGGGGCTCGCTACCTGGGCATCGACATTTCCCGTGAGTACCGCGTGGATCAGGTCACGGTGAACCTGCGGGCGGTGGACGTGCGCAGCGGGCAGGTGCTGGCCAACGTGATGACCAGCAAGACCATTTATTCGGTCGGTCGCAGTGCCGGGGTGTTCAAGTTCATCGAGTTCAAGAAGCTGCTTGAGGCCGAGGTCGGCTATACCACCAACGAGCCGGCGCAGTTGTGTGTGTTGTCGGCGATCGAGTCGGCGGTGGGGCATTTGCTGGCCCAGGGGATCGAGCGGCGGTTGTGGCAGGTGGCCGGGGACAATTCCCAGCCTGCGCAGAATGAGACGCTGGAGCGGTATCTGACGCAGAACAAGTAGGAGCTGCCGAAGGCTGCGATCTTTTGACCTTGGCGGCCTTTGAGCCGACCAGGTTCTTGGGTGATTGAGTACATATCCGTTTTTTAGGTAACGGCGGCTTATGGTTTCGCCCTTACGGCGAGTCACTTTTAACAAGCGCCTTAAAAGTAACCAAAAGCGCTCGCCCCTTACGTACGGCCCCTCGCTGAGGCTCGGGGTTCCTTCGCTCCGGCATTCATCCGGGGGCATTGCCCTCCGGTCGGCTTCGCTTCGACCTACATGCAATGAGTTCGACTGCGTCGAACGGCGCTGCGCGCCCATCCCCGGATGAACACCTCCGCTCAGCCTGCCGAGGGGGCGGGTGGATCAAGAGCTGCAGGCGAGCTAACGCTCGGCCTGTTGAGTGGTGGGGTTGTACGCATTCCCCCCTGTAGGAGCTGCCGAAGGCTGCGATCTTTTGATCTTGATCTTTCGCCTCCTTCGACATTGTCAAAAATCAAAATCAAAAGATCGCAGCCTTCGGCAGCTCCTACAGGGAAACACTCTCCCATCAGTACCAGGTCGGCCGGTAGGCACCTGTGGGAGCGAGCCTGCTCGCGAAGACGGCCTGACAGCCGACCAATTCCTTGGAACTGTACTCGGCACCTGTGGGAGCGAGCCTGCTCGCGAAGACGGCCTGACAGCCGACCAATTCCTTGGAACTGTACTCGGCACCTGTGGGAGCGGGCTTGCCCGCGAAGGCGGCCTGAAAGCCAACCAATTCCTTGGAGCTGTACTCGGCACCTGTGGGAGCGGGCTTGCCCGCGAAGGCGGCCTGAAAGCCAACCAATTCCTTGGCGCTGTACTCGGCACCTGTGGGAGCGAGCCTGCCCGCGAAGGCGGCCTGACAGCCAACCAATTTCTTGGAACTGTACTCGGCACCTGTGGGAGCGGGCTTGCCCGCGAAGGCGGCCTGACAGCCGACCAATTTCTTGGGGCTGTACTCGGCACCTGTGGGAGCGGGCTTGCTCGCGAAGGCGGCCTGACAGCCAACGAAAATCCTCTGCCTCACACCATCAAAATGGCCAGAAATTATGGATGTCAGGCAAGGCTGTAGGACCAGGAGTGAGGCTACACCACCTTGCGTCGTTGCCTACAACTACGCCAGAATCCGCCGGCTTGTGGGCCTTGGACCCTGACTCTATCGTTGTCGGGTCGCTGCAAATTCAGCGACCGGGTTTCGCAGCCCAGGTTAATCAAGGCGCTCAGCGCCACCGTTTCCATACAGTTGGCGCTTTTGTTCGCCCACTGTTTTGCGTTATGGCGGCTGTGCGCGGGAGACTTTCGGGTCTGCCGGGTTCCTTGATTCCCGGTCTGCGAACCTGCGTATGGCCGCCACCTTCTTCGTTTCGCAGCGAATTGTGGCGGCTCCATCAATCAAGGAGCTTCGTCATGGTCAAACCCACACCCAATCCCCCCGAATCAGAAGCCGATACCAACCAACGTGCATCCGGCCTCCACCTAAAACCCGCCATCCTCAAAAACAACGCCCCCCACAACCCCAGCACGATGTTCACCATCGCACCGAACATCGACACCGAAAGCCTGTTGACCCATGCCTGTGAATCGCTGGCGTCGGCGAGCGTCATGGCCAGTGATTTCGCAACATTCCTGGATGGTCCGCAACGCAGCATGTTGTTGGGGATCCAGCAGGTGATCATGCTGGCGGACCTGGCGGTCAACCGCGCACTGGATAACGTTGCCCCACTGGACTAAACACAGAACCATTGTGGCGAGGGAGCTTGCTCCCGCTGGGGCGCGAAGCGGCCCCAAACCGGCAGACACCCTATCGCGGGATATACCGCATCAGCCGATTTACGACTGCTGCGCAGTCGACGGGAGCAAGCTCCCTCGCCACATGGATTGTGTATGTCTGATTGCCCAGATGCATGGCTATCACCCATGCTTCAGGCGCTTTCCAGCATCTCGATCAACCGCTCAGGCCACACCGTTTCTCGGGTCTCTCGCAGTTCGGCTACGGACCACCACTTATGGTCCGCCATTACCCGGACTTCGTGAGCTGTCCATCCCTCACGGGACAGGCGTTCACTCTCGGTATGAACCACAAAATACCGTTCAACCGACAACACCGTTTCGCCACTTGGCAGCATCATCGCAAAACTGCGCTCTGCAACGCTGGGTCCCACGGCTGCGACATTCAGCCCGGTTTCTTCAAACAGCTCACGAATCGCCGCAGCCTCAAAGGATTCACCCGGCTCAAGCCCGCCACCGGGTGTCGCCCAGTGGCTTTGGCCGTCGAGGGCATCGCCTTTGTGCCGGAAGTGAAACAGCAGAACCTGTTGCGAGGGATTGATCACCAGCAGCCTGGCGGAATGACGTTGGCGCATTTTTTTCTTTCCATAGAGTGACGCGAACCGCAGCTTTCACTGCGGCTCGCGACGGTAAAGCTCATGTCGGTGTTATTACACCGGAAGGGTTAAGCCACTACCCGGTAACACGGCACATACGCCGCGCCGCCCGGCAGTTTCATGCGGTGCTGGGCGACGAAGGCTTTGAGCAGCAGGTCCAGCGGTTGCATGATCGCCGCGTCGCCACGGATCTGGTAGGGCCCGTGCTCTTCGATCAGGCGGATGCCCTTGTCCTTGACGTTGCCGGCGACGATGCCGGAGAACGCGCGGCGCAGGTTGGCCGCCAGTTCGTGGGAGGGCAGGTCGAGGCTCAGTTTCAGGTTGGCCATGTTTTCGTGGGTCGGGTCGAACGGGCGCTGGAAGCCTTCGTCGATTTTCAACAGCCAGTTGAAGTGGAATGCGTCGTTGCGCTCGCGGCGGAACTGCTTGACCGCCTTGAGGCCCTGGGTCATCTGGCGCGCCACTTCGGCCGGGTCATCGATGATGATCTGGTAGTGCTGCTTGGCGGCGTCGCCCAGGGTGGCGCCGACGAACGCGTCCAGTTGCTCCAGGTACGGAGCGGCATGTTTCGGCCCGGTGAGGACGACCGGGAAGGGCAGGCCTGCGTTGTCCGGGTGCATCAGGATGCCCAGCAGGTACAGGAATTCCTCGGCCGTACCGGCGCCGCCCGGGAAGATGATGATGCCGTGACCGACGCGGACGAAGGCTTCCAGGCGTTTTTCGATGTCCGGCAGGATCACCAGTTCGTTGACGATCGGGTTCGGCGCTTCGGCGGCGATGATGCCGGGTTCGGTCAGGCCCAGGTAGCGGCCGCCGTGGATGCGTTGCTTGGCGTGGGCGATGGTCGCGCCTTTCATCGGGCCTTTCATCACGCCGGGGCCGCAACCGGTGCAGATGTCCAGGCTGCGCAGGCCCAGTTCGTGGCCGACTTTTTTGGTGTATTTGTATTCTTCGGTGTTGATCGAGTGCCCGCCCCAGCACACCACGATCTTCGGCTCGACGCCGGGGCGCAGGGTGCGGGCGTTGCGCAGCAGGTGGAAGACGTAGTCGCTGATGCCCTGGGAGTTGCTCAGGTCGATGCGCTGGCTGTCGAGTTCGTTTTCGGTGTAGACGATGTCACGCAAGGCGCTGAACAGCATTTCCCGGGTGCTGGCGATCATTTCGCCGTCGACGAAGGCGTCGGCCGGGGCGTTCAGCAGTTCCAGGCGCACGCCGCGGTCCTGCTGGTGAATGCGGATCTCGAAATCCTTGTAGGCTTCCAGAATGGTCTTGGCGTTGTCGACATGGGCGCCGGTGTTGAGGATGGCCAGGGCGCACTGGCGGAAGAGGGTGTAGGTACTGCCGGAACCGGCCTCGCTCAATTGCTGGACTTCCCGTTGCGAGAGCGTTTCCAGGCTGCCTTTTGGACTGACGGAGGCGTTGATAACTTGGCGTTGGGTCATTCAATGATCCTTAAAACGATGTCATTCACACAGCAACTACGAATGGCATCCGAATAATGTGTATTCATGAAAGAAGATGGCACGAACTGCGCGGTCTCGCCATGTCCCCCGCTTGACGATGAAAAGATGAAAAGGAGCCCCAGCATAGCTAAATCCCTCGCAGAGGCGATAATGGCACGCTGTCTTTTTGCCTCAGCCCCCTTTTTACCCTTTCAGCTCAGGAAACCCGACGCAATGTTCGAAATCCAGCCGATGAACGCTGACACCTACCGGCAACAGACGCGGCGCAGCACGGTCATCATTGCCCTGATCTTCCTGGCGCTGGCGATGCTGCTGTCCACGGCGGCGGTGGCGCTGTTCGGCACGCCGGCGGGCGACAATCTGCGCTTCAACGTCGGTGGCGTGTTCGTTGCCGTGCTGGCGATGGTGGTGCTGATGCGCAAGGTGTTCTGGCATCAGGCGTGGATGGCGCCTGCGGTCTACAGTTGGCAGCTCAAGCGCAGCCTGATGAGCATCACCAATGTCATGCATCATGTAACGGCGGCCGTGGAGCGGGGTGATCCGGTTGCGATGAAGCTGTTGCGTTTCTACCATTTGGGCTTGAACCAGATGCATCAACTCGATGGCAACTCCAGTGACCACGGCCAGTTGATCCGCGAAATGGACCAGCACAGGGAACGGATGCAAGCCCAGGGCATCGAAATCGAACAGATACGGCTGGATCCGGCGTGGCTGGAGGCGGTAAAGCAGGCGTCGCGCTAACATCATGACGAGCCCGGCTCGGGCATAGTGAGCAAAAACGGCGATCAGGAAGGTTCGTCCGTCATCGACACAGGGAGCACCATGGGACATCCATTGATCAACGATCAAATTGAAATGCGTCGACCCGCCGTGCCCCGGCTCAAGGTCCGCTCGGCGGTGACCTTGCTGGTGGCGGTGTGCCTGTCGATGGTGGCTATCGTGATCTGGGAAGCCTGGAGCTCACGCCAGTACCACCTGCATGACAAGGAAGTGGTGATGTCCAACCTGGCGCAGACCCTGGCTTCGCAAGCGCAGGCAACGATCAAGCAGGCCGATACGCTGCTCTTCACGTTGGTCGATCGCCTGGAACACGACGGCGTGGATCAATCCCGGTTGCCGCCATTGCTCAACGCCCAGCGCAGTGAGTTGAGCCAGCTCCATGGCTTGTTCATTTTCGACGAAAACGGCCAGTGGCTCGCCAATTCCAATGGCGCCGGCCAAACCGGCGTCAACAATTCCGACCGCGAATACTTCATCTTCCATCGCGACAACCCCAGCCGAGGGCCGCACATCGGGCCGTCGATCAAGAGCCGTTCGAGCGGCGAGTGGATCATGACGGTTTCACGTCGGCTCAATCATCCCGACGGCAGTTTTGCTGGCGTGGCACTGGCGACGATCTACCTCAGTCATTTCCTGCAGCTCTACGACAGCATCGACATGGGCAGCAACGGCGTGATCACCCTGATCGCCGACAACGCCAGCATTATCATTCGCCGACCCTTCAAGGAGGCGGATATCGGCAGCAGTCTCGCCAAGAGCCCGTTGTTCACCCAGTTGTTGCCCAAGGGAGATGCGGGCACGGCCACGATCACGTCGGTCATCGATGGTGTCGAGCGGGTAACGGGCTATCGCCGGGTCGAGGGTTATCCGCTGATCGTTTTTGTCGCGCTGAACAAGGATGAAGTGCTGGCCAGTTGGCGCAAGGAAACGCTGCTCAGCGCCGGCATCGTCACGCTGTTGCTCAGTGTTCTCGGGGTACTGGGGTTCCGGCTGATCAAGCTGATGAAGCAGCAGAACCTGGTGCAGGTCGAGTTGCTGGACACCCAGGACAAGCTCCTGGAGGTCAATCGCAACCTCGAGGGCCTGGCCCTGAAAGACGCGCTGACGGGGCTGGCCAACCGGCGTCAGTTCGACGCGTTCATCGATGCCGAAATGGGCCGTGCCCGGCGCAGCCAGACCGAGCTGGCGCTGCTGATGATCGATGTCGATCATTTCAAACCGTTCAATGACCGCTACGGTCACCTGGCCGGTGATGAGTGTTTACGCAAGGTCGGTGCGATCATCACCGACAACATCAAGCGCCCCGGTGACCTGGCCGCCCGTTATGGTGGCGAGGAGTTTGCGGTGGTGCTGCCCGGCACCGACTACGTGGGGGCATTCCTGGTGGCGGAGAAAATCCGTCGCGCGGTGCTGCAGGCCGCTATTGCCCACAGCGACAGCCCGGAAGGCGCCGTCACCGTCAGCATTGGCGTGTGTGCCAGCAATGGTACTTCCCAAGTTCGCTCCGAAGACCTGATCGGTGCGGCGGACAAGGCGCTGTACGTGGCCAAGGCCAGTGGGCGCAACATGAGTGTGATTGCCAACTGAGGCTCAGGCGTCAGGCAAACCGGTCCGTTCCCTGTGTAGGAGCTGCCGCAGGCTGCGATCTTTTGATCCTGGCCTCAGGTTGCCCGCCGCAATCGCCACTGCCTGATCAATCGAAGATAAACCAACACATTGATTACCAACACCAGGCTGCCCAAACCCAGTTGAATGGTCGGCGTCAGGCCCGCCGGGTAAATCACCGGCCAAATGTAATGCTCGATGAACCCACCGCCATAGCCGGTTTGCCCGGCCCCCTGGCGCATGCGGTTTTCCCAGTCGGTCAGCGGGCAGGGCAGGTGGAAGAACTCCACCGCCATCCCCCACAGCGCAGCGGGCGGATGCCACCAGATCAGGTGGCGCCATTTGAGTATCAGCAGCCCGCCGAACACGACAAACACAATGAACGACAGGTGAAACAGCATCAGCCCGTCGGCGGCGATTCGGTACAGCATGTCGGTGCCCCTGAAGGCTGAACGAATCGCTCCATGGTACTCGGGCCGGTGGCGGGCGCTCTATCGATTGTCGCGATCCAATGTCCTGAGCACGCCTTGCAAACGCTCGGTCATCGATTCGCTGCTGCGTTGCATCGGTGCGCGCAGTTCGTCACCGATCAAGCCTTGCAGGGCCAGCGCGGTTTTCACCGGGGCCGGGTTGGGCTCCAGGAACAGGCTGTTGATCAGCGGCAGCAAACGGAAAAACGTGGCGCGGCCTTCAGCCAATTGGTTGTCGCGAATCTGCCGGTGCAACTGCACGAACAGTTCCGGATGGACATGCGCCGACGCGGCAATCGCGCCTTTGGCGCCCAGGCACAGGGCATTGAAGATCTGGTTGTCTTCGCCGCACAGCACATCGACATGGCCGCTATCGAGCAAGGCGAGGGTGTTGGAAAAGTTACCGCCGCAATCCTTGATCGCGACGATCCGCTCGTGGGCGACGATGTTGAGCAGGGTCGCCTGTTCGAAGGCCACACCGGTACGGTAGGGGATGTCGTAGAGAATCAGTGGCACGCTGGAGGCATCGGCGACCGTGCGGAAAAACCCTTCGAGGCCGGCCTGGGACGGGCGGATGTAATACGGCGCCGGCACCAGCAGGCCCGCCACCGGGCGCTTGAGGATCTCGCTCTGGAACTGCAACAACTCGGTCAGGTTGTTGCCGGCCAGGCCCATGAGCACCCGTTGCGCCGGCACCAGTTCCAGCACCGCATCAAGCACGGCCAGTTGTTCATGTTTGCCCATCGCCGCCGGCTCGCCGGTGGTGCCGCAAACGATGAGGCCGTCGACACCTTTTTCCAGCAGATGGCTGACCAGCCGGCGCAAGCCGACGAAATCGATGGCGCCGTTGTGGAAGGGGGTGACCAGTGGAACCCAGATACCCTGAAACGCTGACATGCTTTTTTCTCCTGATGGTTGACCGATTTCGTCACCGTCAGGGGCATGAAAGGAGAGTAAGCAAGGGGCGTGTGGTCCGTCGCGCTCAATGTCCTGTCAGCTCATCTGACGGGACAGCGCGCCCCGGTCACATGAGCGACTGTTTCTTCGATTTGAGGGCGTGCGCAACGCAACCTTGCGCCTTGGCAATCAAGCCAATGACGGAAAAGTTGAAGTTGAAGGTTGCGGACATACTTGCTTACACCCTGAGTGAGGCGCCCAGTTTTAAAAGCCGGCGCGCCTTTTGTCAATCACGAAAATCAGCGAACTCGGCGCGCATCCGGCCATTGTGCTTGGCCTTGTAGAGCAGATGATCGACCTGCTCGACGAACTCCAGGGCCGTGGCATGCATCGATGCCAGGGTGGTGCCGACGCCGAGGCTGATACTCAGCAGTTTCGACACGTTCGAGAATTCATGGGGGATCTGCTGCTGGCGAATCAGGTGCAGGCATTTGTGCGCCACCAGCCGTGCGGATTCGGCATCGGTTTCCGGCAGCAGCCAGACGAACTCTTCACCGCCGATCCGGGCGATGAAATCCCGTGGCCGGTTCGCCGCCAGGGACAAGGTTTGCGCGACGCGGCGCAGGCATTCGTCGCCCTTGATGTGACCGTAGTGGTCGTTGTACTGCTTGAAGTAGTCGATATCCAGCACCATCACCGACAACGGCAAGCCGGTACGCTGGGCCGAGTTCCACTCGCGTTCCAGCACGGTATCAAACATGCGGCGGTTGGCGATGCCGGTCAGGCCGTCCTGGAAGGAATACTCTTCGAGCTGCTTTTGCAGGCGGATCAGGTGTTCTTCGGTTTTCTTGCGCTCGCTGATATCGAACATGAACCCCACCAGCGCCTCGACTTCGCCGTCCTTGCGCACCACGTGCACCACATCGCGGATCCACACGTACTCGCCGCTGTCGGTCAGTGCGCGATAGTCGGCCTCGTGATCGATGCCGGCTCGCGATTGCGAGACACAGAAGTCCATCACGTAGTCGCGGTCATCCGGGTGCATGCGCTCGACCCAGTCATTGACCGAGGCCCAGCTGTGCTGCTTCCAGCCCAGCAGTTCTTCGATCTGTGGTCCGATGTAGCTGAAGGTCATGGTTTTCCAGTCGATGCGCCAGGGAATGGCTTTGGTCGACTCAAGCAGGGTTTTGTAAACGTCGCTGTCGGTTTCGGCTGAAATCATGAAGGGCCTGCCTCGATGAAAAATGCAGGGCCATCATGTTGCTACCACCGAGGCGAATCAAGCGGGCAGCCGATGAATGGCACGCAGGCGTCTGAGTGAGCAAGATTGTTCAAGCCATTGGCCGCCACAGCTGGCAAAGTCTCAGGTCTTTCCCTGTCTGTAGACTGTCATGCCCAACTCACTCATGCCGCGCAGCGCCTTTCTGCGCGGGGCTGCGGCGATCATGCCGCTGTCCCTGGCCACCGCGCCCTGGGGCTTGCTGGCCGGTTCCATGGCCATCGAAGCCAACCTCACGCCCCTGCAAGGCCAGGGCCTGTCGAGCATTGTGTTTGCCGGTGCGGCGCAACTGGTGGCCATCGGCATGCTCAAGGGCGGTGCCGGGATCTTTTCGATCCTGCTCACCACGCTGTTGCTGACCTCCCAGCATTTGCTTTACGGGATGAGCATGCGTTCGGTGATTTCGCCATTGCCGGGGCGCTGGCGTGCAGGCCTGGGTTTCTTGCTCACCGATGAGCTGTTCGCCCTGACCAGCCAGCACGACAAGCAGCAATTCAACCGCTGGTACGCCCTGGGTGTGGGCCTGACGTTCTACATCGCCTGGAACCTGTTCACCCTGGCGGGCATTGTGCTCGGCAGCAGCATTCCGGGCCTTGAACACCTGGGCCTGGATTTCTCCATCGCGGCCACCTTCATTGCCCTGATCACCCCGGTGGTCCGCAATGTGCCGACCGTGGTGTGCGTGGCGGTGTCGCTGTTTTGCTCGGTGCTGTTCAGCTACTGGCAATTGGGTTCAGCGCTGGTGCTGTCGGGGCTGGCGGGGATGACTGCCGGGTTTGTCTGCAATAAATTCTACGGTGGACGCACATGATGGTCTGGGCTGTGATTATCGGAATGGGCGTGTTGGTGTTCCTCAACCGCTACGTTTTTCTCGAACCGCGCCTGCCGGTGCGCCTGAGCAGCAATGCCCGGCAATTCCTCGGGTTTGCCGTACCGGGCATGTTGACGGCTATCTGTGGGCCGATTGTGTTCATGCCGGAAAAACAGCTGAACCTGCATTGGGACAACCCCTATCTGATCAGTTCGCTGGTGGCGGTGGGGCTGGTGCTTTACACGCGCAATACGTTGCTCAGCATGCTGTTGAGCATGGGCTTTTTCTTTTTGCTGCGCTGGTGGCTCTGAGCGGGGCAGGGGAACTGATCTAAGCTTAAAGGGGATGACCGATCCCTTCAGGAAGAGAGGTGAACATGGCCAATGAACCCAAGCGTCCGGACCCGGAAGAAGACGTGGACGAACCCACGGAAGAAGAGATTGAGCAGCAGAAGCGTTCGGTACCGGACTGGAAGCATCCTGACGACGGTACGGAACTGTCAGAGCCTGACCGCAAGTTCTGATCACCCCAAACGACAAAACCCCGCTTTTTCGAGCGGGGCTTTGTTGTGATCACCCTTGTTCCAGGATCTCTGGAAAGTCGGGGTGGGCTGCACGATATCCCAATGTCCTGTCGATCCATGCGTTCAGCTCGTTGACCATGACCGGCGGTTTGCCCGGATAGTTTTCAAGGGTTGAACTCAGGATTTCATGGATGTCGGGAACAGATCGAAGGTTGCGGGTTTGTATGTATTGCTTGATGAAGCAGGCGAGTGGGTAGTGCTCCGTCTTTGTAAGATGAACGCACGCCAGACCCGCGACTTGATCGTTTTTATAGTCGTCGCGCAATTTAGATCTCTGCAAGGCTTGTTGTTGAGATTTCCCTGATCATTGACTCTTTGGTCAACTAATGGCGTTGCTGGAAATTCGGCGCGAATGCTAGCCGTAGTCCTCGGGATTGTATCTATCTCGACGATGGAGTCTGACAGGCGGTACAAACGTTCCAATTGCTGTTGTCAATTGAACGAAACAGCCTGTGTAATTTTTAGCGCTCATGTTTGTATGAGCGGTTTTTATTCATGACCGCCTTGCTGTCGTTATTGATAAGTTCAGGGCACTTGTTCAATTAACGCAGCGCCCTGGTTCCTGACATTGCCGACGGCCTTGTCCACCTTGTACCACTCGAATACGTCACTGACCTCGCCCTGGGAAAACGCCATTTCCTCGGCGCGTTCCTTGGGCGTGGCCGGGTCCAGCCATTCCCGCGCCAGCTCGGGCGAGAACACCACCGGCCGCCGGTCATGCACATCAAGCAGGCCGCCTGCGCTGTCTGCCGTGAGGATCACGAAACCGTCGTGCTCCCTGTGCGGGGCTCCGCCGATAGGGTACTGGCCGATGGCCGCACAGAAAGCCGGCGCCCGGTCCCGTCGCCGGATCAACCAGGGTTGTTTGTTGCCGTCACCGGCGTCCACCCATTCAAACCAGTTATCGATCGGGCAGATCGCGCGATGCGGCCAGATGGCCCGGAAGTACGGGCCGTGGGCGACTTTCTCGACCCGGGCATTGATCGGCTCCGCGCGATCCGTTGCCCAGTGCGGCCGCCAACCCCAGCGCACGGCGTCGGCGTGCAGCCGCTCGTTCTCCAGGTGCAGCAGGGCAAGTTGCGTGGTGGGCGCGGCGTTATAGTGCGCCAGGGGTTCGTTGCCGACGTGGTTGACCAGCGCGTCGGGGATGCTCAGCACCGCCACGAAGTCGTGAATCCCGCGGTATTGCGACAGTCGTCCGCACATGGCCTGACACTCTGGTTGAGCGTTTTTTCAGTTTAGTAGGTGGCGACGAAACAGGCTTGGCAAGCGTCGGAACCAAACCCTGTGTACCTTATCCAACCTCGGCCCGGCGTCTCGGGCAAAGGATTCCCGCCAACTTGTATTTCAATCCTGATGGTCTGGCCCAAGGCAAAAGATGAAACAGTGGTTCAAGTGTTTAACGGTGTGCGCCCTGGCAGTTGGCTTGCTGGGTTGTATCGCCGCACCCATTGCAATGACGCCGCAGACCGAACAGCGTTTGCAGGCGCAACCGCCCATCCGTTTTCTGCTGACGTTCGATGACGGTCCCAGTGCATCGAGCTGGTGGAATCCGACCGTCACGGTGCTTGAGAGCCTGGCGCAAAACCCGCTGCAGCCGGGGATCAAAGCCGTGTTTTTCGTGCAGACCCGCGCGCCGCGCGCCGGTGGCAGTGACTTGGGCCGTGACATCATGCGGCGCGAACACGCCGAAGGTCACATTCTGGGCTTCCACACGGCAACGCCCTGGCACACCAATCATCGCTCGCTGGAGCCGCAAGAGCTGGAGCAGGCCCTGACCGATGGCAGCGCCGACATCGCGGCGATCACCGGCGCCCCCCCAACCCTGTTGCGCCCGCCATTCTGGAACTACGACAAGCGCACCTTCGCCGCTTATCAGCAGCATGGCCTGCACGTGCTGCTCACGGACTTGAGCGCCAATGACGGCAAGATCTGGGGCTTCAACGCCAGCCCCCGGCGCCGGTCGCACATGCTGCGCTCGATGTCTGAAGTGCGCGAACGCATGGCTCGTGGCGAATTGCCGGTGGTCGACGGGGTGATTCCGGTCGTGGTGACGTTTCACGACCTCAATCGCTATACCGCCCGGCATACCCGTGAATACCTGCAGATTCTGCTCGACAGCGCCCGGGAGACCGGGGTGAAAACCGCGGACAAGCCGTTTTACGACGACCAGGCTGCGCTACAGCGGGCGGCCATGGCGCGAACCGTGCGCGATGGCTCTCAGCCCGTCGAGTTGCCGGGGTTCTGGAACTGGATCTGGGGCCGGAACGCCCGTTAAAACGAGCAGGAATGAGTGCTGGTTAACAGTAATTGCGAATGATTTCTTGTGCAGATTCGCAAAGTGTATCTATTCTGAAACGGATCCAATCCGATCAACTGCCGCCGAGGCATCGGTCATGGTTCCTATTTCAGTTCTTTGCAACATTGTAGAGTCCGGTTTTGAGCCACTGTCGTGCGAGTGCACGGAGAATCTCGGGCTGCTGCGCATCGAAGTCTACGACCCCGTCACCGGGCGGGTGGAGCTGCTGATCAGCGGTGTCTCGACAGCCGAACTGACCAGCGTGCGCGCCATCTCTGATTTTATCGGCGAGTTGCGTACCGAGATGAAGGCCGGGCGCCGGGCGTTTGCGGGCTGATACTTCGCTGATCGAATGCATGCACCGTCCTGTGGCGAGGGAGCTTGCCTGTGGCGAGGGGGCTTGCCCCCGTTGGGGTGCGAAGCGCCCCCAAAATGGTCCCTACGTTCATCTCCGAGAAACCGGATAACGGCTTTTAGGGCCGCTACGCGCCCCAACGGGGGCAAGCCCCCTCGCCACAAATGATCATCGTCTTACGCTGCTGCCGGCAACAGCTCATCAATCATCCGCAAACAATGGTTCAACCCCGGCGAAACATCCCCCACCCGTCGGCTGAGGATGATCGGCGAGGTCGCGTTGTCTTCCAGCAAGGGTGTGAAACCGATGTCGTCGCGGTGCAGCAGTTGCACCGAGGCCGGCACCAGCGTGACCCCGATTCCCGCTCCCACCAGACCGATCGCCGTTTGCAGTTCGTTGGTCCACTGCGCGACGTGGATGCTCACCCCGTAGGACTCAAACAGCGCGATCACATGGTCGGCGTAACTCGGCCGTGGATTGCCGGGGTACAGCACAAAAGGTTCCCTGGCCAGTTCCCGCAGGCTGATGGGGCCGGCGAGCAACGGATGGCCGGCGGGCAGGGCGGCGACCAGGCGGTCTTCGGTGAGCACGGTCTGGACGATGGCCGGGTCGTCGATGCGGATCCGGCCAAAACCGATGTCGATGCGCCCGGCCTTCAATGCCTGCACCTGTTGCAGGGTGGTCATTTCCGACAGGCCCAATTCCAGCTCCAGCGGTTCGCCACTGCGTAACCGGCGGATCAGTTCCGGCAGCACGCCATACAGTGTCGAGGGCGCAAAGCCGATACCCAGCCAGGTCTTTTCGCCCAGGCCGATACGCCGCGTGTTGTCGCAGACCTTGTTCAGTTGTTCCAGCAGGGCGGTGGAGTGCTCATGGAAAAACCGCCCGGCGTCGGTCAGCTTCAGCGGGCGGCCGCGCTCCAGCAACATCACCCCCAGTTCGTCCTCCAGTTGCTGGATCTGCCGGCTCAACGGCGGTTGGGCGATGTGCAGGCGCTCGGCGGCGCGGGTGAAGTTGAGGGTTTGAGCCAGCACCTGAAAGTAACGCAGGTGACGCAGTTCCATGGGGCCTCCGGATTTTCAATTGAATACCTTTAAGGTATCAAGCCAGACCAATTCTATATTGGCCGCCCGGAAAAAGCCGTATGAGAATCCGACTCAGAACTTCAAGAACCTGACGGGTATCGAAATGCTTGCAACTGCCATTGAGTCGATCGAGACGATCATCGTCGATCTGCCGACTATCCGCCCGCACAAGCTGGCCATGCACACCATGCAGAACCAGACCCTGGTGATCATCCGCGTGCGTTGCGCCGACGGCATCGAAGGCATCGGCGAATCCACCACCATCGGTGGCCTGGCCTACGGCAATGAAAGCCCGGACAGCATCAAGACCAACATCGACACGCACTTCGCACCCTTGTTGATCGGCCAGGACAGCGGCAACGTCAACGCCGCCATGTTGCGCCTGGAGCGCAGCATCCGTGGCAACACCTTCGCCAAATCCGGTATCGAAACCGCGCTGCTCGACGCCCAGGGCAAACGCCTTGGCCTGCCAGTCAGTGAACTGCTCGGTGGCCGCGTGCGTGATGCGCTCCCCGTCGCCTGGACCCTGGCCAGCGGTGACACGGAAAAAGACATCGCCGAAGCGGAAAAAATGCTCGACCTGCGCCGCCACCGCATCTTCAAGCTGAAGATCGGTGCCGGCGAGGTCAACCGCGACCTGGCCCACGTCATCGCCATCAAGAAAGCCCTGGGTGACCGCGCCAGCGTGCGTGTCGACGTCAATCAGGCGTGGGACGAAGCCGTCGCGCTACGTGCCTGCCGAATCCTCGGCAGCAACGGCATCGACCTGATCGAACAGCCGATCTCGCGCAACAACCGCGCCGGCATGGCCCGCCTGAATGCCATGAGCCCGGCGCCGATCATGGCCGACGAATCCATCGAATGCGTGGAAGATGCATTCAACCTGGCCCGCGAAGGCGCGGCCTCGGTGTTCGCCCTGAAGATCGCCAAGAACGGCGGCCCGCGCGCCGTGTTGCGCACCGCCTGCATCGCTGAAGCAGCCGGCATCGCCCTGTACGGTGGCACCATGCTCGAAGGCGGCCTGGGCACGATGGCGTCGGCCCATGCCTTCGTTACCCTGAACAAACTGGCGTGGGACACCGAACTGTTCGGCCCGCTACTGCTGACCGAAGACATTCTCAGCGAGCCGTTGGTGTATCGCGATTTTGAACTGCACGTGCCGAAAACACCGGGCCTGGGCCTGAGCCTGGATGAAGAGCGCCTGGCGTTCTTCCGTCGCGACAAGACCACTCATCAAGCCTGAGGAGAGCATTATGCTGTTTCACGTAAAAATGACCGTGAACCTGCCGGTCGACATGAATCCGGAGGCGGCGGCCAGACTCAAGGCTGACGAAAAAGCCCTGGCCCAGCGCCTGCAAGAGCAGGGCAAGTGGCGTCACCTGTGGCGCATCGCCGGGCACTACGCCAACTACAGCGTGTTCGATGTCGACAGCGTTCAGGAACTGCATGACCTGCTGATGCAATTGCCATTGTTTCCCTACATGGCCATCGAAATCGACGCGATGTGCCGGCATCCTTCTTCCATCCGTGACGATGACCGCTGAGCCTCGCCTGTTCAGCTCGCTACGCCCATAATTACAAGATGAGGAACCCTGAAAAATGAACGTCAAGATTTCCCACACTGCCGAAGTCCAGAAATTTCTCGAAGAAGCCAGCGGCCTGCTCAACGACGCCGGCAATCCACGGACCAAGGCGCTGGTCTACCGCATCCTGCGTGATTCGGTGAACATCATCGAAGACCTGGCCGTGACCCCGGAAGAGTTCTGGAAAGCCGTCAACTACCTCAACGTGCTGGGCGCGCGCCAGGAAGCCGGGTTGCTGGTGGCCGGTATTGGCCTGGAGCATTACCTCGACCTGTTGATGGACGCCGAAGACGAGCAGGCCGGCAAGACGGGCGGTACCCCGCGCACCATCGAAGGCCCGTTGTACGTGGCCGGTGCGCCGCTGTCCGAGGGCGAGGCGCGTCTGGATGACGGCGTCGATCCGGGCGTGACCCTGTTCATGCAAGGCCGCGTGTTCAATACCGCCGGCGAACCCTTGGCCGGGGCCGTGGTGGATGTCTGGCACGCCAACACCGGCGGCACCTACTCGTACTTCGATGCCTCGCAGTCGGAATTCAACCTGCGTCGCCGCATCGTGACCGATGCCGAAGGCCGCTACCGTTTCCGCAGCATCGTGCCGTCGGGCTATGGCTGCCCGCCGGACGGTCCGACCCAGCAACTGCTCGATCAACTGGGCCGTCATGGCCAGCGTCCGGCGCACGTGCACTTCTTCATTTCCGCACCGGATCATCGCCACCTGACCACCCAGATCAACCTCGACGGCGATCAATACCTGCACGACGATTTCGCCTACGCCACCCGCGACGAACTGATCGCCAAGATCACCTTCAGCGACGATCAGCAGCGCGCGGCGGCCCATGGCGTGAGCGGTCGCTTTGCCGAAATCGATTTCGACTTCACCCTGCAGTCGTCCGCCCAGCCTGAAGAACAGCAGCGCCACGAACGGGTCCGCGCACTGGAAGACTGATAATCCGCGCCCCCCCTGTAGGAGCGAGCCTGCTCGCGATGGACGTCAACGATGACGCTGGGTGCCTGATGCCCCGCGGCGTCCTCGAGTCCATCGCGAGCAGGCTCGCTCCTACAAGTGTTTCGGTTCTAGAATGAACTGAAGCAACTCATAACAACAACGAGAGTGACCTGATGATGCAAGCGCAACTGTTGAGTCAGCGCAGCCGGGTGTTCGACCATGCCGACCCTTACGCCGTGTCGGGCTACGTCAATCAGCACGTCGGTAACCACTGCATTCTCATGCCCCGTGCCGGCAGCCCGCTGGCCAGCCTTGATCATCGCAAGTTCGCCAGCCTCGACCTGTGCCGCATCAGCTACGGTGCCAGTGTGCGCGTGACGTCCGGTGCGCTGGACAGCATTTATCATCTGCAAGTGCTGCTGCGCGGCAACTGCCTGTGGCGTGGACACGGCCAGGAGCATTACTTCGCCCCCGGCGAATTGCTGCTGATCAACCCCGACGATCCGGTGGACCTGACGTACTCTGCCGATTGCGAAAAATTCATCCTCAAGGTCCCGACCCGCTTGTTTGAATCAGTCTGCGATGAGCAGCGCTGGCGCTATCCGGAGCAGGGCGTGCGGTTTCTGGAAAACCGTTATCAGCTCAATGAACTGGAAGGTTTCGTCAACCTGTTGGCGATGATCTGCCAGGAGGCCGAATCCACCGAGCAGATCCCCAGGGTGCAGGAGCATTACACGCAGATCATCGTCAGCAAGATGCTCAGCCTGATGAAGACCAACGTCAGCCGCCTCGACCTGGGCTCGCAGACGGCCACGTTCGAGGCGATTGCCGAATACATCGCCCATAACCTCAAGCAGGACATCGACAGCGAAGCACTGGCGCGCCAAGCCCACATGAGCCTGCGTTCGCTGTATGGACTGTTCGAACGCAATGCCGGTGACACACCGAAAAACTACATCCGCCGCAAGCGCCTCGAGTCCATCAAAGCCTGCCTCAGCGACCCGACCTGCAACGTGCGCAACATCACCGAAGTGGCCATGGACTACGGCTTCCTGCACCTGGGACGCTTCTCCGACAGCTACCGCAAGCAGTTCGGCGAATTGCCGTCCGATACCCTCAAACGCCGCTACTGAAATCACGCACACCCCCTGTAGGAGCTGCCGAAGGCTGCGATCTTTTGACTTTGATTTTTAAAAAGCAAAATCAAAAGATCGCAGCCTTCGGCAGCTCCTACATTGCACAAAACGGATAAAGGTCTGCACCCCGCGGATACTCCCGCCTGATCCACCGTCCTAGCATGACCCCTGCCTGAACAATAACAATGGAGGCGGCGGCCATGACCCTGCGACCCGAATATTTGCATTCCCTGCTTGAAGACGATCCCGAGCAGGGCCTCTATCGCTGCAAGCGCGAGATGTTCACCGACCCGCGTCTGTTCGATCTGGAGATGGAACACATCTTCGAAGGCAACTGGCTGTACCTGGCCCACGAAAGCCAGATCCCCAACATCAACGACTTCTACACCACGACCATGGGGCGCCAGTCGATCTTCATCGCGCGCAACAAGGACGGTGTGCTCAACGCCTTCATCAACGCCTGCAGCCACCGTGGCGCGACCCTGTGCCGGCACAAGTCCGGCAACAAGAGCTCCTACACCTGTCCGTTCCACGGCTGGACCTTCAACAACTCCGGCAAGCTGCTCAAGGTCAAGGACCCGGCCAACGCCGGCTATCCCGCGAGCTTCAACTGCGAAGGCTCCCACGACCTGACCCGCGTCGCGCGGTTCGAGTCCTATCGCGGCTTCCTGTTCGGCAGTCTCAAGGCCGATGTCCTGCCACTGGTCGAGCACCTGGGCGAGTCGGCGAAGATCATCGACATGATCGTCGACCAGTCCGCCGATGGCCTGGAAGTGCTGCGCGGTTCCTCCAGCTACATCTACGAAGGCAACTGGAAACTCACCGCCGAAAACGGCGCCGACGGCTACCACGTCAGCTCCGTGCACTGGAACTACGCAGCCACCCAGAACCAGCGCAAGCAGCGTGAAGCCGGTGACGCCAACCCGACCATGAGCGCCGGCAGCTGGGCCAAGCAGGGCGGTGGTTTCTATTCCTTCGACAAGGGCCACATGCTGCTCTGGACTCGCTGGGCCAACCCCGAGGACCGTCCGCTGTACGAACGCCGCGATGAGCTGGCGCAGGACTTCGGCAAGGCTCGCGCCGACTGGATGATCGAGAACTCGCGCAACCTGTGCCTGTACCCCAATGTGTACCTGATGGACCAGTTCAGCTCGCAGATCCGCATCGCCCGGCCGATCTCGGTCAACCGCACGGAGATCACCATCTACTGCATCGCCCCGAAAGGCGAGAGCGACCACGCCCGTTCCAGCCGGATTCGCCAGTACGAGGATTTCTTCAACGTCAGCGGCATGGCCACGCCGGACGATCTGGAGGAATTCCGTTCCTGCCAGACCAGCTACCAGGGCAGCGTCACCACCTGGAACGACATGTCGCGTGGCGCCGAGCACTGGATCGAAGGTGCAGACGAAGCCGCCAAGGAGATCGACCTGCACCCGCTGCTCAGTGGTGTGCGCACCGAGGACGAAGGCCTGTTCGTGCTGCAACACAAGTACTGGCAGCAGACCATGCTCAAGGCCCTCGCCGCCGAGCAGTCGAAACTGATCGCCGTGGAGGACGTGCAATGACGATTTCCCATGACACCGTGCGCGACTTTCTCTACCGCGAAGCGCGTTACCTGGACGACCGCCAGTGGGATGAGTGGCTGGAGCTGTACGCCCCGGACGCGACTTTCTGGATGCCGTCCTGGGACGACAACGACGAGTTGACCGAAGATCCGCAGCGGGAGATCTCGCTGATCTGGTACGGCAACCGCACCGGCCTGGAAGACCGCGTCTTCCGCATCAAGACCGAGCGCTCCAGCGCCAGCGTGCCGGACACCCGCACGTCCCACAATATCAGCAACATCGAGCTGCTCGAGCAAGCCGACGGACTGTGCAAGGTGCGCTTCAACTGGCACACCCTGAGCTTTCGCTACAAGACCGTCGACAGCTATTTCGGCAGCAGTTTCTACACCCTCGACGTACGCGGTGAAAACCCGTTGATCAAGGCCAAGAAAGTGATCCTGAAGAACGACTACGTTCGTCAGGTCATCGATGTTTACCACTTGTGAGGCTGGCGTCATGACCCATTCCATTGCGTTCAATTTCGAAGACGGCGTCACCCGTTTCATCGACGCCAACGTGGGCGAGACCGTGGCCGATGCCGCTTACCGCCAGGGCATCAACATCCCGCTGGACTGCCGCGACGGCGCCTGCGGCACGTGCAAGTGTTTTGCCGAAGCCGGCCAGTACGATTTGGGCGAGGAGTACATCGAAGACGCCCTCAGCCCTGAAGAGGCCGCGCAGGGTTTTGTCCTGACCTGCCAGATGCGCGCCCAGAGCGATTGCGTGGTGCGCGTACCGACGTCCTCCGAGGTCTGCCGCACCCGTCAGGCCAGCTACGACGCGACCATCAGCGCCGTGCGCCAGCTGTCCGACAGCACCATCGCCCTGTCGATCAAGGGCGAAGCCCTGAGCAAACTGGCGTTCCTGCCGGGGCAGTATGTGAACCTGGGAATTCCCGGCAGCGAACAGACCCGCGCCTACTCGTTCAGCTCGTTGCAGCGCGATGGCGAAGTCAGCTTCCTGATCCGCAACGTGCCCGGCGGCTTGATGAGCAGTTTCCTCACCGGCATGGCCAAGGCCGGCGATTGCATGAGCCTGGCAGGTCCCCTGGGCAGTTTCTACTTGCGTGACATCCGTCGGCCGCTGTTGCTGCTGGCCGGTGGCACCGGGCTGGCGCCGTTCACCGCGATGCTGGAGAAGATCGCCGAGCAGGGCAGCGATCATCCGCTGCATCTGATCTACGGCGTGACCCACGATTTCGACCTGGTGGAAATCGACCGCCTCGAAGCCTTTGCCGCGCGCATCCCCAACTTCACCTTCAGCGCCTGCGTCGCCAGCCCCGAGAGCCGACATCCGCTCAAGGGCTACGTGACCCAGCACATCGAGCCAAAGCATTTGAACGAGGGCGACGTCGACGTCTACCTGTGCGGCCCACCGCCAATGGTCGAGGCCGTCAGCCAGTTCATTCGCGAGCAAGGCATCGCGCCAGCGAACTTCTACTACGAAAAATTCGCCGCCAGCGCGGCCTGAGCCGCGCACAAATACCCTGCCTGGCAAAGATCCAATGTGGGAGCGAGCCTGCTCGCGAAAGCGGTCTGGCAGTCCCCACGGTGTCGACTGGAAGGACATCTTCGCGAGCAGGCTCGCTCCCACAGTTGAACTGCAACCTTCTTCATGAGGTACACATGAACCGATTTCACGAAAAAGTCGCGCTGATCACCGGCGCTGCCCAGGGCATCGGGCAGCGGGTGGCCGAGCGCATGGCCGCCGAAGGGGCGAAGCTGATCCTGGTGGATCGTTCCGAGCTGGTGTTCGACGTGCAGCAACAACTGGCCGCGACCACTCAGGTGTTGGCCCTGACCGCCGACCTTGAGCAATACGACGAATGCAGCCGGGTGATGCAAACCGCCGTCGAGCGTTTCGGCCGCCTCGATGTGCTGGTCAACAACGTCGGCGGCACCATCTGGGCCAAACCGTTTGAGCACTACGAGGCATCGCAGATCGAGGCCGAGGTCCGTCGTTCGCTGTTCCCGACCCTGTGGTGTTGTCATGCCGCACTGCCGTTCATGCTGGAGCAGGGCAGCGGGGCGATCGTCAACGTCTCTTCCATCGCCACCCGCAGCCTCAACCGCGTGCCCTACGGTGCGGCAAAGGGTGGGGTCAATGCCTTGACCGCTTGTCTGGCGTTCGAAACCGCTGGTCGTGGTGTGCGAGTCAACGCCACGGCGCCTGGCGGCACCGAAGCACCGCCGCGACGCATACCCCGCAATGGTGCCGAGCAGAGCGAGCAGGAAAAACGCTGGTACCAGCAAATCGTCGACCAGACCCTCGACAGCAGTCTGATGAAACGCTACGGCACCCTGGATGAGCAGGCGGGGGCTATTCTGTTTCTGGCCAGCGACGAAGCGTCCTATATCACTGGCATGGTCATGCCCGTGGGCGGCGGCGATCAGGGCTGACGCGAGCGACGAACAATCCCATCGGCAAACGGAGTCATGGTGATGAGTGACAAACCCACGATCGTGCTGGTCCATGGTTTCTGGGGCGGTGCCGCCCACTGGAACAAGG
Source organism: Pseudomonas sp. PDM27 (assembly GCF_019219205.1). Classification (NCBI taxonomy): domain Bacteria; kingdom Pseudomonadati; phylum Pseudomonadota; class Gammaproteobacteria; order Pseudomonadales; family Pseudomonadaceae; genus Pseudomonas; species Pseudomonas sp. PDM27. The sequence goes on along the minus strand of NZ_JAHUWF010000016.1, from coordinate 111,783 downwards.
TCATCGTCAAACTGCTCAGCCGGGGTGACACGCACATTCGTGCCGTCGAGTTACCGCTGACGTCCCTGGCCGAGGATGCCGAGCGTACGCGCAAGATGGTCGCCCAGGTGCCCGGTCCCGTGCTGCTGGTGGGGCATTCCTATGGCGGCGCGGTCATCACTGAAGCGGGTGATTTGCCGAATGTGGTCGGGCTGGTGTACATCGCCGCGTTCGCCCCGGACGCCGGTGAAAGCCCCGGCGGCATCACGCAACGGCACCTGCCTGCGGCAGCGGCCAACCTGATGCCCGATAGCGACGGTTACCTGTGGGTCAAGCCCGAGCTCTACCACGAGAGCTTCTGTCAGGACCTGCCGGCGACCGAAGGGTTGGTCATGGGCCTTACCCAGAAAGCGCCGCTGGCGAGCACCTTCGGCGACACCGTTGGCACGGTGGCCTGGAAGAACAAGCCATCGTGGTATCAGATCTCGACCGCCGACCGGATGATCGCGCCACAGAACCAGCAATGGATGGCCGCGCGGCTCAACCCCCGGGAGATTCTGACCCTGAACGCCAGTCATGCGTCATTGGCGTCGATGCCCGCTGAAGTGGCGGCCTTGATCGACAGGGCCGCGACGGCGTTGGCCAAAGACTAGAGTCTACAAGCGCCGCACAAAGGCGCTGACGATACTGCGCATGGCATCGCTGATGTTCAGGTTGTGTAGCGCATCCAGCGGGTGCCAGATGCAATCGGTGATTTCGTTCTGCGGCCGCAATTGCTCAAGGTTCAGCACCGACACCTCGAAGACGTGGTGTCGGGTGCCGTCCGTTTCCAGCTCCAGCACGTATATCAACTGGTCGACCCGCAGGCCGGTTTCTTCCCACAGCTCGCGCACGGCAGCATCGGCTGCGCTTTCACCCCGTTCGAGCTTGCCGCCGGGCAGCGTCCAGCGACCTCCTTGCTTGCGTACCAGCAGTACATGCCGGTCCTGCTCGCAGATGATGGTTGCGCGTACTTTCATGGGTTACCCGGTGCCGTTGTCATGAAACAGGCATGGAGCTGCAGCGTTCGGGCCTTCGCCGCGATTGCGCTGCCATCGGAGTAGTTTGAGCTGCCGATGAGACGAAAAGTGCAACCGAAAGGGGGAATTTCCATGGCGACGTCTGGTCGGTATTTTGGAGAAGGGTGGGTGTAAGGTAAACAAGTCAACCTGATAGCACTGCCCAGGAGGAGGTGACCATGAGCGTTTCGATGCTGAACAAGATGCACATGAACGGCTATGACGTACTCAGCGTGAACAACGGCCCCTGGCGGGTATGCACCCAGGGTGACCGGCTTGGCTCGTTCAACAGTCGAGAGGAGGCATTGGCGTTTGCCGCGTCACTGCCCGGCTACAGGGCGCGTGCGGGCAAGCCTGCAGGCAGCCATCAAACAAAATGACGTCAATCTCCTGTAGGAGCGAGCTTGCTCGCGAAAAACGTCCGGACAACGCGTTCATTCAGACAGGGCGCGTCATCGTTGACGTCCATCGCGAGCAAGCTCGCTCCTGCAGTATTAATAATTAATAGCCACCTCCACCGCTGGGCCGGGAGGGCTCCCGGGCCTTTAGCTGCGCGTGGCTCCATTCCGCGCAGGTCATGAAGCTCTTGTGGTCGACCATGCCGCGGCCATCGAAACTGACGTTGTACGCCTGCTGATGGCCTTCGTGAGTCAGTTTGTAGTCAAAGCAGGTACCGGGTTCAACGGTACGATCCGTGACCGCCAGGGGCTGGCCGCCGATTTGCCGGACTTGTTCCCGGGTCATGCCGGTGTCGACTTTCGCCACCAGCGGCTGGTCCTGATAGATCGAGTTGGTGCTGCAGCCTGGCAACGCGGTCAGTACGGCGACCAGCGTGAATAGAGGCCTGTTCATGGCAGCGCTCCCGCTATTGAGCCTTGTTGCGGCTAATGACCTTGGCTTTCACTTCCTCGGCATAGCCGGACAGTTTTTCTTCATCACCCTGAAACAAGGCACACAGTCTTTGCACCGCTTGCGCGTCGACTTCGCTGCCGAGCAGGCGCAACTGCTGCTCTATGCGCAGAAGCTCCACCGCCGACCAGCGCAAATCTGACGCAAGCCCCTGAAGATCACGCCGAAGTTGCTGTTCCGATTCGTTAAGCCACATGATGACCTCCTGAACACTGCACTCCGCAATTTTAGACCCGTTTACCGGACCGGATGTTGTGCTCGTCTGAATCAACAGGGTTTCCTTTGGTCGGGAAAAGCGAACGGGAAAAGGCGCCGGCTGCTCTAGTGCCGGTTGTTCACCCAGCAGGACGACGTCAAATGACAGCCTGCAAGGAACTAACTGGGCGAAGTGATATCAATGACTCGCCGAATCGTCGGGATGGATGTACGGTCGATGGCAAGCTACATTTTCTCTTTTCGAATTTAAGGAAGCAGCATGCGGATGTTGATGGGGGGAGTCGCGCTGGCATTGCTGGGCGGGTGTTCGTTGCCGGCGTCGCTGGTACCGGGCGAGCCGAATGTCAGCAAGCACAGCGAGAAGACGCCAAAAGAGTATGCGGCGTGCGTTTTGCCTGCCTGGCAGAAGGAAGTATCGAATACGACCCAGGTTTCGATTTCCAACGGCTACCGGATCACCGCACCGAGTGTGATAACGGCCGATGAAGTGCTGGATATCGTGAAATACAAGGATGGCAGCCGGATTTCGCTGTATCAGGGGCCGCCTTGGGCCAAGTCCGGCGACCTGCGCAAAATCGTGCGCGACTGCCTGTAAGTGCGAGAGGGTGAAAATCGGTCACCGACCGCTTTTCGCCTGAACCGAGAAAAACCGGATGCCTGGCGTGCATCCGGTTTTTTTATGGTTCATCACGTAATTCCGGGATATTTCGTAATCTGTGCCGTCAGTCTGAAAGGTTGGTCGCAGGAATGATCTGCTCACTGGCCTGGGCGCTGCTTTTCCTTTCCCGACGCTCGTTCATCCAGCTCTCCACTTTGACGCCGAATTCTGCCGGGGCCTTGCGCCCGAATTTCCTGGCGATGTCGAGGATGGTTTGTTGGGCGAGGGCCTCTTCCATGCGCTTTTGCGCAACCATCATCGCCCCATGGACCGCACACGGACCGTCCAATGCCCAGGCCGGCGGGGTGCCGTCAAACACGGCGCAACGGCCACGGATCTCCCGACAGTCGAAGATCGACTTGCGGCCGTCGATGGCGTTGACGATATCCAGCAGGGTGATTTCGTCGGCGGGCCGGGCCAGCTTGAAGCCTCCGCGCATGCCTTCGGTGGCGACCACCAGTTTGCCTTTGGCCAGCTTGGTGAAGATTTTCGCCAGATAGTCCAGGGGAACGCCTTGCAGTTCGGCAAGGTCGCGCACGCTCGCTTCGCGCGAGTCGCCGCCGTTGCCGACGAGAAAAAGCAGGCAGTGGATGCCGTACTCGACACCCGCGCTGTAAAGAGACATACAGATCTCCGACTTGATTAGTCGCCAATTCTAGCAGCCGAGCCTAAGCCAGGCAACGAATCGTCGCGTCCTGAATTTTTTTTGTCTGCTCGAAAAGTCCTTGTCATGCACGTTCTTGAGGCTTTTCTACGGAAGTATCGACGGGTTCGATGGCCGCCATCAAAAAAAACGGGTTGCAGGATTTAACTAGGATCAATACAGTCGTAGTTGTTCGAGCGGCACAGGTCGACGATTCTCGAAAAACACCGACCTCATGCCGGCTCCCGATGAGCGTGACTCACAACCCTTGTTTATCCCCTGGAGTTAAAGATGAAACAGCACATTCTGGTGATCGGCGCAGGTTTCGGTGGCATGTGGACCGCTTTGAGTGCCACGCGCCTGTTCGACATTCACGGCCACAACGACGTTGAAGTGACCGTGCTGGCGCCCCAGGCCGAGCTGCGAGTGCGTCCGCGCTTCTACGAACCGAACGCCCATCAACTGGCGGCGCCGATCGGCGATCTGTTCGATGCTGTCGGGGTCAAGTTCATCAAGGGCGCGGCGCAGACCATCGATGTCGAGCAAAAGCAGGTCGGCTATGTCGATGCCGGCGGTGCCCGACAAGTCGGCAGCTACGACAAACTCGTTCTGGCCACCGGCAGCGGCCTGGCTTCGCCAAACACCCCGGGCGTGGCCGAACATGCATTCGACGTCGACCAGATCGAACAGGCCGTGCGCCTGGAAAACCACCTCAAGGCGCTGGCCAACCAGCCTGAAAGCAAGGCGCGCAACACGGTGGTGGTGGCCGGTGGCGGTTTCACCGGGATCGAAACGGCGACTGAAATGCCGACCCGCCTGCGGGCCATCCTCGGCGACCGTGCCGACATCAATGTGATCATCGTTGACCGCGGCGATAAAATCGGCGGCTCGATGGGCGAGGAAATCGCCGAATCGATCGTCGAGGCCAGTCTGGCGACCGGCGTGAAATGGCACTTGAAAGCCTCGGTCGTGTCGGTCGATGCCAATGGCGTCACCCTGTCCGACGGTGCGCGTATCGATGCCAGGACCGTGGTCTGGACCACCGGCGTTCGCGCCAGCTCCCTGACCGAACAGATCCCGGCCGAACGCGATCACCTGGGCCGCCTGCATGTCGACGCCCACCTGAAAGTGATTGGCCAGGACGACATCTTCGCCACCGGCGACGTGGCCTACGCAGCCAGTGACGAGATCGGCAACTACGCCCTGATGACCTGCCAGCACGCGATTTCGCTGGGCCGCCATGCCGGCAACAACGTGGCGGCGCAGATCCTCGGTGTCGACCCGACGCCGTACAGCCAGCCCAAGTACGTGACCTGCCTCGACCTCGGCGCCTGGGGCGCGGTCTACACCGAGGGTTGGGACCGCCAGGTCAAGTTGGTCAAGCATGAGGCCAAGGCACTGAAGACCCAGATCAACACCCAGTGGATCTACCCACCGGCGGCAGATCGAGTCACCGCACTGGCTTCGGCGGATCCGATGATTCCTGTGGCCTGATTGCTTCGAACATCGCGTCTGAATAAAACAATCCCGCTCGGGTTCGCCGAAGCGGGATTTTTTTACGCCTCGATTGCCTGCGTGAAATTTACCGTGTATTTTTTCATGAAATTAAAAATACAAAATTTCACGAGGCCGTATGTTTCAGCAATCCACCCGGCATGTCGCCAGTTACTACGCCCATAGCTGCGCCGATCGACTGGTCAATCGCACCGCACTGGAAGGTGAGCAAGACACTGAAGTGCTGATCATCGGGGCTGGTTTCAGTGGTTTGCACACGGCGTTGCGCCTGGCGCTGGCCGGCAAGCGCGTGACTTTGCTCGAAGCCAGCCGGGTGGCCTGGGCCGCGTCCGGGCGTAATGGCGGGCAGGCGATTCTCGGCTGGTCGTGCGACATGCCCCCGCTGGAAGCGGCGCTGGGATACGAGCGGGCGCGGCGATTGTGGGACGGCATGCGCTGGGCCGCGCGCGAATTGCGTGATCTGCCCGGCCGCCATGAATTCGATTGCGACTACCGCGCCGGCCATCTCTGGACTTCGGTGATGCCGCGGCGAGTGGGGCTGCTGACCGAGTGGCAGCACGAGGCCAGCCACAAGTGGGGTCACGACAAACTGCAGTTCATCCCCCGGCAACAGCTGCCGGAATGGGTGGCCAGCGAGCGTTATCAGGCCGGCCTGTTCGACCCCGAGGGCGGGCATTTGAACCCGCTGAAACTGGCCCTGGGCCTCGCGGAGGCGGTTGAGCGGGCTGGCGGCCGTATCTATGAGCAAAGCAAGGCGCTGAGTTATGGCGAGGAGGGCGAAGGCTTTGTGGTGACGACCGAGCGCGGTCGTATTCGCGCCGATGTGCTGGTGCTGGCGTGCAACGCCTACCTCGATCGGCTCGACCCGCAACTGGCCAGTTGTGTGTTGCCGGTCGGCACCTATCAGGTGGCGACCGCGCCGCTCACCAGGGACCAGGCCACTGCGCTGCTGCCGAGCAACGTGTGCGTGACCGACAATCAGTTCGTGCTCGATTATTTCCGCCGCACCCCGGATAACCGCCTGCTGTTCGGCGGCGGTTGCACTTACCTGGGCGGGATGCCCAAGGACATCGCCGCGGCGACCCGACCGTTCCTGGAGCGGGTGTTCCCGCAACTCACGGGTGTGGCGCTGGAGTTTGCCTGGGGCGGACACATCGACCTGACCCTCAAGCGCACGCCGGACATCGGACGGCGCGGCGATCTGTACTGGATGCAGGGCTATTCCGGGCATGGCGTGCTGCCGACACTGGCCGCGGCGCGGGCGGTGTCCGACGCGATCCTCGGTCAACCCGACGAACTGTTCCTGTACCAGGGCCTGAACAACGGCAGTTTCCCCGGCGGCAAATACCTGGCCGCGCCGCTGGAAGCCATCGGCAAAGCCTGGTATCGACTGCGCGACAGTATTTGAAGCGACACTTTCTGGAAGCCTCAAGATGGACATGCAAGAAGAAATTTCGGCGCTGGCGATCCTGATCCAGGACCTGCGCAAGCACAAGAAGTACACCCTGAAGGAACTGGCGGACAAAATCGGCCGCTCCGTAGGTTTTCTGTCCCAGGTCGAGCGCGGCCTGTCGCGCCCGACGGTGGCGGACCTGACCGCGATCAGCGAAACCCTCGGGGTGCCCACCACCTATTTCTACAGCCTGCCCAAACCCATGGCGTTGTCCTGGGTCACCCGCCCGGACGAGCGCCGTACGCTGTACTACGCCGACGGCATCACCGACATCCTCGTTTCGCCAAAAATGCGCGCGTCGTTCTCGATGCTTGAAAGCCAGCTCGAACCCGGCGCCAGCAGCGGCGACCGGCACATGAAGGACAGCTCGGAGCAGGGCGGTTATGTCCTCGAAGGGCAACTGACCCTGTGGCTCGACGACAACGAACCGGTGACCCTGCATCCCGGCGACAGCTTTCAACTGGCCAGCCATGCGCACTGCCGCTACGGCAACCTGTCCGACCAACTGACCCGCGTGCTTTGGGTTTACACCTGATAACAACAAGGACCAAAACGATGGATGCCGTGTGCTCTGAACTGCTGGCCGAAGTTCGCAACTTCCGCCACTGCAACCCCGAAGTGCGTTATGTCGACCTGATCTCCCTGGACATTCCGGGGCATTTCTACGGCAAGCGCTACCCGATCGAGATGCTGGAAAAAGTCGCTGCTGGCAGTGCACTAAAACTGCCGCAAAATTGTGTGCTGCTCGGCACCCAGGGCGGGCTGTTCAAGATTGGTGACTACTGCTTCAACGATGGCGACCCGGATGCGTTGCGGCGTTTGGTGCCTGGCACCTTGAAGCTGGTGACTTGGGAAAAGCAGCCTCTGGGCCAGATGCTGATCACCTCCGACGGCACGGAAAAACCCATCGAATTCGAACCCCGTGAAGTGTTGGCGCAGGTGCTGAACCGCCTGCACCGTAAAGGGATTTTCCCGGTGGTGGCCTTCGAGCTGGAGTTCTACCTGTTCGACAGCCGCTTGAAGGACGGCCTGCCGCAGTTCCCCCGTGATGAGCTGACCGGCGACGCCGACGATCAGCCGAACATGCACATCGAACGCTTGTCGCGCTTCGCCCCGGTGCTCGATGAAATGGTCGAGACCGCGCGGGCCCAAGGCATCGATGCCACGGTGATCACCGCCGAACTCGGCCCGGGCCAGTTCGAAATCAATTTCGGCCATTGCGATGACGGCCTGCGTGCCGCCGACTGGGCCGCGCTGTTCTGCCGCAGCACACGGGGCGTGGCGCTCAAGCACAACCTGCGCGCCAGTTTCATGGCCAAACCTTACCTGCAACACCCCGGCAGCGGCATGCACGTGCACGTCAGCCTGTATGACCAGGCCGGCAACAACCTGCTGGCGGCGAACGGTCAGCGGGCGCTGCGCCATGCCGTGGCTGGTTGCCTGGAGGTGTTGCCGCACTGCATGCCGATCTTTGCCCCGAACCACAATGCCATGCGTCGCTTGAGTGGCACGGTGAACGTTGCGTCCCGCGCCAGTTGGGGCTTCGAGGACCGCGATGCGTGCTTGCGTATTCCGGAGTCGGACGTCAAGAACCTGCGCATCGAACATCGCCTGGCGGGCGCCGATGCCAACCCGTATCTGGCGTTGGCGGCGATCCTGGTGGGGTTGGAGCAGGGCCTGGAAGGGGAGCGCGAGCCGATTGCACCGCTCAACGAAGACCGCAGCAGTGGCGTCGATTTCCCGTTGGAAATGCTCGAAGCGGTACAGTCCATGCAACATCATTCAGCCGTGCGCGAAGGCTTGGGGGCGGAGTTCGTGGACGTCTATTGCGAAAACAAACGCCAGGATCATCTGGCATTTCTGCATGACATCAGCGCGCGTGAGTATCGCTGGTTCTTGTAGTCGCCCTTAGAAAATATGTGGATATATAAGGGCTTAGAGCGTTTAGTAACTGGATAGTGAATAAAAATATCTTGTTACAGGCCGAAATATTCCGTAATATCCGCGCCGCGTTCACCACCACGGTTTATGCATTTTTAAGTCCCGGGCGTCCATCAGCTGCCCGGGATTTTTTTTGCCTGGAGTTTGGTTGGCCGTTGAAAATCAAAAGATCGCAGCCTGCGGCAGCTCCTACAGGGGTGTACGTCTTGCCCTTGTAGGAGCTGCCGCAGGCTGCGATCTTTTTGCCGTCAAAGGCTGATGACTATGCAGGTACGCTGACGCGCGCGGTCATTTTCATCAGCCAGTAGTAACTCACCGCCGGCACCAGCAACCCGACCACCCACGCCAGATCCACCCCGTCCAGCGCCGTGGCCACCGGGCCGACGTACAGCGTGGTGTTCATGAACGGAATTTCCAGGGCGATCGCCAGCAGGAAACTGCCGCAGGCAATCCGGTTGACCCGCCCGTAGATTCCGTTCAGGTCGAAGATGTCGTCAATCCGGTACTGCCCTTTGCGCAGGCAGTAGTAGTCCACCAGATTGATCGCCGTCCACGGGATCAGGAAGTAGCTCATGAAGAAGATGAAGTTCAGGAAGAAGTTGATGAAGTCGTCCTGACTGATGGTGCACAGGGCCGTGGCCACCAGGCTGATCAGCAGCATGAACATACCGCGCACCCGCGGCGTCACCTTGAGTCGGGCGAATGGCTCGATCACGGTGATGGTCGACATGAACGCGCCGTACAGGTTGAACACGTTGATCGACACCTGGCCATAGACGATGAAGGCGAACAGCAGCACCGCGCCAGTGCCGAACAAACCGGCGACATGCCCGCCGACGTTGCTGGAAAAGTCGCCGATGCCGACGCTCAGGATCGCCCCGAGAATCATCATCCACGCGCCACCGCTGACCGTGCCGGCGTAGCTGTACCAGAACACCTGGGCGGTCGGCGTATTACTCGGCAGGTAGCGCGAGTAGTCGGCGACGTAAGGTGCGTAGGACAGTTGCCAGGTCACGGCGATGCTCACCGCCACCAGGAACTTCGACAACGAAAAGCCGGTCGGCAGCCATTGTTCGGCCGGGATCGGCAACTGCAAGGCGAGCACCGTGGCGGCCATGAACACCACCAGCGACAGAATCGACAGCAGCTTCTGCAAACGGTGAATCAATCGATAGCCATAGAGGGCGACGACGAAGCACAACGCGCCGATCAGGTAGATGTTGCCGGACATCGGCAGCGGGCTGACGGACTCCAGCGCCTGGGCCGCGAGCAAGGTGTTGCTGACGAAGAAGCCCAGGTAAATCAGCATCACAAACAGCAGCGGCAACACCGCCCCCAGCACGCCGAATTGTGCCCGGCTCTGGATCATCTGCGGAATGCCCAGCTTCGGTCCCTGGGCCGAGTGGGAGGCCATGAAAATCGCCCCCAGCAACGAGCCGACGATGATCGCCAGCGCACTCCAGAACAGGTTGAGCCCCATCACCACCGGCAACACGCCGGAGGCGATGGTGGTGATGTTCATGTTGGCGCCGAACCAGATATAGAACAGCGACCCCGGTTTGCCGTGGCGTTCGGTTTCGGGGATGAAATCGATGCTTCTTTTTTCGACTTGCATGGCGATCACTCCTGAGTCCGGACGAGACGGGATTGCAGACGGGCGATGGTGCCGGGAAGCTCATGGGGCTGGTGGGCAAACAGGTCCGGACGCTCGGGGATCAGGCTCAGGTAGTCGCGCTGTTCCAGGGCGCGCAGGCATTCGGTCGTGGTGAGGATTTCCAGTGAGTAGACCCAGTTGGCCATGATCAGCAAGGCCGAATAATGCCCGGCCTCGGTGGTCGTGGTGCAGGCATCGCTGACCAGGCGTACGCGATAGCCCAGGGCGAAGGCATCGAACACGCTGGTCAGCACGCAGACGTCGGTCAACACACCGCAGATGATCAGCGTGTCGACCTCCATGGCCCTGAGTCGGGCATCGAGGTCGGTGCGGTGAAAGGCACTGTAACGGCCCTTGTCGATGATCCATTCACCGGGCTGCGGCGTCAGCGACTCGATGATTTCCACTTGCCAGGTGCCGGCGCGGTAGCTGCCGGGGCCACCGTCGGCGGCCAGGGGTTCACCGTGGGGCAGATCACTGCCGTCGGCCTGATTGATGTGGCGGGTATAGATGACAGGCATCCGCTGATGGCGGGCGGTGTCGAGGAGGGCGGCGGTATGGGCGACCACCCTGTCGAAGTTCTTCAGGACGAAGCCGTCCTCCTGCTGCATGTCGATGATCAACAGCGCGTTGTTATTGTTCATTGGGCAAACCTGATCAAAGGCGAATATAAGACACCGCACGCGCCATGCCATGGCGAGACGCGGGGTGCGTGATTGGCTGTTCGGGTGGGCTCAGTGAACTATTTGCCAGAAGCCGTTCTGCTTGGCCGAAACGCTGGCGCGCAGACGCTTGAAATGCAGGTGCGAAGCGGTCCATTCACCGCGCAGGTAAGCCCGCGCGGCGCCGGAGGGGAGGGCGAGTGATGGGAGGCGATCAGTGAACATGGAAATCGACCCCCTGTAGGAGCGAGCTTGCTCGCGAAAAACTCTGGACAACGCGTTCATTCAGATGGCCCGCGTTATCGTTGGCGTCCATCGCGAGCAAGCTCGCTCCTACAGTTGATGTCGCAGGGCGGCGTAATCAGCGAAACGCTGGCACCACATGCTTGATAAACAGCTCCAGGGATTTTTTCTTCTCCGCGTGGGGCAGGCTGTTATCGCACCAGAAGCTGAACTCGTCTACACCCAGTTCCTGGTAGTACTTGATGCGCGGAATGATTTCTTCCGGGGTGCCGATCATGGCGGTCTTGTGCAGGCTCTCGAGTTCGAACTCGGGGCGACCGGCGAATTTCTCTTCCGGACTCGGCGCGAGGAAACCGTTGACCGGGGTGGTCTTGTTGCCGAACCAGGCATCGAAGGTGCGATAGAACTTCGAGATCGCCTTGGCCCCGACTTCCCAGCCCTGCGGATCGTCGGCGGTGTGCACGTGGGTGTGTCGCAGCACCATCAGTTGCGGGCGCGCCACGCCAGGGTTGTTGTCCAGGGCGGCCTGGAATTTGTTCTTCAGGTCGAGGACTTCCTCGTCGCCTTTCATCAGCGGCGTGACCATGACGTTGCAGCCGTTGGCCACCGCGAAGTTGTGCGAGTCCGGGTCGCGGGCGGCGATCCACATCGGCGGGTTCGGTTGCTGGATCGGCTTGGGCACGCTGGTGGAGGTCGGGAATTTCCAGATGTCGCCGTCGTGGGCGTAGTCACCGTTCCACAAGGCTCGCACCACCGGAACCATTTCCCGTAACGCCTGGCCGCCGGAGGAGGCTGGCATGCCGCCGGCCATGCGGTCGAACTCGATCTGGTAGGCGCCACGGGCCAGGCCGACTTCCATGCGGCCATTGCTGATCACGTCGAGCAACGCGCATTCACCGGCCACCCGCAGCGGATGCCAGAACGGCGCGATGATGGTGCCGGCACCGAGGTGAATGGTGGTGGTCTTGCCCGCCAGATAAGCCAGCAACGGCATCGGGCTCGGCGAAATGGTGTACTCCATGGCGTGGTGTTCGCCGATCCACACGGTGCTGAATCCACCGGCTTCGGCCATCAGCGTCAGTTCGGTCAGGTCTTCGAACAACTGGCGGTGGCTGACGCTTTCGTCCCAACGTTCCATGTGTACGAACAGGGAAAACTTCATGACGCTTACCTCGGATCTTTTGTTGTTGGCCTGTCGACTGCGGGCCTGATGGTTATTGGTATACCATAATACATAATTTCCGCAAATGACTTCTCTTCGCGGCTAACGCTAAGCAGTGTGGGAGCGGGCTTGCTCGCGAAAGCGAACTTCCAGGCGGCATATGTGTTGACTGACACTCCGTCTTCGCGAGCAAGCCCGCTCCCACAGGGGGATGCGGTGATATCAGAGGGATCAGGCCAGAACAGGCAGGGCACCCATCTTGCCGTGGCAATACACCAGTGGCCCGCTGCTCTGCTGGGGCACGATCAGGTTCTTCACCGCGCCGACCATGATGGCGTGGTCGCCGCCTTCATATTCGCGCCACAACTCGCATTCGATGACCGCCGTGGCGTTGGCCAGGATCGGGTTACCCAACTCGCTGAGCGTCCACTCGATCCCCTGGGCCTTGTCCTTGCCTTTGCGCGCGAAGGCATAGGCTTCGCTTTGCTGGCCGCCGGACAGCACGTGGATCGCAAAACGTTTGTTCCTGATCAGGACCGGGTAGGAATCGGAGCTGTAGTTGGGGCAGAACAGCACCAGCGCCGGGTCCATCGACAGCGAGCTGAAGGCGCTGGCGGTCAGGCCGACGATTTGCCCATCTTCATCGAGCGTAGTGATCACGGTCACTCCGGACGGGAACGAGCCCATGACTTGTTTGTAGATGGCGGCATCGATCATTGGACGGTCCTCGGGTGGTGTGACGCGTTTTTATGTGTTTGTAGGTCTGATGGTATACCGTAATACATCGATTGCAAGGTCTTTTTGAGTGAACCGATAAACGTACGGCTTTCGTCGCAAAGCCAATGATTACGGGGCTATTGGCTAACAAATGTGGGCGTGAATCGGGCAGGATACCGGCTCAGAGGCTTGTTCAAAGACCGGATCAGTCTTGTTTAAAGTTTGGAATACCATAATATGGTTCTCATCTGAGGGGCGGCCAGAGAGTCCCCCCGGTTTGGCTTCATACAAAGATAAGAACAGACAAACTCGAGTTCATGCACATGTCCCAGATGTCCCGGCAAGATCCGTTGATCGAGAACCACACGGTCGACTACGTTCCACTCGCAGAGCGCCATGGGAAGGCCCGCGATCTTTTCACCCTGTGGTTCAGCACCAACATCGCGCCACTGCCCATCGTCACCGGCGCCATGGTGGTCCAGGTGTTCCACCTCAATCTGTTCTGGGGCCTGCTGGCGATTGCCCTCGGGCACATGGTCGGCGGTGTGGTGATTGCGCTGGCGTCGGCCCAGGGGCCGTGCATGGGCATTCCGCAGATGGTCCAGAGTCGTGGTCAGTTCGGCCGCTACGGCGCACTGCTGATCGTGTTCTTCGCCGCGTTGATCTACATCGGTTTCTTCATTTCCAACATCGTGCTGGCAGGCAAATCGATCGTCGGCATTGCGCCGTCGGTTCCGGTGCCGGCGAGCATTCTGATCGGCGCCCTCAGCGCCACGGCCATCGGGGTGATCGGTTATCGCTTCATCCACACCCTCAACCGCATCGGCACCTGGGTCATGGGCAGCGCGTTGCTCGCCGGTTTCCTCTACATTTTCGCCCATGACCTGCCGGCGGACTTCTTCACTCGCGGCGGGTTCAACCTGTCGGGCTGGCTGGCCACGGTCTCGCTGGGCATCATCTGGCAGATCAGCTTCTCGCCGTATGTGTCGGACTACTCGCGCTACCTGCCGGCGGACATCGGCATCACCCGGCCGTTCTTCGCCACTTACCTGGGGGCGACCCTGGGCACGATCCTGTCGTTCACCTTCGGTGCCGTGGCGGTACTGGCGACGCCCGAAGGCACCGAGGCGATGGCGGCGGTCAAGCAGTCCACCGGTTGGCTGGGGCCGATCCTGATGGTGCTGTTCCTGCTCAACATCATCAGCCACAACGCCCTGAATCTGTATGGCGCGGTGCTGTCGATCATCACCTCGATCCAGACCTTCGCCAGCCAGTGGACGCCGAGCATCAAGGTCCGCGTGGTGTTGTCGGGCATCATCCTGGCGGGTTGCTGCGTGGTGGCGCTGGGTGCCTCGGCGAACTTCATTTCGCAGTTCATCGGCCTGATTCTGGCGCTGTTGCTGGTGCTGGTGCCCTGGGCGTCGATCAACCTGATCGACTTCTACCTGATCAAGCGTCGCCGCTACGACATCGCCTCGATCTTCCGCGCGGATGGCGGCATCTACGGGCGTTTCAACCTGCACGCGATCATCGCCTACTTCATCGGCATCATCGTGCAGTTGCCATTCGCCAACACTTCACTGTATGTCGGACCCTACGCCAATCTGGTAGACGGCGCGGACCTGTCGTGGCTGGTGGGTCTGGTGGTGACATGCCCGTTGTATTACTGCCTCGCTACGCGCAGCCAGGCACAGGAAAGCCGTGCGGTGAGGTTCGGCTACACCGACTGAGGCAAAATCGTTTGGTGTTCGTATAAAAATGCCCGGCGCGTCGTCGTCACTGTGGGAGCGAGCTTGCTCGCGATGGTCGTTAACGATGCCGCGTGGTTACTGACTAAACGCAGCGCTCTTAAGTCCATCGTCGGAACGCCGCCCGGAGCAAGCTCGCTCCCACAATGACGGCGGCGTGTCGGGCATTTTTGTGTTCGCTGATTGCTCAGGAATGCTTGAACACATTCAGGCCACGTTGTACCGCCGGCCTGGCTTCGACCGTGTCGAACCAGCGCGATAGCTGTGGAAGCAGCTTCCAGTCCAGCCGGTCACGGAATGCCATGGCAATGGTGAACGCCGAAATATCGGCCATGGAAAACTGTTCGCCCGCCATGAATTCGCCGGTCAAATAACTTTCCGAGTAGGTCAGTTGTTCGATCACCCGCAGATCGATGATCGCCGCCGCTTTGTCCTGGCCTGCCTGGTGCAGGAAAAACGCGGCATGGCTGGGGGCGATGACATCGGTCACGAAAAAGAAATAGCGGTCGATCACCCGGGTGCGCACAGGTCCCGGCTGCGCCGGTGCCAGCTTTCCGGGGGCAATGGAGTCGGCGTACTGGATGATGGCGTTGGACTGGTTGATGACCAGCGTCGGCGTCGTCCCGTGATCGATCAGGGTCGGTACTTTCCCGGCCGGGTTGAGCGCCAGGAAGTCCGGCCCGCGGTGCTCCTGTGCATACAGGTCGAGCTTGCGTGCCGTGTAGGCGATGCCCGACTCTTCGAGGGCGATCGCGGCCCGCAGACTGTTGCCGGTATTGGCGCCGAACAGCTCTATCCGATCGTTCATGGGCATTGCTCCTTGGGTGACACACAGGCAGCCAGCGAACACTGCCGATGAGGTCAGTATGATGAAAATCCGACGCAGCGATATTCAAAAACAGTGATCGTCCATACCCCTGCGCGACAAGCCGTATCCCTCTACGAAAACTACTTTCACCGCGTTTGATAATAGCCTGCCGAAATGTTTTAAGAGTTTCACAAGCCAGTCAGTAACCCCTCACCTCGAACGATTCACATCACTCATCGAACGCGCCTGTTGTCGCGCTCGTGTTGAGCGCTGTTGCGTGGGCGGCAATCGGGTCCTGCCTGGCGGTGAAACCTTCAAATAACGATAAGAAACACCCAGGAGCACCCTATGTTCAAACGCGCGATTCCCACCGCAGTCCTGTTGGCCACCGGTTCGCTGTGTGCACAGGCCGCCGATTCCGCCGCCCATGGTTTTCTCGAAGACAGCAAGGCCAGCCTGTCGATGCGCACCCTGTACTTCAACAGCGACAATCGCGATGGCGCAGCACAGCCTTCGAAAACCGAAGAGTCAGCCCAGGGCTTCGTGTTGCGCTATGAATCCGGGTTTACCCAGGGCACGGTAGGGTTCGGGCTCGATGCCCAGGCGTTGCTCGGCATCACGCTGGACAGCGGAGCGGGGCGCCACGTCGGTAGCGGCATGATTCCTTCCGACGGCGACGGCGCGGCCGACACCTGGAGCAGCTTCGGTCCTACGGCGAAGATGCGCCTGGCGAGGACTGAATTTCGCTACGGCACCTTGCTGCCGAAGTTGCCAATCCTGCTGGCCAACGATGCGCGTGTGTTGCCGCAATCGTTTACCGGTGCGCAGGTCACCTCGAACGACATCGATGGCCTGACGCTGACCAGCGGTGTGCTCGAGCACGCGGTCGGGCGTGCCTCGACCGACCGTACAGGCTTGTCGGTCGCCGGCAGCACCCAGGACAGCAACAAGTTCTACTACGCCGGCGCTGACTACAACCTCAGCAAATCCCTGAAGACGCAGTATTACTTCGCGCAGCTGGAGGATTTCTACAACCAGAGCTTTCTCGGCCTGACGCACATTCTGTCCATCGACAGCGCCAGCTCACTGACCACCGACCTGCGCTACTTCCACACCACGTCCAGCGGTGCCAACAGCTCAGCCTCCGGCCGCGCGCAAGGTTATCGGGTATCCGGTTACACCGACGACAACGACGGTGAAATCGACAACAGCACCTGGGTGGCGATGCTCACCTACACCCATGGCGGGCACGCGGTGTCGGTGGGTCATCAACGGGTGGGCGACGGCAGCAACTTCGTCCAGCCCAACCAGGGCAGCCTGGTGGACAAAGGGGCGGGCGGCGGCAGTGTCTACCTGCCCACCGACAAGATGATCCAGAACTTTGCCCGCGCCGGAGAGCAGACGAACTTCGGGCAATACACCTACGACTTCGCGCCCATGGGCGTGCCGGGCCTGAAAGCCTCGATCGCGTATCTGAAGGGCACGGACATCAAGGCGCAAAACGCCAGCGATCAGTCCGAATGGGAGCGCGACATGACCCTGGACTACGTGTTGCAGTCGGGCACGTTCAAGGGGGTAGGGTTCACACTGCGTAATGCCAAATCGAACACCGATGCCGGCCGCAATGTGGACCAGAGCCGGTTCATCATCAATTACACCTTGTCGCTGCTGTAATCACACCACAGTCCCCTGTGGGAGCGGGCTTGCTCGCGAAGGCGGTGTGTCAGGCGACATTGGTATTGAATGTGCTGGCCTCTTCGCGAGCAAGCCCGCTCCCACAAGGACCGCGCAAACCCTGTGGGAGCGGGCTTGCCCGCGATGGCGGTGTGTCAGATCACATCGATACTGAATGTGCCGGCCTCTTCGCGAGCAAGCCCGCTCCCACAGAAAAATCGATTCATGGGCTGGCCGCCGCACTGTCGCATCGCTGATCAATGCGGACAGGTATTTTGGCCGTTTCGATCTCCTTTTGGCCTGACTCACGCTGTGAACCGGCCACGCCCTCGGCAAGAATCACAACCATACGCTTGACTTCCTTGCCCTTGGCAATTTTCAAGGCCGCTGCCGTGTACAGAACATAAAAACCATCGAACTCACGCCACACTTGGGGAAATGATCCATGGACTCAATGAAACGCATAATGGGTGCCACCGTTTGCGGACTGTCGCTGCTGGCCAGCGCGGTGCACGCCGAACCGCGCGAATTGCGGGTGTACAACTGGGCGGACTACATCCTGCCGTCCGTACCCAAGGATTTTGCCAGGGACACCGGGATCAAGGTGACCTGGGACACCTTCGACACCAATGAGTCCCTGGAAGCCAAGCTGCTCACCGGCAACTCGGGCTACGACCTGGTGGTGCCCTCCAACCAGTTCATCGAAACCCAGATCAAGGCGGGCGTGTTCCAGAAACTCGACAAGTCCAAACTGCCGAACTGGTCGCACCAGGACCCGGCGTTGCTCAAGCTGCTGGACAAGAACGACCCGGGCAACCAGTACGGCGTGCCCTACATGTACGGCACCGTGCTGATCGGTTTCAACCCGGCCAAGGTCAAGGCGGCGCTGGGCGAGAATGCGCCGGTGGACAGCTGGGACCTGGTGTTCAAGCCCGAGAACATGGAGAAGCTCAAGGCCTGTGGCGTCGCGATGCTCGACTCGCCGTCGGAGATCCTGCCGCTGGCCCTGCATTACCTGGGGCTGGACCCGAACAGCCAGAACCCGGATGACTACGAAAAAGCCAAGGCGCTGATGCTCAAGGTCCGTCCTTACGTCACCTATTTCAACTCCGCCAAGTACATGACTGACATCGCCAACGGCGATATCTGCGTGGCCATCGGTTACTCCGGCAGCTTCTATCAGTTCGGCAACCGCGCCAAAGAGGCGGGTAACGGTGTGGTCGTCGACTGGCGCCTGCCGAAAGAGGGTGCGCCGATCTGGTTCGACACCTTCGCCATCCCGAAAAGCGCAAAGAATGTCGCCGAGGCCCATGAGTTCCTCAACAACCTGCTGGACCCGAAAGTCATCGCGCCGATCAGCGACTTCCTCGGCTACCCGAATGCCAACAAGGATTCGCTGGCGCTGATCAACAAGGACATCACCGGCAACCCGAACCTGACACCGACCAGCGAGGCATTGAAGACGCTGTACGTCGTGCAGCCATTGCCGCAAAAGCTCGAGCGGGTGCGCACGCGGGTGTGGACCAGCATCAAGTCCGATCAGTAACCCCGAGATCCTTGCAGGCGTCGAACACACATCCTGCGGGCGACGAACATCCATTGTGGGAGCGGGCTTGCTCGCGAAAGCGGAGTGTCAGTCAAGCATGTGTCGACTGACACTCCGCTTTCGCGAGCAAGCCCGCTCCCACATTTGATTGATGTCGAGCACAAATCCCATGCTCGCTCCCACAGGATGTACGGTGCAGGCCTAGCGAAAAAACTCCCCGGGTGTTTCACCAAACTGCTGACGAAACGCCGCGATAAACGCCGACGTCGAGTCATAGCCGCAAGCCAACGCCACATCGGTCACTCGCTCGCCCTGTTCCAGGGGTGTCAGGGCGCCGAGCAGGCGCAAGCGCTGGCGCCAGGCGCGAAAGGTCAGGCCGGTGTCGCGCAGGAACAGACGACTGAGGGTTTTCTCGGTGACGCCGAATTGCTCGCTCCAGTGACTGAGGGTGGTTTGTTGCTCGGGGTGCGACTCCAGGCTTTGCGCGATTTGCCGCAATCGGCTGTCCTGGGGCAGCGGCAGCATCAGGTCGATCTGGGGTGCCTCAGCCAACTGATCGAGAATCACCTGGGCCAACCGGCCGTGCGCTCCGTCCTGATCGTATTCCACCGGAATCTGACTGAAGGCACGGATCAACTCGCGCAACAGATCGCTGACCGCCAACACATGACAGCCCGGCGGCGCCCAGGTCGAGACGCTGCAATCGATGTACAGGCTGCGCATTTCCGTGCGCGGCGAACTGAACACCCGGTGCGGCATGCCCGCCGGAATCCACACCGCACGCTCCGGCGGGGCGACGAAGCGCCCGACGCCGGTCTGGATTTCGAGCACGCCCTGGATCGCATAGGACAGCTGCACCCACGGGTGGCTGTGGCGCCGGGTCAGGGCGCGATTGGGCAGCGATTCGGTACGGCCGTAGAGCGGCCTTGGCAGGCTGGACAGCCCGGGAATACTGCGCCGGATACTTTTGTCATGTCCTTTAGGCGGCATCGGTGGGCTCATCGGCGTTAGTCGGTAATATCCAGTCACGTTAGAGTCGCTTTCACGTACTGGCAACCCCCGGATGATCAACCCATGACTCGCCCCCGTTTGTTACCCGACAACTTCACCCTGACCCTGATCGGCGTGGTCGCGCTCGCCAGCCTGCTGCCTGCCAGCGGCCAGGTCGCGGTCGGTTTTGGCTGGCTGACCAACATCGCCATCGCGCTGCTGTTTTTCCTGCATGGCGCCAAGCTGTCCCGCGAGTCGATCATTGCCGGTGCCGGGCACTGGCGCCTGCATTTGCTGGTGTTCAGCCTGACCTTCGTGCTGTTCCCGCTGCTCGGCCTGGCGCTCAAGCCGCTGCTGTCGCCGTTGATCGGCAACGACCTGTATATGGGCATGCTGTACCTGTGTGCGCTGCCCGCCACGGTGCAGTCGGCGATTGCCTTTACTTCGCTGGCGCGGGGCAACATCCCGGCGGCGATCTGCAGCGCGGCGGCGTCCAGCCTGTTCGGGATTTTCCTCACGCCCTTGCTGGTGACCCTGCTGCTCAATGTGCACGGCGAAGGTTCATCGACCCTCGACGCCATCCTCAAGATCAGCGTGCAGTTGCTGCTGCCGTTCATTGCCGGGCAGATCGCGCGACGCTGGATCGGCAACTGGGTGGGGCGCAACAAGAGTTGGCTGAAGTTCGTCGATCAGGGTTCGATTTTGCTGGTGGTCTACGGCGCGTTCAGCGAAGCGGTGATCGAAGGCCTCTGGCACCAGATTCCGTTGCTGGACCTGGTCGGGCTGGTGGTGGCGTGCTGCGTGGTCCTGGCGCTGGTGTTGGTGGCCTCGACCGTACTGGGCAAGGCGTTCGGCTTCAATCAGGAAGACCGCATCACCATTCTCTTCTGCGGCTCGAAGAAAAGCCTGGCGACCGGTGTGCCGATGGCGCAGGTGTTGTTTGCCGGTAGCACCATTGGCGTGCTGATCCTGCCGTTGATGCTGTTCCACCAGATTCAACTGATGGTCTGTGCGGTGCTGGCGCAGCGTTTTGCCAATCGGCCGGAATCGATTCCGGAACTGATGGCTCAGGTCGATCCCTGAAACTCCCGGGAACCTGTAGGAGCCAGCCTGCTGGCGATGGATTCAAGTGCGCCGCGTTCATCCAGTTCACACGCGTTATCGTTAACGACCATCGCTGGCAGGCCAGCTCCTACAAAGGACCGCGTTTATCCAGTTCACACGCGTTATCGTTAACGACCATCGCTGGCAGGCCAGCTCCTACAAAGGACCGCGTTCATCCAGTTCACACGCGTTTTCGTTGACGACCATCGCGAGCAAGCTCGCTCCTACAGGAGACCGCGTCTGTAGGAGCGAGCTTGCTAAGCCAGCGCCTGCATTAGCGCTGGTCAGCCGCCAATGGCGGGGTGCGCGGCGGGATCATGCGTTTGCTGCCGGTGGACTCGAACGCCGATGCCAGGTGCAGCAGCGACGAGTCGTCATAGGCGCGCCCGGCGAAGGTCAGGCCGACCGGCATGCCGATGTCCGGCATCACGCCCATTGGCACGGTGACGGTTGGCACGCCGAGGTGACGGATGGCGAGGTTGCCGTTGGCGACCCATATACCGTTGCTCCAGGCGATATCCGCCGACTGCGGATCGACATCGGCATTCGCCGGCGCTACATCGGCGACTGTCGGGAACAGCACCGCGTCGAGGCCCAGGCGATCCATCCAGTCTTCGAGATCGAGCTTGCGGGTCTTCTCAAGCCCGCGCAGGCCGTCGGGCACTGTGCTGATCTGGTCCCACGGCGTGATGCCGCGCTCGGCCATGCGCACGTATTCGTCCATGCCGGCGACCAGGTCGCCCTCGCGGTTGGGCAGGGTGCCCGGGTCGTGAGGGAAGATCTGCGGGCCGTCGACATCGGCCAGGCGATTCAATTTCGGATCGCCGTTGGCCTGCAGGAAGTCATCGAACGCCCAGGCGGTCAGGTCCCACAGTTCATGGTGCAGGAATTCCTTGGAGACGATGCCGCGATTGAACACGGTTGGCGCGCCAGGACGATCGCCTTCGCAATTGGAGACCAGCGGGAAGTCCACGTCGATCACTTGCGCACCGGCGTCTTCGAGGGCCTTGCGCGCCTGTTCCCACAGACCGATCACCGACGGACGGGTAATGATGCGTTGGCCGGTCGGGCCACCGATGCCCGGTGCTTCGGAAGTGCCGGCTTCAGGGTCGGCATTGATGTACATGCGCGGAATGCCGAACTTCTTGCCTTTGAGCGCTTCGCTGTTCGCCGCCAGCGCGGCATAGGATTGCGGGCGTACCTCGGACGATTTCGGAATGGGCACCCAAGGCTGCAAGCGCCACAGGTCACCGCGAGTGTCCGGGTCATCGGCCACCACCACGTCGAGCACTTCGAGCAGGTCGGCCATGGTCCGGGCAAACGGCACGACCACGTCCATGGTCGGGGTCAGCGGCCAGTTGCCGCGTACCGAGATCACGCCGCGCGACGGGGTGTAGGCGCACAAACCGTTGTTCGAAGCCGGGCCGCGACCACTCGACCAGGTTTCTTCCGCCAGACCGAAAGCGGCGAAACTGGCCGCGGTGGCCGTGCCGGCACCGTTCGACGAACCGGAGGCAAAAGGGGCGGTGAGGTAGCCGGCGTTGTACGGGCTCTCGGCGCGGCCGTAGACGCCGCGCTGCATCCCGCCGTTGGCCATTGGCGGCATGTTGGTCTTGCCCAGGCAGATCGCCCCGGCGGCACGCAGGCGTTCGATGGTGAACGCATCGCGATAGGCAACCAGGTCCTTGAAGGCCGGGCTGCCGGAAGCGGCGGTGAGGCCCTTGACCAGATAACTGTCCTTGGCGGTGTAAGGGATGCCGTCCAGCGGACCCAGCGTCTGGCCCTTGGCGCGACGGGCGTCGGCGGCCTGCGCTTCGGCGAGGGCCTCGGGGTTGCGCACCACCACTGCGTTCAGTGCCGTGGGCGTCTCGGGGCCGTCATAGGCATCGATCCGCGCGAGATAGGCCTGGACCAGTTCAACCGAGGTGGTCTGGCCGGATTCGAGCGCGGCGCGCAGCTCGGCAATGGAAACTTCGGTGACTTCGATCATGCTGCCACCGCCGCTTGCAGGTGGAGGGTCCCAAACACTTCACTTTTCTCGAAATGGACTTTCATATCGTTATTCTCGTTGCACTGTGTGGCACGACAGGGTCGGGTGTTAAAAATACTGAGCACTATTTAGCATTAAACCGGGATTTTAGGAATCCGTTGTCCAATTTATCTTACAGGCGACAGAAAAAAGGCCACCACAACCCGACGTTGTGGTGGCCCGAGGGTGACTCATTATAGTGGCCCGCGCGCGCAGGCCAATGGATCAGTGAGCGCCGGCAGCCTTGTTCAGGTCGCTTTCGGCCCATTCGGTGTAGACGCAGGCGTCGGCGGTGGCCCAACGCACCCGCACCGGGTCGCCCGTCTTGAGCGGCATGCCGGCGGCGGACAGAGCCTTGACCGTCATCGAGGTGCCGCCAGCGGTGATCACGCTGCAGGTCTGGCTTTCGCCGAGGAACAGCACTTCCACGACCTTGGCCGAGACTTCGTTCCAGCCGGCGGCCAGCGGTTCGGCGAGGGCTTGTTCATTGCTCAGGGCCAGGGCTTTTTCCGGGCGCACCATCAGCAGTACGTCCTGGTCGGTTTGCAGGCTGGCGGTGAGACGGATCGACAGCGGTTGCCCCTCGAAGGTCGCCACCGCATTACCCTGGGCCTTGAGCTTGAGGAAGTTGGAGTTGCCCAGAAACGAGGCGACAAAGGCGTTCGGCGGGTTCTGGTACAGGTCATAGCCGCTGCCCAGGCCAACGATCTTGCCGTGGCTGAAGATCGCGATGCGCTGGGACAGGCGCATGGCTTCTTCCTGATCATGGGTCACGTAGACGATGGTGATGCCCAGGCGCCGATGCAGCTGGCGCAGTTCATCCTGCAAGTCTTCGCGCAGTTTCTTGTCCAGCGCGCCGAGGGGTTCGTCCATCAGCAAAATGCGTGGTTCGTAAACCAGTGCGCGGGCGATGGCGACGCGTTGTTGCTGACCGCCAGAGAGTTGCGAAGGGCGGCGATGGGCGAATTGCTCAAGCTGCACCAGCTTGAGCATCGCATCGACCCGGCGTTCGCGTTCGGCCGTGGCCAGTTTGCGAATGGCCAGCGGGAAGGCGATGTTGTCGCGCACGGACAGGTGCGGGAACAACGAATAACGCTGGAACACCATGCCGATGTCGCGTTTGTGCGGCGGCACGTTCACCAGCGACTGGTCGTTGACCAGGATCTCGCCGCTGCTCGGCGTTTCGAATCCGGCGAGCATCGACAGCGTGGTGCTTTTGCCCGAGCCGCTGGAGCCGAGGAAGGTGAGGAATTCACCGTCCTTGATGTCCAGCGAGATGTTGTCCACGGCGGCGAAGTCGCCGTAGTGCTTGTTCAGGTTACGCAGGCTGACCAGGGGTTTGTCATTTTGCTGCGCGGAATCTTTGATCACTGCACTCATGTCGTACTCCTGGCGCTCAAGCGCTGATTTCGTTGCGCCGGCGCAGAGCGGCGGCGATCACCATGACCAATACCGAGAGGCCGATCAGCAGCGTCGAGGCGACGGCGATCACGGGCGTCAGGTCCTGGCGCAGGGTGGTCCACATTTTCACGGGAAGGGTTTGCAGGGTCGGGCTGGCCATCATCACGCTCAGCACCACTTCATCCCACGAGACGAGGAAGGCGAAGAGGGCGCCGGCCACCATGCCCGGACGGATCGCCGGGAAGGTCACCTTGAACACCGCTTGCAGGCGCGAGGCGCCGCAGATCACCGCCGCATCCTCGATCGACTGATCGAACAGCTTCAGCGAGTTGATGATCGAGATGATGGTGAACGGCAACGCCACGATCACATGGCTGACCACGAAGGCGAACATGGTCCCGGTGTAGCCCAGTTTCAGGAACAGCGCGTACACCGCCACGGCGATGATCACCAGGGGCACGATCATCGGCAGGGTGAACAGGCCGTAGAGCATTTCCCGGCCGGGGAAGCGGCCACGCACCAGGGCGAACGCGGTGGGCAGGCCCAGCGTGACAGCGAAGAACGTGGTCAGCACCGCGACCTTCAGGCTGGCCATCGCCGCGTTCATCCAGTCGGCGTTGGAGAAGAACTGGCCGTACCATTTCAGCGTCCAGCCCGGCGGCGGGAACACCAGCCATTGCGACGAACCGAACGACAGCAGCACGATGAACACGATCGGCAGCAGCAGGAACAGACCGATCAGCCCGGTGGTGGCATAGAGGCCGAAGCGCATCCGGCGGCTCATGGCATTTGGGGTCAGGAGCATGACGGCTTACCTCGCGTTGCTGGCGCCAACCGGGGATTCCGGCTGGAGCTTCAGGTAGAAGTAGAACAGCACCAGCGTGATCACGATCAGCAACGCGGCGCCAGCGCTGGCCAGGCCCCAGTTGAGGAACGACTGCACCTGCTGAATGATGAACTCGGGGAGCATCATGTTCTGCGCACCGCCCAGCAGTGCCGGGGTCACGTAGTAACCGAGGGACATCACGAACACCATCAGGCCACCGGAGAACAGCCCCGGCCGGCACAGCGGCAGGAACACCCGGAAGAAGTTGGTCCAGGGGCTGGCGCCGCAGATCGAACCGGCCTGCAGGATCATCGGGTCGATGGCCTGCATGGTCGCCTGCAACGGCAGCACGATGAACGGGATCATGATGTAGCTCATGCCGATCACCACGCCGGTGAGGTTGTGCACCATCTCCAGCGGTTGATCGATGATGCCCATGGCCATCAGCGCCTTGTTGATCACCCCGGAGGCTTGCAGCAACACCAGCCAGGAGTAGGTGCGGGCGAGCAGGCTGGTCCACATCGACAACAGCACGATGTTGAGGATCCAGCGCCCCCAGCCACGCGGCACCAGGGTGATCGCCCAGGCCAGCGGGAAGCCCAGCAACAGGCTGAACAGCGTCACCAGGCCCGCCACCGAGAAGGTGTTGAGCAGGACCCGGGCATAGGCCGAGTTGGCGAACAGTTGCTCGTAGTTGCCCAGGCCCGGCACCGGTTCCAGCACGCCGCGCAGCAGCAGGCCAATCAGCGGCGCGAGAAAGAACAGGCCGAGGAACAGCAGGGCGGGGACCAGGTTACTGGCGCCACGCCAACGCTGTTTCAGCGACGGCGAGGGCTGCTTTGCAAGGGTCTGGCCGACTGCCGAACCGGCAGCGCCAATGGCGCTCCCGGAGGCCGTGGAAGGACGAGGCGCAGTTGCCGTCATTTTCATTTGACCAGCCATTCGTTCCACCGTGTCGCAATGGCCGGACCGTTCTTGGCCCAGTATGCGAAATCAAGAGTGATCTGATCCTTTGCATAAGCGGTCGGCAGGTTCGGGGCCAGCGCCGAGTCCAGGCGCGCCACGCTGTCGACGTTGACCGGGGCGTAGGCGGTCAGGTTGGAGAAGTCAGCCTGTCCTTTGGCGCTGCTGGCGTTGGCCAGGAACTTCATCGCCGCGTCCTTGTTTTTCGAACCCTTGGGAATGACCAGGATGTCGGCCATGACCAGGTTCTGTTTCCAGCTTACGCCGACCGGGGCGCCGTCTTCCTGCAGGGCATGAATCCGGCCGTTCCAGAACTGGCCCATGCTCGCTTCACCGGAGGCCAGCAACTGCTGCGACTGCGCGCCGCCGCCCCACCAGACGATGTCTTTCTTGATGGTGTCGAGTTTCTTGAACGCGCGATCCAGGTCCAGCGGATAGAGCTTGTCCGCCGCTACCCCGTCGGCCAGCAGCGCCAGTTCGAGCACGCCAGGGCTTGGCCATTTGTAGAGGGCGCGTTTGCCGGGGTAGGTCTTGGTGTCGAACAGCGCGGACCAGTCCTGAGGCTTGTTGGCGCCGAGCTTGCCTTCGTTGTAGCCGAGGACGAAGGAGAAGAAGAACGAGCCGACGCCGTGATCGCTGACGAAGCGCGGGTCGATCTTGTCGCGCTCGATGACTTTGAAATCGAGGGGTTCGAGCAAGCCTTCGGCGGCGGCGCGCAGGGCGAAGTCGGCTTCGACATCGACCACGTCCCATTGCACGTTGCCGCTTTCGACCATGGCCTTGAGCTTGCCGTAGTCGGTCGGGCCATCCTGCACAACGGTGATGCCGCTGGCCTTGCTGAACGGATCGGCCCAGGCCTGCTTCTGCGCATCCTGGGTGCTGCCGCCCCAACTCACGAAGTTGACGCTTTCAGCCGCCAGCAATGCCTGGCTGGTGACGCTCAGCAGTCCCGCCAAAAGAACCGCGGTCGCACGTTTGTTCAACACCATTTTCACGCCCTCATTGTTGTGTTTATGAGCGGGGCTTTCGAGTGCCCGCCTATCGGGAGCAGTAGGTCCGTCGAGTCAGTACTGACTGTCCGGTCTATGGAATATCATATTATGGTATTCCAAGCTTTGTGCAAGCACTTTGCCGTACCGGCTATCAGCCAAAAGTGGTTTTTCAGTGGTTCTGACTATTGCCCGGTGACGCAATCCCCTGTGGGAGCGAGCCTGCTCGCGAAGGCGGTGTAACAGTCAACGAAGATGTTGGATGTACCGGCCTCTTCGCGAGCAGGCTCGCTCCCACAGGGGGATTGCATTCAGCCGAGGATCACTCGGTGAACGCAATGCTCTCCACCACCTCCAGGTCATACCCGGTCAAGCCCGCATATTTCAACGGCGGGCCGAGGTGGCGCAGCTTGCCGACACCCAGGTTCTGCAGGATCTGCGCGCCAGTGCCCACCTCCGAATAAATCCGCGACTGCGAACGGCTGAACTGCCGGGGCGACTGGGTCAATTGCGGCACGCGTTCCAGCAGCGCCTGGGAGGATTCGTGATTGGCCAGCACCACCACCACGCCGTGGCCTTCGGCGGCGACACGCTGCAAGGCGGCCCACAAGGTCCAGTTGGTCGGCCCGCTGTATTCGGCACCGACCAGGTCGCGCAACGGATCGATCACATGCACGCGCACCAGCGTCGGCTCATCGCGGCGCAGATCGCCCATGACCATGGCCATGTGGACACCGCCTTCGATGCGATCCTCGAAGGTGATCAGACGAAAGGTGCCGTGCACCGTCGGCAAGTCACGTTCACCGATGCGCACGATGGTGTGTTCGGTACTCAGGCGGTAGTGGATCAGGTCGGCGATGGTGCCGATCTTGATCCCGTGCTTGCGCGCGAACACTTCCAGGTCGGGGCGGCGGGCCATGGTGCCGTCGTCGTTCATCACTTCGACGATCACCGAGGCGGGCGTATGGCCGGCCAGGCGGGCCAGGTCGCAACCGGCTTCGGTGTGACCGGCGCGGGTCAGCACACCGCCTTCCCGGGCGCGCAGCGGGAAGATGTGGCCCGGTTGCACGATGTCGGCGGGGCCGGCATTGGCGGCGACGGCGGCGGCCACGGTGCAGGCACGATCGGCGGCGGAGATACCGGTGGTGACACCGACGGCAGCCTCGATGGACACCGTGAACGCGGTGCTGAACACGCTGCCGTTGCTCGGCACCATTTGCTCCAGGCCCAGGCGTTTGCAGTGTTCGTCGGTCAAGGTCAGGCAGATCAGGCCACGGGCTTCACGGGCCATGAAGCTGATCGCCTCGGGTGTGCAGCAGTCGGCGGCCAGCAACAGGTCGCCTTCGTTTTCCCGGTCTTCATCGTCGACCAGCAGGACCATTTTGCCGAGGCGGTAATCTTCGATGATTTCTTCGATGCTGTTGAAGGCCATGCTGGAGTCTCGGTGTTTGTGGGAGGGGTAATGTGGTATACCATAATACAAAACAAACCGAGAGGTCACTATGAAGGCGTACTGGATTGCTCATGTGGATGTCACTGACCCTGATCAATACAGCCAATACACCCGGCGGGCGCCGCAGGCGTTTGCCCTGTATGGCGGTCGGATTCTGGCGCGGGGTGGGCGGAGTGAGGCGATGGAAGGTCGGGCGACGCCGCAGCGCAGTGTGGTGATCGAGTTTGATTCCTATGAGCAGGCGGTGGCTTGTTATCACTCGGCGTTGTATCAGGAGGCGAGGGGGTATCGTGAGGGGGTGGCTTTGGCTGAGGTCATCATTGTCGAAGGCGTGGCGCCGCTTTGAATTGCGAATGTGTACATATCCGTTTCTTCGGTAACGGCGGCTGGCGGTTTCGCCCTTACGGCGAGTCACTTTTAACAAGCGCCTTAAAAGTAACCAAAAACGCTCGCCCCTTACGTACGGCCCCTCGCTGAGGCTCGGGGTTCCTTCGCTCCGGCATTCATCCGAGGGCATTGCCCTCCGGTCGGCTTCGCTTCGACCTACATGCAATGAGTTCGACTGCGTCGAACGGCGCTGCGCGCCCATCCCCGGATGAACACCTCCACTCAGCCTGCCGAGGGGGCGGGTGGATCAAGATCAAGAGCGGCAGGCGAGCTAACGCTCGGCCTGTTGAGTGGTGGGGTCTTATGGCCGACCAATCTCTTTCGGCTAAACACACGCCCCCTGTAGGAGCTGCCGCAGGCTGCGATCTTTTGATCTTGATCTTGCGTCCCTTCGACATTGTCAAAAATCAAAATCAAAAGATCGCAGCCTGCGGCAGCTCCTACAGGGAAACGCATCAGAACCAGGCCGGCATACCACCCGCTCCGCAGATCCCCCCGATGATTATTTTTTGTCGGCCATCGCTTGCGTGTCGCGGTCGATAGTTGGGCACCGTGTCCGGGCTGAGCAAACCTGACCGGAGCCCAATAATGATAAAAAAATGCTCGGCCACAGCCGGAGTCCGCCAACGACTTCACCGGCTTGGCCATACTCGCCCGCAACCTCTTGCATTGGCGATTCTTGCCGTACTCACGGGGCCGGCCTGCGCCACCACCTTTGACCTCAACGAAGACTGGAGTCTGTCGACCAAGACCAGTCTGAGCCTGGGCAGCAGTTGGTCGACGCAAAACCCCGACAAAAGCCTGATGACCCGCGCCAATGCCCTGCAGGCCCAGGGCGTGAATGCCAATGGCAGCAGCGTCAGCGCCGATGACAACCGGCTGAACTTCGAGAAGGGGGATCCCATCTCGCAGCTGTTCAAGGGCCTCACCGATTTCAGTCTCGATGGCCAGGGCCAGGGTGCGTTCCTGCGCTTCAAATACTGGTACGACCACGCCTATGAAACCGGCAATGGCCGCTTCAAGGATTTCGACGATTCGGGCTGGGATGACCTGTCGAAGTTCAAGGGCTTCCAGGTCCTCGACGCCTACGTCTGGAAAGACTTCCAGGTGGCCGAGCATCCGCTGAACGTGAAGGTCGGTAACCAGGTGTTGTCCTGGGGCGAGGCGCTGTTGATCCAGAACGGCATCAACGTGATCAACCCGCTGGACATCTCGGCGTTCAACCGTCCCGGCGTGGAAATCAAGGAAGGCCAGTTGCCGGTGGAGATGGTGTCCTTCAGCTTCGGCCTGACCGACACCACCAACCTCGAAGGTTTCTATCAGTACAACTGGCGGCCCAGTGTCCTCGACGGTTGCGGCACGTTCTTCGCCAGCAGCGACGTGATTCAGCCGGGGTGCGGGCCGCTGTACCTGAGCCAGGTGCAGACCGATGATCAGATGCAGGCCGCGGGTTTGTACGCCACCTCCCGGGGCAATGAGTCGCCGTCCGATTACGGTCAGTTCGGCTTCGCCCTGCGCCAGATGATCCCGGCGCTGAACGATGCCGAAGCGGCGATCTACTACATCAACTATCACTCGCGGTTGCCGTATTTCACCCTCAACGCCAGGAACACTTCCTTGCCCGGCACCTTTCCCGGTGGTACCCAGGCGCCGAGTTATGCGGCGGCCTTCCCGGAAAACATTCACCTGTACGGCATCAGCCTCAACGGCGTCGAACCGGTCACCGGGATTTCCCTGGCCGGTGAGCTGAGCTACCGGCCGAACATGCCACTGGCGATCAACGCACCCGACGTCAACGTCGCCGTGATTTCCGGGCCGGGTGGCAGCTCCTGGGTGCAATTGCCGGACGGCTTCAGCACCACCAATGGCAGTCAGTTCGATGCGTGGGAACGCAAGGGTGTCTGGCAGATGACCGGTTCGGCTACCCAGGCCATCGACAACGTGCTGGGCGCCACGCGCCTGAGCCTGTTCGGTGAAGCCGGGGTCGTGCACATCGACGATCTGGGCGACGAGCGCCTTGGCCGTAACGCCGCGTTCGGCCGCAGTGCTCCTCGCAACGGCACACCGTGCAACACCGTGGCCTCTGGCGTCACCAACCAGTACTGCACCGACAAAGGCTTTGCCACCGAGTGGTCGTGGGGTTATCGCCTGCGCGCCAGCCTCGAATACAGCGATGTGTTGCCGGGCATCAACCTGATTCCGGCCGTCAACTGGCGACATGACGTCGAGGGTTATTCCTACGATCCGCAAGGGCCGTTCCAGGAAGGCCAGCAAGCGCTGGGCGTGAGCCTGACCGGCGTCTACATGAACGATTACAGCGTGGAACTGGCCTACAACGCCTTCTTCGGTTCCAACGACTACAGCACCCTCGACGACCGCGATTTCGCATCCGTCAGCTTCAAGGCAGACTTCTAAGGAGAACCGTTATGCGTATGCAATTGTGCGTGCTGGCCCTGGCCTGCACCGTCGGCCTGGCTCAGGCCAAAGGCACCGATTCGGCGGCCCTGGGCAAGACCCTGACCCCCATGGGCTCGGAAATGGCAGCCAATGCCGACGGCAGCATTCCGGCCTGGACCGGTGGCCTGGCGAGCAACGCCGGCACCGTCGACAGCAAGGGCGGCTACAGCGACCCTTATGCGGCCGAGAAGCCCTTGTTCACCGTCACGGCGAAGAATGTGGCACAGTACGAGAAGTTTCTCAGCCCTGGGCAAATCGCGTTGTTCAAGCGTTTTCCCGACACCTACAAGATGAACATCTACCCGACCCATCGCAGCGCCAACCTGCCCAAGGATGTGCTGGCGGCAAGCCGCGACAACGTGGCCAAGACCAGCATGGCCGATGGTGGCAACGGTCTGCATGACTACGCCAGGGGCATTCCGTTTCCGCTGCCCACCGAAGGCCTGGAGGTGATGTGGAACCACATGACCCGTTATCGCGGCGGCAGCTACGAGCGCATCAGCAGCGCCGCACTGGTGCGTGAAAACGGCGCCACCAGCTATGTGCGCAACCAGTCGCTGATCAACTTCGCCGACACCGTGAGTGGCCTGGAGGCGGGCTCCAACGTGCTGTTCATGTTCAAGAGCCGGGTCCTGGAGCCGGCGCGTCTGTCCGGCGAAGCGGTGCTGGTGCATGAGCCGATCGACCAGGTCGCCGAGCCGCGTTCGGCCTGGCAATACCTGCCGGGGCAACGTCGCGTGCGTCGTGCGCCGATGATCGCCTACGACAACAGCGCCCGTTACAGCAATGGCCTGATCACCGCCGACAACGTCGACGGCTACAACGGCGCGCCGGACCGTTTCGACTGGAAACTGGTGGGCAAGCAAGAGCTGTTCATTCCTTACAACAGCTACAAGATCGGCAGCCGCGACCTCAAGTACGACGCCGTGATCAAGCCC
Organism: Pseudomonas sp. PDM27; assembly: GCF_019219205.1. Taxonomy (NCBI): domain Bacteria; kingdom Pseudomonadati; phylum Pseudomonadota; class Gammaproteobacteria; order Pseudomonadales; family Pseudomonadaceae; genus Pseudomonas; species Pseudomonas sp. PDM27. The sequence goes on along the minus strand of NZ_JAHUWF010000016.1, from coordinate 79,660 downwards.
AACCACGTCAACCAGGACCTGGCCCGCTACGAGAAGCATCGGGTGTGGGTGGTGGAGGCGACCCTCAAGCCGGGTGCCCGGCATATCTACGCCAAGCGCCGCTTCTATGTGGACGAGGACAGCTGGCAGATCGCCCAGTCGGACCAGTACGACAGCCGCGGTGAACTGTGGCGCAGCGGTGAACTGCATGCGATTCAGCAGTACGACCACGGCTTCACCTACAACGTGCTGGAAACCTCCTACGACCTGATCTCCGGACGCTACTACGCCGGCGGCCTGGCCAACGAAGAGACCGAACCGATGCGCGTGGGCTTCGCCGCCAAGACCGACGACTACACCCCGTCGGACCTGCGGCGCTGGGCCAAGTAACCATTCGCCAAACCACCGCAAACCCCTTGTGGGAGCGGGCTTGCTCGCGAAAGCGGTGTGTCAGTCAACATCTATGTTAGCTGACACTCCCTCTTCGCGAGCAAGCCCGCTCCCACAGGGACTTGCGGTGAATCGTTGATTCCACAAAGGAGATCTACCGTGCGCTACTGGATATCCGCTCTTGCCCTGGGCGCAAGCCTGGGTACCGTTCACGCTGCAACCCTCGATCAACCCCAGGCGAAGGCACTGGCCCGGGAGGCCTACGTGTTCGCCTACGCCACCGTCGAGCACGACAAAGTGCTCAGCGCCATCGCCGCCAGGCTGCCGTTCAACCGGCTCTACAGCGAACCGCGCTTGCTCGGCCCGCAGGACAACAAAGTGGTGTCGCCGAACAACGACACCTTCTATTCCCGAGCCCTGCTTGATTTGCGCAGCGAACCGATGGTGCTGGACGTGCCGGCCGTGCAGGGGCGCTACTACAGCTTTCAACTGGTCGACATGCGCACCGACAACCTCGACTACATCGGCACCCGCGCCACGGGTGATAAAGCGGGGCGCTACCTGATCGCCGGGCCGGACTGGAAGGGTGAAATGCCATCGGGTTTCAGCGGTGTGATTCGCTCGCCGAGCCGCCTGGTGTTCCTGTTGGGGCGCACCGAGGTCAAGGGCGAAGCCGATCAGAAAGACGCCGCTCAAGTGCTCAAGGGCTACGCCTTGCAACCACTGTCCACCGTGAGCGGCGGCGCGGCGCCTGAACCCTTGGCAGCGCTGCAGCTTCCCGCGTATGCGGACACCAAACAGGGGCCGGCACAGGCGCTGTTCAGCACCTTCAACGCCTTGGCGCCGCTGCACCAGTGGAGCGCCAGCGAGCAGGAAAAACTGGCCCGTTTCGCCGCCATCGGTGTGAAGCCGGGCGCCACATTCCAGGCGCCGGCGGATTTGCACGAAGCCGTCGCCCAGGGCGCCGAAGCCGGTCGCGAGCAAGTGCGCGCAGCGTCCAGCCAACTGTCGGTGGAACAGCAGGGCTGGTTGCCGTCGCCGTCCAACGTCGGCAAGTTCGGCGACGACGACCTGACCCGTGCCGCGGTCGCGTGGCGTTACATCTACGCCAACGATGCGGTGGAAGCGCTGTACCCGATGGCACTGCACGATGCCCAGGGGCAGATGCTCAGTGGCCAGCACGCCTATCGCCTGCATTTCCCCGCCGGGCAATTGCCGCCGGTGAATGCGTTCTGGTCGCTGACCTTGTATGACGGCAAAACCCAACTGCTCGCCGCCAACCCGATCCAGCGTTATGCCCTGGGCGACCGCAGCCCTGGTCTACAATACGATGCCGACGGCGGCTTGACCCTGACCCTGCAAGCCGATGCGCCCAAGGATGCGCCGCAGGGCAACTGGCTGCCGACGCCGCAAGGTCCGTTCAACCTGCTGTTGCGCCTGTACCTGCCCAAGGGCGGGGCACTGGACGGGAGTTATCAGTTGCCGACGATCGCGAGGATCGAATCATGAACCTGATGTTCAGTCGCCGCCGGGTGTTGGGCTCCATGGGGGTATTGGGAGGCAGCCTGATGTTTCCGCGCTGGTTGCTGGCCGCTGATTCCGAAGACCTTCGGCAGATTGCCAAAGAGGCGTGGATTTACGCGTACCCCATGCTCATGCATTACCAGACCATGGAAAAACAGGCGCTCAACGCGTCTGCGCCGGAGTACGTCGGCGGCTTCAATCGCTTTCGCCATTACAGCGAGTTGTACACCCCGAACAACCGCGAAATCGTCACGCCGAACAACGACACGCCGTACTCCTGGGCCTGGCTCGACCTGCGCAGCGAGCCGCAAGTGTTGAGTGTGCCGACCGTGCCTGACGACCGCTATTACGTGCTTCAACTGGTCGACCAGTACACCCACAATTTTGCCTATGTCGGCGTGCTCAGCACCGGGCGCGAAGCGGGAAACTACCTGATCGCCGGACCCGGCTGGCAAGGACAGATACCGGACGGTGTCACGGCCGTGCTGCGCAGCGAAACCGAAATCGTCATGGTGCTTGGCCGAACGGGCCTGAAAAACGCCGGGGACCTGCCGGCGGTGCGTGCCGTGCAGCAGCAATACGAGTTGCGTTCGTTGCATGAATACATCGGCAGTGCACCGCCCGTGGCTGCGCCAGTCATTGACTGGCAACCCTGGGACAGCAAGACCGGGTTGGGGCTTGAGTTTATCCCGGTGTTGAACCAGATCCTCAGCCTGTGTCCGACGCAACCGTCCGAGCAAGCCTTGCGTGCACGCTTTGCGCGGATCGGCATCGTGCCCGGCCAGGGCTTCGACCCGGCGACGTTGCCACCAGCCACGCGCAAGGCACTGCTCGCCGGGATTCAGGACGCCCAGGCGCAACTGCAAGCCGCGGTGAGCCAGGTGCGTACCACCCTCGGCCTGTTCGGCACTCGCGAAGCGCTGGACGGCAATTACCTCAACCGCGCTGTCGCGGCGAATGTCGGCATTTACGGCAACAGTGTGGAGGAGGCCTTCTACACCGGCACTCGTGTGGATAATCAGGGGCAACCCTTGCAGGGCGGGCGAAGCTATCGCCTGCGTTTCGCACCGGGACAATTGCCGCCGGCCAGCGAGTTCTGGTCGCTGACCTTGTATGACTTGCCGGACCGGCAACTGGTGGCCAACCCGATCAATCGTTACTGCCTGAGCAGCCGGGATCATATGCAGATGGACGCGGATGGTGGGTTGACGTTGATCCTGCAGAACGCCACGCCGGCTGAGCAGAGCAACTGGTTGCCGACGCCGGCGAGTGGGGCGTTCACTCTGGTCTTGCGCCTGTATGGGCCTGGGCAGCAGGTGGTCAATCAGCGCTGGCAAATGCCGGTGGTTGAGGTGGTGTCTGCCTGAGCTGCGCTCCTGCATTGGATTTGTGTCGTTCACACCTGTTGTGGACAACCTGGATCCCTGTGGGAGCGGGCTTGCCCGCGAAGGCGGCCTGTCAGGCGGTGTGGATTTTTACGGGTGTACATATCCGTTTCTTCGGTAACGGCGGCTTATGGTTTCGCCCTTACGGCGACTCCCTTTTTTACAAGCGCCTAAAAAAGGAAGCAAAAAACGCTCGCCCCGAACGTACGGCCCCTCGCTGAGGCTCGGGGTTCCTTCGCTGCGGTATTCATCCGGGGGCATTGCCCTCCGGTCGGCTTCGCTTCGACCTACATGCAATGAGTTCGACTGCGTCGAACGGCGCTGCGCGCCCATCCCCGGATGAACACCTCCGCTCAGCCTGCCGAGGGGGCGGGTGGATCAAAATCAAAAGCGGCAGGCGAGCTAACGCTCGGCCTGTTGAGTGGTGAGAAGCGGCGCGGTATGGGCTGCTCTGCTTTTGCTCTTCTGTGGGAGCGAGCCTGCTCGCGAAGGCGGCCTGACAGGCGCAGGTACATCACAGACGAACGAACCCAGCAAACAGGCCGGCCGGTAGGCCGCCTCGCTTTGGCTTTTGAGGTACACGCCCCCTCGAGAGGCCGAGCGGAGGTTCTGCGTAGTGGGCAACCCGGCATGGATGCCGGGTTAGCCGCCGCCGGCCATGGATGGCCGATGGCGGCGGGCCCACGGAGCAGGACCGGAGCGAGGGGATGCCGAGCCTAGGCGAGGCACCGAACGTCAGGGGCAAAGCGCTTTGGTTACTTTCGCGCTTTTCGAAAGTGACCCGCCGTAAGGGCGGAACCATTAGCAGCCGTTACCGCAGAAATGGATATGTACACCCGTAAAAATCCATGCCGCCCCTCAGGGATCAGTGATGTTCACAGCATGTGTGAACGACACAGAGCCAGTATGAGAGCCAACTCGCGAAAGCGGTTTCACGGGGTAACGATATTGAACTGCGGCGCAAACGTATCGAGGCTGGTCATCAACTCTCCAAGCTTCTTGCCATTGCCTTGCAATTTGATCAGGCCTTTCTGGATCGCCGTGGGGATGTCCAGTTGCTTGAGGCTGATCTGTTCCAGGGTGGCCTTGCTCATGGTCACGCTGGCATCCGCCTGGGCGTTGAGGCCGGCGCGGTGGGTCAGCACGCCGTTGCGCAGGGTCAGGTTGAAGTCCATGTTCAGGTCCTCGAAGGTCCAGTTCAGGGTCAGGTCATGGCCCACGGCCTTTTCACTGTCCAGGCGCACCGCCAGGAAGTCGAAGAACATCTGCGGGCTCATCGCCCGCACCATGTCCACCGACACCGAAGTGCCCGCATGGGGCGGCACGCCGTTGCGCAGTTCCATGGCGCCGGTCAGGTACATGTTGCGCCAGGTGGCGTTTTCGCTTTGATAGCCCATCTGCTCCAGCGCCTCGGCCTGGGCTTTGCGCGCATCGCCGTTGTCCGGGTTGGCGAACAGCAATTGATTGCCCAGTTGCGCGGCCCAGCGGTACTCACCCTTGGTCATCGCCGCGCGCATTTTCTCCAGTACCGCCGCTTCGCCACCCATGGCCTCGACCGTGTACTTCGCCGTTTCCACGGGTGGCAGCGGATTGAGGTTGGCCGGGTTGCCGTCATAGAAACCCATGTAGCGCTGATACACCGCTCGGGTGTTGAAGCTCAGCGAGCCGTAGTAGCCACGGGTGTACCACTTCTGGTCCAGGCTGCCGGGCAGTTTCTTGATCGAGTCGGCGATTTCCAGCGGCGTCAGGCCCTGGTTCAGCAGGTGCAGGGTGCGGTCATTGAGGAAGGCGTACATGTCGCGCTGGTCGGCGAGGAAGGTGCGGATGCGTTCGCCGCCCCAGGTCGGCCAGTTGTGCTGGGCGAACAGCACGTCGCTCTTGTCGCCGTACCGCGCCAGGCTGTCGTCCAGGTACTCGGCCCAGGCCTTGGCGTCCCGCACTTGCGCGCCGCGTGGGGTGAGAATGTTGTGCATCATTTGCGTGGCGTTTTCCGCCATGCACAAGGCACGCAATTGCGGCAGGTACAGGTTCATTTCCGCAGGCGCCTCGGTGCCCGGGGTCAACTGGAATTCCACCTCGAGGCCGGCGATGGTGCGGGTCTGCAGTGCCTTGTCGATCAGGTCGGTGGGCGGGATCAGGGTGACGGTGCCGCCGCTCGGCGTGCTCTTGCCCAGGCCGGCATCGACCTGGCCTTTTTCGCCACGGGGCAGCAGGCTGCCGAACTGGAACTGCGCACGGCGGCTCATGGCGTTGCCCGCGTAGACGTTCTCGCTCATCACGTGTTCCATGAACCCGGCAGGGGCGAACACCTTGACCTTGCCGGCCTTGACGTCGGCTTCGTCGATGACCCCGCGCACGCCACCGAAGTGGTCGACGTGGGTGTGGCTGTAGATCACGGCCACCACCGGTTTGTGCGGGCGGTTCTGGTAGTACAGGTCCAGTGCTGCCTTGGCGGTTTCGGCCATGGTCAACGGGTCGATGATGATCAGTCCGTCGTCGCCTTCGATGATGGTCATGTTCGCCAGATCAAGGCCGCGCACCTGATACAAGCGCGGGCTGACTTCGAACAGTCCGGCATGGGCGCTGAGCTGGGCCAGGCGCCAGAGGCTCGGGTTGACCGACTCCGGGGCCTGATCCTTGGCGAGGAAGTCATAGGCCTGGATGTCCCAGATGACCTTGCCCGAGGCGTCCTTGACCTGGCCTTTGAAGGGCGCGATCAGCCCCTTGGTAACCGAGTCATAGTCGGTGCGATCGGTGAAGGGCAGTTGTTTCAGGACGGCGGCGTTACTGGCCGTGGTTTGCGGGCTGGCCGCGACCGGTGCATCGGCGGCGATCACCGATTGCGCCAGGCAGGCGGTGATCAGGCAAGCGAGCAGCCCACGAGGGCTCAAGGTGAAACGAGGCATGGCGTCTCCGTTTTTTATCGTTATGGCTAGACCAGCTTCGAGGGTAGGGCGGGGCACGGGCAGGGCGATCATCGGCAACGGACAAAAAACATTCAGGGCCGCTATCCTTGAGCCACGCATATCCAGCAGGTTGACCCATGCTTGAAGTCCATGGCGTTTTCAAAAGCTACGCCACACCGCAGGGGCCGCTGCCGGTGCTGCAAGGCGTCGACCTGACGCTCAGGCCCGGCAGCAGCCTGGCGCTGATGGGCGAGTCGGGCAGTGGCAAAAGCACCTTGCTGCACCTGATCGCCGGGCTGGACAAGGTCGATCGCGGCAGCATCCGCAGTGGCGGGCATCGCCTGGAACAGATGAACGAAGGGCAACTGGCGAACTGGCGTCGAACGGAAATCGGCCTGGTGTTTCAGCAATTCAACCTGATCGGCAGCCTGCGGGTCGAAGACAACCTGGCGATTCAGGCGCGTCTGGCCGGGCGTCATGACCCACGCTGGCAAGCCCATCTGGTGCAGCGCCTGGGCCTGGGCGAGCTGTTGCGGCGCTACCCGGAGCAACTGTCCGGCGGCCAGCAGCAAAGGGTCGCGCTGGGCCGGGCGCTGGCGTCGCGCCCGCCATTGCTGCTGGCCGACGAACCCACCGGCAGCCTCGATGAGACCACCGGCGCCGAGGTGTTGCAGTTGCTGCTGGAACTGCTCGACGACAGTCCCACCAGCCTGCTGATGGTCACCCACAGTCCCGGCGTGGCGGCGCGGCTGGCGGAAAAGGCCTTGCTGTGCGGTGGTCGCCTGGCCGGTGTGGGCGAGCGCTGACATGCGCATCTTTGGCCAGACCCTGCGCGCGCTGCTCAGCCACTGGCGGCAGCATCCGGTGCAGTTTTTCAGTGTGCTGACCGGGCTGTGGCTGGCCACCGGCCTGTTGACCGGCGTCCAGGCACTCAACAGCCAGGCCCGCGACAGCTATGCCCGCGCCAGTCAGCTGATTGGCGGCGAGCCTCAGGCCAGTCTCGGTGCGCCCGGTGGCGACACCTTCGCGCAGCAATGGTTTGTCGATCTGCGCCGTGCGGGGTGGCCCGTGTCACCGGTGCTGCAAGGCCGGGTCACGCTCAAGGGGCATGAAGAACAGCGCCTGCAGTTGATGGGCATCGAGCCGGTGTCGCTGCCGGCGGGCGCGGCGGTGGCGGGGCAGGCCTTGGCGATTGAGCAGGTGGTCGGCTTTTTCAGCCCGCCGGGCAGTACCTGGATTTCATCCCAGACGCTGCAGGTACTGGGCTTGCGCGAAGGTGACCGACCACTGAACCTGGCGGGCGTGGCACTGCCGCCGCTGCAGGTGCAGGCCGACATGGCGCCCGGTGTGCTGCTGGTGGACATCGGTTTTGCCCAGCAGATTCTCGGGTTGCCGGATCAACTGTCGCGTCTGCTGCTACCGAAGGATTTCACTGCGCCGCTGCCGCACGCCTTCCAGGGCCAGCTGCAACTCAAGAGTGCTGGCGAAGAAAACAACCTCACACGCCTGACCGAAAGCTTTCACCTGAACCTCGAGGCCCTGGGGGTGCTGTCGTTCGTGGTCGGCCTGTTTATCGTGCACGCCGCCATCGGGCTGGCGCTGGAACAACGCCGGGGTTTGCTGCGGACCCTGCGGGCCTGTGGTGTGAGTGCGCGCATGCTGATCGCCTGTCTTGCCGTCGAATTGGGTGGATTGGCCCTGGTCGGCGGTGTGGCCGGGGTGGTCAGCGGCTACCTGCTGGCCGGCGTGCTGTTGCCGGATGTCGCCGCCAGTCTGCGTGGCTTGTATGGGGCCGAAGTGGCGGGGCAGTTGAACCTTGGCCTGTCATGGTGGTTCAGTGGTATCGGCCTGAGTCTGATCGGCGCGTTGCTGGCTGGTGTCAACAGTCTGCTGCGGGCGGCGCGTTTGCCATTGCTGGCGCTGGCCGACCCGCAGGCCTGGCATCAGGCCCATGCACGCTGGTTGCGACGCCAGGCCTGGGTGGCGGCCATGGCCGGGGTCATCGCCTTGCTGGCGCTGATCTTCGGCGACAGCCTGGTCAGTGGCTTCGTGCTGATGGCGGCGCTGTTGATCGGCGCCGCGCTGGCGTTGCCGGTGGTGCTCAGTTCGCTGCTCAGTCTCGCTTCGCAGCGCAGCCGCTCGGTACTGGGCCAATGGTTTGTCGCCGATTGCCGCCAGCAACTTCCGGCGTTGAGCCTGGCGTTGATGGCGCTGCTGTTGGCCATGGCGGCAAACATCGGTGCCGGCAGCATGACCGCAGGGTTTCGCCAGACCTTCAGCGACTGGCTCGAGCAACGACTGACGGCCGAGCTTTACCTCAACCCACAGAACCCGGCCCAGGCCAGGGAGCTGCACAGCTGGCTCAACCAGCAGCCGCAACTGGCGGCGGTGCTGCCCAACTGGCAGGTGTCGATCCAGTTGCAGGGCTGGCCGACGGACCTATCCGGGATCATCGATCACCCGACCTACCGCCAGCACTGGCCGTTGCTCGAAGCCCTGGGTGACAACCCTTGGGAACGACTGGCCAAGGACGATGGGGTGATGCTCAGCGAGCAACTGGCCCGGCGCCTGCGCGTGCAGCTGGGTGATCACCTGACGCTGCCGACGCCCACTGGCCCCTGGTCGCCACGGATCGTCGGGATCTACGCCGACTACGGCAATCCCAAGGGTCACCTTCTGGTCAATATCAACCACCTGTTGCGCGGTTGGCCGCAACTGGCACCGAACCGCTTCAACCTGCGCATCGAACCGGCGTCGATCCCGGCGTTCGTCACGGCGCTACAGGCGCGTTTTACCCTGGACGACAGCCGCATCGTCGATCAGGCGCGGCTCAAGGGCTGGTCCACGCAAGTCTTCGAACGCACCTTCGCCGCCACCGCCGCGCTCAATAGCCTGACGTTGTGCGTGGCCGGTGTGGCGCTGTTCATCAGCCTGTTGACCCAGAGCCAGAGCCGTCTCGGACAGCTGGCGCCGCTGTGGGCGCTGGGCGTGACACGCCGGCATCTGATGTTGCTCAACCTCGGGCAGACCTGGTTGCTGGCGCTGCTGACCCTGGTGCTGGCGTTGCCGTTGGGCATCGCCCTGGCGTGGTGCCTGGACACGGTAATCAATGTGCAGGCCTTTGGCTGGCGCCTGCCGTTGCGGGTGTTCCCGTGGCAATTGTTGCAGTTGATGGGCCTGGCGCTGGTGGCGACATTGCTGGCTTCGGCCTGGCCGTTGTTCCGTTTGTACCGCACGCAACCGGCGGACTTGCTGCGGACCTTTGCCCATGAAGATTAAATTCGGCGTCTTGCTGCTGGTGCTGCTGGTGAGCGGCTGCGATCAACCGGCGCCGGTAGAAAAGGGTTTTGCCGGGCTGGGCAACCAGGCCGCTGCGTTTACCCCGGTGGTGCCCGGCCGGGTGTTCAGCTTCCCTGCGGATCACGCACCGCACGATGGCTATCGCATCGAATGGTGGTACATCACCGCCAACCTGAAGGACGCTCAGGGGCATGAGTTCGGCGCGCAATGGACGCTGTTCCGCAGCGCCTTGAAAGCCACCCCCGAGGTGGCGGGCTGGCAGAACCAGACGATCTGGCTCGGTCACGCGGCGGTGACGTCGGCGACGGTGCATCACGCGGCTGAACGCTATGCCCGTGGCGGCGTCGGTCAGGCCGGTGTCAGCGTTGCGCCGTTCAATGCATGGATCGACGACTGGCAGCTGAGCAGCCAGGCGACAGCCGACGATCCGTTGGCGGACCTGCTGCTCAGCGCCCGCGACAAGCGTTTCAGCTACCGGCTGCGGTTGACCTCGACAGGTCCGCTGGTGCTGCAAGGCGACAAGGGCTTCAGCCAGAAATCCGAACAGGGTCAGGCCTCTTACTACTACAGCCAGCCGTTTTTCCAGGCCGGCGGCAGCCTGGAAATCGACGGCCAGACCTTTCAGGTCAGTGGCCCGGCCTGGCTCGACCGCGAATGGAGCAGCCAGCCCCTGACGGCCAACCAGAGCGGTTGGGACTGGTTCTCCCTGCACCTGGACAGCGGCGAGCAGGTGATGCTGTATCGCATGCGGCAAAAAGACGGCGAGCCCTACCTCACCGGCACCTGGATCGACGCCCGGGGGCAGACACAGTTGCTGCACGCCGGCGACATCAGCCTCACACCGCAGGACAAAGCCAGCGTGGCCGGGCGCGAGATGCCCGTGCGCTGGTCGATCAGTATCCCCTCCAGACACCTCGATATCACCATCACCGCGCTCAATCCCCAGGCGTGGATGGACTTGCGCATACCGTACTGGGAAGGCCCGGTGCGCCTCAGTGGCAGTCATGCAGGGAACGGCTATCTGGAAATGACCGGGTATTAGAAAATCAGCGACCTGCTGCGACCACTCGCTGAACAGCGTCTATGCTCATCGCACACATGGCATTGCGCTTTGCGTCAACGCCGTCTGTTGTCATTCATCACAGGGAAAGTTCTGCCTATGAAACGCCACGCACTGACCAAAGCCATCACCCTCGCAACCTTGTTGTCTGCCGCCAGTTTCGGCGCGGTTGCCGCCGAACTCCCGTTGTCCGAAGTGGTGGTGGTCGATCAGGTCGCCACCCAAGTCGTTTCGGTAGATACCGCAAACCGTATCGTGGTCCTCAAAGGCCCGCAGGGTAATGAGTTCCCTGTGCAACTGACCGAAAAAGCGAAAAACCTCGACAACCTCAAGGCCGGCGACACGGTCGACATCAGGGTCACCAGCGCCGTTGCCGCCTTCCTCGACACCGATGTCGACAAAGGCCTGCCGGGCACTGCCGAAGCCACCGGCGAAGTGCGCGCAGCACCCGGTAGCGACAACCCCGGCGGCGAAGCTTACCGTCAGGTGAAAGTGCAGCTGAAAATCACCCACATCGACCAGAAAAAACACCAGGTGACTTTTGAAAACCCGGAAGGCAAGTCCAAGACGGTTGACGTCAAGCGACCTGAAGTCCAGGCCAAACTCAAGGACTTGAAAGTTGGACAAAGCGTTAACGTGGTTTACACCGACATATTGACGGTGACCAGCAAACACTGAGATTGAGTGATATGGGCTGATTGTTTCTGTAGAAGTCTTGTACAGGAATAATCAGCTCATAGCGTTTAACGAGCGCGTTTACAGCGTTGTGCAGCGTTGTAATCTAGTCGACATTTCCTTAAACATTGTGTCGATAAATTTCATCTTTGCAGTGCGGACATATTGATTCTCATCTACTAAAATACTTTCCGTTCGCCCAGTGTGCGGCTCTTTACCAGCGCATGGATTGCCGAGGCCATTGCACTGGGCGAACACTTTATTGGTTGTATTGAAAGTTTCGGATATAAAAAAACGGGCGACCTGCAGGTAGCCCGTTTTTTTTGGGATTTCAACGTGGGCACGCGCCCTTGTGGGAGCTGGCCTGCCAGCGATGGTCGTTAACGATAACGCGTGTTAACCGGATGAACGCGGCGCATTTGAATCCATCGCCAGCAGGCTGGCTCCTACAGGTGTTGCGTTATCGGTGTTTCCCGGGATTGTGTGAAGAGCCTTTTTCATTGGCTGGAACAACATCGGCCAACGCCGCGAAACACTGTTCGATTGAGCGCCGCTGGCTCTCGGCATACAACGCCAACTCATCGATCGTCGAACGCCCAAGGGCCTTTTCGAACGCCTGCTGATTGGCGTGCACGCCGTAACGGGTTTGCGCCGCGTCCCCCAGGTTCGACTGGAAAATCCCCGCCGCGCTGACCGGCAGGAAGTCTTCGTACACCAGCGGTTCAACTCGCAGGTAACCGCTGCCGAGCAGGTCTTCCAGGGCGGTATTTTTAAGGTCGCCCGCCGCCAGGCCTTTTTCCGTCACGAAGTAGCGGAAGTAAGCCAGGCCCTGTTGGCGCATGCCTTCCCAGGTGTCGGGGAATTCGCTGAAATGCTGCGCCATCAGGGCGTTATAGCGCGCGGCGTTGGCTTCGTTGGGGAAGTCCTTGAGTTCGTCCCGCGCGGCATTGAGCAAGCGGTCGTACAGGGCGCGGCCTTTGGGCGTGAGGGCGGCTCCGCGCTGTTCGATCTCGCCGAAGCGGGCACTGTGGCTGCCGCGAGCTTCGTTCTGATCGGTGAAGGCAATCGGCTCGTCTAGGGCCTTGAAACTGGTCTGGCGCAGCAGGATCGGGCACCGGCGACGGGGCGGACCTTCGATCACGGCTTTGGGGGTGATGCCATGGGCGGGCATTTGCGCCTGGACGATGTCGATGTCCAGGGTCCGTGGAGTCAGGTGGTTGATGTGCGGACCCTTGAATGCCACCACGTCGGCGATCAGCCGATGCTGGGCGCTGAGCTTTTGATACTGCTCGGCGGTGACGGTGGCGCTGTGGTGCCAGCGAAAGGTTTCCAGGGCCTGTTCGACGAACTCCAGGGCTTGCGGATCGGTCAGGCCACCCTCGGACTCGGCACGCTCGATGAGCGAGAGGGCTTTGGCGGTGAAGATCGAGCGCCGGTCGAGCATCGACTGGGCGAACGCTCGCAGCTCCAGGTCTTCGATCAACTCCAGGCGCAACAGCGAGGTGAACACCCGGAACGGACTGACCTGCAACGACGCTTCATGCACGGCACGAAACGCCGTGGAATGTACCGGCACGCCGGCGGGTGTCAGGTCGTAGTAACCCACCGGTTGCATCCCCATCACCGCGAACAGGCGGGCGAGGGTCGCCAGTTCATCGGCCGTACCGACGCGAATCGCCCCATGGCGCTCCAGGTCCAGGCGCTCGATTTCGCCGGTGCTGGTGAGCTGTTGCAGGATCTGCGGATCGCTGTGCAGCACGTGACGGTTGGTCTGCTCCACCAGCTCCATCAACGCGCCGTACAACGGCACTTCCTCGCGGTACATGTCGGACATCGCTTTGGAAAAGCGTTGACGGATCAGGTCAGGGCTGACGAAGTTCGGGTGGTTCATGAACAGGATTCCTGGCGCGGTGACGTAAAGGATGGACGAAAGATCGCAGCCTTCAGCGACGCCGACAAACGAAGTTTCTGACGAACTTCATTCTGCAAACGACTGCAAACCTAGTGGAGCCGTTGATCCTGTGGACTCTCCGAACGCAGCGATGCCAAAAACTCCCGATACAGGCGCGCCGAACCGGAGGGCGCTTCCACCATGGGCATGTGCCCGATGGCGTCCCAGATATGCACGCGCAGGTCGGCGATGCCCTTGCTCCAGACCGCCACGCTGCTGACGTCGATCAGCCGGTCCTTGCGCCCCCACAGCAACAGCGACGGGACGCTGATGTCGGGCAGGTGGGGTTCCATCGGCGGGCTGGCGCGGAAATCGCGGAAGATTTCTTCCAGCTCCTCGCGGGACTGTTCATAACGCTGGGCGACGGCATCGAGCACCAGTTTCGGCACCCAGGGCGGGGACGCCATGGTCATTGCGTAGAAACGCCGGAATTCTTCCCGCGAATGAATCAGAAACGGGTTGTGGCCCTTGGCCAAATGCCGCTCCAGGTCACTGGGCTCGGGCGAGGTGACCCCCGCCGGGTCGATCAGGGCCAGGGACACAATGCGCTCCGGGTAATTGGCCGCGAGCCACGCCGCCATGTAGCCACCCATGGAGTTGCCGATGACATGGACTTTCTCGACGCCACACACGTCCAGCAGCTGGATCATGCGCTTGGCCTGCAGCGGGATGTCATAGCCGCCGCCCGCCTTGAAGCCGGTTTCGCCATGGCCGGCGATGTCCGGGATGATCACCCGATGGCTGCCGACAAAGTGCCGGGCGAAACGCAGCCAGAGATTCTTGTCGGCGCTGAAGCCATGGAGCATCAGCACACTGCTGGTGGCCTCGTACGGCCCGCCTTGCCAGGTCGAGACGGTCATCTCGGGGATGGGCACGACGATCTTGTGCAGCCGGTACAGCTTGGCCTCGGCCGCCATGCTCAAGTCATAGAGCCAGTAGCCGATGGCCGGGTAGGTCAGCCAGCTCCAGGCGACGAACACTGCGAGAACCACGAACAACAAAAGCATCACGCGTCTCCCTTCTATCAGCTCAGGACAAAATGTGATCGGCGGGTTTCAGCGCTCGGGTCAAGCGATGAAAGCTGAAACTGAACCCCGGAAACATCGCAATCACATGACCGCTCTTGCTTTGATACCAACTGTGGCAACCACCGGACTTCCACACGGTACGTTCCATTTCCCGGTGGATCATTTCAGTGTAGGTACGTTCCGCCTCATGGCGAACTTCGATGCTGCGTAAACCTTGAGTCTTCAAGGTGCGAATGCAGTCGAGGATGTAATTCATCTGCGATTCGATGATGAACAGTGCCGAGGTGTGGCCGATCCCGGTGTTCGGCCCGGTGACGATAAACAGGTTGGGAAAGTCGGGCAGGGCGGTGCCGAGGTAGGCCCGAGGGTATTGCGCCCAGACTTCCTTGAGACGGGTGCCGTTTTTTCCCGTGACCGGGTAGGAAATAACCCCGTCGGTGGCGTCGTAGCCGGTGGACCAGACGATCAGGTCCAGGTCGATGTGTTGGCCGTCCAGGGTGACGATGCCGGTTTCGTCGATGGCGGCGATGCCTTGCTCGCGGCTGTGCAGCGTCACGTTGCGCCGCGCCAGTGCCGGATACAGTGTGCTGGACAGGATCACCCGTTTGCAGCCGATGGTGTAGTCCGGCGTCAGTTGACGCCGCAGTTTGGCGTCCGGCACCTGGCGTTTGAGAAAACGCAGGGCCTGGCGCTGGACCATGTGTATCGCCGGCTTCGAATACTTGAAGGCAATCACCCGGGTTTCGAACTGCCAGTAGATCCCCCAGCGCAGCAGTTTGTAGGCCGGCTTGAGCCCCAGCAGCCAGCGCTGGAAACGGCCAAAGCTGCGGTCAGCCCGGGGCAGAACCCAGTGGGGCGTGCGCTGGAACACATGCAAGTGCCCGACGTCCGGGGCAATGGCCGGAATCACCTGGGCCGCACTGGCGCCGCTGCCAACGATGGCCACGCGTTTGTGCCGATAGTCGTAGCCGTGATCCCAGTTGTTGGTGTGAAACGTTTTACCTTGAAAACGCTCCTGTCCCTCGAAGTGCGGCACCACCGGTTGGCTCAGCGGCCCGGTCGCGTTGATCAGGAACTGCGCGCAATACGTGCCCTTGCCGGCGGTGTAGACGGTCCAGCGCTTGCTGGTGTCGTCCCATTCGATGCGCTCGACATTCGCGTCCAGTTCCACCTTGTCGCGCAGGCCGAAGTGTTCCACCACATGGCGGGTGTAGCGATGCAGCTCGGCCTGTTCGGCGAACATCTGCGTCCAGCGATACGGCGCGAAAGACAACGAATACAGCGGCGAGGGCACGTCGACTGCCGCGCCGGGGTAGGTGTTCTGGCACCAGGTGCCGCCGAAGAAATCCCGCCGCTCCAGCAGGCGAAAATCGTCGATGCCGGCCTTGAGCAAATTGATTGCTGCACATTGGCCGCCAAACCCGCTGCCGATGATCAATACTTGAAAGGTCTGCATGGGCCTCCTCTTATGGTCATTGATCAACCCCTTCTTTCATGTATAGCCGTTTCTGGGGTGAGGCTTTTGCTTTTATGAGAGGGTGATGTCGCGATATTCAGCCCGCCAGCCGGTGATGGCTATTTAATCTCGCCCTGATAGACTCCAGCGCACAGGCACAGGCTGTTATCGCATTCCGTCGAGTGGCACAGAGGCCTTATGGAAAAAGCGGGAGGAAAGGGTTTCTCATTGGCCAGGAGGCTCTATACATCGCGAATCCTGGGGGTGGCCCTGGGATTGGTGTGCGTGAGCGCGGCGATGTATCCACTCGATCCGGCGCCCTGGGTCTGGGGTTTCATGTGGTTCAATGGCCTGGTCTGGCCGCACGTGGCTTATCAATGGGCGCGCCGGGCCAGAAAGCCTTATCACGCCGAACACCGCAACCTGCTGATCGATGCCTTTCTCGGCGGCTTCTGGATTGCCGCGATGCATTTCAATCCACTGCCCAGCGCGACCACCATTTCCATGATGGCCATGAACAACGTGGCCATCGGCGGCATGCGCTTCCTGCTGGCCGGGACGGCCGCGCAAGTGCTGGGCATTGGCGTCGGTCTACAGATTTTCGCCCCGGCGTTCATTCCAGCGACCAGCCCGCTGCAGCTCTATGCCTGTTTGCCCTTGCTGTGCCTGTATCCGTTGGCGCTGGGCTGGATCTGCTTCCGCCAGGCCCATACCCTCGGCCGTCAGAAGCGTGAACTGCTGGCACTGAGCCGCACCGACAGCCTGACGGGCCTGTTCAACCATGGCGCCTGGAAGGACCAGCTGGAAGTCGAGTTCCAGCGCTGCAAACGCCAGCAAAAAGGCGGGGCGATTGCCCTGATCGACATCGACCATTTCAAGGCCATCAACGACACCTACGGCCATGTTGCCGGTGACATCGTCCTGCGTCAGTTGAGCAAAATGCTCAAGCAGAACCTGCGAGCGACCGATGTGGCCGGGCGCTACGGCGGTGACGAGTTCTGCGTGATCCTTCCGGACCTGCCCCTGAACCGCGCCGCGGTGGTCATGGAGGCCCTGCGTGATCGCTTCGCCACCTTGGGCTACGAGCAGAGTCCGGCACTGAAAGTCAGCTTGAGCATTGGCCTGGCGTCATTCGACCCGGCGCACACCGATGCGACGCTTTGGCTCAACGACGCCGATCATGCGCTGTACGAAGCCAAGACCACCGGGCGTAACCGCGTGATCTGTTGCGGCAATGGCAAACCCCATCGCGAACTGCTCGACTCGGCGTGACCGCCCACCGCAAGACCTGTGGGAGTCAGCCTGCTCGCGAAGGCGCAGTGTCAGGCGGCAGGGATGTTGGCTGTGATGGCCTCTTCGCGAGCAGGCTCGCTCCCACAGTAGATTTGTGGTGAGTCCATCACCTGTGTACACCCGCAATCCAAATGTGGGAGCGGGCTTGCTCGCGAATGCGGTGTGTCATTCAGTATTTGTATCGACTGACACTACGCCTTCGCGAGCAAGCCCGCTCCCACAGTGGATCTGTGGCGAGTCCAACATTGGTGTGCAACCGCGAACCAGGCGATCCGACGATGGCGTCGTGCCGGGTTAAACCATCACTCCTTCACGCTCATGAACTCTTCCGCGTAGCGGATGTATTCCTCAGGTTGCGTGTAGGTGTGAGTCAGCTCGGTCGCGCTCAGGTCCGAGGTCTGGGTGAGGATCTGGCGTTGTTCGCGCAGGCTGTCGTAGGTCGCCTTGATCGCGGCGAAGTAGGCGCCATGGCCGTCGATGGTCACGCGCACGCCCAGTTCAGCCAGGCGCTTGTCGTCGCGCAGCAGCGGGTTGCCGTAGGTCACCAGCATCAGCGGCACGCTCAGGTGCTCGGCGATCTGCTCCAGATGGTCGAAGTCCTTGACGCCCACCATGCAGATCCCGTCGGCCCCGGCTTGCTGGTATTGCCGGGTGCGGCTGATGATTTCCTGCACCGGCAGAATCCCGGCGTGGGTGCGGGCGATGATCGCCATTTCCTTATCGCAGCGGGCTTCCAGTGCCGCGCGGATCTTGCCGACGCCTTCGGCGACCGTGATCAGGTCGGTGGATTTGCGGCCGAACTGCGCGGGCAGCAGGGTGTCTTCGATGGTCAGCGCAGCGACGCCGGCGCGTTCGAGTTCGACGATGGTGCGCATGACGTTGAGCGCGTTGCCGTAGCCGTGGTCGGCATCGGCAATCACCGGCAACTGGGCAACACGGCCGATGCGGGTGGCCTGTTCAGCGAACTCGCTGAGGGTGATCAGGGCAAAGTCAGGGGCGCCCAGCACCTGCAGCGAGGCGACCGAGCCACCCAGGATCCCGACTTCGAAACCCAGGTCGGCGGCGATGCGCGCCGACATCGGGTCGAACACCGAGGCCGTGTGGTAGCAGGTGTTGGAGGCGAACAGTTGGCGAAAATTGCGGCGCAAATCTTGATGGGAAAGCCTGGACATATGAGTTCCACCAATGGAATGGAAGGGCTTGAGCAAAAGTGTCAACGCCGAAGAAATAAAAGGCTATCACGCGCGCAGGGGGAGAATGATGACGAATTTGCTGGGTAAGCCCGATTGACGCCTGAGGCAGCAAGCTGATAAGTCACGCCGCTGCGGCCTGGTGCCGCTGATTGAGCAGCGGCACGGCGCGCACCGAGTCGCCGGGCTGCAGCTGCAAACGCTTGGCGGTCAGGCGATCGACCACCAGGCTGTTGCCCGCCAGTCGGGCCGGGACGCAGGTAATGCGGCAGTTTTCCAGGCGACGGTTGTGAATCAGCCAGAGCGGATCGTTCGCGTCCGGCGAGCCGATGGCCAGTTGCAGCGGTCGGCTGTCGCACACGCTGCGGATACCGGAAACCGGGGCCTCGATGACCGGTCCGCCGTCGAAGATATCGATATGGCCCTTGTGGGCAAAACCTTCGGCGCTGAGGATTTTCAGGGCCGGCTCGGTATTCGGGTGGGACTTGCCGATCACCGCCTGGGCCTGTTCGGTGAGCAGGCAGGTGTACAGCGGCTGGCGTGGCATGAGTTCGGCGATGAACGATTTGTTGCCCAGCCCGGACAAGTGATCGGCATGGCTGAAATCCATCTTGAAAAAATGCCGGCCAAGGCTGTCCCAGAACGGTGAGCCGCCTCGTTCATCGGTACTGCCGCGTAATTCGGCGATCAGCCGGTTGCCGAACAGCTGCGTGAACTCGGCCACGAACAACAAACGCCCGAGCGAAAGCAACCGGCCGTTGCTTCCCTGGCGCTGATCCGGGCGCAGGTACAACGAGCTGACTTCCGATTGCCCGGTCAATTCGTTGCTCAGGAACAGGGTCGGGATCTGGCGCTGGATACCCAGGTCCGCGCAAGCATTGACCGTCAGCCCGACCCGGTAGTTGTACCAGGGCTCGCGCAGACCGATTCCACCCGTCAGGGCGCTGACGCCCACCACTTGCTGCTCGTCGTCCTCGAGCACGAACAGGTAATCGGCATCGGCCCGATCGACCTGCCCGGCGAAGGTGCGTTGGGCCCAGCGGATCCGGTAGGCCAGGCGTTCTTCGTCGGCCGGCAGGCTGGTGAGTCCGGGGCTGGCCTGGCGCACCAGCGTGAACAAGGCGGGCAGGTCGGTGATCTGGACCGGACGGACGATCATGCGGCTATTCCTTGTTCATGGGTGTTCAGACGTTGGCGTTGACCCAAGCGGGCACTCACAGGGCGATCAGCCTGACCGGACTGCCTTCGCTGACCTTCAACGCCGCGCACATGGCCGCATCCAGCGTGACCGGTTGCCCGGCGATGTAATCAAGGTCGGCGACGATGGCCCGATAATCCGTCAAGGACTCGTTGCTCACCAGAAAGCTGCCCCGGGCATCGTTCACCAGACCAGGCTGCGTGAGGCCGCACTGGCTGTGGGCGATGGACCGAATGCCCGAGGTGCGCGCATAGAGCGTCGGGCCGCCATCGAACAGATCGATGTAGCTGTTGGTTTCGAAGCCTTCGCGCTCGAGGATATCGAAGGCCTCCTGGCCATCGGGGTGGATGCTGCCGATGCAGTCCTGTGCCGCTTTGGGCAGCATGGGCACGTAAATCGGGTACTGCGGCATCAGCTCGGCGAGAAAGGTGCGGCTCTGCAGGCCGCAAAGCCGTTCGGCCTCGACGTAGGGCAGGTCGAAGAAATGCTTGCCCACGGCATCCCAGAATGGCGAGTGCCCTTCATCACTGCTGTAGCCGACGATTTCGGTGATAACCGTTGCGGAAAAACGCCCGGGGTGGGCCGCGATGAACAACAGGCGCGCCCGCGACAGCAGTTCGGAATGGGCGGTGCGCACCCGTGCGGCATCGATATGGAAGCCACGCAGCAAGGTGTGGCCACTGAGGTCGTGACACAACGACAAGGCCGGTACACCGTGCTCGATGTTCAGTTCCCGCGAGGCACTGGTGAAGTGCCGGTTGCGCAGGCTGTAGAACGGCTCGCCGTACCCCGCCGTGGCGAGGATTTCCGAGCAGCCGACCAGGTGCTGCGTCGTCGGGTCTTCGAGGACAAAGAAATAGTTTTCCGGGCCATGACCTTCGACGTCTTTCTTGAACGAGGTACAGGAATCGAGAATTTTTTCGCGTAACCGTTCGCTATCGTCGGGCAGGGATGTGACACCCACCAGGCTTTCACGAGCCAGCTTCTGCAACCTTGGCAGGTCGGCCAACTCGACTGGACGCAAGACCAGCATGGAGATACTCCTGTATCAAACGATCCGGCGGTTTGAGCCGAACCTGACTATCACTGTCGGTTTTTCCACACATTTGTTCGGTGGGCATCTGATCGTTGTCAGGCGCCACTCTTTTTCTTGTCAGATGCTTGCTGGGGTTGCCTGCATTAAACGAGGAACGGATGGTTCGGCCGCTGGCGATGCCGGGCCTGGCACATTGATCGGGTATTCGAGAAAAGGCATCCGGGCTCCTGCTGGATGAGCGTGGCACATGTTTTAACAGTCCGTTGAAAAGAGTATTTAATTATCGCGTGCTGCCTGTCTAGTTAATTTTCGCGTGCTCCGACCGTGCCCGAAAATGG
This sequence comes from Pseudomonas sp. PDM27, assembly GCF_019219205.1. Lineage (NCBI taxonomy): Bacteria > Pseudomonadati > Pseudomonadota > Gammaproteobacteria > Pseudomonadales > Pseudomonadaceae > Pseudomonas > Pseudomonas sp. PDM27. The sequence continues at coordinate 58,951 of NZ_JAHUWF010000016.1, read as the reverse complement.
GGCGAAGTGCCTGCAGCAAGGGGCTACACCGATGTCGCAAAGTCTTGTAGGCAATTGCCTTGGTTGCAGTCAGCGATAACAGAAAATCTGCCGGGAAATGCCTGACGGAGCCCGCTTCAAACCGGAAAATTAAACACCCCCAAGGCCTGATGCCAGTCAGTGCAAACCTTGTGGGAGCGAGCTTGCTCGCGATGACGGCTGGACAGTCAAGCAAGGGGTGCCTGACAGTCTGCCATCGCGAGCAAGCTCGCTCCCACAATGTCCGGGGCTTAACTGATCGGCATTACCCCCAAGGCCTGCTTTCTTGCGGCACAATTGCGCGATGGCAGTCCCCTGACGCCGTTGTTCCTTTCCATCCCTGGAGTGATTGCCGGTGCAGGCGACCCGTTTAACCCTGATTTGTCACGCTCGAACCGTCGCACAGAAACTGGCGCGTTTTCCATTGGACGAACCTCTGGAGATGGACTGGCAAGCGCTCAGGCTTTCCCGTTGCAAGCAGTTCAAGGGCGTTCCACGCCTTGTCTGCGGTCCGGAACTGCGCACCCGGCAAACCGCTGAGCTGTTTGGTAGCGCGCCGGAGATTGTCGATGCGTTGAAGGACTGCGACTTCGGGCATTGGGGCGGTGTGCGCATCGGCGATCTGCAAAAAACCGACCCCGGGGTGCTCGAGCATTGGTTGGGGGATCCGGCTTCGGCTCCCCACGGTGGCGAGTCGCTGGTGCAATTGGGCGAGCGGGTGGGGGCGTGGTTGACCGCGTTGCAATCGACACCCGGACACATCGTTGCCATTACCCATCCCTTTGTCATCCGCGCCGCGCTGACGCAGGTGTTGCAGGGTGCGGCATCCGACATGATCGACGTCGAACCCCTGTCGGCGGTCGAGTTGAGGTTCCATGGCCGCTGGCGGTTGCGCTTGCCGGGCACCGACCCCGAGGAGCTGTTGCAATGAAAAAACTCCTGGTCATCGGCATCGGCGCCGGCAATCCCGACTACATCACGATGCAAGCGGTGAAGGCGCTGAATCAGGTCGACGTTTTTTTTCTCATGGACAAGGGCGAGAGCAAAGACAAGCTCATCGACTTGCGCCGCGAAATTTGCGAACGCTACATCACCGACCACGCTTACCGTTTTGTCCAGGCCCACAGCCCCGAGCGCGAACGTGGTGAAGTGGACTACAGGACCAGTGTCGACGACTTGAACCTGGCCAAACAGCAGACTTTCGAACGGCTGATCAATGAAGAACTGTCCGACGGTCAGTGTGGTGGTTTCCTGGTGTGGGGCGACCCTGCGCTGTACGACAGCACAATCCGTATCCTTCAGGCGATCCAGGCCTCGGGCGCGTGTGGGTTCGAGTTCGAGGTGATCCCCGGCATTACCAGCGTCCAGGCCCTGGCGGCACAGCACAAGGTGGCGCTGAACCAGATTGGCCGCTCCGTTGAAATCACCACGGGCCGGCGGTTGGCGGCTGGGCAGGTGGGCGATGCCGACAGCCTGGTGGTGATGCTCGATGCCCAGGATGCCTACCATCAGGTGGCGGACCGGGACACGGAGATTTACTGGGGGGCCTATCTGGGGACGCCGGATGAAATCCTGATCAGCGGCAAGCTCAAGGACGTGGCGGATGAAATCGAACGGGTGCGCAAGGCGGCGCGGCTGGCCAATGGCTGGATCATGGATACCTATCTGTTGCGCAAGCCTTGAGAGCTTGAGGTGACCGGGCTGACGCCTTCGCGAGCAGGCTCGCTCCCACAGTGGACTTTCAGAGTTCACACCATCCGTGTGGGAGCGAGCCTGCTCGCGAAGGCGTCTTAAAGGTCAACCGAAGGTAAAGCACTGCCCCCACGCCCAAACCGCTCCCGATACACCGAAGGCGGCACGCCAACCACAGTTCGAAAGGCCACCCGAAAGCTTTCCACCGAGCGATAACCGCAACGTTCGGCGATCTGTTCGGTGTTCTGGTCGCTGCTTTCCAGCAGTTCGCGGGCGCGGCCCAGACGTTGCTGCTGCAACCAGGTTTTCGGTGACTGGCCGCTGGCTTCGGTGAAGCGGCGCAGGAAGGTGCGTTCGCTCATGGCGGCTTCGCTGGCCAGGTCGCGCACCTCCAGCGGTTCGTGCAAGCGCTCACGTGCCCACTGCATGACGCGGGAAAGATCGCTGCGCGGTGTAGAACTGACCGGCGTCGGAATGAATTGCGCCTGGCCGCCGCTGCGTTGTGGCGACATGACCAGGCGCCGGGCCACGGAATTGGCCACTTGCGTGCCGAAATCCCGGGCCACCAGATGCAGGCAGGCATCGATGCCGGCCGCGCTGCCGGCGGAGGTGATCAATTGGCCGGAATCGACATACAGCACGTCCGGGTCCACCAGGATGCCGGGAAACCGCTCGGCCAGTTCCGAGGTGTAGCGCCAGTGCGTGGTCGCACCGTGCCCGTCGAGCAACCCGGTGGCGGCGAGGACAAACACCCCGGAGCAGATCGACAGTAACCGCGCGCCCCGCGCATGGGCCTGGCGCAGGGCGTCGATGAGCTCTGCGGGGACCGTGGCGCTGCGGTCGCGCCAGCCGGGAATGATGATGGTGCGGGCATCGGCGAGCAATTCCATGCCGCCGTCGGCCAGGACCTGGATGCCGCCCATGGCACGCATCGGGCCTTGATCGACGGCGACGATGCGATGTTCGTACCACGGGAAATCGAACTCGGGGCGTGGCAGGCCGAAGATCTCCACGGCGATGCCGAACTCGAATGTGCAGAGGCCGTCGTAGGCCAGAATCGCGACCATGGCTGGGTTGGGATGCATTTGGCGGAAAATTCCCGATCGGTGTCTTGTGCGCCACTGTAGCCGCAAGTGCCGGGCGGATAAAGTCTTCCCACACCCACCGCCTCTTTGGAGTACAGCCCATGACCAGTCTGGTTCGCGAAATTCCCGCCGCCCCATCGGCCATCGCCCTGATGCATTTCAGCAACCGTCTGACGTTCGAAACCGATTGTTCCGACGTCTACGGCAGCCAGCAGGCTGGCGAAATCGATTTCATTCTGGTGGATGTGCGTGGCCCGCTGGCGTTCGAGCGCGGGCATGTACCGGGAGCGATCAACATTCCCGGGCGCTTGCTGACCGCCGAAGGTTTGGCCGGATATCCGAAAAACAGCCTGTTCGTGGTCTATTGCGCCGGGCCTCACTGCAACGGCGCCAACAAGGCCGCGGTGAAGCTGGCGGCCTTGGGTTATCCGGTCAAGGAGATGATCGGCGGCGTGACCGGGTGGCTGGATGAAGGGTTTGAGTTGAGTGTCACTGAGCCGCGGCTGGCCCGTGAAGTGATCGGTTGCGAATGCTGATACCCAAACACCAATGATCATTGTGGCGAGGGAGCTTGCTCCCGCTGGGTCGCGTAGCGACCCCAAAAACGGCGTCTGCTGCGCAGCCGAGCGGGAGCAAGCTCCCTCGCCACAGGAATGTGCTTTGATATGGATCAGTGTTCGTTAGCGGCCGCCCACCACTCATCGAGTGTCGCCTCCAGCCACACGGCCACCGCTGCGTAATCCGCATCGTCCTGCGGCCCCCGCGGCAATGGCGACTCATCGCCAAAATGCGCATTGAGCATGGCCACCGACTCGGCGTTCCACTCCGGATGAAACTGCAACCCCAGCCGCGCCGGCCCGGCGCGGTACATCTGCTGCACACAGTGCTCGCTGCTGGCCAACAGTTGCGCGCCAGGCGGCAGGTCGATGGCGTCTTCGTGCCACTCGAGTACCTTCAGCGCTTGCCCATCGATAAAGCTCACCGTGGTCCATCCGGTTTCGCTCCGGTCCATGCGTCGGACATTGCCGCCCAGACTCAACGCCAGCAGCTGAGCCCCCAGGCAGATGGCGAACACGGCCCCACCCAGATCCAGACTGCCTTTGAGCCATTGCCGTTCGGCCGCAAGCCAGGCCGGGCCGGCATTGGATTCATAAGGTCCGCCCAACAGGATCACCGGATCGGCGCTGACGGGCGGCAACTGCCCCAGGTCGGCGCGAAACACCTTCAGCGTCAGCCCCTCGGACTCGGCCCAAAAGGCGATGGCACCCGGGCCTTCGGCGGGGTGGTGCTGGATCAGGTTCAACGTGGGCATCGCGCTACTCTCGATGGGACGCAAGGGCGCCCAATGTGCCGTAAAACACCCGGTATCGCCAGCCGGTCCGTTGCGTCGGATGGCGTCGAAACGCCTGTAGGTCCGGTCTGAAAACGCGATCTGTCCGACAGAGGTTGCTCCGTCATGGCTCGTTCACCGCAATGACGCGATCCTGGCGCCACTTTTTTGTAAGTATTTGTCGCCTTGGCGTAATTTACCCTCCTGTAGCCGCTCTAGACTGCCGGCCACTTCGGTTCCGCTCACAAAGCGAGGACCGAACGCTGCCAATCGAAGCTGCCAATAAAAGCCTCCGCACACAGGAGTTATAAATGAAGAAGCTAGTGATGTTCGGTGCCCTGGCACTGTCGATGTTGTCCCTGACCGCCGTGGCTGACGACGCCAAGCCGATCCGCATCGGCATCGAAGCCGGCTACCCGCCATTTTCGATGAAAACCCCTGACGGCAAACTCACCGGTTTCGACGTGGACATCGGCGATGCCTTGTGCGAGCAGATGAAGGTCAAGTGCACCTGGGTCGAGCAAGAGTTCGACGGCCTGATCCCTGCGCTGAAGGTCAAGAAAATCGACGCCATCCTGTCGTCCATGACCATCACTGACGACCGCAAGAAGAACGTCGATTTCACCATCAAGTACTACCACACCCCGGCGCGCTTCGTGATGAAGGAAGGCACCGACGTCAAGGATCCGCTGACCGAACTCAAGGGCAAGAAAGTCGGTGTACTGCGCGCCAGTACCCACGACCGCTTCGCCACTGAAGTGCTGCAACCGGCAGGGATTGTCCTGGTGCGCTACGGCTCCCAGCAGGAAGCCAACCTGGACATGGTCTCCGGCCGCATCGACGCGCTGCTGGCCGACTCGGTCAACCTGGACGACGGTTTCCTGAAAACCGACGCCGGTAAAGGTTTTGCCTTCGTCGGCCCTGAGTACAACGATCCGAAGTACTTCGGTGGCGGCGCCGGCATCGCCGTGCGCAAGGGCGATACCGCCCTGGCCGAGCAGTTCAACAAAGCCATCACCGAGATCCGCGCCAACGGCAAGTACAAGCAAGTGCAGGACAAGTACTTCAAGTTTGACGTTTACGGCGAGTAATCCAGCCGTTCGAGAAAGTGGCAGCCGTTGACGCGACTGCCACTTTTTTTATGCGTTTTCTAATGTAAAGAGACCTTTGTGGGAGCGAGCTTGCTCGCGATAGGGCCATACCAGCCACCATCATTGTTGACTGTTCGACCGCTATCGCGAGCAAGCTCGCTCCCACAGAGGTAATCCTCAGGAGTATTTCCATGCAACGCATCGACCATCCGCTGCCCTGGAGCCACCTGGGCACTGAGCGCACCCTCAGCGTGTTTCGTTATGGCGCGGGCCCGCGCAAGGTGTACATCCAGGCCAGCCTGCATGCCGACGAATTGCCGGGTATGCGCACGGCCTGGGAGTTGAAGAAGCGCCTGACCGAACTTGAGCAACAGGGACAGTTGAACGGCGTGATCGAACTGGTGCCGGTGGCCAATCCCATTGGCCTCGACCAGCACCTGCAAGGCAGCCACATGGGGCGTTTCGAGCTGGGCAGTGGCAAGAACTTCAACCGCTCGTTCGTCGAACTCAGTGCGCCGGTGGCCGAGCGGGTCGGTGATCGCCTCGGCAGCGATGCCCAGGCCAACATCACGCTGATTCGCCAGACCATGGGCCAGGTCCTCGATGACTTGCCGGCAGCGACATCGCAGCTGGAAGCCATGCACCGCCTGTTACTGCGCCATGCCTGCGACGCCGACATCACCCTCGACCTGCATTGCGATTTCGACGCGGCGATCCACATCTACGCGTTGCCGCAGCACTGGCCACAATGGCGATCCCTGGCGGCGCGTTTGCAGGCCGGCGTGGCGCTGTTGTGTGAGGACTCCGGCGGCAGCTCGTTCGACGAGTCCTGTTCTTCTCCCTGGTTGCGCCTGGCCCGGGCGTTCCCTGCGGCGGCGATTCCCCCGGCCAACCTGGCGACCACGCTGGAGCTGGGCAGCATGGGGGACACCCGGGTCGACCAGGCCCGGGCCAATGGCGAGGCCATTCTCGGCTTCCTCGCCGAACAGGGTTTCATCTCCGGCACCTGGCCGGCGGCACCGGCCGACTGCTGTGAAGGCATGCCGTTCGAAGGCACCCAATACCTGTTCGCACCGCATCACGGCGTGGTCAGCTTCCTGCGTGAAGCCGGGGAGTGGGTAGAGAAGGGCGATGCGCTGTTCGAAGTGGTCGACCCGTTGAACGACAAGGTCACCACCGTGCAGGCCGGCACCAGCGGCGTGCTGTTCGCCATCGACCGTGGGCGCTACACCCAGCCAGGCACCTGGCAGGCGAAAGTCGCCGGGCGTGAGCCGATTCGGGTGGGGAAGCTGATCAACGACTGACTTCGGAATCTTCAGTGCCCGTCCGGGCCTCTTCGCGAGCAGGCTCGCTCCCACATTTGAAATGCGGTCCTTGTGGGAGCGAGCCTGCTCGCGAAGGCGGCATCAGCCACACCCGAGATGTTCCTGCCTACTGCACAGTGTTAGGCTCTTGCGCGAATCCTGCATTCCGTGAAGGAAGACCCATGTTGAAGATTCTCGCGCTGCTCACGCTGTTGGCATCCACTGCCGTCCACGCCCAAACCCCGTTGCAAACCGACCTGCCACTCAAGTACCTGGCACAGGCCACCACCGATTCGAACCCTCAGCCCCTGGTGATTTTCCTTCACGGTTACGGCAGTAACGAGCAGGACCTGTTCGGCATCAAGGACGATTTGCCCGCGTCCTACACCTACCTGTCGGTGCGGGCACCTTTGGTGATGGAGGCGGGCAGCTATCAGTGGTTCCGCAAGAAGGGCGAAGGGGCCTACAACGGCGAGACCGATGATTTGAAGTCCAGTGGCCAGGTGTTGCTGGACTTCGTCGCACAGGCCGCGAAGAAATATCACACCGAACCGGAGAAGGTGTTCCTGGTCGGTTTCAGCCAGGGCGCGATCATGTCTTACGAAGTGGGCTTGCGGCACCCCGAAGCGCTCGGCGGGATCGCTGCATTGAGCGGGCGGATTCTGCCGGTGCTCAAGGCCGAGCTCAAACCGGATGAAAAGCGCCAGTCGCTGGCGATTTTCATTGGTCATGGCGAGCACGACAAACGCCTTCCCTACAGCGACGGTACCGAGGCCAACAGCCTGTTGCAGAGCGTGTCACTCGAACCCGAGTTTCACGGCTACCCCGGTGTCGGCCACAACATCAGCGCCGAAGAGATCCAGGACTTGAGCGCCTGGTTGCAGCGTCTTAACCCCTGAGCCTTATTTTCCGCTGACGATCTGTTTGATCAGGGTTTCATGGGCCGCCATGTCGCCAGGGCGGGAAATCACCTGGACCACCGCCATGCGGGTGCCGGAGGCAGCCATCAGCGTGGTGGTGAGGGTCATGCCACCGCCTTGCGTGGCAGTGCCGTCGATCTGGCGCAGGCCCAACCCGGATTTCTGAGTCAGGGTTTTCTCGCTGAGCTTGTTGTAGTCGGGCAGGGACTTGTGTTGCGCCGCCTCGAAGTCGGCCACGGTGCCATCGAGGAACCCGCCGTCGTTGTCCTTGACGCTGATGCCGTTGGGCAGGGTGTTTTCAGCGGCGATCACCACGGTCTTGGTGGTCGCATTGCTGTACAGGGTGCCACTGGCACCGTCCGGGCTGGCCGGCAGCGGGTTGGCGCTGAAACCCTTGGGCAGGTTGAAGGTGAATTTGCTGCCGAGCATCGAGACTTTCTGGGCTGGCGCATCGCTGGAAGTGGCCTTGGCGGCCTGCGCATTCAAAGCCCCCAGGCCGGTAGCGGCTGCCAGCAGCAGGACAAGGGCTTTTTTACTCAACAAAGACATCGGAATCTCCAGGGATGGGTGCGCGGTGGGGCGCGATCATCCCACGGAGGTTGTGCTGCATTCCAGCCTGCCCTACCGAGTGGTCATGTGAGCACTTGTGGCGAGGGGGCTTGCCCCCGTTGGGTTGCGTAGCGACCCCAGAGTCTCGGCAACTTTCGAAAATTTTGGGAGCGCTTCGCACTCCAACGGGGGCTTGCCCCCTCGCCACAGGCAAGCTCCCTCGCCACATTGATCACTCTTGCTCGCCCTTGAAGGTGTCGACGCCGATCAGTTCGTAGGGCGTTTGCAGTTCTTCGAGCAGCAGGGCAACTTTCATCGAGGCTGATGTTGAAGCAAAACGGTTCGATTGACGTACGGGGTCGTTGTTCTACTCGTGCGAAACCATCGAACGGGTTGCGGGTGCTTTTTCGGGCGCCTGTGCGGTGGCAATCACCGCGCCAGCGATGATCAGCAGCGCCGGCACGATCAGGATCGGGCTGGCATGGCCATGGCCGACGACGATCAGCAGCAAGGTCGAGATCAAGGGTGCCAGATAGGACAGCGCCCCCAGCGTCGCCAGGTTGCCGTGTTTGGTGGCGTGGTCCCAGGCAAAGAACGCCAGGCCAGCCGGCCCCAGACCGAGGACGACGATCGCCGCCCATTGATTGAGGTCAGGCCACACGGTGGTTTCGAAGGCCAGGTGGCAGACCAGCCCGGCGGCGGCCGACATGCCGCAGATGCCACCGATGATGCTGCTGGGCACTGCGCTGAAACGACGGTTGAACACCGAGTAGCCGGCCCAGATCAGCGCGCAGCCGAACGCCGCCAGATACCCGGCGACGGGCATGGTCGCCGCCGTGTGGGTGGCGCGTTGCTGCATGATGAACGCCGTGCCCGCCAGGCCCAGCACCGCACCGAGCACCTGGCGCTTGTGCAGTTTTTCGCCGGCGGCGAAGGCCGAGAGCAGCACCAGCATCAGCGGCCACAGGTAATTGATCAGGCTGGCTTCGGCGGCAGGCGCGACCTTGAGCGCGAAGAAGTACAGCGCGTGATAAACGAAAATCCCGACGAAACCGGTGGCCCAGACAGCCCAGGGCTGGCGCCAGCTGCTGAACCCGCTCATGCCATGGCGGCCGAGGGTGATCAGGCTGGCGGCAAACGCCACGCCGAAACTCAAGGTCAGCAGTTCAAAGGGCGGGATGCCTTCAGTGAGGGTGGTCAACAACGCCAGGCAGGACCAGAGGAAGATCGCAATCACGCCCACGGCGGTCGCCGATCGGGCAGTGCGCAAGCGAGATGCAGTCATGTCTGTTCCTTCAGCGCTTAGAGGCGGGCAACATCCTGGCCCGATGACATCATGCAGCTTAGCGTTTGATGGCTGTTCCTCCAGTGTCCGTCGTCGGGCCGACCGGCCGCGCCAGCAAGCGTTTGGTCACCCCCAGCATGGCCACCGACACCGCGACGCCCAGGACAAAAGCGTTCATCCCCATCGACGGCAGGGCCAGGGCCAACACCAGGCAAAACGCGGCGAACGAATACATGCCGGTGGCGGTGGCGCGCAACAACGCGGCGGTAAAGGCCGAGCCACGGGTTTGCTGGGAGAACACCGCCATCACGCTGCCCAATACCGGGAACACCGCCAGCAGGCCGCTCCAGCGGTCGCCGACGGTGCTGGCCAGCAGCGTCACGACCAGGGTGAGCAATGCACCGGCCACCATGCGCAGCACAAGCTTGTCGGATTTCGGCCCCGGGCCACTGAGCACCGGTTGCACGGCGGGAAACAGATAGGGCGCGGCGAGCAGCGCGGTCGCGGCGGCGCACAGGGAAAACACCAGGGATCCCGGGATCAGCGACAGGACAACCGCCACCAGCGCCCAGACCGACAGCGAGATCAGCAACGCCAGTGGCCATCCGGCCCGTTGTGCGACCTGGGCGTAGGTCACGCAAAACGCAATCATCGCAAACATGGCCGACAGCGCTGCAGTGGCCGATTGCGCAGCAAACGCCTGGCCTTGCTCAAGGGCAAGGAACAACAGGATCGGTCCGACCACCACCGGCAACCCCGACAGCCAACCGGCCACGCTCGGTCCCCAGCGTTTGCCGGCCAGGGAGATCAGTAGCAGGAAGCCTGGGATTACCAGCAGTTTGAGGATCAGCACGCGCATGTCTCCGACCTGTGTGAGGTGGCAACGGTAACATTGCAGCGGCTGGATTGCTTTATCTGCATGCGGATTTTGTATACATAAAGCCCTTCTGAATTTGTACGAAAGGATCTTTTGCGCCTGGGTTTCCTGGGCCAGTGGGGCGGACAGTGGGTTGATTCTGCAGTTCTTGGGGTGACTCGTCGGGCCCCTTCGCGAGCAGGCTCGCTCCCACAGGGGAGTGGTGCTCACTGAACATTTACTGTGGGAGCGAGCCTGCTCGCGAAGAACGATGACGCGGTCCAACTGAAAAAACGCAGGCAAAAAAGAACCCGGTGCGACTTGCATCGCACCGGGTGTTTGTCCAGACGGCGACGGATCTTCGTGGGTCCCCGCGCCGTCTGTTGAACGCTTTAAGCCCGTTCGAGCGCCAGTGCCACGCCCTGACCGCCACCGATGCACAGGGTGGCGAGGCCTTTCTTGGCATCACGCTTGAGCATTTCATGCAGCAAGGTCACCAGCACGCGGCAACCCGAAGCACCGATCGGGTGGCCCAGGGCGATGGCGCCGCCGTTGACGTTGACCTTGTTCAAGTCCCATTCCAGGTCCTTGGCCACCGCCAGCGATTGCGCGGCGAAGGCTTCGTTGGCTTCAACCAGGTCAAGCTGGTCGATGTTCCAGCCGGCCTTGTCCAGGCAACGACGGGTGGCCGACACCGGGCCGATGCCCATGATCGCCGGGTCAACGCCCGCGTTGGCGTAGGCCGCGATTTTTGCCAGTACCGGCAGGCCCAGGGCCTTGGCCTTTTCGGCGCTCATCAGGATCACGGCGGCGGCACCGTCGTTCAGCGACGAAGCGTTGCCGGCGGTCACCGAACCGTCCTTCTTGAAGGCCGCCTTGAGTTTGCCCAGGGATTCGGCGGTGGTGCCGGCCCTTGGCTGCTCGTCGGTGGCGAAGGACAGCGGATCGCCCTTGCGCTGCGGGATCAGGATCGGGGTGATTTCATCGACGAAGCGCCCGGCTTCGATAGCGGCCACGGCTTTCTGCTGCGAGGCGGCGGCGAACGCGTCCTGCTGCTCGCGAGTCAGGCTGTACTTCTCGGCCAGATTCTCGGCGGTGATGCCCATGTGGTAGTCGTTGAACGCGTCCCACAGGCCATCGCTGATCATGGTGTCGACGATCTGGGCGTGGCCCATGCGCAGGCCGGTACGCGCGCCGGGCATGACGTAGTTGGCCAGGCTCATGTTTTCCTGGCCGCCGGCGATGATCACCTCGGCATCGCCGCAGCGAATCGCCTGGGCGCCCAGGTGCAGGGCCTTGAGGCCCGAACCGCAGACCTTGTTCAGGGTCATGGCCGGTACGGCGAAGGGCAGGCCGGCCTTGATCGCGGCCTGGCGCGCAGGGTTCTGCCCGGCGCCGGCGGTCAGCACCTGGCCCATGATCACTTCATCGACTTGCGCAGGGTCCAGGCCGGTCTGCGCCAGCAACTGGCGGATCACCGCAGCGCCCAGGTCAACGGCAGAAACATTGGCCAGGGAACCCTGGAAACTGCCGATCGCGGTGCGCGTGGCGGCAACAATGACGACTTCTTGCATGGAATGATTCCTCACTGGGCAGCGAACTGCATTTCCGGAACGTGGTCCGGGACGATCAGTTTACCAGCGGTCTTGGCGACGATTTCCTCGACACTGACGCCAGGTGCGCGTTCCTTGAGGACAAATGCGCCATTTTCGATTTCCAGGTAGGCGAGGTCGGTCAGCACGCGCTTGATGCAACCGGCGCCGGTCAGCGGCAGGCTGCATTGGGACAGCAGCTTGGACTCACCGTCCTTGGAGGCGTGGGTCATGATGACGATGATGTTGTCTGCGCCAGCCACCAGGTCCATCGCGCCGCCCATGCCCTTGACCAGCTTGCCGGGGATCATCCACGAGGCGATGTTGCCTTGCACGTCCACTTCGAAGGCGCCCAGCACGGTCAGGTCGACATGGCCACCGCGGATCATCGCGAAGGACTCGGCCGAGGAAAAGATCGACGCGCCGATACGCGCGGTCACCGTTTGTTTGCCGGCGTTGATCATGTCGGCATCGATGGTTTCTTCAGTAGGGAACGGACCCATGCCCAGCAGGCCGTTTTCCGACTGCAGCATAACTTCCATGCCTTCGGGGATGTAGTTGGCGACCAGGGTCGGAATGCCGATGCCCAGGTTCACGTAGAAGCCGTCCTGCATTTCGCGGGCGACGCGTTGAGCCATTTGTTCGCGGGAAAGTGCCATTGTCGTTATTCCTTCATTCGGTCCGGGGGCAGGGGATCACTTACGCACGGTGCGCTGTTCGATGCGCTTCTCGAACGTGCCGCAGATGATCCGGTCGACGTAGATGCCAGGGGTGTGGATCTGCGCCGGGTCCAGCTCGCCGGGTTCGACGATTTCTTCGACTTCGACCACGGTGATCTTGCCGGCGGTGGCGGCCAGCGGGTTGAAGTTCTGGGCGGTGTGGCGATAGATCACGTTACCGAAATGGTCGGCTTTCCAGCCTTTGACGATGGCGAAGTCGCCGGTGATGGACTCTTCCATCAGGTACTTGCGGCCATGGAATTCGCGCACTTCCTTGCCTTCGGCAACCGGAGTGCCCACGCCGGTGGCGGTGAAGAAGGCCGGAATGCCGGCGCCGCCCGCGCGCATTTTCTCGGCGAGGGTGCCTTGCGGGGTCAGGATGACTTCGATTTCGCCCTTGAGCAGTTGCTCTTCGAACAGCTTGTTTTCGCCGACGTAGGACGCCACCACTTTGCTGATCTGGCGGTCGGTCAGCAGTACGCCGAGGCCGAAACCGTCGACGCCGCAGTTGTTGGAGACCACGGTGAGGTCGCGAGTGCCCTTGCGCTTGATCTCGGCGATCAGGTTTTCCGGGATGCCACACAGGCCGAAGCCGCCAGCGATCACGGTCATGCCGTCTTCAAGACCTGCCAGAGCTTCCTCGTAGGAACTCACGCGCTTGTCGAAACCTGCCATATGCACCTCTTTTATTCTTTGTGGGCGGCTGGCTAGCCGAATGGGAAGGAGTGTCTCGCCGAAGTATTCATTTGTTAAGTTGATTTTTAAGGTTGATTAATAGATAAAACTCAACAAACCGCTGCTTTCTTGCAGCTCCAGGCTTGTAGCTTACAACTGGAAGCGAAGCGAACATGACCATTAAGCAGATCCGCGCCTTTCTGGCCGTGGCCCAGAGCCTGAGCTTTGCCGTGGCCTGTGAACGCCTGCACCTGTCGCAATCGGCCCTGAGCCTGACCATCAAGGCGCTGGAAGAGGGCCTCGGCGGGCGCCTGTTCACCCGCAACACGCGCAACGTGGCGCTCACCGCCGAAGGCGAATCCCTGGTGCCGCTGGCGCGCCGGTTGATCGCCGACTGGGACAATGTCGAAGACGAGCTGCGCCAACGCTTCACCCTGCAGCGCGGTCGCGTGACCCTGGCGGCGATGCCATCGTTCGCCGGCAACCTGCTGCCGCCGATCCTCAAGACCTTCCGCGCCCGTTACCCGAACGTCAACGTGACGGTCAATGACGTGATCAACGAGCAGGTGCTGGAAATGGTCCGTGACCGCCAGGTTGAACTGGGGGTGGCGTTCGAGCCGACCCAGAGTTCGCCGCTGCAATTCACGCCGTTGTACATCGATCGATTCGTGGCGGTGGTGCCCCTGGATTCGGCGCTGGCCGAACTCGATGACATCGATTGGCAGACCCTGCTCAAGGAGCCGTTCATTACCTTGCAGCGACCTTCCACCGTGCGTGTCATGCTTGAAGAGCACCTGCAGGCCCGCGGCATGAAGCTGTCGGTGGAGTTTGAAAGCCATCAACTGGCGACGGTCGGGCGCATGGTCGCCAGCGGCCTGGGCGTGAGCGCGGTGCCGGCCTTGTGTGCCGGGCAGATGCGTGAGCTGGGGGCGCGCTGCATTACTTTGCGCGATCCGGTGGTGGAGCGGGCGCTTGGCGTGTTGACGTTGCCGGGGGGAGAGCTGTCGGCGGCGGCGCAGGCGTTGTTTGATGTGCTGAAAGAGGAGAAATTTGGGGAAAAGCTCCTCTGAAATGAACGCCGGCCCCTGTGGGAGCGAGCTTGCTCGCGATGAGGCCTGCACATTCAACATCTACGTTGACTGTCTCACCGCCATCGCGGGCAAGCCCGCTCCCACAGTTTTCTGGGTTGATCAGGAAGACAGGCGTTGGGCCAATAAGGGTAAGAGCTGCTCGCATGACCCTTCGATCTTCATATCCAGAATGTCATCCGCCCGGGTCTTGCCCAGGTTGATCGCCATCAACGGCTTGCCCTGGTCCACCACCGCCCGGCACAAGCGAAACGCCGAATAGGCCATCAACGAAGACCCGATCACCAACAACCCGGCAGCCTGTTCAACGGCCGCCATCGCCTTGGCCGCCGTGGCCTGCGCAACGTTTTCACCGAAAAACACCACATCCGGCTTCATCCGTTCCCCGGCGCAATGCGGGCAATGCGGGACCTGGAAACGTGCCTCGAAGGTCGGGTCGAGCAAGGTGTCGCCGTCCGGTGCCTGTACCGCGTCGACGCCGGCCAGGTACGGGTTGCGGGTTTCCATCAAGCGCTGGATCGAATCGCGCTCGCAGAGCTTGCCGCAATCGAGGCACAACACCCGGTGCAAACTGCCGTGGAGTTTGATCACGTCATGGCTGCCGGCCTGGTCGTGCAGGGTGTCGACGTTCTGGGTGATCAACCCGCTGATCTGCCGCGTGCCCTGCAGCCGGGCCAGGCTGTCGTGGGCCACGTTCGGCTGCGCCAGGCGCACCCGTGGCCAGCCGAGCATCGCCCGCGCCCAATAGCGTCGCCGGGACTCCGGGGCGGAGAGAAACTCCTGGTACATCATCGGCTGCCGGCCCCGCCGCACACCCTGGTTGTCGCGATAATCGGGGATGCCCGAAGGTGTGCTGATGCCGGCACCGGTCAGCACTGCAAATGGCGCGTCGGCCATGCGTTGATGGAGGCGGTCGAGTTGGTCATGGATCAGGCTGTCGAGCATGTTCAGCACTCTGGGGACGCAGATTGGCATGGCCTTTTGTAGGAGCTGCCGAAGGCTGCGATCTCTTGACGTTGCTTTTAAAAAACAAGATCAAAAGATCGCAGCCTTCGGCAGCTCCTACAACCCTCGGGGATTATTTACGTGCCTCCAGAATCAGGTTGAACGGTGTTTCCGTGGCCCGACGAAAGCGTGTGAAACCCGCCTCGCTGAACACCTTGCGCAACCGCGCTTCACCGGCCTGGGCGCCGAGGCCGAGACCGACTTCCTGGGACAGCGAGTTCGGCGTGCAAATGAAGGTCGAGGCAGCGTAGAACAGGCGTCCGACCGGGTTGACGTTGTCGTCGAGCAAGTCATTGGCGTAGGGCTCTACCAGCAGCACCGTGCCGTCGTCTTTCAACGATTCATAGGCATGTCTGGCCGCGCCCACCGGGTCGCCCATGTCGTGCAGGCAGTCGAAGTAGCAGACCAGGTCATAGTCGCTGCCGGGGTAGCTTTTCGCCGTGCCCTGGAAGAACCGGGCCCGACTGGACACACCGCCTTCTTCGGCCCTTTGGGTGGCGACGGTGACGGACGGCGCGTGATAGTCGAAGCCGACGAAGCGCGAATCCGGAAATGCCTGGGCCATGATCACCGTCGAGGCGCCGTGGCCGCAGCCGATGTCCGCCACTTTGGCCCCGGCTTCCAGTTTGGCCACCACGCCGTCGAGGGCCGGCAACCATTCGGCGATCAAATGGGCTTTGTAGCCGGGGCGGAAGAAACGTTCGGTGCCGCTGAACATGCACGGGTGATGCTCGCCCCAGGGCAGGGCGCCATTGCCGCGCATGGCGTTGACCAGCTTGTCCTTGTCGTGGAAAAACGACGCGACCACGCCTATGCCCCCGGCGATGTAGACCGGAGAGTCTTCGATGGCCAGGGCCAGGGCTTGCTCCTCAGGAAGGCGGAACTGGCCGTCGCGGTGTTCCATGTAGCCGGAGGCGGCGTGGGCGCTGAGCCATTCGCGCAGCAGGCGGGTGTTGCAGCCGGTTCTTTCGGCAAGGGTTTCGGGGGTGATGGGCTGGCTGTCGGCCATCGCCCGGTACAGGCCGAGCTCTTCGCCGAGGATGACGTTGGCGAGCATCGCCGCGCCGCCCATGTCATTCACCAGTTTGCCCATGAAGTCGTTGAGTCTGGCCTCGTCCATCACATGTGCTCCTTTGGCAGGATCACGGTCCAGAGGCATTGTATGGCGAGGCATTCGCCGCTGGGCGGTGGTCGTGGGGATGTGCAGGACGCTGAGCCGGTCCTGTGTGCGTTAAGTCTAGTCCGGGGCGCGTGTACTGCTGTCTCGAGCGACGAAAGTCCCCCTGATTGACACTAAACCCCTGTGGGAGCGGGCTTGCTCGCGAAAGCGGTGGGTCGGCCAACATCTCTTTTGAATGTGCCGGCCTCTTCGCGAGCAAGCCCGCTCCCACAGGGATCAGCAGTGCCCGCAAGGATCGTGTGTATCCCCATGTATCCAACCCCGGTTTCGATACACAGACACCCATTGTCGCCCCCAGCCGAACACAGTCCCGATACACCCCTTCGATTAACTGTGTCTCAAGGCGGGCACCGGCCCGCGCCCTTGGACACAGGCGAGATCGATACCATGCAGACATCCATTCCCCCCGTAGCCAAGGCCAGCGCCGGGCTTGGCCTGCGTCGCGGTTTACTCAAAGACCTGCAAGCGGCCCCGGCCGGTCATTTCGACTTTCTGGAGGTCGCGCCGGAAAACTGGATCGGCATCGGCGGCGCCCATGGCGCGGCGCTGCGGACACTGGCCGAGCGTTATCCGTTGTCCTGTCACGGGCTGTCCCTGTCCCTGGGCGGGCCGTCGCCGCTGGACGTCGGTTTTTTGCAGGAAGTCCGGGGTTTTCTCGATCA
Source organism: Pseudomonas sp. PDM27 (assembly GCF_019219205.1). Classification (NCBI taxonomy): domain Bacteria; kingdom Pseudomonadati; phylum Pseudomonadota; class Gammaproteobacteria; order Pseudomonadales; family Pseudomonadaceae; genus Pseudomonas; species Pseudomonas sp. PDM27. The sequence continues at coordinate 41,900 of NZ_JAHUWF010000016.1, read as the reverse complement.
CTACCACGTGCCGCTGTACAGCGAGCATTTGAGCTATTGCAGCGATGACGGTCACCTGTACGACCTGTTGCCGCTGCCGTTTACCGAAGAAGCGGTGCACCACGTCGCTGCGCGTATCCGCCAGGCCCAGGACATCCTCGGTCGGCGCCTGGCGGTGGAAAACGTTTCTTACTACGCCGCGCCCCAACAGGACATGGACGAGGTGACGTTCACCAATGCGGTGTTGCGCGAGGCTGATTGCGACCTGTTGCTGGACGTCAACAACGTCTACGTCAACTCGATCAACCACGGTTTCGACCCCCAGGCGTTTCTCGCCGGTATCGATGCGGGACGGGTGGTGGCCATGCATATCGCCGGGCATTTCGATGAGTCCGACACCTTGAAAATCGATACCCATGGCGCTTCGGTGAAACCGGCGGTGTGGTCGTTGCTGGCCCAGGCCTACGCCCGGTTCGGTGCGCAACCGACCTTGCTGGAGCGCGACTTCAATTTTCCGGCATTCGCCGAACTGGTGGCGGAATTGCAGACCATTCGCCGTTTGCAACAGGAGGGCGTGAACCGTGGATAAGTCGAGCCTTGTGCAGCAACAAACCACCATGGGCCTGTACCTGCGCGACCCTGAGCGCAACGCGCCACCCACCGAAATGGACCCGGCGCGAGCACAGGTTTATCGCGATCTGGTGTTTGCCAACCTGTCTTCATTGCTCAGTGGAACCTTTCCGGTGTTGGTGAAGATTCTCGGGGATGAGGATTGGCGTTCGCTGGTGCGGATTTTTCTGCGGGACTATCGCGCCTGCACGCCGAAATTCGGTGAGATCGCTCAGGAGTTTGTCGAGTTTCTTGCCAGTGAACCTCAGGCCTTGGCCGATGGGTCGTGGCCGCCGTTCATGGTGGAACTGGCGCATTACGAGTGGGTGGAAATGGCGCTGCAACAGTCCGACGCCGAACCTGTGGCAGCCGGTGATGCGGCGTTGTTGCTGGATCGGCCGTTGCAGGTGTCGCCGCTGGCCTGGCCGTTGGCGTATGCCTGGCCGGTGCAACGGGTGGGGCCGGATTATCAGCCGGACGTTTTACCGGCTCAGCCGACGTTGTTGCTGGTGCGTCGGGCCGAGGACTGGGGTGTGAAGTTTTCCGAGTTGAGTCCGTTGGCGTGGCGGTTGTTGCTGCTTGTTGGCGAGTTTCCCGAGTTGACCGGGCGTGAGCTGTTGCAGGGGTTGGCGGTGGAGGCGGGGGTGGTGGGGTCTTTGGAGTTTCTGGAAGGTGGGGTGGGGTTGTTGCGGCAGATGCGTGGGGAGGGGGTTTTGGGGGTTGTTGATTGAGTACATATCCGTTGCTGCGGTAACGGCAGCTGGCGGTTTCGCCCTTACGGCGAGTCACTTTTAACAAGCGCCTTAAAAGTAACCAAAAGCGCTCGCCCCTTACGTACGGCCCCTCGCTGAGGCTCGGTGTTCCTTCGCTCCGGTATTCATCCGGGGGCATTGCCCTCCGGTCGGCTTCGCTTCGACCTACATGCAATGAGTTCGACTGCGTCGAACGGCGCTGCGCGCCCATCCCCGGATGAACACCTCCACTCAGCCTGCCGAGGGGGCGGGTGGATCAAGATCAAAAGCTGCAGGCGAGCTAACGCTCGGCCTGATGAGTGGTGAAGAGCGTGTGGGGGCGAACCTGCTCTTCGGCTAAACACACGCCCCTGTAGGAGCTGCCGAAGGCTGCGATCTTTTGATCTTGATCTTCCGCCCCTTCGACATTGTCAAAAATTAAAATCAAAAGATCGCAGCCTTCGGCAGCTCCTACAGGGAAACGCTCTCCCATCAGTACCAGGTTGGCCGGTAGGCACCTGTGGGAGCGGGCTTGCCCGCGAAGGCGGCCTTCCAGTCGACCATTTTCTACAGCTTGCCCAACATCCTCACCCCCAAGCCAATCCTTCCTACCCCGGCAATCTCAGCTCCGCACACAACCCCCCACCTTCACGATTGCTCAAGGTCAACGACCCTCCAATGGCGATCGCCAATTGTTGGGCAATGGCCAGTCCCAACCCGGTGCCGCCGGTGCTGCGGTTGCGGGAGTTTTCCACGCGGTAGAAAGGCTCCATCACGTGCTTGAGTTCTTCTTCGGCGATTCCCGGGCCGCGGTCGAGGATCTTGATCGACAGCTTGCCGTCGGCCTGTTTTTCCACGCGCAACTCGGCGGCCCCGGCAAATTTCAATGCGTTGTCCGTCAGGTTGACCAGCATCCGGCGCAGGGCGTGGGGGCGGGTGTCGATGACGGTGGTGCTCTTGCCTGTGAGCTGAACGTCCTTGCCCATGTCCTGGTAGTCGAACACCAGGCTGTCGAGGAACGAGTCGAGGTCGGTGCGGCGGCTTTCTTCGGTGGCGCCGTGGATGCTGCGGGCGTAGGCGACGCCTTCGCGCACCAGGTGTTCCATCTCGCCCAGGTCGTTCCACAGTTTGTCTTTTTCGCTGGAGTCGTCCATGAACTCGGCGCGCAGTTTCATGCGGGTGATCGGGGTTTGCAGGTCGTGGGAGATCGCTGCGAGCAGTTGCATGCGTTCCTTCAGGTACGCCGCGATGCGTGCCTGCATCGCGTTGAAGGCCTTGGCGGCGTGGGCGACTTCGGTCGGGCCTTTTTCGTCCAGGAGCACGGGGTGGGCGTTGGGGTCCAGGGTTTCGACGGCGTCGGCGAGGCGGGTGAGGGGGCGGATGGCGATTCTGACCGCCAACCAGGAACAGGCGAGCATCAGCGCCAGTTGCCCGAGCAACACGAAGGGCAGCCAGGGCGACAACGGCACCATCGCCGGGCGCAGGTCGATGGTCAGCGGGCTGCCATCCGCCAGGTTCAGGTGCACTTGAAAGTGTTTTTTCGGCCCGGGGATGTCGGTAAAGGTCATCGGGTAATCGTGGCCGATGGCGTCCTTGATCGAGGCGATGGCAATGGGCGCATCGGGCATGTCGGTGCGGATGGGCGTGCCCGGCGAACCCTCGTTGAGCAGGTAACTGTAGTTGCGCCGTTCCAGTTGTTTGAGCCAGGCGGATCGTTCATCGGCGGGCAGGCGGTCGAGGATGGCAATGGAGGTGGAAACATCGGTTTCCAGGTTGCCCAGCATGGTGTTTTTCGAGGATTCGTAGCGTTCGTAGTACTGCGCGCCGAAGGACAATGCCTGGGCGAGGATCAGGCCGATCAGGAAAATCAGCGACAGCCGCGAGGCCAGGGTCCGCGGCCAATGCAGCGCCCGCGTCATGATTGATCGCCCAGGATTTCCACCGGCAGGGAAAACACATAGCCTTCGCTGCGCACTGTCTTGATGTAGGCCGGTTCGCGGGCGTCGTCGAGCAGGCGCTGGCGCAGGCGACTGACCAGCAGATCGATGGAACGGTCGAACAAGTCGGCGTCGCGACCCTGGGTCAGGTTGAGCAATTGATCGCGGTTGAGCACCCGTTGCGGATGGTCGAGAAACACCCGCAGCAATCGATATTCGGCGCCGCTCAGGGCGACCATGGTGCCGTCCTGATCGAGCAGGTGACGGGCCGAAGTGTCCAGGCGCCAGCGCCCAAAGGCCAGCAGGCGGCTGGCTTCGGTCACCACCAGGTTCGGCGGCAGCATGCGGGTGCGCCGCAGCACCGCGTTGATCCGCGCCAGCAGCTCACGGGCAGCGAAGGGTTTGACCAGGTAGTCGTCGGCGCCCATTTCCAGGCCGAGGATGCGGTCGGTTTCATCGTTGCGCGCAGTGAGCATCAGCACCGGCGTGGTCTTGTGTTTGCCGGCGCGCAGTTCGCGGCAGAGCAGCAGGCCATCGTCCCCGGGCATCATGATGTCCAGCACGATCAGGTCCACCGGGGTGGTTTCCAGAAACGCGCGCATCTGCCGCCCATCCGCCACGACGGTGGTGCGCAGGCCGTTCTTCTTCAGGTAGTTGCCTACCAGCTCGCGGATTTCGCGGTCATCGTCAACGATGAGGATGTGATCAACGTGATCCATTGGGCCAAACCTCTGATGAATGGGGAATGCCACACAGTCTATCGAGCCCGGGCGGGGTCGCCTGCCGCCCTTTGTATTGCAGTGTATCCGGCCTGCCTGGGGATACACACGAAGGCAAAAAAGCCGATTTCCGGGGGTTTTGTATTGCTCTGTATCTGCGCCCGGTTCTGATACGTACCGATTGATTCACGCCGATTCCCGACACAGACGAGATACCTCGCAGGCTTTTAATAGGTTCCATCGAGGCAAACCAGAGCGCCTCGGCCCAACGAACCAACGACCTGTTGAAACCTTGAGGAACTCGCCATGAACACCAAAGCTGTTTACGCCGCCTGCCTGTTTGCCGCCCTGAACATCTGCACCCTGTCGGCCCGCGCCGAAGCCGATGTTGCGCCAAAAACCTACACCTACGGCACCCATCTTGACATCAGCAAAGTGGTTTCGCTGACCGAGGAAGCTACGCCTTCCTGCGGTGTGGTCAATGCACGGCTGACGTACCTCGACTCCCAGTCGAAAACCCAGGTGCTGGATTACAGCAAATTCGCCGACCACTGCAACTCGGAAAACTGAGTGCTGCGATCAACGACCGCCTAATCCCATTGAATCAGGAAGGACATCATGAACAACGTATCCCGCTTTCTTACCGCCATCGCCTTTTCCGTCGCCGGTGCGGCAGCCCATGCCAACGCCGCTGTCGAGCAAAGCGCCTGCGCCAGCAACACCTGCTTCCAGCTGACGCCCGTGGCAGAGCAGGGCACCCAGGGCTTCCTTGCGCAAGACGGTTCCAGCCGTACGCCGCAAGGGCAGATGCTCGCCGAGAACGGTGCCAGCCGCACGCCTCAGGGGCAGTTGCTGGATGAACAGACAGCTTGAAAACACCCCAATCCACTGTGGGAGCGAGCCTGCTCGCGAAAGCGATTGTCCGGTCAACGATGTGCCGCCTGACCCGACGCCATCGCGAGCAGGCTCGCTCCCACATTGGCTCTATGTCGCCCTCTGAATTGTATTAGGTGATCCCATGTTACTCATCGCTTTCCTGGGCGGCATATTGACCGTCCTCAGCCCGTGCATCCTGCCGGTCGTGCCCTTCCTGTTCGCCGGGGCCGATCGCACACGCGCCTCGATCCTGCTGACCCTCGGCGGCATGGTCCTGACCTTTGCCCTGGTCTCCAGCCTGGCCGTGGTCAGCACCGAGTGGGTGATACAGGCCAGCAACACCGGGCGCCACGTCGCCCTGTTCGTCATGGTGCTGTTCGCCCTGTCGCTGATTTCCGCCCGGGTCGGTGACTGGCTGGCGCGCCCCTTCGTGCTGTTGGGCAATCGCATCGACCCGGACTCGCGCAAGATGTCCGGGCCGCTGGCGTCGATCATGATCGGTGTCGCCACCGGACTGCTCTGGGCACCCTGCGCCGGGCCGATCCTCGGGGTGATTCTGACCAGCGCCATGCTGCAGGGCGCGAACGCCGGTACCAGCCTGTTGTTGGTGGCCTATGGCGCGGGCAGTGCGCTGTCTCTGGGCGTCTTGATCTTTGCCGGGCGTGGCCTGGTCAATCGCCTGAAACCGTCGATTCCGGTCACTGGCTGGCTGCGCCGGGGCGCCGGGGTTGCGGTGCTGGCCGGTGCGGCGGTGATCGCAACGGGGGCCAATGACCTGTTGCTGGCCAACACCTCATCGCAAGGTGTCAGCCGTATCGAGAAAGGCGTGCTGGAGACCGTGCCGAAAGTCGTCGATTACCTGGTCAGCAAGGTCCAGGCCGACAGCACCATGGGCGACGCCCAGGGCGCGATGCCGTCGCTGTCCGGTGCGGTGGACTGGATCAACTCACCGGCACTGACCAACGAAGCCCTCAAAGGCAAGGTGGTGCTGGTGGACTTCTGGACCTTCGACTGCATCAACTGCAAGCACACCCTGCCGTACGTGAAAGACTGGGCGAAGAAATATGAAAAGGACGGACTGGTGGTGATCGGCGTGCACACGCCTGAATACGGCTTTGAACGCATCATCGACAACGTCAGGGACAAGGTGAAGGAATACGGCATCACCTACCCGGTGGCGATCGACAACAACTACGCGATCTGGCGCAACTTCGACAACCAGTACTGGCCGGCGCACTACATCATCGATGCCAAGGGGCAGGTGCGTTACACCCACTTCGGTGAAGGCAGCTACGACACGCAGGAGAAAGTGATCCAGCAGTTGCTGGAGGAGGCCAAGGCCAGCGCGCCAGCGGCGTAACCGGCTTGATCAATGGCTCACGGGCATAGCCTCGTGGGCCATGTTTTTTTTCTCCTGACCACGCCGCCACGCCGCCGGCGGTGCACCGAACTCGCGCCGAAAGGCGCGGCTGAAGGCGGTATCGGTCTGGTAACCCACTTCTTCGGCGATGCGCGTCAATGAGTTGTTGCTGCTGCGCAACAGGTTGGCGGCAAGCAACATACGCCATTGCGTCAGGTACTGCATCGGCGACACCCCCACCAGTTGCTGGAAGCGCTCGGCCAATACCGATCTTGAAGTGCTGGCGGTGCGCGCCAGTTCGTCCAGCGTCCAGGCGTGGCAGGGTTTTTTGTGCAAGGCGTTGAGGGCGGCGCCGACGATGCGGTCGCGTACACCGGCCAGCCAGCCGGTGCGGCCTTCGCCCTGTTCGTTCATGTACAGGCGCAGCACTTCGATGAACAGTACCTCGGCGAGTTTGGCCAGGACCCCTTCGCCGCCGGGGCGGGGCGAACGGGCTTCGGCGAGGGCGTAGCGCACGGAGGATTCCAGCCAGATACCGGCACTCGAACCGCGCACGTTGACCCGCACCACGGGCGGCAAGCCCTTGAGCAACATGCCCGCCAGGCGCGTGTCGCACGCCAGGTAGCCGCAGACCAGGCGGGTGACCGCACCACCGCCGCCATAGCTCAGCTGGCGGGGCCGGCGTGCCAGTACCGCATCCAGTCGTGCACCCGTGGCCGGGGGCAATCCCGGTCGGGAGCACATGCGATGGGCATCGCCCTGAGGGAAGATCACCACGTCGCCAGCGCTCAGCAGCAGCGGCGGGTCATCGCCCAACTCGACGTAGCACTCGCCCTCGGTGATCAGGTGAAAGATCACCACCCGTTCCGCATCGGGCTCCAGGAACGGCGCGGCCGTGTCGGCGCTGGGCGACTGGTAGCACCAGGGCGCGGTGAACCGGGCGTTGATGAAGATCGCGCCGACCAGGTGCACCACCCGCAGGGTCTGTGACAGAGCGTCCATAGGGATTTCCCCGTGACAGGATTCCTGATTGTGAACGCGTCGGTGCGCCGTGTGGAATCTCCGGACGATCGGGCAGGCTTGGGCGACGATCGGGCAGGACGCCAGCGCCGGTCAGGACGATAGTTTGATCACAGGGTGAACGCGCCCTGCCATCCAGAACAATAAAGAGAGGTTGCCATGCCTAAGTTCGTCATTGAACGTGAGATCCAGGGCGCCGGAGCTCTGTCGGAAAGGGATTTGAAAGCCGCTTCGCTAAAGTCCTGCCAGGCCTTGCGTGAGTTGCCAGAGGTACAGTGGCTGCAGAGCTATGTCACCGGTGACAAGCTCTATTGCGTGTACATCTCGCCGAGCGAAGCGCAGATCCAGGAACACGCCAGGATCAGTGGTTTTCCCGCCAACCGCATTTCCCGGGTCATGAACATCATCGACCCGACGACAGCGGAGTAACCGCGATCAGGCCCGATTCGTGTTTCAACCCAGAGACTGCCTCCATGAGTACACCCATTGATCTGACTGCCTTGAAAAACCGTCAAATGGCCTCCTGGGCCAGCGGCGACTACGCCGTGATCGGCACCACCCTGCAAATCGTCGGCGAGCAACTGGCCGAAGCCTGCGACCTGTTGTGCGATGAGCGCGTGCTCGACGTCGCCGCCGGTAACGGCAATGCGACCCTCGCGGCCGCGCGCCGAGGCTGCAAGGTGACGTCCACCGACTATGTCGCCGCCTTGCTCGAACGCGGCGAAGAGCGGGCCCGGGCAGAACGCCTGAACGTCTCTTTCCAGGTCGCCGATGCCGAAGCCTTGCCCTTTGCCGACGCCAGCTTCGACGCTGTGCTTTCCACTTTCGGTGTGATGTTCACGCCGGACCAGCCCAAGGCCGCCGCGGAGCTGGCACGAGTCTGCCGCCCGGGCGGGCGGATCGGCCTGGCCAACTGGACGCCGGAAGGCTTCGTCGGCCAGATGTTCAAGACCCTGGGCCAGCACCTGCCGCCACCGCCGGGAGCGAATCCGCCCTCGCGCTGGGGCACCGAAGCCTGGCTGCACGAGCATTTCGACGAGCGGGAATTCCTGCTGCAGGTGACGCGCCGCACGTTCAATTTCCGCTATCGCTCGGCGGCGCATTTCATCGACACCTTCCGCCAGTGGTACGGGCCGGTGCACAAAGCCTTCGCCGCACTGCCCGCGGATGGCGCCAAGGCCCTGGAAGCGGACCTGAGCGAGCTGATCAACCGGATGAACCGGGCGGGCGACAAGTCGCTGGTGGTGCCGAGTGAATACCTGGAGGTGGTGATCACACGGCGTTGAGTGACCACAAGTCCCATGTGGGAGCGGGCTTGCTCGCGAAGACGGTCTTCCAGTCGCAGCTATTGTGACTGATACACCGCTTTCGCGAGCAAGCCCGCTCCCACATTGGATGGTGGTGCAGACTAAACAACCTTCGCCCCCCGCGCCTCCAGCAACTCGCGCAACACCGACCGATGACAATGCGCTTCATCCTCGCAATAACACCCCACGGCCAGGGACGTCCGGTGGGACAGCGCGGCCAGCAGGTCCAGCATCTGGCTGGCGGCTGGCTGGTTCATCTCGGCCTTGAACTTGCGCCGGAACACCGCCCAGGCCTTGGCATCCTGCGCAGCCTTGGCCTCGGCCACCAGTTCCGCGCTGGGTGACAGCAAGGGTTGCCAGACATCATAAAAATCCCGGCTGGCGAATTCGGCTTTCGGTACGCCACGGGGAGGGCGGCGTACCGTGCCCAGGCGCAAGCCTTCGTCGGGGTGACGCGGCGAACCCAGTTGAACGATATGGACCGCCATGGCTACTTGAGCCGCGATTCGTCGAACCACTCCAGCGCCGTGCGCCAGAAGCAGATACCGAGGAAATACGCCGACATCAGCAGCCACAGCCCCATCACCATCGGGTTGATCACCGGATGGTTGAGCACCAGCGACAAGCTGCACAGCAACCAGATGGCCGTCACTGCAATGTTGATCGGCATGAACCGGCGCACGCGGAATGGGTGCAGGAATTTCATCCGGGTCACCGTCAGCAGGGCCAGGCCAATCACGGTCAGGAAGGTGATCCACGGCGACGGGGCGATGATGTACAGGCACAGGGCAACCACGTTCCAGGCGGCGGGGAAGCCCTGGAAGTAGTTGTCCTTGCTCTTCATGTTGACGTTGCAGAAGCAGAACAGCGACGACACCAGAATCAGCGACACGCTCAGCAGCAGGGTGTAGTCCGGTAACGGGATGTAGCGATAGATGAACAGCGCCGGGATAAACACATACGTCAGGTAATCGATCACCAGGTCGAGGATCGAGCCATCGAAGCTCGGCAACACCGACTGCACGTTGACCTTGCGCGCCAGTGCGCCGTCCAGTCCGTCGACGATCAGGGCGACACCCAGCCACAGCAGGCAATGGGTCGGCTGGTTATCCAGCAGGGACAGGGTGGCGAGGAAAGCGGTGACCACGCCGGTGGCCGTAAAACCATGGGCGCCCCATGCTTTGAGTCTGGCGATGTACAGGGTTGAAATCACAGGGGCGTTCTCCAGTGAATGAAGCAAGCCAGTTGACGCCCCGCGTAAGAGGGCGCTGGCAAACCGGGTCGGGTTGCAGGTATCGACCGGGTATCCGCGTATAAGGTTCACCACCTATGAATCTTAGCCGCGCTGAAAAAAAATACCCCGGACAATCCGCCGTGACGCGGGCGCGTCAGCCCAACGGCGCTGGCACATTCGTCTGCGAGGTCTATCGTTGCCTGTCTGGACAGAACTCTTCCCAAGAGGACAAGCGTCATGAACACCAGCGATCTGCTCGAACAGTTATTGCGCGCCGGCCAGGGCTCGATGGCGCAACGGGGCGGCGGTGGCGCGTCGGCCCAGGGCGGGCTCGGCGACCTGGGCGGATTGCTCGGCGGGTTGTTGGGCGGTGGCGCCGGTGCGGGTGCGGGCGGCGGTGGCGCAGGGTTGGGCGGTTTGCTCGGTGGATTGCTGGGCGGCGGTTCGCCGATGGGCGGCGCACCCCAAAGCCGCTCCGGTGGCGGCACCAATTATGCGGCGCTGGCGTCCCTGGGCATGATGGCGTTCCAGGCGTACCAGGCCTGGCAACGCAGCCAGGCGTCGGCGCCGCAGGAAGCGCCGCGCACCGTGGACTTGCTGGCCGGCCCGGAAGCCGAGGAACACAGCCATGCGATCCTGCGGGCATTGATTGCGGCGGCCAAGGCCGATGGCCGGATCGATGAATCCGAAAAGCAGATGATCAGCACTGAAATCGGCCGTCACACCGACGATCCGCAATTGCAGCAATGGCTGGACGACGAGGTCGCCAAGCCGCTGGACCCCAATGAAGTGGCGCAGTCGGCCACCGACCCCGGCATGGCCTCGGAGATGTACCTGGCCAGCGTGATGCTGGTGGACGACCAGCAGGACGCCGAGCGCAACTATCTGGATGAACTGGCCGCGGCATTGCAGATCGAGCCGGAGTTGCAATTGCGTCTGGAGCAGCAGGTCAAGGGTACTGCCTAAAGCTTCGCGAGCAGGCTCGCGAAGCGGTCGTCACAGTCAACATCCTTGGTGCCTGACCCACCGCCATCGCGAGCAAGCTCGCTCCCACAGGTTGATCCGCGCCGTGAACAGAGGTTGTGTGCGCTGAAAATCATTGTGGGAGCGAGCCTGCTCGCGAAGCGGTCGTCACAGTCAACATCCTTGGCGCCTGACCCACCGCCATCGCGAGCAAGCTCGCTCCCACAGGTTGATCCGCGCCGAGCGCAGAGGCTGTGTGCGCTGAAAATCATTGTGGGAGCGAGCCTGCTCGCGAAGCGGTCGTCACAGTCAACATCCTTGGCGCCTGAGCCACCGCCATCGCGAGCAAGCTCGCTCCCACAGGTTGATCCGCGCCGAACGCAGAGGCTGTGTGCGCTGAAAATCATTGTGGGAGCGAGCCTGCTCGCGAAGCGGTCGCCACAGTCAACATCCTTGGCGTCTGACCCACCGCCATCGCGAGCAAGCTCGCTCCCACAGGTTGATCCGCGCCGAACGCAGATTCTGCAAGCGCTGAAAATCCCTGTGGGAGCGAGCCTGCTCGCGAAGCGGTCGCCACAGTCAACATCCTTGGCGTCTGACCCACCGCCATCGCGAGCAAGCTCGCTCCCACAGGTTGATCCGCGCCGAACGCAGATTCTGCAAGCGCTGAAAATCCCTGTGGGAGCGAGCCTGCTCGCGAAGCGGTCGCCACAGTCAACATCCTTGGCGTCTGACCCACCGCCATCGCGAGCAAGCTCGCTCCCACAGGTTGATCCGCGCCGAACGCAGATTCTGCAAGCGCTGAAAATCCCTGTGGGAGCGGGCTTGCTCGCGAAGAACGATAACGCGGTCAACCTGCTGAAACACCGGCCGCACCCCGCGCCAAAAGCCCGTCCGTCCGGGCCTTTTCAACGCCGATTGAATTATTGCGCCGCTCGCCGGCTCTGCTTGGTTAAGAGACGTTTGCATCCGACGTCCTGGCGCGAAGCAGGTGAGCCATGCCCCGCAACCTCGATGACAGGCGCGATTTTTCGGCGACTGGCGAGCCAGCCGCCAAGCGCTCAAGCAAGGAAAAACCATCGCCACTGACCGGCGCACGCAAAGCCAGGTTGCCGGACCTGCTCAAGCCGGAATTGGCGACGCTGGTGGACAGGGTCCCGGACGGCGCGTGGAGCTACGAAATCAAGTTCGACGGCTACCGGATCATGGCCCGCATCGACCACGGTGACGTCAGGCTGCTCACCCGCAATGGCCACGACTGGACCCACAAACTGCCAGAGCAGGCCCAGGCCCTGGTCGCGCTTGGCCTGGAATCGGCGTGGCTCGATGGCGAAATGGTGGTGGCCGACGACCAGGGTGTGCCGGACTTTCAGGCGCTGCAAAACGCCTTCGAGGCGCAGCGCAGCGACGGCATTCTCTACTACCTGTTCGACCTGCCGTACCTCAATGGCGTGGACTTGCGTGAAGTGCCGGTCGAAGAACGTCGGGCCGCGCTGGCGACTGTGCTCAAGGCCAATGACCAGCCGCTGCTGCGCTTCTCCGAGTCGTTTGGCGAGGAGCCGCAAGCCTTGTTCGACAGCGCCTGCCGGATGCGCATGGAGGGCTTGATCGGCAAGCGCCTTGGGTCGCCCTATGTCTCCCGGCGCAGCAGCGACTGGATCAAGCTCAAATGCCAGCATCGGCAGGAGTTCGTCATCGTCGGATTCACCGAGCCGAAAGGCTCGCGCCATGCCTTCGGCGCGCTGCTGCTGGGGCTGCATGACCACGACAGTGGCGAGTTGCGCTATGCCGGCAAAGTCGGCACCGGGTTCAACGAGGCGACGCTGCGCAGCCTCCATGAGCAGCTCAAGCCGTTGCAGGTGAAAAAACCGCCGGTGGTCAATCCACCCGGCGGTGCCGAGGCCAGGGATGTGCATTGGCTCAAACCCAAGCTGCTGGCAGAAGTGGCTTTCGCTGAAATGACCCGGGACGGCTCGGTGCGCCACGCCGTGTTCCATGGCCTGCGCAATGACAAACCGGCACACGACATCACCGAGGAGCGCGCGAAAACCGTGAAAACCTCCACTGCGAAAAAAACCGCTGCCACACAGAAGAAGCCCGACCCCGCACCTTCGCAAATCGGTCTGGACGAGGGCCAGGTGCGCATCACTCACCCGGACCGGGTGATCGACCCCGGCAGCGGCACCACCAAACTGCAACTGGCGCAGTACTACGCGAGTGTCGCCGAGTGGATCCTGCCCGAGCTCAAGGATCGCCCGGTGGCGCTGGTGCGTGCGCCGGACGGTATCGCCGGCGAGCTGTTTTTCCAGAAGAATGCCGAGCACCTGGCGATCCCCGGCATCGCCACGCTGGACAAGCAGCTCACCGGTCAGCCGATGATGCTGATCAACAATGCCGAGGCGCTGATTGGCGCGGTGCAGATGAGTACCGTGGAGTTGCACACCTGGAACGCCACGTCGGCCAACTTCGACAAGCCGGACCGTTTTATCCTCGACCTTGACCCGGACCCGGCGCTGCCATGGAAACGCATGATCGAGGCCACTGAGTTGACGCTGTCGGTGCTGGATGAACTGGGGCTCAAGGCGTTTCTGAAAACCAGCGGCGGCAAGGGCATCCATGTGGTGGTACCGCTGACCCGCAAGCTCGGTTGGGATGAGGTCAAGGACTTCAGCCATGCCATCGTCAGCCACATGGCCAGGCTGTTGCCCGAGCGTTTTTCGGCGGTGTCGGGACCGAAGAACCGGGTCGGGCGGATCTTCATCGATTACCTGCGCAATGGCCTGGGCGCGACCACCATCTGTGCCTACGCCGTCCGGACCCGTGAGGGCCTGCCGGTGTCGATGCCGATCTTTCGCCAAGAGGTTGCCGAACTCAAGGGCGGCAATCAGTGGAACCTGCACAACGCGCTTGAACGCCTGGCTGAAGTCGGCGATGAGCCCTGGGCGGACATGCGCAAGACCCGGCAGGCGATCACTGCCGAAATGCGCCGGCGGGTGGGGATGAAGAAGTGACCGGAAGGATCGGGAAGGGACCTCATGTGGCGAGGGAGCTTGCTCCCGCTCGACTGCGCAGCAGTCACACAACACGTCGTTGCCGACAGTCATGGGGCCGCTGCGCAGCCCGGCGCGAGCAAGCTCGCTCGCCACAAGGGTGGGGTGTTACTTGAGGAAGGCCTGGAAGTCGGTACCCAGTTTGTCGATCGCCGCCTTGAAGTCCTTGGCGGTAATCTTCTGGCTTTCATTTTCCAGGGTAGTGCCAAACACCTTGCGCACCACTTTGGCCACGGTCTGATTGCTCTTCGCGTCGATGAACTCGGCTTCGATGAACAGGGTGGTGTCCTGGTCACGGTGACCGGTGGCTGCCTGGGTTGCCCCGACGACGGCCGCGATGGGGACCACTTCATACCACTTCATGCCTTCGTTCTCGGCGTTCACCCCGGTAATCGCCGCGCGCATGATCAGGGGTCGGGAACCCGCCGGAGCCGCTGAGGAGTTCGACACTACGCGGTACCGCTGACCCAGCGTGGCCTTGGCCTTGTTGGTCATGTAGTTCTGAATGTCGGTGAGCGTCTGCTGGTTGACCCGCTCATCGGGTTTGGGCGCCGGGTACAGTTCCAGTTTGTTGAACACCACGGTGTCATACGCATTCGGGTTCCACGAAGGGCTGACCCAGCGCATCGCGGTGCCGCCGCTCGGCGTTTCGACTTCCTGCAGGTTGTTGTAGTTGGACAGGAAGCCTGAGTACTGTTCCTTCTCAGTCACTTTCGAGGTGCAACCGCCTAGCAACAGACTTGCCAGCGCAGCGCCGACCAGCAGTTTTCGGGACAGATTCATAGTGGTGTCTACTCCTTGGATAAAATCGTCGTTCTTTCGTTTACAAGACATCAAAATCGCCAGGTCATGTTCCCGCTCAGGGCTTGAATCCAGGCATTGTCGAACTCACCGGAAATCTGATTGCCGGATACGGACTTGGTCTGGTCAACCGGCATGTCGCCGAGCCAGACCATGGCCCAACTGACGTTGATATCGGTGTCCTTGTTCAGAGCATAGGTGGCTCCTGTGGCAATGCGCCAGGATTCGTTCATCGGCACGATCACGCTGCGGTTGCTGTCCGACACGGCACTGCTGTCGTACGCCACGCCGACGTTCCACAGCCATTGCTCGGTGGCCTGGTATTGCGCACCCAGGGACAGGTGCCAGGTGTCCTTGAAGCCGGCGTCGACTGTTGTCGATTGCGCACCGACTGCGGTGGTGTCGACCTGTACGCCGATGTCACCGAATTCCGACCAGTCCTGCCAGTTGACTGAGGCCAGCAAGGCCCATTGCCGGTCCAGTTGCTGGAACAGGCTCAGGGTGACGGTTTGCGGCACCTTCATGTCGAGTTCGGTCTTGGTGTTGTTGACGCGCTCGAGCAGTCGGCCATCGCCATTCACGTCCAGCCGGTCCTCGAAGTCCAGATCGACCTGGCTGGTGTAGGTCAGGCCAATCCGCGTGCCGGTTTGCGGGGCATAGATCACTCCAACGTTGGCGCCAAAGCCCCAGGTGCCGTCCTTGTATTTGTACTGGCCGTCGGTGCGGTCGGTGAAACCGAAGGGGGAGCGGTCAATCGCGGTTTGCGCCTGCAACATGCCGTACATGGCCTTGACGCCGAGGCCAACCGACCACTGCTCGTTGAAGCGATAAGCCACACTCGGTACCAGCGACAGGCCGAGCAGGCTGGAGTTTTGCGCGAAGTAGCGACCGGACCAGTCGTTGTCGTAGTTGACCGCCAACCCGAAGTCGCCGTACTGGCCGAAACCGACGCTCCAGTGTTCGTCCAGTTCATGGCTGATGAAGAAGCTGCCGCCGGGAATCGGGTCGAGGGCGTTGCCACTGCCGCTGCCCGGAGTGTTGGTGCCGGCGTCGCGGTCGAAGCTCAAATCGCCGTACAGCACCTGCAAGCCGGCGGTGATTTGCGTGCCTGGCAGGTAGCTCATGCCCGCCGGGTTGCTGGCGATGGTCGAGGGGCCTTGGGCGCGGGCAGCGGCACCGGCGTTGGCCAGGCCAGCGTTATCGGTGCCGATTTCGTAAAGTATGATGCCGCCGGCCCAGGCTGGCTGGCAGCACAGGGCGAGTAGCGTACAGGCGGGTAGGGCCAGTGTGCTTGTGCGCATGTAACTACCTCAGCAAATGTCCATTTCGAATGTGGGTGGCCTGTGCCGGCCACCCATGGTTTCGGCTGTTTACTTGGCCATGGCTGCCCGGGCCGCTTCGATCTTGGCCTTGACCGCATCAAGGTTGAAGCTCGCGCCTTTCTGCATCGGCGGAAACTCCACGGCTGTTTCGGCCAGTTTGACCACTTGTTGCTGTACAAATACAAAACGCCAGAACTGGAATTTGAACCACTCGAAATATTCCAGCGAACCATTGGCCGCCATGTTTTCCGGCCATCCGGCACGTTCGAACGGATCGAGGCGCAGGTTAGTCAGGATCGGCATGTCCAGCGTGACCTTGGCACCCAGCCAGCCCCCGGGCTGATCGATGAAACGGTACTTGAAGTCATCGATGCGGATCGCACCCAGGGTGCTCTCTCCAAAGTAGAAGATTTCATGCCGGTTCGACGGGCCTTTTCCGGTGATCATTGGTGTTTGATCATAGCCGTCCAGGTGAACTTTGTAGGTGGTATCACCCAATTGTTTGCCCTTGAGCAGTTCCGCCGTGATGTTCGGGTTGCCCGCCGCTGCGACCAGGGTCGGGAACCAGTCCATGCCGGACATGATGCCGTTGGCGACC
The DNA here is from genome assembly GCF_019219205.1 of Pseudomonas sp. PDM27. Classification (NCBI taxonomy): domain Bacteria; kingdom Pseudomonadati; phylum Pseudomonadota; class Gammaproteobacteria; order Pseudomonadales; family Pseudomonadaceae; genus Pseudomonas; species Pseudomonas sp. PDM27. The sequence goes on along the minus strand of NZ_JAHUWF010000016.1, from coordinate 25,394 downwards.
TGGTTGGCCGGTACCTTGCCCGGCCAGCGAATGATCGCCGGTGCCCGGAAGCCGCCTTCCATCACCGTGCCTTTGCCCATGGCGAACGGGGTGGTGCCGCCATCCGGCCAGGTGAAGTTTTCCGCACCGTTATCGGTGGTGAAAACCACGATGGTGTTGTCGTCCATGCCGTCTTTTTTCAGCTTCGCCATGACTTCGCCGACGATGTCATCGAGCTGCGCCATGCCGGCTTCCTGTTCCGACCAGCCATTTTGCGCATTGCGCATGGCTTCGTACTTGTCGGACAGGTGCGTGACGATGTGCATGCGGGTCGGGTTGAGCCAGACGAAGAACGGTTTGTTGTCCTGCTTGGCCTTGTCGATGAACGAGAAGGCCTTGTCGCGAATCTCGTCGTCGACGGTTTTCATCCGCTCCGGATAGAGCGTGCCGGCATCTTCGATTTTCTGCTTGCCGACCTTGCCCCAGCGCGGCATCACGGTCGTGTCATCGGTGGTGGTGGCCCAGCTGTGGACCATGTTGCGCGGGCCAACGGTGGCGAGCAGTTCTTGCGGATAGTTGGGGTGCGCCGGGTCTTCCATGGCGTCGAGGTGGTAGAGGTAGCCGAAGAATTCGTCGAAGCCGTGCACGGTGGGCAGGAACTCGTTCAAGTCGCCCAAGTGATTCTTGCCGAACTGGCCGGTGGCATAGCCCATGGCCTTGAGCGCGGTCGCGATGGTGACGGCTTCGGCGGGAATACCCACGGGCGAGCCGGCCTGGCCGACGGTGGTCATGCCGGTGCGAATCGGCAGTTCGCCGGTGATGAAGTTGGCGCGCCCGGCCGTGCAACTGGCCTCGGCGTAATAGTCGGTAAAGCGCATGCCTTCAGCGGCGAGTTGGTCGAGGTTGGGGGTTCTGCCAGCCATCATGCCCTGGTTGTAGACACCGATATTCGACCAGCCAATGTCGTCGCCCATGATCACCAGGATGTTGGGGGCTTTGTCGGCGGCCAGGGTCAGGCCGGGAATCGCCATTGCAGACAGCAACAGCGGTACCGCAAACATCGAGGATAAGGTTGTCCGGTTCATGTAGAGCTCCTGCGTACTTGCGTGAGTACTTCGAGACGAGCCCCCAACCGTCATTGAAATTAGTATTCCCCCGCCAAGAGCGTAGGTTTGAATTGCAAAATATCCAGTTCTGGATAGTCAGAAAGTGAGTGCTTCAGGGCGTTTGCCAGAAATGACCGTTCGCAAAAGCGCTTGGCTGACAGACGCCTGTTTCACCAGCGAAACATGGGCAGCGGTCGTAGCGGCGAGTGGAGCAGTTGGCGGGCTGAAAGCTTCATCAGCATCGAGTGAAAACCGTGATCGGGAAAGGTCGACTGCACGGTCTTGATGAAGCTTCGGGGCAGGCCGAAGCGGACCAGACCCAGGGACACATCCACCAGATCGGCCCGGCGGAAGGGTTCGACGCTGTCGGCACAAGCGCCGCGATACCGACGCAGCTTGTGGTGCTCGAGTATCAACGCACTGACTTGATCTTTGAGTTGCGGGCGTTGTCGGCTGTCGAGATATTCAGTGGCCAGTGCAATGGACGGCGGCAGGTAGTCAAGGGTGTCATCGGTCCAGATACCCAGGTCATGAAACGCCGCTGCGATCTGTACGGCATCCGGGGGCAAGTCTTCGGTACCGCTGAGGGCGGCATGGAAATTCAGCACCCGGTAAATGTGGTTGCGGTAGCCCTGCAGGTCGGCGCCGATGGCCAGGGCGAACGAGGTGAGGATCTCGTCGGTGAGGGGGAATTCGAGAATGGGCTTCATCAGGCGTCACGCAACAGGTCGTTGGCATTGAGCAGCTCGTAGGCAATCTCCGGGCGCTTTTCCATGGCTCGGCGAATGGCGGCCGGGATGTTGGCGCGGGTCTTGCGGCACAGCCCCGGCAGTTCGCCGATCTGGATGCCGATGCCGCGCATGGTGCGCACCTCATTGAAGCCGGGGGCGATGTCCACGCGGATGCCCAACTGTTCGAGCATACGCCGTTGCAGGTGCTCCAGATCGCTCAGGCTCTGCAGATTTTCCAGGCGTTCGATCAGGCGTTTTTCTTCGTTGCGGGTCAGAAACAGGATGCGCAGGTCCGCCCCCGGTGTTTCCAGCAGCGGGTCACGCCCGCAGTCGCAGGCGCCGGGCGGGCAGGGTGAGCGAATTGGAGCGGTGGTGGTCATGGGGATCAATCATAGAGCGCGGTGATTGAGTTTGCCCATAGGGATTTTGGGAGAGTATGCAAAGCAATGTGGGAGCGAGCCTGCTCGCGAAAGCGGAGTGTCAGTCGCCATCTTGGGTGACTGTCAGGCCGTCTTCGCAAGCAGGCTCGCTCCCACAGGTTTTACGGTGAGTCTCGCTTACCTCACTTCAAGACCAGCATCCGGTAAACGCCATCCTCAACCTCGATCCCGTGGGTGTCATGGGTGAAGCCTGGGAAGGATTTGTCGAAAGCTTCCAGTGCCTTGAGATACGCCAGCAGCGGACCGTCCGCAGGGCCTGCGTTCTCACCTGGCATGAGCAACGGGATGCCTGGCGGATACGGCACGATACCGGTGGCGGCAAGACGCCCGGCGGCTTGCTCGAGGGTCACCAGTTCGATGTCGTTGCGCACCAGTTTCTCGTAGGCCTCCACCGGGCTGAACTCGGCTTTTGGCAAGGTGCCGAAGGCCTGGGACATGTTGGCGGTGGTCTTGTGTTTCTTCATGGCGGCGAAGATTTCGTCGGCCAGATCCTTGAGGCCCATGCCGGCATAGCGTCGCTGGTTGGCGTTGTACAGGTCGGGCAGGCACAGCTCCAGCTCGGCGTTGTCGTCGTAATCGCGCTTGAAGTCGAGCAGGGCGTTGAGCAGCGTGCCCCACTTGCCTTTGGTGATACCGATGGAGAACAGGAACAGGATGGTGAAGTCGGTGGTTTTCTCGACCACGATACCCTGGCGCCCCAGGTACGCGGTGATCACACAGGCCGGGATACCGGAGGCGAGCAGGTTGCCGTCGTCGCCCATGCCCGGGGCAAGTACCGACACCTTGATCGGGTCGAGCATGCAGTAGCCGTCTTCGATGTCACCAAAACCGTGCCATACCGCATTCGGGTGCAGGACCCAGCAGTTCGGGTCGGTTTTAAGGGTAGCCGGGTCGACCTCATGGAACGGCACGGTCGCGGCGCCCACCTGTACGGTCGGCGGCTGCCAGCAGGTGAAGAACCAGTCGTCCTTGCTCAGCATCTCGTTGTGCATGCGCGAGAGAACCTGGCGGAAACTGATGGCTTCTTCGATCGACTCGCTGGTGAGGATCTGTCCGCTCGGCGCTTCCATCATGGCCGAGCTGACGTCGCAGGACGCCATGATCGCGTAGTTCGGCGAGGTCGAGGCGTGCATCATGTACGACTCGTTGAAGCGCGCATGTTCAATCGGGTTACGGCCGTCGCGCACGTGGATCATCGAGGCCTGGGACAGCGCGGCCAGCAACTTGTGGGTCGACTGGGTGGCGAACACGGTCGGCTTGGACTTGTCGTGGTCGGCCGGGTTGCCGTGCATGGCATGGCGTCCGCTGTACAGCGGGTTGAAGCGCGCATATCCGTACCAGGCTTCGTCGAAGTGCAGGCGGTCGACGCTTTCGCCCAGCAACTCTTCGACGCGGGTGACGTTGTAGGTCAGGCCGTCGTAGGTCGAGTTGGTGACAATGGCGTGCACCGGCGTCGGGTCGATGCCTTTCTTGACCAGCGGGTTGTTGGCGATGGCGGCTTTCACGCCTTCGGCGCTCAGGGTCTGCGGCAGGATCGGGCCGATGATGCCGTAGCGGTTGCGGGTCGGCACCAGGTAGGTCGGAATGGCCCCGGACAGGGTCATCGCATGCTCGGCGGACTTGTGGCAATTGCGGTCGCACAGGGCGATCTGGTTGCGCGTGACGCTGGCCATGAGAATGACGCGGTTGGACATCGACGAACCGTTGGTCACGTAGTACGTGCGGTGCGCACCGAAGACCTTGGCGGCATAACGTTCGCCCTGGCCGATGGGGCCGCTGTGATCGAGCAGGGAACCCAGTTCGCCGACCGAGATCGACAGGTCGGAACGCAGCAGGTTTTCACCGAAGAACTCGTAGAAGGCGCGCCCGGCAGTGCTCTTGAGAAACGCGGTGCCGCCGGCATGGCCCGGGGTGTGCCAGGAATATTCATAGGTGCGGGCAAACTTCACCAGCGCGCCGAACATCGGTGGCAGGGCCGCCTGACGATAGCGTTCGATGGCGGCCAGGATGCGCCCGCTGAGGAAACCGGTGGTGTCTTCGGGCAGCCAGATGAAGTCGTCGGCGTGTTGCATGACCAGCAACGGAATGCTCGACGCGGTGGTACGGTCGCTGATCAGGAACACCGGCACCCGGGTGTTGCGCTCGCGCAGTTTGACCAGCAGCTTGATGCAGTCGGCGTGGCCGTCGCTGGTGTCCATTTCCCAGCGGATGAGTACGCACTGGACGGCAGGGTCCGAACGCAGGATCGATGCGGCATCCGAAAGGCTTTCCGAAGCCAGGACACTGACGCCACGTCCCTCTACATCGTGGACCAGATGATCCAGGGCGCGGCCAAACACCGTTCGTTTGTCCGGTGGACTGCTGACCAGTAGCGCCAGCATGCCCAGCGAGTGTTTATAGTCCGTCATGCTTGAATCTCCAGAGTGGCTTTATTCAGATTGTTCACCGGCACTGGCTCGGCAGTGAGGTGCTGCGCGCTGACGGTTTGCGTCGGTACGCTGTTGTTGAGTGCTTCGAGGCGGATCAGGCGGTTGTTGACGAAGCCGAACAGGGTGTAGCCGAAGATCGTGGCGACGCCACCGAGCATCAGGGCCTGCTCACCGGAGCTGTACAGCGCCAGGTAGCTGTAGGCCGCCGCGATCAGCGCAATGACGTTGGTGGCCAGCGCCTTGCCTTCCGGCACGTTGGAGACTTTCTGCATGGTCATCAGCGCGGCCATGGACAGGATGTACGGTACCAGGTTGGTCACCACCGCGAGGTTGACCAGGGTGTCGAACTGCTTGCTCAGGTCGGGACTGATGGTGAGCAGGGCCAGTGCGGTCTGTGCGGCGAGCAGCACCAGCATGCCGACAATCGGGGTACCTGCCTTGTTGGCCTTGGCGAAGATCGACAGGAAGTAACCGGTGTCGGCCGAGCTTTTGTACACCTGTGCAATCGTGAACTGCCAACCCAGCAACGAACCGATGCAGGCGAGCACCATGGCCGCCATCACGATGTCGCCGACCATCGGGGTGAACATCTTGGCGAACACCAGGCCGAACGGCGCGGTGGACGCGACCAGTTCTTCGTTGCCGACGATGCCGAAGATGACGTTGGTGGAGACGATGTAGATCACCGCCGCACCCAGGGTGCCGCCCAGCACGGCAATCGGTACGTTGCGCTCAGGGTTTTCCACCGCGTCGGTGTTGGCGCAAGCCGATTCCAGGCCAAGGAAGGCCCACAGGGTGATCGCCACCGAGGCGCCCGCCGCTTCGAACCAGCCTTTGTCATGAGGGTTCCAGCCAGCGGCGTAGACGCTGCTGTCGAAATAGAACCAGCCCACCGTGGACACCAGCACCACCGGTGCAATCACCCCCCAGACGGTGATCGCGCCGATCCGGCCGGTAATGCTCGCGCCGCCAAAGTTGGCGAAGGTGGTAATCCACAACAAGGCAATGGTCGCGAGACCGACTTGCAGGGAATCAAGTTTTATTCCGAACAACGTCTGTATATAGCCAACTGCGGTAATACTGATCGCCACGTTGGCAATCAACAGTGAGAGGCCGTAGGTGTAGTTGGTGATGTAGTTACCGGCTTTACCGAACGTGTATTCGGCATAGCCGCCCATACCGCCGGTCTTGCGGCTGAGCATCCCGCATCGCGCAAAGGCGTAGGCCAGAGCCAGGGAGCCGGTGGCCGTCACCAGCCAGGAAAGAATCGAAATTGCACCGACTTCCGCTAGTTTCGTCGGTAGTAGCACAATGCCTGAGCCCAACATGTTGACTGCGGTCAACATTGTCAGTTGCCCTACACTCATTTTTTTTGCGACTGACATTCCGTTGCCTCACTTAGTTGGCGATTGAGAGTCTTAGCTATAGCAAAGGATTGAAAACTCGCAAGAAATGGCCTCAGCCATCTCGTTTTTTGCACTCATTGGCAAAAAAGGCACGATGCTGGCCCCCAAGTTAAAAAATCCCCCGCAAAATTAGTTCATTTTCAACTAGTTAGATAGGTCAAGATGCGCAAGATATGGATCGCGTTAATTCCGCTAGTTGTTGCGGGTATCAGCAACTCAACGCAAGCCAAAGAACTGGCCACCCAGGATCAATACATGTGCAGTTGGGGCGCGGGCACCGCTGCAAGGGCACAGGAACTCAAGCTTTCAGGGGTTTCTCTATACGCCGCGCGGCAGAAAATCCAGGCCTACAAGTTCTCCAAAACATGGATGCGCATGATGGCACTTGGTATTACAGAGCAAACTTATGACAGTTCGTCGCGATTGAAACCGACTGCCGTACGGCAAAGCTTTTATGAGGACTGCGTCAGGTACAAGTTGGCGCGTAAATAAGGAAGAAGCGGGCGCTGGTCGGATCGACCGCGGCGCGGGCCGGTGACGTCTATATTGATTGACCATCCCGGCGACTGGATGGGTGTTAAAACCGGTTTCCTACAACTCAATCAGGAGGTCAGCATGAACCAGATCGATAAAGTGTTGTACACCGCCCAGACCCACACCACCGGCGGGCGCGACGGCGCCTCCCGCAGCTCCGACGGAATCCTCGATGTGAAGCTGTCTTCGCCAGGTGCGGGCGGTGGCGGTACCAACCCCGAGCAATTGTTCGCTGCCGGGTGGTCAGCCTGCTTTATCGGCGCCATGCAAGTGGCAGCCAGGGAAATGAAAGTGGCATTGCCCAAGGATGTGGCGGTCGATGCGGAAGTCGACCTGGGCACCAATGAAGGCGGCTACCTGCTCCAGGCCCGGCTCAATGTCAGCCTGCCGGGGCTGGACCGTGAGACCGCACAGAAAATCGTCGACACCGGGCACCAGTACTGCCCGTATTCGAAAGCCACGCGCAATAACATCAACGTCGTGCTCAAGCTTGTTTGAGTTGACGTGAAAAGCTCGGCGCCAACAATGACCTGACCCAGGGTGAGCCGAGGGCATTGAAATTGTCGGTGACGGTGGATTTCCACGGGATGTTTTTTGGGCAACTCCTGTGGGAGCGAGCTTGCTCGCGATGGCGGCGTACCATTCAACATCAATGTTGACTGACCTGCCGTAAATCGCGAGCAAGCTCGCTCCCACAGGTACTGTGTTTTACCTGACCCGCAATGTGCGATCTTTTTGACGTTGCGGCGCTACGGGAAAATCAATTCATCTTGCTGTGATCATGCGCCATGTTGCCGTGATCCATGGTGCCAATCGCCTTGGCAACGGCTTCAACCCGGATCGACTCTTTCTCGCCCTTGGCATCTTCGACGGTCAGGGTCAGCGGCACTTTGTCGCCTTCCTTGATCTGGCCCGTCAGGTTCATGAGCATGATGTGGTAGCCATTGGGATCCAGGCTCACTGCTTTACCGGCCGGCAGTGCCACGGAGTCCACTTGCTGCATCTTCATCACGTCGTCTTTCATGCTCATTGCATGAATCTGCACCAGAGCTGCCACCGGCGTTTGCACGCTCAACAGTTTGCTGTCGCTGCTCGCGGTGACGGTCATGAAGGCGCCGCTCGACGGCTGGCCGGCTACGGTGGCGCGGACCCAGGCGTCGTCGACCCGGGTTTGTGCCGACACCTGAAAGGCCAGGCCGACCAGGGACAAGCCCAGTGCCAGTTGCTTGCAACGCTGTGCGAAACGGTTCTTAGCCTGCGGGGCATTCATATCAGCAAACCTCCATTACGGTGAGCAGGTCCTCTGCGCACTCTTTGGCCGTCAGGGACGCGGACAGCCCCAGGCGCAGATTGCCCCGGGAGTCGAAGACATAACTGGTCGCGGTATGGGAGAGGGTATAGGTATCGCCGCTCGGGACTTTCTCAAAGAACACGCCGAATTCCTTGGCGGTGGCGGCGGTTTCTTCCAGGGTGCCGTACAGCGCTTCGAAGCTCGGGTCGAAGGCCTTGACGTACTTGTCGAGCAGCTCTGGCGTGTCGCGCTCCGGGTCCAGGGTGATGAAGATCACCTGCAGCCTTTCGCCATCGCGGCCCATCAGCTTTTTGGCCTGGGCGGCACGGGCCAACGTGGTGGGGCACACGGCCGGGCACTGGGTGAAGCCGAAGAACACCATCGGCATCAGGCCGCGATAGCTGCCCAGCATCCTGGTTTCGCCCTCGGCGTTCGTGAGCTTGAAGTTACGCCCCATGATCTTGTCGCTGAGATCTTTGCCGTACTTGAACGACAGCTTGCTGCTGTCGTCGCAACCGGCGAGCAGGCCCAGGCTCAACAGGCCCATGCCTTGCAGGACAGTTCGGCGGGTATACAAAGTACTCATGGAAAAAAGCATCCTGTTGAACAGGCTGAAACTGACAGCGTGATGACTGTACAGACGAAAAAATCGGGGGGATCTTAACAAACTGTGCCGGTAGCGGCGGGGTGGATACGACCATTGGACCGGCGCAGAGGCGTGACATAGTGTCGCGCCGCAGCATGTTCGGCTGAGGGCAATAGTGCGCTTGTGGCGAGGGAGCTTGCTCCCGCTGGGTTGCGTAGCGACCCCAAAAAAGAGGGCCTGCTGCGCAGTCCAGCGGGAGCAAGCCCCCTCACCACAATTAACGACGCAACTTCGTGCAATGATCCTGTTCCGGCTGTGCGGCCGTGTACCACACGTAATCCGCGCTCTCGGCGGTCACGGTCTTGCCCGCTTCGGCGAGGATCAGCACGGCGTTGCCTTCACCGGCACCGAGGTCTTTCAAGTGCAGCGGCACCCCGAGATCCTTGCGCACGTGAAAGGCCCCGGCCAGCAGCAACGCCGGCGACGGCGCGGCCATCAGGCGTTCGGCCATGCGCCGGTCGCGTTGTTGCTGCACGGCGAGCATGGCCGGCATTTGTGATTCGGGCAGCAGACCGCAATGGGATTGGCGGATGTCGTCCAGCAAGGTCGCCTGCACCTGTCGGGTGGTGGACGCTTCGCCTTTCAACTCAGGGCGCTGTCGATAGATCTGCATGATCTGTGCGCGGTCCAGATTCGCCGCCAGCAGCGGATAGGGTTGGCGCAGCGCGTAGGTGACGAGGGCACCGTAGACACTCCAGTCCCAATTGGCCTGCCAGGCCAGCGCCTTGAACGCATCGGCCGGTGGCTGGTCAGCGCGGGTCGCGGCTTGCGCGGCATCGACTTTGGCCTGTTGATCGGGATTGAGCATCTCCATCAGCAGGCTGCCCTGGGCACGCTGTGCCGCCAGCTCGCGCAGCAACCACAATTGCAGGGCGTGATGGTCCGGGTTGTCGTGCTGTTCGCCGACCAGAACCCGCGGCGCGACGGCCAGGCGTTCGACCAGTTCCTGCGGTGTCAGCGTGCGACCGCTGGCGAGTTCGCGGATGACGCCGAGATCGGCGTGATCGCGCCCTTGCGGGGCAATCGGCGCCGGGGGCGGCGTTACAGAATGGGTTTGGCAGGCAGCCAACAGGCTGAACGCACACAGCAGCAGAAAGCGCATCGGTTTTCCTTGAATAGACATAAGCCCCCTCTATCAATGAAGGAGGGGGACGGTATCAGCGCGCGATGATCAACGGGTGGCCGCGTTCCGGGTGTTGGTGAATCAGCACCTCCAGGCCATACACCGCCGCCAGCGCCTCGGCGGTCAGCACCTGTGCCGGTGGACCGTAGGCGTGGGGCAGGCCCTGTTGCAACAACAGCAGTTGATCGCAGTAACGCGCCGCCAGATTGAGGTCGTGCAGAATCACCAGCACCGCTGCACCGCGCTCGGCAAAGTCGCGCACGGCTTGCAAAATGGTGTGCTGGTGCAGCGGATCGAGCATCGACGTCGGTTCATCGAGCAGCAGGGTTTGCCCTTCGGCCCCCGGCCAGAGTTGAGCGAGCACTCGCGCCAGATGCACGCGCTGGCGTTCACCGCCGGACAGCGCCAGGTAACTGCGCCCGGCAAGATGAAGCGCATCGGCCGCTGACAGCGCCTCGGCGACGATTTCGCCATCGCGCACGCGGCCGCTGGCGTGAGGCAGGCGCCCCATGCCCACGACTTCATTGACCGAAAACGCAAAGTTCAGGCTCGAACTCTGCGGCAGCACGGCCAGGCGCCTGGCCCGTTCCTGGCCCGGCCAGTCGGCGAGCGGACGCTCGTCGAGGCTGACCGTGCCTTCGCTGGTTGGCAGTTCGCCGCACAAGGCGGCGAGCAGGGTGCTTTTGCCGGCGCCATTCGGTCCCAGCACGCCGAGCACTTCGCCGGGGCGCAATTGGATATCGATGTTCGCCAGTACCGTGCGGTTGCCACGACGTACCAGCAAGTTGTTTGCCCGCAGCATCAGGAACGCCCTCGTACCAGCAGATAGAGAAAGAACGGCGCGCCGATCAGTGCGGTCACGATGCCGATCGGCAATTCGGCGGGCGCCAACAGCAGGCGCGCGGCCAGGTCGGCCAGCAACAGCAGGCTGGCACCGGCGAGCAACGACGCGGGCAGTAACACCCGGTGATCCGGGCCGACCAGCAGGCGCATCAGGTGCGGCACCACCAGGCCGATGAAGCCGATCAGGCCGGCCGCCGCGACGGCCGCGCCGACGCCGAGCGCCGTGCACAACACCAGCTCAAGCTTGATGCGCTCGATGTCGAAGCCCAGGTGACGGGCCTCCGACTCGCCCAGCAGCATGGCATTGAGTGCCGCCGCACGACGTGGCAACCACAGTGCCACGCCCACAGTGACGATCAGCAACGGCCACAGGCGCGGATAGCTGGCGCCGTTGAGGCTGCCCAGGTTCCAGAACGTCAGGGTGCGCAGGGTCGCGTCATCGGCCAGGTAGGTGAACAGACCCACGCCAGCACCGGCCATGGCCGTCATCGCCACACCCGCCAACAGCATGGTGGCAACGTCGGTTTGCCCGTTGCGGCGGCCGAAGCGATACACCACCGCCGTGACGATCAAGCCACCGGCGAAGGCGCTGACCGACAGCAGGTAAGGTTCGATGGCCGGTGGCACGCCACCCAGCAAACTGCCGCCGACGATGGCGAGGGCGGCACCCAGCGCGGCACCGCCGGAGACGCCGACCAGGCCCGGGTCCGCCAAGGGGTTGCGGAACAACCCCTGCATCGCCACGCCGGACAACGCCAGTACCGAGCCCACGGCGATGCCGAGCAGGCTGCGCGGCAGGCGGATCTGACCGAGGATCAGCTCCGCCTGTTGTGTGTCCCCACCGTCAAGCGGCAACCCCAGCAGGCGCATCCCGGCCAGCAAGGTATCGCCCAGCGGCAGGCTCACCGGCCCGAGGGCCAGGGACAGCCAGAACACCAGCACCAGCAACAGCAGCAAACAGATCAAGGTCGGACGCGGCCGGAAAATGGCCGTCATGGGTGGGTCCCGGCAGTCTGCGCCTTGACATCCGGATAGAACGCCGTTGACAGACGCGTCAAGGCGTCCGGCACTCGCGGGCCAAGGCCACCGACCAGCAGCGTCGGGTCGATCACCAGCACCCGGCCATCACGCCCGGCCTGGGTTTGCGCCAGGATCGGGTTCTGTTCCAGCAGGGCTTTGCGGGCCGCATCGCCTTGCAGTTTGCCACCGGCGAAGATGATCACCTGCGGGTCCAGGCTCAGCATGGCTTCGCTGGAGACCGGTTTGTAGCCGTTGTGCTCACCCAGGCTCTTGCCGCCGGCCTGCTGGATCATCCAGGCCGCCAGGGTGTCCTTGCCCGCCACTTGCAGGTTGCCACCGGAGTGGCTGAGCAGCATCAGCACCCGGGGCGCCGGTTGCTGTTGCTGCGCCAGTTTGACCCAATCGGCCTGGGTTTGCAGACGCTTGAGGTAGCCCGCCATCTGCGCCTGGGCCTCGGTTTCCTTGCCCAGCAGTTGGCCGAGTTCGGTCAGGTTGTGTTGCAGGGCCGGCACGTCGGCCTTGGCCGACAGCAATTCAATGCGCACGCCGGCGGCCTTGAGTTGCTCCAGCACCGGTGGCGGGCCCATTTCGTTGCTGCCCACCAGAATGTCCGGCTTCAGGGCCAGGATGCCTTCGGCCGCCAGTGCACGCTGGTAGCCGACGCCCGGCAGGCTGTGCAGCGATTGTGGGTACTGGCTGGTGCTGTCGACACCCACCAGCTTGCTTTCGCCGCCCAGGGCGACCACCCATTCGCTGAATGCGCCGCCGGCGCTGACCCAGCGCTGGGGCAGGGCGTCGGCGACGGCCATCTGGCTGACGAGCACGCCGGCACAGGCCAGCAGTGTTTTGATACGCATCGGGACTCTTCCTTAGCCGATCAGAGGGGTGGCGGTTTCAGCCAGGGCACGCCAGTCGTCACGCTCAGGAATGCCTGGCTTGCGCACACCGAACAACTGGATCACCAGTTCGCCTTCGGCATCGAAACCTTCGTAGCTGGTGATGATGCCATCGACGCTCGGCTTGCGCACACGCCACAACTCGGTCACGCCGGTCGTCTTCAGGTGCAGGTTGAACATCGGGTCGAGCACGTTGAACCAGGTGTCCATCCAGCGCAGGTTGTTGACGGTGCCTGAGTGAATCTGGATGCAGTGCTTGTTGCCGACGAACACCATGATCGGTACTTCGCGCTTGCCGGCTTCTTCGATGACCCGGGTCAGCTCGACGGTAGCCAGAGGTTCGGCCCACTCGTGACCGGCCAGGCGCAGGGCCTGGGTGCGCGCCACGTCGTTGCGCTTGAGCAGCATGAAGAAGTCGTGGGTGTCCTTGAGCTGCGACCATTCGCTGCGCAGGGTATCTACATCGACTTCGCTGTCGACGCGTGGCGCCTTGGCCTGTGGCAGCGGTTGCAGGTCCAGTTCGGCCGTCTGTTGTTCGGCACGGAAACGCTCGACCAGCGGCGCCCAGGCAGCATCGAAGCTGGTGGCGGTCAGGTAGACCTTGTGCACGGCCAGGCCCTGGCGGTCGAACACCTGGAGGCTGCGCTGCGGACCGCGCGGGGTGCTTTCATCGACGGCGAACACGCTGGCCCAGCCGCTGAGGAACAGGCGCAGGTCGATGTCCGGCGACAGCACCATGCCCATCTGGCCGCTGCCCATCACGGTCACTTCGCTGTACACGCCTTTGCGTTCGTGCACGCAATGCTCGTTGCGGGTCAGGGCCATGATGGTGCCCAGTTCGCCCAGTGCCGGCAGCAGTTCCTTCCATTCCGGGCGCAGGCGCACGGTGTCGGTGCCCAGGCGGCTGGCGGTCAGTTCAGCTTCGCTGACACCCAGTTTGGCCGCGGCATCGCGGGCGCGCAGGCCGGGTTGTTCGGCGCGCAGTTGTTGCCAGCTCTGGTACAGGGCCGGGGCGACTGGCAGGGCGGAAGTATTGGCGGTCATGTGATGCTCCTTCAGGATCAACGGTTCGCCGTGAGGGCGAATTCTATTGGTATCTCTACGCGGCTGGGCACAGCCCGGCCGTCGACAATTTCGGGGCGGAAACGCCAGGTGGTCACTGCTTCGAGAGCGGCCTGGTCAAGGCTCTCCACCCCCGAGGAACGCACCAGCGTCAGCTTGAGTTGCTGGCCGCGCTCGTCGAGGCGCACCTCGATCCGCACCACGCCCTGCTGGTTGCGGCGGCGGGCAGTGTTGGGATAACGGGGCGCCGGGGGAGGGGTGACGAAAGACGGGCGCAGGCTGACCACCGGGGTGAGCATGGGCGCCGGAGCGGCAGCGACGGGGAGTGTCGGCTTGGCGTTCTGTGCGGGCGCGGCGGCGGGCGTCGCTGCCGGTGCCGGTCGAGTCGGGGTCTGCGCCATGGTGGCCGGAAGCTCCACGGGGTCGGCACGACGGGGTTCCGGTCTGGTTTCGCCACGAGGTTCGGCAGGTGGTTGTGGCTTGCCTGGCGCCTTGACCAGGGACGGCTGGGTGCTGACCGGCAGCGGCTTGACCGGTGTCGGTGCGGTCTCGGCTTTCGCCGTTTCAGGTTGTTTCGTAGGTACAGGCGCAGGTACAGGCGCAGGTGCTGATGCCGGCATCGGGGCAGGTGGGCGCACGGGCTGCGGCGGAGTGGGTGCGGGCACGGCAATCGGTGCCAGCGTCACCAACTGAATCGCCATCGGCGGCTGAAAGGCCAGGGGTTCGGGCGCGGCCTGAATCTCGCGAACGAGCCATCCGGCGCTCAGATGCAGCGCAATCGATAACCCCAGACAACCCCAGAAGTGCTTCATGCACACTCGTTCCAGTTTTAAGCGGAATGCATATGGTAATAATTTGCATTTACAAGTCAAGCTGGTTATCTTCGCCGCCGCTGCCGACGAGCGTTTTTGTATACATCCCATCAGCAGAACGGGGCCAAACGCTTTGTCCATAAAAAAATCAAACACACGCCGGACAGTGTCCGTCGCCCATGCAGACCCCCTTCAACACCCTGCATGCACGTGACCACTGTCAGATCCCAGGAGTAAAAGTTAGATGTCGATCCGCCCGCCATTCGCCATGCGTCCCTGGCTCTGCTTGCTGTTGCTCTCGCCTTCGCTGGCCTTTGCCGCTGAACCCGTTACCCAGTTCGATACCGTCAGCGTGACCGCCACCCGCACCGAGCAGACCCTGCTGCAAGTGCCGAGTACCGTGTCGGTGCACAGCGAGCGTGAAATCGATCAGCAAAACGACAAGGACCTCAAGGATGTGGTGCGTTACGAGCCGGGCGTTTCGGTCAGCGGCACCGGCAGCCGTTTCGGCCTGTCCGGGGCGAACATCCGCGGTATCGACGGCAATCGGGTACTGACCCAGGTCGACGGCGTGCGCGTGCCGCAAAGCAACGCTTTCAGCCCGTTCCAGGACGTGCGCAGCAACTACGTCGACCTCGACACCATCAAGCAGGTGGAAATCATCCGCGGCCCGGCGTCCTCGTTGTACGGCAGCGACGCCATCGGCGGTGCGGTCAGCTACCTGACCAAGGATGCCGGCGAGTACCTCGAAGACGGCGACGACACCTACGCGCGCTTCAAGACCGGCTACGACGGCAGCGATGACAGCTGGCAGCGCAGCGCCACGTTCGCCGGGCGTACCGGCACGGTCGACGGCCTGCTGCACCTGGGTCGCCGCGACGGTCAGTCCACCGACACCGCAGGTAATGTCGGTGGTGTAGGCGCATCGCGCACCGAAGCCAACCCGCTGAACTACACCACCGAAAACGTGCTGGCCAAACTGGGCTGGGACTACGGCGAGGGCGACCGCCTGCAGTTCACCTACGAGCGCTACCAGGATGACGCCAACAGCAACCTGCTGAGCGACATCGTCACCCGCGCCACCCTCACCAGCCCGGCGATTCTCGGCTCCACGGCCGATGACAGCATCGACCGCACTCGCTATAGCCTGGCCCATACCCTGGCCCTGGACAGCGCGATGGCCGACAAGCTGCAATGGCAGTTGAACTATCAGGAAAGCAGCAACGACCAGGACACTTATCAGCAGCGCCAGACCACCTCGCGGGTCAACCGTGTGCGCACCCGCCAGTCGACTTACGACGAACGCCTGTGGAGCCTGAACACCCAGCTCGACAAGGAGTTCGCGATCGCCGACACCCGGCGTCACCTGATCTACGGTGCCGAGGTCAAACGCATCGAGTCGAGCAACAAGCGTACGGGTCAAGAAGTGCGCCTGGACACCGGCGCCATTGTGCCGGCCACGGAGAACTTCCCGGTCAGCGACTTCCCGGATCCGACCAGCGAATCCCTGGGCCTGTTCGTCCAGGACAGTATCGAGGTCGGCCGCTGGACCCTGTTGCCAGGCCTGCGCTACGACTACTACCGTCAGACACCGCACGTCACCCAGGAATACCTCAACGGATTGCCCTCGGACACCGATCCGTCGCGCCTCTCCGACGATCACATTTCGCCGAAATTCGGTGTGACCTATCAGCTGACCGAACACGAAAGCGTCTACGGCCAGTACGCTGCCGGCTTCCGCGCGCCGAACCCGGTCAACATGTACGGCGAGTTCAGCAACCCGCAATTTGGCTACAAGCAAATCGGCAACCCGAACCTCAAGCCGGAAACCAGCAACAGCTTCGAGACCGGCCTGCGCGGTCGCTACGACCTGGGCAGCTTCGGCATCGCGCTGTTCTACAACAAGTACAAGGACTTCATCGAAACGGTCAGCTTCACCGATCCGACCAGCGACATCCCGCTGACCTTCCAGTCGCAAAACGTGAGCAAGGTCACCATCCGCGGTGCCGAAGCCAAGGGTGACATCAAGCTGGACGCCTTCATGCCGGCAGGTACCCGTGCCCTGGGCTCGATTGCCTATGCACGTGGCAAGAATGAAGAAACCGGCGAGGCGCTCAACAGTGTCGACCCGCTCAAGGCGGTCATGGGCCTGGCCTACGATGCACCGAGCGGTGTGTATGGCGGCCAGGTCATGTGGACCCTGGTTCAGTCCAAGGACCGCGTCGACCACAGCGGCGATGCCGACTTGCTGATCAACCGCCAGTTCGAGACCCCGGGCTACGGCACCCTCGACCTGACGGCCTGGCGGCAGGTGACGCAGGAAGTGTCGATCAACGGCGGCCTGTTCAACGTCACCGACAAGAAGTACTGGAACTGGGGTGACGTGCAGGGCCGCGACGAAAACGCAGCGGGTCTTGATCGTATGACTCAGCCTGGGCGTTATGCGGCGGTCAACCTGATCTGGGAGATTTGATCGGTGTGACCTGGTGTTATTCCTGCAGAAATACATGATTTGTGGCGAGGGAGCTTGCTCCCGCTGGGTCGCGCAGCGGCCCCATAAAGGGGACTGCTGCGCAGTCCAGCGGGAGCAAGCTCCCTCGCCACAGGTTTTTGTGCTGTGGCTCAGGACGCAACCTGCATCCTGCTCCGCGCCTCCGGTCGTAAAACCGCGCAACTGCACGAGCGCTGCCTAGACTTTCTGCTTGATCAGCCTGGGGGAGACTGTCGGTCAAGACAACCAGAGGTTCAATCATGAGCACTCAATCGATAGATACCGAACAGATCAACCTGGTGGTGCGTCATTACGTGGAGGGCATGGTCTTCGCCAATGAAGCGCTGTTGCGCAAGGCCTTTCATCCAGACTGTCGCATCATCGGTCACTTCCAGAAGGTGCTTGAATGGGCTTCCCTGGATGAGTTTGTCATCGCCATCAAGGCCGAAATCCCGGCGCCTGCCGGTACGCAGCCGTTTTGGCAGGTGATCAGTCTCGATGTCACCGGCGACGCCGCGGCGGTCAAGGTCATCGATGATTTCGCCGGGATACGGTTTACCGATTACCTGTCGTTGCTGAAGGTGGACGGTCGCTGGGTGATCATCAACAAGCTTTATTACTATCAGGCGTAGTGCGTCGCGCTTCGACGCAAAGGCCTGCGTCTATCTTCATGAAATAAACTCGTGATCATCACGATTTAAATGAGTTTGTCTCACCAGGGCTCAACTACCGACAATGACGCCATCAACCACATGGAGTTTTATTGTCATGGCATTGGCCCATTCCCTTGGATTTCCGCGCATCGGCCGCGACCGTGAACTGAAAAAGGCCCAAGAGGCGTTCTGGAAGGGCGAGCTGGACGAAGCCGGCCTGCGCGCCGTTGGCCGTGACCTGCGCAAGACCCACTGGGACTTGCAGAAAAAGGCCGGGATCGAGCTGTTGCCAGTCGGCGACTTCGCCTGGTACGACCAGGTCCTGACCCACTCGCTGATGTTCGGTGTGATCCCTGAGCGTTTCCGCCCGCACGATGGCAAGGCCAGCCTGCAGACCCTGTTCGGCATGGCGCGCGGTGTGAGCGACAGCTGTTGCGGCGGTGCCCACGCCCAGGAAATGACCAAGTGGTTCGACACCAACTATCACTACCTGGTCCCGGAATTCAGCGCCGACCAGCAGTTCCAGCTTGGCTGGGATCAACTGTTCGAAGAAGTCGAAGAAGCCCGGGCACTGGGGCACAACGTCAAGCCGGTGATCATCGGCCCGCTGACCTACTTGTGGCTGGGCAAGGCCAAGGGCGCCGGGTTCGACAAGCTCGAACTGCTCGAACGCCTGCTGCCGCTGTACGGCCAGATCTTCCAGCGCCTGGCGGCACAGGGCGTTGAGTGGGTGCAAATCGACGAGCCGATCCTGGTCCTCGACCTGCCTCAGGACTGGAAAAACGCCTTCGAACGCGCCTACAACCTGATCCAGCGCGATCCGCTGAAGAAGCTGGTCGCCACTTACTTCGGTGGCCTGGAAGAGAACCTGGGCCTGGCCGCCAACCTGCCGGTGGATGGCCTGCACATCGATCTGGTGCGTGCGCCTGAACAGTACCCGACCATTCTCGACCGCCTGCCGGCCTATAAAGTGCTGTCGCTGGGGGTGGTCAACGGCCGTAACGTCTGGCGCTGCGATCTGGAAAACGCCCTGGCCACCCTGCAGCACGCTCACGAACGCCTGGGCGATCGCCTGTGGGTCGCGCCGTCCTGCTCGCTGTTGCACAGCCCGGTTGATCTGGGCCGCGAAGACCAGCTCGATGCCGAGCTGAAAAGCTGGCTGGCGTTTGCCGTGCAGAAGTGTGAAGAAGTCGCGCTGCTGGCTCAGGCGGTCAACGAGCCCGAGGCGCCGAACGTGCTTGAAGCGCTGAGCCAAAGCCGCGCCGTTCAGGCGGCCCGTGCTGCATCGCCACGCATCCACAAGCCGGCTGTTCAGGCCCGTGTCGCCGCGATCAGCGCCAGGGACAGCCAGCGTCAATCGCCGTTTGCCCAGCGCATCGCCAGGCAACGCGCCGGCCTGAACCTGCCACTGTTCCCGACCACCACCATTGGTTCGTTCCCGCAAACCGTGTCGATCCGTCTGGCGCGCCAGTCGTTCAAGCAAGGCAAGCTGACCGAAGCCGAATACACCGAAGCGATGCACAGCGAGATTCGCCACGCCGTGCAAGTGCAGGAGAACCTGGGCCTGGACGTGCTGGTGCACGGTGAAGCCGAGCGCAACGACATGGTCGAATACTTCGCCGAGCAACTCGACGGCTATGTGTTCACGCGTTTTGGCTGGGTGCAGAGCTACGGTTCGCGCTGCGTGAAACCGGCGGTGATCTTCGGCGACCTGAGCCGCCCGAAAGCCATGACGGTGGAGTGGATCCGCTACGCTCAAGGCCTCACCGACAAAGTGATGAAGGGCATGCTGACCGGTCCTGTGACCATGCTGATGTGGTCGTTCCCCCGTGAAGACGTGACCCGTGAAGTACAAGCCCGTCAGCTGGCCCTGGCCATTCGCGACGAAGTGGTGGACCTGGAAGCCGCCGGGATCAGGATCGTGCAGATCGACGAAGCGGCGTTCCGCGAAGGCTTGCCGTTGCGCCAGGCGCAGTGGCAACACTACCTGGACTGGGCGACCGAAGTGTTCCGCCTGTGCGCCTCGGGTGTGCGTGACGAAACCCAGATCCACACCCACATGTGCTACAGCGAGTTCAACGATGTGATCGAGTCCATCGCCGCCATGGATGCCGACGTGATCACCATCGAAACCTCGCGCTCGGACATGGAGTTGCTGGACGCGTTCGAAGCCTTCGCCTACCCGAACGACATCGGCCCCGGCGTGTACGACATCCACTCGCCACGGGTGCCGGACGCCTCGGAAATGGCCAACCTGTTGCGCAAGGCCGCCAGGCGCATTCCCGCCGACCGCCTGTGGGTCAACCCGGACTGCGGCCTGAAAACCCGCGGCTGGCCGGAAACCGAAGCGGCGCTGGTGCACATGGTCAACGCTGCGCGTCAGTTGCGTAAAGAATGGGCCTGAGGCTTTGCTGGATCTACCACTGAACTCTGTGGGAGCGAGCTTGCTCGCGAAGGCGGCATGACAGACACCGGTGTAGTGACTGCCAGACCGCAATCGCGAGCAAGCTCGCTCCCACAGTGACCTGGTTAGTTCGCAGATTTTGCGTAAAGTCCTGAACCTGTGGGAGCAGCCTGCTCGCGAAGGCGGCATGACAGACACCGGTGTAGTGACTGCCAGACCGCAATCGCGAGCAAGCTCGCTCCCACAGTGACCTGGTTAATTCGCAGATTTTGCGCTCAACCGCTGAACCTGTGGGAGCGAGCTTGCTCGCGATGACGGACTGTCAGGCGACATCGATGTCGAATGTGCCGGCCTCTTCGCGGGCAAGCCCGCTCCCACAATGATTTGGTTAGTTCGCAGATTTTGCGCTCAACCGCTGAACCTGTGGGAGCGAGCTTGCTCGCGATGACGGACTGTCAGGCGACATCGATGTCGAATGTGCCGGCCTCTTCGCGGGCAAGCCCGCTCCCACATTGATTTGGGTAGTTCGCAGATTTTGCGCTCAACCGCTGAACCTGTGGGAGCGGGCTTGCCCGCGAAAGCGGTAGATCAATCGCTGATGATGTTGGATGTGCCGCGCTCCTACAACCGCCGCTCGGCCACCAACAGCAACGACTGCGGCACAGGGCTTTGCGGGTGCTGCGGTTCTTGCAGGCCGGCCAGTACAAAACCCGCCATGTCCAGCGCGTTGAGCCAACTGGACAGGGTGCGGAAGTACCACGGCATGGGCTGCCACTGGCCCTTGAATCCGGCAAAGGTCTCTTCCCGCCAGCCATCCTGATAGTCGCCCGCCGCAACGGCCCACGGGTGCAACGTCTGGATCACCAGCGCGCCGCCAGGGGCGAGCAGGCTGTTCATGGCGCCGAGCAGGGGGATGATGTCCTGATGCAGCAGGGCGAAGTTGGCGCAGATCAGGTTGTAGTCGCGGCCGATGTCGACGGCTGCCTCTGCCAACTGTTCATAGCTCGCCAGATGCACCGGTGCCGCGCCCGCCGTCCGCGCCGCTTCCACCAGCGTCGCATCGCCATCCACACCGACCGCCTCGATGGCCCGGTCCGTCAGCGCACGCAACAGCCAGCCTTCGCCGCAACCCAGGTCGAGCACCCGCTCGGGCTGGCGCCCCAGCACCGCCAGCAGGATGGCCTGGTCGGTGACCTTCAGACGGCTTTCGATGGTGCCCGTGCGGATGGCGTCGATCCAGGCCCGGGCATTGTGGTGCCAGCTGTCGAGGAGGGTGGATTCGGGGGCGGGCATGGCGTTGTCCGACGCTATTTGGCAGTTGCCAAATGATAGGCAACCAGCGCGTTGGCGTGGCCATGCCCCATGCCGTGTTCGGTCTTGAGCCAGGCCACCATTTCCATGTGTTTCTTGTCGCTGAGGGTTTTAAGCAGGTCCAGCCAATGGCTGATCGGCTGCCCATACTTCTTCTCGATTGACGGGAAGTACGAAGCCGGTCCTTTTGGTTTTGTCTCTTCGGTCACGATGCAAACTCCCTTTTCGCTTTTGTGGGTTCGAAAGCAGCACCGGTTACGTTACTGATTTGCCGTCGGCGAGTCCATCGTTCCAGCGGTCATCCCGTCATCGATCGCGATGCCCTGGGCGCGCATGGCCTTGATCAACTCGCTGCGGGTGCCGGGCAGGTTGAGCATGGTCTGGGCACGCAGCGCCGTGACTTCTTCGGCGGTGTAGGGCTGATAGTCCGCCGGCAGGCTTTCGCCCGCCATGCCGTCTTTACGCATCAGCCAGTTGAGCAAGTCCGCCAGTTGCGCGTTATTCAGCGCCGACTGCGACATGCCCGGCACCCGCACGAGGAATTCGCGGCCGCCCGGTACCTTCAGGAAGTTGCCGACAAAGCCTTTCATCCGTGGCGTGTCATTGGCGGCGGAACCCGTGCCGTCGCCCAGGTGGCAACCGGCGCATTGCAGCTGATAGTTGACGCCGACGCCGTACCCGGCCTGGGCAATCGGTTTTTGAACCGCTTCGTTGCCCGGCGCATGGCCCTGCGCCGGGTCGGGAATGGCCCGGGCGAACGCGAGCGGGGCGCTCAGGGCGCAGACGAGTCCGAGCAATATCAACCTACGCATGAAACAGACCTCCGCTGATGACCGGTTTGGCACGTTAATGTAGGAGCGAGCCTGCTCGCGAAGAACTCAAGGGCACCGCGTTGAACCAGATAGCCCGCGTTATCGTTGACGTTCTTCGCGAGCAGGCTCGCTCCTACAGGTACACACACAAAGCAGTAAAAAAAGAAAAGCAGCCACAGAAAAAAAACCGCCGATTGCGCAAGCAACCGGCGGAAAGTGCGCGTTTAGACGGCGACGCCGCGGATTACCGAAACGGTGCAGTGGTAGATGTGCGACTTGGCGGCCAGGCACCAGTTCACATCGTTGTTGTTGAACGGGCGGTAAGCCGGTTCTTCACTGTCGTTTCGGGTACAGGCGCACTGGGCGCAGCTTTGCTTACCGCAGCAGTCGTTGTAGGAGATGATGTAGTCCTTGCCATCGGCCGGGTTGCGGCAGGTGCCGATCCAGGTCACTTGCGAGGCTTCGGTGCCTGGCGGGCAGGAGGTCACCGAACCGCCGCAGCAGCTGCACAGAAAGCCGTCGATGGAGCAGTAGCGCCAGTAGTCGCAGCTGTTCGGATCACCCGGGTCGCCAGCCTGCGCCGGCTCCGCGGCCAGGGCCTTGCTGGTACGGTCCAGCGGCAGCAGCAAGGGCAGGGCGGCACCGGCCACCATCAGCGAGCCCATGCGCGACAGCAATTTGCGGCGCGAAGTGGTGTCGGCCACGCGGCGGGTCGAGCGCTCGAACAACAGATCCAGCAGTTTCATAAAGGTCTCCCTGCCTAATCAGTGGCTATGGCCGTGGCTGTGGTCGTGGGTGTGGGGTTGGGCATTGAGGTACTGCTGCAGCGTGGCGTGCTTGAGGTGCTCGACTTCGAACAGGCTGTCCAGGTGCTCGCGGGAGTTGACCAGGCCCTTGGCGCGCAGGGTGCCGGCCTTGTCGATCAGCGCGGCGTACGGCAGCTTGCCGATCTGGTAGGTCATGCCCACTTCCGGGCCGACCACGTAGGTGGCGTCTTCGAGTTTGTGTTCACGGATCAGCGCTTGCTGGGCGTCCATGTCGCCATCGCTGACGAACACCACGTCCAGGCTGCCCGCTTGTTCCTTGGCGATGGATTTGATCGCCGGCAGCAGCGACTTGCAGATCGGGCAGGTCGGCGAGAGGAAGAACAGCAATTGCGATTTTTCACCGGCATAGCCGAAGTTCACCGGGCGACCGTGACGATCGCTGGCAGTGATTTGCGGCGCGGGTTCATTGACCGCCACGCCTTTGTCGACCATCAGTGCGCCGGCGGGGGCCAGACGCCCGTGCAGCACGCCAATCTGCCGCACCAGGCCCATGACGACAAACGCCACGGCCACCAGCAGCACCCAGAGCAGAACGTTGGAAACAATCAAGCCTTCCATTTCGATTACCTACCAATCAATTTGAGCAGAAGAGGGGAGTTCGCCAGCAGGCCATCGGCCGCGGCGTAGATGAGCAACGCGACTGCGGCGGCGGCCAGGGTCACGAAACCATCGAACAGGTTGAGGTCGCGGGCCACCGGGGCCACGCTGGCCACCAGCGCAAGCAGCACCAGTGCGCTGTTGCGCGCCAGCAGGACCGGGCGCAGCGGTTGTGCCTGGTCGGGACCGGCGCAACCGCAGTCGATGTCCGCGCGACCGCGCCACAGGTTGATGCCGATGGCGGCGGCGTACAGCGCCAACAGGCTGGCCGCGCCTATTGCGGCGTAACCACGGCTGACCGGCACCAGCAGGGCAAAGGCGATGGCCAGTTCCAGCAGCGGCACCAGCCGTGCCGTCGGGCGCACCAGCGCCTGGGGCAGCAGTTGGTAGTCCGCCAGTTGCCGGGCGAAGCGGGCCGGCGCGCGCAACTTGTGGGTCGCGGCGCTGGCCAGCAACACCGCGATGGCGATGGCGCTGGCAATGATGAAGATCGGATCTGTGTGCATGGCCGAACCTCTCAGTAGCTCAGGACCTGAGTCGCGGTCTTCGCGACTTTCGGCATGCTGCCGGTGAGCTTGTTGGTCTTCAGATCGAAAATCTGCAAACCGCCTTCCACATCGGTGCCGAGCAACAGCGGCTTGTCGTCACCGGTGGCTTGCATGCTCCACACCGGAACCGGGGCTTCCAGGGTCGCTACCTTTTTGTGGGTCTTGAGGTCGAACGCCCAGATCAACGGGCTCGGGTCTTCCCACTTCATGGCTTCGTGGGCGTCGTGCATCAGCACGTACAGGCGGTCCAGCTTCGGTGCCACGGCCATCAACTGCCAGCCACCCGGTGCCCAACCGGCCTTCTTTTCTTCGTCGGTAACCAGCGACCAGGACGGTAGGATCTTCGGCGCGCTACCTGCGAAATCCACCGGACGCACGGTGCCGGTCGTGGTGGTGAAGTAGTAGGTGTCACCGACGTTGACCGCACGCTCCACCAGTTTTTCCGCATTTGGATCAAAGAACGGCGTGCGGCTGCGCGCGGTTTCCTGGCCCTGATCGTTGAGGGTCACCACTTGCAGGCTGCCGTCGCCGCACAGCGAGGCGAAGCGGCGGTTGCCGATCGGGTAGTTGAGCACGCAACCGGGAATGGCGATTTCCGTGGCAACGGCCTTGGCCTGGGTATCGACCACAGTGACCGAGGTCGACGGGGTGAAGTTGTAGACATAGACGAACTTGTCGTCGCCACTCGGCTTGAGCGCATAACGCTGGGTCAGCGATTCGGCGCGCTTGTTCGGGATCAGCACTTCCCAGGCCGGCGACAGGGTCGAACTGTCCCACGCGGTCAGCACATCGGTACGGGTACCGCGGGTGCCGCGCGAATACCAGATGTCCGCGCTGTAGAGGGTCTTCTTGTCATGGCTGAGGGTCGACGGCGCGGCAAAACCGGTCGGCACCATGCCGAGGATGCGCTTCTGGTCCGGGTCGACCACGGTCACGCGGCCAGCGACGAAGCTGTCGAACTCGACGTCGATGACAAACGCGCGGTGAGCTTCGGGTGGAAACGCCAGAACGGTCTGGCCAATCGTACCGGCGGGCAAATCCGCGCGGGCACTGTTCAAACCGAGTACAAGCAGGCTCAGGCCAAGCGCTGACTGTACGGAGATCCTGTTTGTTCGCATAAGGGGAACTTCCTGAATTGTTGGTAACGCGGATCGCGGGTGCTTTGGCAGATTTTTACCCTTTGATTCTGCCGTGCCCCGCGATCAGGAGAATTGCCCTGCCTGCCAAGTGTTTGTGTGTCTGTGCCAGTCGTGATGAACAGCGAAAAGATCGCAGCCTGCGGCAGCTCCTACAGGGGGCGCATTACCCTGTAGGAGCTGCCGTGTAGTGGTCGAACATTTTTGGACCATGATGTAGGAGCATCGACTTAAGGACGCATCATGGGATATCGGGTTGTTACATCTGAGGAAAAAGCGGAAGCCATCCGCTTGGTA
>NZ_JAHUWF010000015.1:0-195172 GCF_019219205.1 Pseudomonas sp. PDM27 | reverse complement strand
AACTCAGAAGTGAAACGATGCATCGCCGATGGTAGTGTGGGGTTTCCCCATGTGAGAGTAGGTCATCGTCAAGATTAAATTCCGAAACCCCTATCTGCGTATGCAGGTAGGGGTTTTGTTTTTTCGCGTGAAAAACAGGGAACGACCCATTCAAGGTCAATTGTGAAAAAAATCACACAAACCTGACTTCCCGGGTTTGGTAAGGTGCAGCTCATTTTTAATGGACTGAGTCTGCGCCCACGGATCGGCATTCTTTTCAAAGAGTTGCTGCACAAGTGCCTGAACCGATACCGATCAAGGATCACGAAAAAGAAACACGCCTGGTCAACAAGAGACTCATGGCCTGCGCCTTGTTCGTTGCCGCCATTACCTGTGCTCTGGTGGTACGCCTGTATGTCCTGCAGGTCGTCGAGTTCGACTATCACTCGACCATCTCCGAAAACAATCGCGTACATGTCCTGCCGATTACGCCTACCCGCGGATTGATCTATGACCGCAACGGCGTACTCCTCGCGGACAACCGCCCCAGCTTCAACCTGACCATCACCCGCGAACGTGCTTCCAATGTCAACGAAGAGCTGGACGAGGTCGTCAATCTCCTGCACTTGTCCGCTGAAGACCGCTCGCAATTCGACAAGGTGATGAAGCAGGCACGTCACCCCTTCGTACCGGTGACGCTATTCTATGAACTGAGCGAAGAACAGATCGCCGTACTCGCCGTCAACGAGTTCCGCTTGCCGGGCATCGATGTCGAGCCGCAGTTCGTTCGGCACTATCCGTTGGGCGCGCACTTCGCGCATTCGGTCGGCTACGTCGGACGCATCAACGAGAAAGAGTCAAAGGCCCTGGATACGGTCGAGTACCGAGGCACCCAATCCATTGGCAAGACCGGCATCGAAAAATTCTACGAGGCGCAACTGCACGGCCATGTCGGTTATGAGGAAGTCGAAACCAATGCCCAGGGCCGTGTGTTGCGAGTGCTCAAGCACACGGATCCGGTGCCGGGTGAAAACATTGTCCTGAGCCTCGACGTCAAGCTGCAGGAAGCCGCCGAACAAGCCCTTGGCGATCGTCGCGGCTCGGTGGTTGCGCTCGATCCGTCGACCGGTGAAGTGCTGGCCATGGTCAGCAACCCGAGTTTCGATCCTAATCTGTTCGTCACCGGCATCAGTTCCAGGGAGTACTCCACGCTGCGCGACTCCGTTGACCGACCGCTGTTCAACCGTGTGCTGCGCGGTCTGTACGCGCCGGGTTCGACCATCAAGCCGGAAGTGGCAATCGCCGGCCTCGACGCGGGTGTCGTCACGCCACAGACCCGTGTGTTCGACCCCGGTTATTACCAGCTGCCGGATTTCGATCACAAGTACCGTAACTGGAACCACAGCGGCGATGGCTGGGTGGATATGGATGCAGCGATCATGCGTTCCAACGACACCTATTTCTATGACCTCGCACACAAGCTGGGGATCGATCGCCTGCACGACTACATGGCGATGTTCGGACTGGGGGAGAAAGTTTCCCTGGACATGAACGAAGAATCTCCCGGCTTGATGCCATCCCAGGCATGGAAGCGCGCCACGCGTCGGCAGGCCTGGTTTCCGGGCGAGACGGTGATTCTCGGTATCGGCCAGGGCTACATGCAAGTCACGCCGCTGCAATTGGCCCAGGCCACGGCGCTGATTGCCAACAAAGGCGTGTGGAATCGCCCGCACCTGGCCAAAACCGTGGACGGCGTCGCGCCGGTGGACGAGCATCCAATGCCCAATATTCTGCTCAAGGATCCACGCGACTGGGAGCAGGTCAACCATGGCATGCAGATGGTGATGCACGATGCCCGGGGGATTGCCCGGGCCGCCGCCGCGGGCGCGCAATACCGTATTGCCGGCAAGAGTGGTACCGCGCAAGTGGTGGCGATCAAGCAGGGCGAACGCTACAACCGGGAGAAAACCCGTGAGCGTAACCGCGACAATGCCTTGTTCGTCGGTTTCGCCCCGGCCGAGCACCCGAAGATCGTGATTTCGGTGATGATTGAAAATGGTGAGGCGGGTGGCCGCGTCGCCGGACCGGTCGTCCGGCAGATCATGGACGCCTGGCTACTCGATCAGGACGGGCACCTGAAGCCGCAGTACGCGGCACCGGGCAAGGCGCCGGGCGATCCTCACGTCTGAAGCGTCAGGGCTTCACAGCACAGGCTCGCGGATGCTGAGCATGTGCTGGAAGCTCTCGAGGAACACCGTTTCGGCCTGGCTCATCTTCTGTTCGCGATTCCACAACAGCTGGATATCGAAATCCACCACGCCGTCTTCCGGCGGCAGGCGCCAGAGCAGACCTTGCTCGACATCCCGGCGCACCAGATGCGTGGGCAAGGCGCCGATGCCGTAACCCGCGCAGATCAGGCGGTAAATTTCTTCGAAACTGGTGGAGGACGCGACGATCTTGCCGGTGAAGCCTTGCTGATCGCGGAACAGCGTCAGGGGTGAAAGATTGCCGCCCAATTGGTCGCTGGTGAAGCTGACGAAGTTTTCCGCCGACAGTTGTTCCAGGGTCAGATTCTCTTGCCCGAACAGGCGATGGCGCTGGCCACAAAAGTAAGCGTAGGTCTCGCGAAACAGCACCCGCTGTTCCAGCCGCGGCTGTGGCAGACGACACAGGCCGACGCCAATGGTCGCGGTTTTTTGCAGCAGCGAACTGATGATGTTCGAGCTGCCCATCACCTCGACTTCCAGCTCGATTTTCGGGTGGGTTTCATGGAAGTCAGCGAGGAATTCATCGTAATGCCGAGCCTGCACACCGCTGACGGTCAGGATACGGATCTTGCCCACCACGTCGTCGTGACGACTCTCCACCACCGTCCCCAGGCGTGAAATATCACCGTAGATATCGGCCGCGATGCGCAGGACTTCTTCCCCGGTTTCCGTCAGATCAAAGCGTCGACCGCTGCGGGCAATCAGCACGCATTCGAGCTGTTCTTCCAGTCGTTTCAGCGCCTGGCTGACGGCCGACTGGGTGATGTGCAGGCGCGCGGCAGCGCGGCTCATGCTGCCTTCCTGGCCGATGACCAGATAGGTGCGCAGCAGGTTCCAGTCAAGGCGGTCATTGAGAAAGCGCCGGCCGACCCACGGGTTGGAGGTGGAGGACATAAAACCTCATTCAGTAGCAGTGCTAATAGTAAAGATAAGAATTTGAAAATTGACTAATCCTGGCATGGAAGCGATAAAGCCTACAAGTGCCATAGAGCGCAACCGTCATCCGCCTTAACACCTGCCCAAAAACTATAAGTACACAGGGTCCTTGCATGCACACTACTCCCCAACCGCGCCGAGCCGCGGCCGCGGCCTTCATTGGCACGACCATCGAGTTCTACGACTTCTACATCTACGCCACCGCGGCGGCGCTGGTTCTCGGGCAGGTGTTCTTCCCCAGCAGCGACCCGGTCATGAGTACCCTCGCGGCATTTGGCAGCTTCGCTGTCGGCTTCATTGCGCGGCCCATGGCCGGGATGGTGTTCGGTCATCTGGGCGATCGTCTCGGGCGCAAGAAAATGCTCCTGGTGACCATGGCCTTGATGGGCATTGCCACCGCCGGTATTGGCCTGTTGCCGACCTATGCCAGCGTCGGTATCTGGGCGCCGATCGGTCTGATCGTGCTGCGTTTGATCCAGGGCATTTCGGTTGGTGGCGAGTGGGGCGGGGCGGTGTTGATGGCGAGCGAACACGCACCGGCCAGGCGCAAGACGTTCTACGCCTCGTTCGCTCAGCTCGGCAGCCCGGCCGGCTTGTTGCTGGCACTGATCGCTTTCCGCCTGGTGACGTCCCTTGAGCCTGAGGAGTTTCTCGCCTGGGGATGGCGTCTGCCGTTCCTCGCCAGCGGCGTATTGATGATGGTCGGCCTGTTGATCCGCTCCGGCGTTCACGAGTCGCCGGAGTTCGCCAAGGTCCAGGACAACAACGAGACCGCCAAATACCCGGTGATGGACGTGATCCGCACCTGCTGGCGGCAGATCCTGTTCGCCGCCGCTGCGGTGACCATCGGCTCGGCCGGGTTCTTCTTCACCAACACCTTCATGATCACCTACGTCACCCAGTACCAGGGCATTGCCCGTTCGACGATTCTCGATTGCCTGTTTCTGGTGACCATCATCCAGCTGCTCTCGCAGCCGCTCTCGGCACTGCTGGCCGAACGTATCGGTGAAGGACGTTTTCTCAAATGGGTCGCACTGCTGTGCATGCTCACGCCCTACCCGATGTTCCTGTTGGTGGGCACGCAGAACATTCTGTTGATGACGCTCGGCATCGCGTTGGCCGTGGTGATTCTCTCGGCGCTGTACGCGGTGATCGCCGGCTACATGACCCAGGCTTTCCCGGTGCACCTGCGCTACTCGGGCATTTCCATCGCCTATCAACTGGCTTGCGCCGTGGCCGGGGGAAGCACGCCCCTGATCGGCACCCTGCTGGCCAACAAGTTTTCCGGACAATGGTTGCCGCTGGCGGTGTTCTTCACCTTGCTCTCGGCCCTGTCCCTGATCGGTGTTTGCGGGTTGGCCCGCCTGCGCGCCAACCCGGTCGTCACCCACGCTGTCAAAGAGGTGTATTCGTGAGTAAACCTGCACACATCGACCCGGTTGAATGGCAAGCCCGTTGCGAACTGGCGGCGCTGTATCGACTGGTCGCGCACTTTCGCATGACCGACCTGATCGACACCCACATCACCCTGCGGATTCCGGGGCCTGAACACCACTTCCTGATCAACCGCTACGGCGTGATCTTCGACCGCATGCGCGCCTCGGACCTGGTGCGCATCGATCAGGAAGGGCGGGTGGTCGACCCGGAGTACGCCGGCCATCGGGTCAACGCGGCCGGCTTCGTGATCCACTCGGCGATCCACATGGCGCGTCCGGACCTGAACTGTGTGATCCACACCCACACGGCGGCGGGCATGGCGGTCGCGGCGCAGAAGCAAGGCTTGCTGCCGATCAGTCAGCACGCGCTGAAGTTCTACGGCAAGCTGGCCTATCACACCTATGAGGGCATCGCGCTGTCACTGGATGAGCGCGAGCGCTTGATTGCCGACCTCGGCCCGCACCGGGCGATGATCCTGCGCAATCACGGCTTGCTGGTGGGTGGTTCCGGGGTGGCCCAGGCGTTCCAGGAAATCCACTTTCTGGAGCGCGCCTGTCAGGCCCAGGTGCAGGCGCTGGCCGGTGGTTCGGCATTGCATTACCCGTCGCCGGAAGTGTGTGCGCACACCGCCGAACAGTTTGACCGTGATGAGCAGGACAACATCATCGACCTGGCCTGGGAGGCCGCCCTGACGTTGATCGAATCCCAGCGCGAGTCTTATTTGTCATGAACGCCGACATCAACACCGTGGTTCTGCTGTCCCGCGACACCTTGCTGCTCAAGCAATTGCAGGCGGCGTTTGCCCGCAGTGCGCCTCAGCTCACGGCCGTGCTGGCCGACGATTCCCGGGCCGCCAATGCGCAGATGGCAGCGTGCTGGTTTCCCTTGCCGGGCAGTCTCGGTGCATTGCCGAACCTGCAGGTGATTCACTCGGTGGCCGCCGGTATCGACCACCTCGACCACGATCCGTCCTGCCCGGACCTGCCGATTTGCCGCGTGGTCGACCCAGGGCATCGCCAGGGCATGACCGAGTACGTGCGCTGGGCGGTGATCCACTATCACCGCGGTTTCGACCAAGTATTGTCGCAACAACGGGAGCAACGCTGGGAACGGCCGCTGCAACGGGCGGCGGGGCAATTCAAGGTCGGTGTGATGGGGCTCGGATCGCTGGGCAGCGCGATTGCCCTGGATCTGGCCGCCGCCGGTTATGACGTGCGCGGCTGGGCGCGGCGCAGCAAGGACCTGCCTGTACGTACGTTCGCCGGGGCCGATGGGTTGAATCCGTTTCTCGACGGCGTCGAGTTGCTGATCAACCTGTTGCCACTCACCAGCGAAACCCGCGGCATCCTCGGCCGGGCCACGTTCGACCGACTCGCCAACGGCGCAGCACTGGTCAACTGTGGCCGGGGCGGTCATTTGAACATCGACGATCTCGAACAGGCATTGGCCAGAGGACAACTGCGCGGTGCGCTGCTGGATGTTTTCGAACAGGAACCGCTGCCGGTCGATCACCGGCTCTGGAGCATGCCCGGTGTCACCATCACCCCGCACATGGCTTCGGCGGCTTCCCATGATTGTATTGCCGAACAAGTGGCGGAAAACTTCCGCCGATTGAATAGCGGCGAACCGTTATTGAATTGTGCGGACCGATTACTGGGTTACTGAACCCACCGCTATCCAACCGATAAAAATGCCCTGCGAACTCGCCCGCTCAGTTGGGCGAGCCATAACAACAACCTTCGCCTCAACCGTTTTACTGCCAGTCAAAACAATTAAATAACGAGTTCTTGATGAATTCCTGGAGACAGTGATGAGCGATCTATCGTCCGCAGAAAAGTCCGGCGCACCACCGGAAGTTGAAATCAGTATGAAAAAAGTCGCGGTGGCCAGCGTGATCGGCACCACCGTGGAGTGGTACGACTTGTTCGTGTTTGCCACGGCCTCGGCGCTGGTGTTCAACAAAGTGTTCTTTCCGGATTTCGTGCCGTTGATCGGAACACTGCTGGCTTTCGGCACCTTCGCTTCGGCGTATCTGGCGCGAATTGTCGGTGCGGCATTGTTCGGGCATTTCGGTGATCGCCTGGGGCGCAAGTCGATGCTGTTGATTTCGCTGTTGACCATGGGGGCGGCCACCTTTGCCATCGGCTTGTTGCCTGACTTTGCCACCATCGGTATCTGGGCGCCGATCCTGCTGTTGCTGCTCAGGGTCGTACAAGGCCTGGCATTGGGTGGCGAATGGGGTGGGGCGGTATTGATGGCGGTGGAGCATGCGCCGGCCAACAAACGTGGCCTGTACGGTTCCTGGGTGCAGATCGGCGTACCGGCCGGGACCATGATTGCCAACCTGGCCTTCCTGTTGATCGCGGCGTGGCTGTCCCCTGAGGAACTGTTGGCCTGGGGCTGGCGTATCCCGTTCCTGGCCAGCGTGTTGCTGATCGCCGTCGGCCTGTACATCCGCCTGAACATCGCGGAAACCCCGGCCTTCAACAAGGTCAAGGAGGCCGAAGTGCAGGTGAAGATGCCGTTGGCGGAGGTGTTCCGCAAGTACTGGAAGCAAGTGGTGCTGGGTGGTATCGCCACCATGTCTACGGGCGCTTCGTTCAACATTATCGTGGCGTTCGGTTTGACGTATGGCACGCAGAACCTCGGCTTCAGCCGCGGCGTGATGCTCGGTGTGGTGCTGCTGTCCTGCGCCTGGTGCATCGTCATGTTGCCGGTGTTCGGTGCGCTCTCGGATCGTTTCGGACGCAAGCCGATCATTGTCGGCGGCATCATCGCCGAAGCGCTGGTGGCGTTCCCGATGTTCTGGCTGATGGACACCAAAGAGCTGCCGATGGTGGTGTTCGGTTATCTGTTGTTGATGACTGCATTCGCCGCGAACTACGGGCCGATCGCGACCTTCCTCGCCGAACTGTTCGGCACCCGCGTGCGGTATTCCGGGTTGTCCATCAGCTACATGTTGTCCGGCCTGCTCGGCAGCGCGGCGACACCCATCGTCACCACGGCATTGCTGGCCGCGACGGGCAAAGGGTCGTCGGTGGCCTGGTACATGATCGGTGCGGCCTTGATTTCACTGGTGGCGCTATTGCTGCTGACCGAAACCTTCAAGAAGGACATCAGTGAAATCCCGAGCGTCGTCCCGACAGACGATCCGGCCCCCGGCAAACCCTTCAAATCGGCTACGGCCTGACTTCCGGAGTTCAACAGCATGCGCAGAATTCAATCGGCCCCGGGCTACATCGGCCCGGTCGGCCCTTACTCCCAGGCCGTGGTCAGCGGTCACCTGGTGTTCACTGCCGGTCAGATCCCGGCTCAAAGCGGCCTCGACGACCAGCCTGCCGATTTCCCCGAGCAGGTGCGGCAAACCTTGCGCAACCTCGAAGCGATCCTGATTGAAGCCGGGTCCGGTTTCAGCCATGTGATCAAGGTCAATGCCTACCTGACCGATCCCGCACAGCTGGAGCCGTTCAACGCCGTGTACCGCGAGTTCCTCGGCCATGCGCCGCCGGCGCGCACCACGGTCTGCGTGGCACTGTGGGGGGTATCGCTGGAAATCGACTGTGTCGCCGAAATGATTGGCGGGGAGCCGCAACATGGATGAGTCGCAACTGATCGAACAGCTCAAGGCGGTGAGCTTTCCGACCCTCGGGCATTTTCTCGAAGAGGGATTCGCCGACCCGCAACTGCGGGCCATGGTGCCCAATGTGAAAGTCGTTGGCCGTGCGTTGACCCTGAAACTGCTGGGCGCCGATGCCATCGCCGTCAACCGGGCCCTGGCGCAGATCAGGCCGGGCGACGTGCTGGTGATCGACACGGGAGGCGACCATCGGCACGCCCCGGTCGGTGCGGTGACCAGTTGCGCGGCACGCTGCGCCGGGGCGGTCGGCATTGTGGTGGATGGCGCGGTGACCGACCTGCTGGAACTGCGCGAAGCCGGGCTGCCGGTGTTCGCCCGTGGCACCAGCCTGTTGACCACCAAGCTGCACGGGCGCAATGACAGCGCCATCAATCAGCCCGTCCACTGCGCCGGCGTGACGGTGCAACCGGGGGATTGGGTGCTGGCGGACGACAACGGCGTGTTGTTTCTCGACACGGCATCGGCGGTGGCGGTCATCGAGCAGGCACTGGCTTCGGACCGTGCCGAGCCGCGCTTGCTCGAACGCTTGTGCGCCGGTGAGCCAGTGACGCAGGTCTTGCGCGTCTAGTCCGTCAGCCGTTGCTGCAGGCTTTCAAGAAAGATCGTCTCGGCCCGGCTCATGCGCTGTTCGCGGTTCCACAGCAAATGAATGTCGACATCGGCAATCCCTTCGTGGGGCGGCAGGCGCCAGAGCAATCCGGCGTCGACGTCCGCCGCCACCACGTGCTCGGGCAAACAGCCGATACCGAAGCCGGCGATGACCAGTCGCCGGACTTCTTCCAGGCTCGGTGACGACGCGACGATGCGCCCGCTGAAACCCTGCTGATCACGGAAGATCGTCAGCGGCGAGAGCATGCCGCCGATCTGGTCACTGGTGAAGCTGACGAAGTTCTCCCGTTGCAAATCCCCTTCGGCGACGTCCTGTTGGCCGAACAGTCCATGGTGCTTGCCGCAGAAAAACGCATAGCGTTGACGCAGGAACAAACGCTGCTCCAGGCGTGGCTGCGGGCGCCGATTGAGGCTCAGACCGAGGGTCGCGGTTTTTTCCTGGAGGGCGCTGACGATGTCGGAACTGCGCATCACATCGACTTCCAGATCGACGCGCGGGTATTGGCGATGGAAGTCGGCGAGGAAGTCATCAAAGCGCTCGGAGAAAATCCGGCTGATGATCAGAAGACGCACTTTGCCGATCACTTCATCGGCCGGCTGTTCCAGCACGCTGCTGACCTGGGACATCTGCCCGTAGATTTCCCCGGCCAGGGCGAAGATCTGCTCGCCGACTTCGGTCAGGGCAAAGCGTGGTCCGCGACGGGCAATCAGTTGGCGGCCCAGTTGTTCTTCCAGGCGCTTGAGTGCCTGACTCACGGCCGGTTGTGTCAGGTGCAGGCGGGCGGCGGCGCGGCTGATGCTCAGCTCCTGGCCAATCACCCGAAAGGTGCGCAGCAGGTTCCAGTCCAGGCGGTCATTGAGCAGGCGTTGCATAGGCGGTCAGCAGCCAGTCAGGGGCCAATGGGGGACGTCGACGGCTTGCACACGCTGTGCGCAAGCCATGGAAAATCTACAGTCGCGGGATCGTAACACTGTTGGCACGCCGCAGCCGAGGCCAGTCGGATCCTGCAAAAAAGCCTCATGCGTAGGCGAGGGTTTTTTCTTCCAGCAGTTCCTCATACAACGCCGCCCATTTGCGACCCATTTCGTCCGCTGTAAACAGATTCTGATAGCGGGCCTGCGCCTTCTCGCCCATTTGTGCCGCCAGCGCCGGGTTTTCCCAAAGCGTGCGCATCGCCTCACGAAACGCCAATGGATTGCTCGGCGGCACCACCAGCCCGGTTTCGTTATGGATGTTGATGTAACTGGTGCCCGTGCCAATCTCGCTGGAGATCATGGGTTTGCCATACATCGCGCCCTCAAGCAGTGAAATGCCGAAGGCTTCGGAGCGCAGGTGCGACGGGAACACCACCGCATAACTCAACTCGAGCAAGGCAACCTTGTCTTCATCGCCGAGGAAGCCGAGAAAGTGCAGGTTCTGCAGGCCCAGTGCCCTGGCCTGGGCATGCAACTCCTCTTCCAGTGGGCCGGCGCCGACGATCACCACGGGGTAGTTCAGCCCCTGCATCGCTTCGAGCAGGATGTGCAGCCCCTTGTAGTAGCGCATGACACCGACGAACAGGAAGAACTTGTCCCCCAGTTTCTGCCGCCAGCGCTCGGTCCGTGCCGCGTCGTGCTTCGGATAACCCGACTTGTCCAGGCCATAGGTGATGACCCGGGTCTTGTCCCGGTAGTCCTTGAGCACGTCGCTGGTGTGAAAGTAGTTGGGGGACGCCACGGCGATTCGATCCGCGCTGTCGAGAAACCGGTGCATCAACGGACGGTACAGTTTCAGCAAATGACGCTGGCGAATGATGTCGGAGTGGTAACTCACCACGCTGGGCTTTTTGGTGGCGCTGACAAAATGCACCAGGTCCATGAAGGGCCAGGGAAAGTGGTAGTTGACCACATCGGCTTCAGCGGCGAGCTCACGAAACTGCTTGAACACGCTGTAGGAAAAACCGGTGGAGGCGAGCTGAAAATCCATCCTGGCCTGATGCACCTGGTGCTCGCGGATCTGCAACACGCCCGGCGCCGGGTTATTGCTCAGGGTCAGCACCGTGCTGTCGACACCATGGCGCGCACCACTTTCGCTCATCTGGAAAATGACTTGTTCGATGCCGCCCATGGAGTCGGGCAAGTAGGTTTTGTAAAAGTGCAGAACGCGCATATCAGTTCTCCATAGCCTGGCGGTAGGCGCGGGCGGTCACCGTCGCACAACGCTCCCAGGAAAAAAGCTTCGCTCGCTGCAAGCCGGCCTCGCGACAGGCCTGCCAGTGTGCGGGGTCGTCGATCAACCGCTGCATGGCATCGCGCAAGGTGTCCGGGTCGTGCGCCTCGATGTAGTTGCCGGCATCGCCAGCCACCTCCGGCATCGCCGATATACCCGTCAGAATCACCGGGGTGCCACTGGCCATGGCTTCCAGCACCGGCAGGCCGAACCCCTCGTACAAGGAAGGGAAGACCAGCGCCCGGGCACCGGCCAGCAGCTGCGCCAGATCCTCGTCGGGCAGGTACCCCAGCAGGCACACATGACCCGAGGCGAGGGCCGAACGCAACTCGTCGTTGAACTGCTGACGCTGCCAGCCGGCCATACCGGCGATCAGCAAGGGATAACGCTGGCGCACGGTTTCCGGCAGTAGCGCATGAGCGCGCAGGGCCTGGGTCAGGTTCTTGCGCGGCTCCAGGGTGCCGACGCAGAGAAAATACTCCCGCGTCTCGACGCCGTGGGTCTTGAGGACGCGATCGATGGCCTCGGGTTCACGCGGGTGGAATCGTGCGGCCACACCCAGCGGTGCCACCACGAAGCGCTCGGCCGGCAGGGCGAACCAGGCCTGCGCTTCATCGGCGATGTGCTGCGAGTCTGTCAGAATCAGCCGCGCCCGTTGTACGCCGTCGGCCAGTCGTCGCTCGATCTCGCGCAGACGGGCCGGTGGTTGTGTGTCGGGATAGTGCAGGTGGGTGAGGTCATGCAGCGTGATGATGGTCGGGCCGTTGAACGACAGCGGCCACAGGCTCGGCTCGTGATACAGATCGATGGACTGGGCGGGGCGCTGGTCGAAGCGCTTCTGTTCCAGCCAGCGCCGCGCCTGATAGGCCCCCGGGATCTGTCGCAGCAATGGCGTCAAGCGCGAGTAACCGGGCATCGCCGCTTCAGGCAGGACCGAACTCCAGCCCCAGCCATGGAACAACGACAACTCGACGTCCGGTTCCCGGGCCAGGGCCGTCGCCAGTTCGGCGACGTAGTGACCGATGCCCGTGCGCGGGGCCTGGAGGATGCGGGCGTTAAGGGCAATTCGCATGCTGACTCTCAGGCACCTTCGCATCACTGTGCAGGTTGCGCTGGATGCGATCGACCAGTTGCGCACTCGCCTCGCGCCAGCTCAGCCAGCGCCAGTTTTCCAGATTGAGGGGCGCGGGAAATGCGCCGCTCGTTTCCATGCCGATGACCAGATCGGCCAGGTTCTGCGGATCGGCGAGGTTGAAGTACGCCATGTACTCGCCACCGATTTCGCGAAACACCGGGATGTCGCTGGCCATTGCCGGCAGGCCACGCTGCATGGCTTCCACCAGCGGCAACCCGAACCCTTCGACGTAGGACGGGAACACCAGCGAGGTCGCGTGGGAATAGGCGTGTTCCAGGCTCTTGTCCGAGAGCGTATTGAACATGAACAGGCGCTGGTTCAACGCTGGATGCTGGCGGATCCGCTCGATCAGCGCCTCGCACTTCCAGCCGATCTTGCCGACGATGCACAACCGGGCCCTGGACCCGGCCGCCCAGGCGCGCTCGAACGCGTCGAGCAGATACGCATGGTTCTTGCGCGGCTCGATGGTGCTGACCATCAGGAATACAGGGTCCGCCGACTTGAACATCTGCAGCAACCCCGGGTCGACGGCGGAGCGGGCGTCGCTCAGGTCGAGTTCGGAGCCGAGGTGAAAGTAGTCGAACCAGCGTTGCTGGACCTGCGCGGTGCCGATCCTGCGGGTCATCTCCTGGCGCACCTGGTCGCGGATGGTGGTCGAGATCGCCACATAGCCATCGGCGGTGCGGGCGATCCAGTCGAACCATTCGTTGAACACCTTCACCAGCCCGGCGTCGCAGAACTGCGGATGGGTCAGTGGAATCAGGTCGTAGATCACCGACACGATGCCGACCCCGTCACGCTTGAGTTGCTCGGCCAGGGGGAAAAAGTTGGCGTGCCAGGACGAGTCCAGCAGCACCAACTGGTCGCCAGCGCGATGTTGCAATGGCACGCAGCGCTCGGGAACCGGCTTGCCCTTGAGTGCCCGGTCCAGCAGGCGCATCGGCAGGCTCAGGCAGGCGAACGCAGTGAGGCGGCAACCGACATAAAGCACCCGGCGGGCGAACTTCGATTGGCTGAAAGGACGGCGTCGTTCCAGCGCGCGATGGCGCAGCCAGAACTGATTGGCGAACTGTTCGAGCTTCACCCGCAGGCTCACCAGATCCACTTTGACGGTCGGCAAGGGCGCCAGGCTTTTCACCTCGAACAACGCGCCATTGATCATCACCACCGGAATGCATTCACGCTGGGCGTGCGCGGCCGGCAATTGCTGAATCACATTGCGCACGACCCGCTGAATGCCTGAGTTGGCATCGGGGTGTTCGAAGACGTAGGTACATTCCACCAGCAGTCTGGTCATTGCGTCACCCCAACGGTTTCCACCAGGGTTTCGCTGGAGCGGGTAACACTGGTCTGCGCTTCGAGCCAGGAGCAGCCCACGAAGTCTTCCTGGCGATTGTTGATCACGTGGAAGACCAGGCCGTAGTCTCGCCATTCGAAATTGCGATCCAGGTGCGAATCCAGTCGCGACAGGCTCAGGGCCACCGAATAATTGCCCTTGCCGAGGCGCATGTCGAAGGCAAAACGGTAGGTGATGCGTTCGCCGGCACTCAGGTCGGTGAGGGCTTTGTCGATCCGGTGGGTGTTGATGCCATACATGGGCTGGCCGAGGCGATCCTTGATCATGAAGCCGAGAATCAGCCGCTCGATGTCCTGGCGCACCTCGACCTGCACTTCGAGAACCATCGCCTGACCGACTTCTGCCACTTCCACCGAACGGCCCTTGGGGTCAAGCAGGCGGACGCTGAGAATGCCCGCTTCGCCTGTCCCGGAAATGGTTTGCACCTGCCCGTTGGCGAGCATCTCCTGGCGCACCGTCTGGCCCTCGCGCTGGGCGAGCATGGCGTTGTAGTAGTCCATCACTTCTTCGGGCTTGCCGCGCATGGCCATGCACCCGTTTTCCAGGAGGATGGCGGTGTCGCAGATCGACTGGATCGCGGAGCGGTCATGGGACACGATCAGCAACGTGGTGCCGGCCTTGCGGAAGTTGCGGATGCGATCGAAGCTCTTGTGCTGGAAGTAGGCGTCGCCCACGGACAGCGCTTCGTCGACGATCAGGATATCCGGCCGCCGTGCGGTGGCCACACTGAACGCCAGGCGCATCTGCATGCCGCTGGAGTAGGTGCGAACCGGATGGTCGATGGCCTCGCCGATTTCGGCGAAGCTCTCGATCTCCGGCATCAGCGCTTCGATTTCTTCTACCTGCATGCCGAGCAACTGGCCGGCCATGAAGGTGTTCTGCCGACCGGTGAAGTCCGGGTGGAAACCCATGCCCAGTTCAAGCAGCGCGGCCACGCGACCTTGCAGCTGGATGTCGCCGCAGGTCGGTTGGGTGGTGCCGGTGATCATCTTCAACAGCGTGCTTTTGCCGGCACCGTTGACCCCGACGATGCCCACGGCTTCGCCCGGCTGAATCTCGAAATCGACCCCTTGCAGCACCCAATGCAGGTGATGCCGGGTAGGGGAAAAGGGCACCAGCCATTCGAACAGCCGGCTCCAGCGATTGGGGTACTGCTTGTAGGCCTTGCCCAGGCCACTGACACGTATATGTCCCATCAGAGCTCGTCCACCATTTCACCGACACGCTGGCGGAACAGCCGCAGTGCCATCGCGCAGAACAACAGGCCGATCACCAGCAAGGGGACCAGCGAGCTCCAGTTCGGCCATTGGTTGTAGAGAAACAGGTTCTGGTAGCTGTTCATCAGTGCCGTCATCGGGTTCAGTTCGATAAAGCTCTGGATGCCCGTCGGCAGGATCGACAGCGGATAAACGATCGGCGTCAGCCAGAACCAGAATTGCAGGCAGATGCCGAAAAACTGCCCGACGTCGCGAAAGAACACGTTGAGCACACCCAGGATCATCCCCAGCCCCGCGGCGAACATCACGTGCAGGATCAGCAATGGCACCAGCGCCAGCAACGCCATGCCGGGCAGCCGCCCTGTGATCAGCAGGAAGCCGAGGAACAAGCCCAGGATGATCGCGAAATTGATCCCGGCATTGAGCAGCACGATGACCGGCAGGCAGATGCGCGGGAAGCTGATTT
Source organism: Pseudomonas sp. PDM27 (assembly GCF_019219205.1). Lineage (NCBI taxonomy): Bacteria > Pseudomonadati > Pseudomonadota > Gammaproteobacteria > Pseudomonadales > Pseudomonadaceae > Pseudomonas > Pseudomonas sp. PDM27. The sequence continues at coordinate 179,923 of NZ_JAHUWF010000015.1, read as the reverse complement.
TCTTCAGCAGGTTGGCGTTTTCCAGGAACATGCTCTGGCTGCGCGTGGTGATCTCGGCGAACAGGCCCCAGGTCAGCAGGCCGGCGCACAGGTAGACACTGTACGCCAACCCGTCATCCACCCCCGGCAAGCGGGCGCGCATGATGGTGGAAAAGATCACCGTGTAGACCAGGATCATCGACAGCGGATTGAGTACGGTCCACAAGGCACCGAACAGCGAGTTGCGATAACGCGCCTGAAACTCCCGTTTGACGCTGCCGAGGATGAAACCCCGGTAACTCCACAGGGATTGGTAAAGATTACGCAGCATTCAAACCGTCCGCCCGTATTGGTCTTCGAAGCGGACGATGTCGTCCTCTCCCAGGTATTCGCCGCTTTGCACTTCGATGATCACAAGGTCGATCACGCCGGGATTCTCCAGGCGATGCTTGTGACCGGCGGCAATGAAGGTCGATTCGTTCTTGGCCACCAGGTGGGTACCGGTGCCGTTGTTGGTGACCTTGGCCATGCCTTCGACCACCACCCAGTGCTCATTGCGATGGTGGTGCATCTGCAATGACAACTTGGCGCCGGGCTTGACCACGATACGTTTGATCTTGAAGCGCGGGCCTTCCTCGAGCACGGTGTAGGTGCCCCATGGCCGGCTGACCGTACGGTGCAGGCGATAGGCCTCGTGTTCTTTGTCCTTGAGTTGCCTGGCCACCCGGCGCACATCCTGGGCGCGGTCGGCGTGGGCCACCAGCACCGCGTCGGCAGTGTCGACGATGATCAGGTCATCCACGCCCACGGTCGCTACCAGACGGTTGTCGCTCTGGACAAAGTTGTTGTGGCTGTCGATGAAAATCGCCTCGCCGACGGCACGGTTGTTCTGTGCATCCGCCGGTACCAGCGCGGCCACCGCGCCCCAGGAGCCGATGTCGCTCCAGTCGAAACGGGCGGGCACGACGACCACTTTGTCGGAGCGCTCCATCAACGCGTAGTCGATGGAAATGTCCATGATTTCGCCAAACAGCGCCGGTGACAGTTCCTGTTGCACGCTCCCGGCGTTTTCCACCGCAGCACTGGCGGCCATGCAGGTTTGCGTCTGCTCCAGCAAAGCGGGAGCGTGGGTTTGCAGTTCGGCCAGCAGGGTGGCGACCGAGAAGCAGAACATCCCGGAGTTCCACAGGAAGTTGCCGCTTTCCACGTAATGCGTCGCGGTTTGCAGGTCAGGTTTTTCGACGAAGCGCCGCACGCTGGCAGCGCCTTTGTCGTCCAGTGACGTGCCGGCCTCGATGTAGCCAAAACCGGTTTCCGGAGCGTTCGGCACCACACCGAAGGTCACCAGGTGGCCACGCCTGGCCAGCGTCACGGCATGCTCGACCGCGTCCTTCAACGCGTCGACATTGACGATCAGATGGTCGGCCGGCATGACCAGCATGATCGCGTCGTCGCCATGCAGGGCCTGGAGGGAGAGGGCGGCGGCGGCGATCGCCGGCGCCGTATTGCGCCCCGTCGGTTCCAACAGGAAATGCCCGCGATGACGGCCAAGGTGCGCGTCCCGAAAGTGATCCTTGCTCTGGAAGTAGTATTCGCGGTTGGTCACCGTGACGATATCGCCCCAGCCGTCGAGCAGCTCTGCGGCACGCCGATAGGTCTTGCCCAGCAGCGACTGGCCGTCAGGCAAGGCCATGAACGGTTTGGGATGGCCTTCACGCGACACCGGCCACAACCTTGTCCCGGCACCGCCGGAGAGAATCACGGGAATCAGCATGGCCTACTCCTTGGCAACGCGTTTCATGTCCGCATCCATCATCATGCGGATCAAGGCATCCAGGTCGGTTTTTGGTTTCCAGCCCAGCACACGCTGGGCCTTGGCCGGGTTCCCGAGCAGCACTTCGACTTCGGCCGGGCGGAAGAACGCCGGGTCGATCTTCACGTAGTCGCGGTAGTTCAGGCCCACATGATCGAAGGCGATCCGGCACATCTCGCGCACGGTGGTGGTCACGCCGGTGGCCACCACGAAGTCGTCGGGTTTGTCCTGTTGCAACATCAGCCACATGGCTTCGACGTAGTCGCCGGCAAAACCCCAGTCGCGCTTGGCGTCGATGTTGCCCAGGCGCAGTTCCTGCTGTTTGCCCTGTTTGATCCGGGCGGCGGCGTCGGTGACTTTGCGTGTCACGAACTCGATGCCGCGCAGCGGTGATTCATGGTTGAACAGAATCCCGCTGCTGGCGTGCAGGTTGAAGCTTTCGCGGTAGTTCACGGTAATCCAGTGGCCATACAGCTTGGCCACGCCATAAGGGCTGCGCGGATAGAACGGCGTGTTCTCGTCCTGCTGCTCGGCCTGGATCAGGCCGAACATTTCGCTGGTGGACGCCTGATAGAAACGCGTGTGCGGACTGAACTGGCGGATCGCTTCGAGCAGGTGGGTAACGCCCAGGCCGTCGACGATGCCGGTGGTCACCGGTTGATCCCAGGAGGCCGCGACAAAGCTTTGCGCGGCGAGGTTGTAGACCTCGTCCGGCGCCGACTTGATCACCGCGCGCTGCACTGAACAGGCATCGGCCATGTCGCCATCCAGGTAGACGATGTCCGACTCGACCCCCATCTCACGCAGACGCCAGCGCGAGTCGCTGCTGCGGCGCGCGACCAGGCCGTGGACCTTGTAACCCTTGTCGAGCAGCAATTTGGCCAGATAGGCGCCATCCTGGCCGGTGATACCTGTGATCAATGCACTTTTAGTCATTCTTGTCGTACTCGCTTCTCCCAGTCGGACAGGATCGCCCGCAGGGATTGTTGTGTTGTGATTTCAGACTTCCATCCGGTGGTCTGGGCCAGTCTGTCAGGGCTGCCACACACCCGACGCTGATCCGCGCGGCGAAGTCGCGCAGGGTCCTGGACCAGTTGCAGGTCGACCTGGGCAAGATCTGCCAATTGTTCGATCAAACTGCGAATGCTCTGCTCGCGTCCCGAGCAAATGTTGTAGACCTGCCCCGGCGTGCCTTTTTCCAGCAAGGCCAGGTAGGCCGAGACCACGTCCGCGACATCGAGGAAGTCGCGCGTGACGTCGATGTCCCCGACCTCCAATTGTGGCGCTTGCAGGCCTTGCTTGATCCGGCAGATCTGACGGGCGGCACTGGCGATGACGAAGCTGTCTTTCTGCCCGCTGCCGATATGGTTGAACGGGCGGGCAACCAGTACGGGCCAGCCTTCGCTCAGGCCCCACTGCAGACTCAGGAACTCGGCCGACAGTTTGCTCACGGCATAGGGATTGCGCGGGCAGGGGGGCTGCAATTCGGTAATGGGCAAATGCTCTTCAGCGACCTGGCCATAGACATCACCGGAGCTGACGTACAGAAACGTGCCGGTGAAACCGCGCGCCTTGAGGGCCTGCAGCAGGTTCAGGGTGCCCAGCAGATTGATGTTCAGGGTGCCGGCCGGATCACGAAAGGCCTCCGGGACGAACGTCTGGCCGGCCAGGTGGATCACCGCGTCGGGCATTTGCGGCCACAAGCCTTCAAGGCTCTGCGGCGCAGCAAGATCGTAGCGGTCGGGAACAGGCAGCAACTCCCATTCCGAGGTATCAGCCTGCAAACGCGATTGGATGTGTTGTCCTACGAATCCGCTCAGACCCGTGACAAACAGACGTTTTTTCAAACAGCGACCCCTTGGTCTTGCATTTCATCCATTTCCCACAGGCTCCATGGAAAAACTTGCGAGTGACATGATCGCTCGAATGGCGGGTGAAATGTTTGTTGTAGTTGTTTGGTAGCCAATCTGTGCCATTTGCTCGGCAATTTCAACAGGTCCAACCGTGACTGGTCAGTTCTCGTCAGCGTAGCCCGATTTATTCTCGTCGGGCGGTTCACGAATCTTCAACGGATGTGGTTAGAATGCCCCTCGTCACGATTACCCGGGGTTCGGCAGCGTCGCTTCGAAACTGCGGAAACTGACCACTAAAACAAGAACGTAGACGGGCAGGAAGACGATGGGCGAGCGCCGGTAAACACGGGCTCGAACCGTGTCCTCCCCGTCATAGCGTGAGGCTGCCGGGATGGCGGCGTCACCGTGGGATGCCATGAATTTCATTCTTTACTCCGACGTCAACGACAGCTCCATCAGCCAGAGTCTCGGCCGTCCCGAGTACAGTTACTACTTCGTGCTCAAGGCGTATCGGCCGCTGTTCGAAAGCCTGGGACCGGTGCACGTCGTGTCATCGGCCGCCGAGGTCGACCCGCTGTACCGGCAGTTGCAGCAGGCCGGCCAGGACTGCCTGTTCATTTCGTTCGCGCCACCGCACAAGACCCCCACCGACCTGCAATGCCCGATGGTGTGCGTGGTTGCCTGGGAATTCGACACCATTCCCGCCGAGCACTGGGACAACGATCCACGGCATGACTGGAGCCGGACGCTGGCACGCCTGGGGCGGGTGATCACCTTGTCCACCCATACCGCCGAAGCCATCCACCGGACCCTGGGTGACGACTTCCCGGTGCTGGTGCTGCCGACACCTTTGTGGGAACGCTTCGCCGACATTCGCCAGCAGTATCCCGGTACGCCGGTGAACGCCGGTGCCACGCTGCAGATCAAGGGTTGCATCCTGGACAGCCGCGTGATGGGGTTGTCAGCCGATGGCCTGATCGCGCCGATCATCGAGCAACCACCCGTGGAAATCGTTGAGCCGGAGCCAGTACCGCAACCACAACCCGCGCCGCCCTTGACCCTGCGGCGACGCCTCTTCATCACCAGGCATTACGTGCTGCTGTGGTATCGCGAAGCCGTTCGCGATCTGGTGCCGGATGCCGTTCGCCCATGGCTGGCCAGGTTTCGCAGGCCTCAGCCGTTGCCGATCGAACCCGTCGCCAGCGCAGCCTCCGTGCCGGATGAACCCGTCATCAGCGCAGCTGTCGCGCAGGACGAGCATCCACAAGCGGTTTTCCCCGACACCAGCCAAACGGTCGAAATCGTGGTCGACGGCGTCATCTACGTGAGCGTGTTCAACCCTGATGACGGGCGCAAGAACTGGCACCACCTGATCACCGCGTTCTGCTGGGCGCTGCGTGATGTGGAGGACGCCACGCTCGTGTTGAAGATGACCCAGAACGACCTGTCGACCTATTACGTCGAGCTCATGACCTTGCTGTCCCAGCTCTCGCCTTTCGCCTGTCGCGTGGTGGTCATGCACGGTTATCTGCAGGACGAGCAGTTCGCCCGTCTTTATGGCGCGGCGAGTTACTACGTCAACGCTTCACGCTGCGAAGGCCTGTGCCTGCCGCTGATGGAGTTCATGTCGTGCGCCCGGCCGGTGATCGCCCCGAACCACACGGCGATGCGCGACTACATCGACGAACGTGTGGCCTTCGTCGTCAAGTCCAGCCAGGAACCGACGATCTGGCCGGAAGACGCGCGAATCCTGTATCGCACCCTGCGCCACCGTCCGGATTGGGGCTCGTTGAAAACGGCTTACGAGAACAGCTACGCCATGGCAAAAAACCGGCCGGACGCCTGGCAGGCCATGGCGGACGCCGCCAGCGAACGCATGCACGAATACTGCAGCTTCGCGCCGGTGCAGCAGCGGCTGGCGCTGTTCTTCAAACAGGAATCGGTCCGTGACGTCGTGCCGGTGGGTGCCGAAACGGGAGCTGCATCGTGCTGATCATCATTCATTCGGAAACCAACAAGAGCAACATCCAGCAGAACCTGGGACGGCCCGAGTACAGCTATTACTTCGTCCTCAAGGAATTCCGCCCGGTGCTCGAACGGCTGGGGCAAGTGATCGAGGTCAGCAACCCGGACGAGCTGGTCGATCGGCTGTATTTCGATTGCCTGAGCCGGGGCGAAGACTGCGTGTTCCTGTCCTTCTCCCCGCCGCATCGCACGCCGGTCCACTACGCGTGCCCGACGATTCCGGTGTTCGCCTGGGAGTTCAGCACCATTCCCACCGAGAGTTGGCAGGGCGAGCCGCGACATGACTGGCGGATGGTGTTGGGCACCTGCGGGACGGCGATCACCCACTCCAGCTTCACCGTGAATGCCGTGCACGATGTGATGGGCCGCGATTACCCGATCAGCGCCATCGCGGCCCCCGTCTGGGACCGTTTTGCCGCCCGCGGTGAGTTGCTGGACAAGCGTCCGGTCGTGGGCCCCACGCGCCTGAACCTGCGCGGGCTGTTGATCGACAGTCGCACGGCGGACTTGCGCCCCTATGGCCCCGAGCGTTTGCGCGAGGGCACGCCGATAGCCTTCGATCAACCGCCGCGCGACTGCGAGCTGTTGCTCGAGGGCGTGGTCTACACCTCGGTGTTCAATCCGTACGACGGCCGCAAGAACTGGAAGGACATGATCAGTGCGTTCTGTACCGCCTTCCGCGATACGCCCGACGCGACCCTGGTGCTCAAGCTCACGCACCATGACATCGCCAACGCACTGTCCGACATGATGCACCACGTCTACAAGAACCAGTCCTACCAGTGCCGCATCGTGTTGATCCACGGCTATCTGGCCGACATCGACTACGAGCGCCTGGTCGAGGCCACCAGTTACGTCGTCAACTGCTCCTACGGCGAAGGGCAGTGCCTGCCGTTGATGGAGTTCATGTCCTGCGGCAAGCCGGCGATTGCGCCGCTGAATACCGCGATGGCCGACTACATCGACCATGACAACGCGTTTATCGTCGAAGGCACCGACGAGCTGACATCCTGGCCCCACGATCCTCGCGCAGCCTATCGTACCCTGCGCTACGTCACGGACTGGGACTCGCTGTGTACGGCTTTCTCCGCCAGCCATGACGTTGCCAAACAGGACGTCGAGCGCTATCAACGGATGTCGGCCCATGCCGTGCGCAGCCTGCAGGGATTCTGCAGCCAGGCTGTTGCCGAGCAGCGCCTGAAGGCGGTGTTCGAGCAGTTGCTGCAACGGCGTGAAGCAAACTGCGCACAAGCGTCGGGCACATGATCCGGCGCCTGCTTGCGAAATTGCGGCCCGCACCGGTAGCGGTCGCCCCACCAGAAACGCGAGTCTCGCCCAGGGACATCGGCTTGTACGATGCCCTGCTCGACGGCTGGTTTCTGGGCGACAGCGGCGAACTGCTCAAAGGGTTTGCCATCACCGCCGACGACACCTTGCTGGATGTCGGTTGCGGCGAAGGCGTGGCGACCTTGTTTGCGATCCGCCAGGGCGCTTCGGTGATCTTCACCGACAGTGAACACGACAAGGTCCGCGACCTGGCGCGGCAAGTGCAAGCGCAGTCGGATAAGGCGAATCTCGGGCTGGTCAGCAACAGCCTGCCGCTGCCGCTGGCCGATGGTTGCGCGAGCAAAGTCGTGTGCATGGAAGTGCTCGAGCATATCGACCAGCCGGAACCCTTCATGGCCGAACTGGTGCGCATGGGCCGCCCCGGCGCGCAGTACCTGCTGAGCGTACCGTCGCCGGTGGGCGAGCATTTGCAGAAAGGCATCGCCCCGGCCAGCTACTTTCAATCGCCCAATCATGTACAGATTTTCACCCCCGAGAGGTTCGCCGCGCTGGTGGAGGACGCGGGCCTGGTCATCGAACATCGCCAGGCCACCGGTTTTTTCTGGGTCATGGGCATGATTTTTTTCTGGGCCAGTGAACGGGCCGCCGGACGCGACCTGGGGGGGGCGGTTCGCGACCGGATCCAGGCGCCGTACCCGCCGCTGATGGAGAGCTGGGCGAAAACCTGGCAGGACTTGCTGGCCCAGCCCGACGGGTTGGCGATCAAGCAGATGCTGGACCGGTTCATGCCCAAGAGCCAGGTGATCATTGCTCGAAAACCTCATGTCCAGGAGGGCGCATGAGCAACGAAAAACGGATCATGGACATCGAGTTGTTGCGTGGCATTGCGGTGCTTGGCGTACTGTTTCACCACCTGCAGGACAGCCTGTTCGCGGCGGCTGTGCCCTTGCTGCAGGCCATCACGCTGTACAGCCAGCCGTGGTGGGGCGTGGACCTGTTTTTCGCGATCTCGGGCTTCGTGATTGCCCGCAGCCTGATCCCGGCCATGCGCCGCTGCACAACGCGCCAGGAGTATTGGCAACAGACGCGCAATTTCTGGTTGCGCCGGGCCTTTCGATTGCTGCCGTCGGCCTGGTTGTGGCTGGCGCTGATGTTGCTGGCGTGTCTTTTTCTCAACCGCTCCGGCGCCTTCGGCACCCTGCACGCGAACATTCAGGCGACCCTGGCCGGCGTCGCGCAGTACGCCAATTTCCGCTTTGCCGACAGTTTCTATCGCTACGAGTACGGCACCAGTTTCGTGTACTGGAGCCTGTCGCTGGAAGAGCAGTTCTACCTGCTGTTCCCGCTGATGATCGTGTTGTTACGCAAACACCTTGCGTGGCTTTTGCTGGCGCTGGTTGCGGTGCAGTTGTTCACCTTGCGCACGCCGATCCTGATGGTGGTGCGCACCGATGCGCTGGCCCTTGGCGTGCTGTTGGCGATGTGGAGTACGCAACCGTCGTACCTGCGCTGGGAGCCCACATTCCTGCGTCGTCCATGGGCGGGTGTCGCCGCACTGATCGCGGTGTCGCTGCTGCTCGGCTTCATGGCCACGGATCGCTTTACCTTCACCCATTACCGGATCGGTGTGATCGCGGTGCTGTGCGCAGTGCTGGTCTGGATCGCTTCCTACAACCGCGATTACCTGTTGCCGCGCGGCGTGTTCAAGCACCTGATGACGTGGATCGGCAGCCGTTCCTACGGGATTTATTTGATCCATATCCCGGCCTACTTGCTGGTGCGTGAATTCATTTTCCGTTTACAGGCTGCCGGGCTGCCCAGTCCGGCTGGCCATCCGATCCTGATGTTGCTGATGGCTGGCGGCCTGATCGTGCTGCTGAGCGAACTCAACTATCGCTTCATTGAAATGCCCATGCGCAACCGCGGCGCCTCGCTGGTCAAACGCCTGGGCACCTCCCGAACAGCCGTCTCATCCTCTGGAGCCACCTCATGCTGAGCCTTTTGAAGAAACTCACGGCGGGCACGCCCGCGCCTGTGCAGCCAGAGATTGCGCCTGCGCCCCCCGTGGCGGAGAAGGTCGACCCCTACATGCTCGGCCTGCACGATGCGATGCTCAGCGGGTGGTTCAATCAGCAGACCGGCGAACTGTTCAGCGGTTTCCCGGTGACCCCCGAGGACACACTGCTGGATGTGGGTTGTGGCGACGGCGGCAACGTACATTTCTGCGGGATGCGCGGGGCGAAGATCATCATCGCCGATATCGACGCGGCCAAGGTCGAAGCGACCCGCCAGCGCTTGAGCGATACACCGGCCCGTGACGTCGAATGCCACGTCACCGACTGCAACCCGCTGCCGATTGCCGATGCGACCGCCACGCGGGTGGTGTCGACCGAGGTCATCGAGCACGTGGACGATCCGGCCCAGTTCCTCGCGGAACTGGTGCGCGTCGGTAAACCGGGCGCGCTGTACCTGCTGAGCGTCCCGCACCCCAGCTCCGAAGACCTGCAGAAAGACATTGCGGCGGCCGAGTATTTCCAGAAGCCCAACCACATTCGCATCATCAGCGAAGAGCAGTTCAAGGCCATGGTCAGCGATGCCGGCCTGGAAGTGATCAGCCACAGCCAGTATGGATTCTACTGGTCAATGTGGATGCTGCTGTTCTGGGAAGCCAAGGTCGACTTCAGCAACCCGGACCATCCGTTGCTCAACCACTGGGCGGACACCTGGCAGGCGATCCTGGCCTCGCCACGGGGTACACAGATCAAGCAGGCGCTGGATGCCGTGGTAGCCAAGAGCCAGGTAATCATTGCGCGTAAACCCTGATTGACCAACGGTGGAAGTGACGGTCTGCAACAGGCCGTTCGGCACCAACATGGGTGCCGTCCCGCAGCATTGCATCCAGCCGGATCAGCAACGTCCGCCAGGCTGCGAGGGCAAGCAGACCCTGGCAAAAGCGGCCGGTGCAACAGGGCCGCTACTCTCTCCATAAATGGGGCATTACACCCACCCAACCGGGCGGTCACCACCGAACTTGAGGAATATTCCCCCCTCACGCCCTCTCTCGCCTGAAACATTCAGAAACATCCCGTTCATTAATCTGAGCTTTTTCTTCACCCCACGGCAATGGCTCATTTGTTGCACCACCCTCAGGCACCCGCAACAACTGTCGTCCCGGACATCAGGGAGACGGCAGGGCTTGCCGGGTTCGGCCGGACGCGAGGGGTGAAAAATGAAACGTGCGACACCACCATTCAACTCCATCGCCTCTCATGAGGCGCTACTTATGAGTCCCATGATCAAGATTGGCATTGTTGACGATCACCCGCTGTTAAGGGATGGGGTCACTATGGCGCTGAAGAAAATAGCTGACTTTCAGGTGGTCGAGCAGGGCGGGTCTGCCGATGATGCCATGGAAATTGCCGCGCGTTTTGCTCCGGATGTTTTGCTGATGGATGTCAATATGCCGGGCGACAGCTTTGCTGCCGTGCGAGCGATCTCGGCGTCTTCGCCGGCCGTTAAAATATTGATGCTGACGGTATCCGAGTCCATCGAGGACGCCTATTGCGCCCTCGAAGCGGGCGCGCAGGGCTATGCGTTGAAAGGCATCAGCGGTCTTGAGCTTGTGCAGGCCATCAGAAATGTTGCCGGGGGGGAAACCTTCATTACCCCTAAACTTGCCAGCAGGCTGTTAAGCAATATCAGAAAGCACGCGGGTGACAAGCAAAAGGTCGAGCTGACCCATCGCGAAGAACAGGTTATCCGGGAGGTATCGAAGGGCCTGACCAACCGCGAGGTGGCTATCAAACTTGAACTCTGCGAGAAGACCATCAAGCACTACATGACGAATGTCATGTACAAGCTGCGGGTTCGTAACCGGACGCAGGCGGTGGCTGCCGTGATACGGCATTGGGAGAGTGACCATATATCCAGCCTGTGTGGTGCTCTTCAACGCCGCGACTGGAATGACAACGGGAAACCGAATAACGAGCCATGAGCGCTTGGGGTGACTTGGGCGCAACGATCATTCTGGCCTGAGGGGATCAGATTTTGAACTGCGCCCTGGCTTTGGTTCCGGCATGAGGAGCCGATTCAATGGTGAATACGCCGCCGAGGGATTCGACGCGATAGCGCATGCCGACAAGGCCCAGATGCGTTCTACCTCGACCTGATACACTCGGTTTCTCGGTTGAAATACCCACTCCCGCATCCTCGACTTGCACTTCCAGCAGCCCTTCAGAGTGCCAGGCGCTGAGTTTTTGGCCTTTTCCCCCGGCGTGAACATAGGCATTGTTCAACGCTTCCTGGGCGAAGCGGTAAATACCAATTTTAAGCGCTATCGGTACATCGTCCGCAAGCGTATCAAGCTGCAGATCGACTCGCGTCTCGGTTCGCTCTTCGTGCCGCTCGGCCAGCAATACCAGCGCATCGTGGAGGGTCAGGTCATTGACTTCCGGAAGTGCCAGACCGAGTGATATTTCCCGCACTTCGTTTAAAGCATCCTTGCCGGCACGCCTGATCATTTCCAGGGCTTCTACATCCGAGACGCCTTCCGAATCTTCGAGCTCTTCAAGGCGAAGGAGAATAAGTGCCAACAACTGGGCAGGACCATCATGCAGATCTGCCCCGATCCGCCGCAGAGTGAGCTCGTTGATTCTGGAGAATTCGCGGTTGGCTGTAGTGACTTTGCGCTGAAGGGCGGCATTATTTGAGTGCAACCTGGTTTGCTCATCCATTCGCCATTTAAGTGCTGTTTCATGCTGCTTTATTATCTTGTCGCCACGCCGAACGATAAAAAACAACAGTAAAATCATGGCGGTCGTTGCTGTTCCAACAATCGCCCAGACTTTCTTGCGAACGTTATTGATTTCGCGCTGTAACGCCTCCGCAGTTTCGTAGAACTCACCCACCGCAATAATCTTTCCAGTACCCGCTTCACGCAGTGGAGCAAATATTTCATAGAACGGAATATTCAGACTTCGCTCAAAGGCATCCTCAATATCATCCACCGTATAACCTTCAACATCATTGTCGAACTCTGTATGGATCTTGCCGGTCAGCGCCTGTGAGATCTCCTCTGTCGGAAAGGTTTTTTTCACCGTGGATTTGTCGGTGCTGTAGACAATCGTGCCGTCTGGCAACCAGATCTTCACTGAGACAACATGTGTACTGAGCGAGGTGCTGGACAGCAGGTGATCAATGGTCTGAATGGTTTCATCGGGGAGTTCCTTTGCCGTGGTTAATCCCTGGACGAAAGGTTCGAGAAAGTTCTGCATATAACGCGCGCCCGTCTCGGCCGCCGTTTGAACCGTTGCATCTTCGATGCTCTGGCTGACGAGGTTGCCAACGAACGTCATGGTCAAACCCAGAATGATTGTGGCGCAGATTACGAACTGGGTTGAGCGGCTTAAATGGCGCAATTTCGCACCGGTGCCCGGTCTCCCGGGCCCTGTGCCATGGGACTTTTGGCCAGTGTCCGATTCGACCAAGGTCTGATCGGATTCGTTGACCAAGGTCTCGGAATTTGGCTGGGCCTTCGTCTCTGTACACATCCGGGTAGCCCCTCAATACTCATTTTCAAGGGAGTGCAAAACTGGTGTTTGAGGTTGAGGGCGGGAGGCGCGATGAGTGTTTTAAAAAGATTCTCAAACAGACTGGGTAATCGCTACTTCCGGCAACAACAGCCGGGGGGTATTACCCATAGTGCTCCACTCAATCAGAACCAAACCTATGGTTTTAATGACGTCCTGACGCCTCCATCAAGCGTGTGCAACCACTCTCCAATACATACTAGTCAATTCGTAGTCGATGCCAGTTTTCTCATGGATAAAAGGCTTGTTGAGGAAGCTGCAGAGCCCCGATACGTGACGGGGCCATTCGCAAGTTACACCTTCTATTCAACCTGCGTTCATGGGCCGTCGCCTCCTTGAGGCGCAATACCCGCCTGTAGATACGGTTGTCACGGGGAATCAATCCTCAATCGAGCACTGCTGATTGCACGCAATCGGGCAAGGGTTCGGTGCGGCCGTGGTACCAGGTCCCGTCGTGCAATTTTCGATTTTCTGTTTATGGGGTTCAGCACTAAACCACGCGTTTACAGCGGTGTTTTATGCGTGTGGTTTCCTGATTGCCAAGCATCGAGGAAACAGCCATGGCCAGTTTCATCAAGTCCGATCTCGAGTTCATTCTCGAACAAATCTTCATCTCCGAACGGCATGCGGCAGGCGAGAGCCTGATTGATATGCTGCCAAACGTAGAAGTCCCCTTCGGCCTGCGCACCGTCTCCGGCATCTACAACAACCTGGCCGATATCCAGTTCGGTGCCGCCGACAACTTCTTCCCGCGTATGACGACGCCGGTGTTCAATACCGCGCAGGTCCAGCCGGTCGGCTTCTTCGGGCCCGCCGACCCTGGCGGAACCACGCCGACCTCCTACCTGCAGACCAGCGGTTCCGTCTTCGACTCGCAGCCGCGCACCATCAGCAACCTGATTGTGGACCAGACCGCCAACAATCCGGCGGCGGTCGCGGCCGCCGCGGCCAATCCGGATTCACAGGTCGTCACCAGTCCCGGTCTGGATGGCCTGTTCGGCACCGCCGACGACGTTTCCGTCTTTCAGATCCCCAACATTACGCCGGACGCGGGCCTGACCGCGCCGTTCAACCAGTGGATGACGTTCTTTGGCCAGTTCTTCGACCATGGCCTTGACCTCGTGACCAAGGGTGGCAGCGGCACCGTCTTCATTCCGTTGCAGCCGGATGACCCGCTTTTCGTGCCGGGCAGCCCGACCAACTTCATGGTGCTGACGCGCGCCACCAATCTGCCCGGTCCCGATGGCATCCTGGGCACCGCCGATGACATCCACGAGCAGAGCAACACCACCTCGCCATTTGTCGACCAGAACCAGACCTACAGCTCGCATCCTTCGCACCAGGTGTTCCTGCGCGCCTATGAACTCAACGCCGCCGGCGATCCGGTGGCCACCGGCAAGCTGATCACCAATCGTGACCTGGGCGTCGATGGGCATTTCGGCACTGCGGATGACGTCGAAATCGGCGGCATGGCCACCTGGGCAGTCGTCAAGGCCCAGGCCCGTGATTTGCTCGGCATCAACTTGACCGATGCCGACGTGTTCGACGTACCGCTGCTGGCGACCGATGCCTACGGCAACTTCATCAAGGGGCCCAACGGTCTCCCCCAGGTCGTGATGAAGGGCTTGGACGGCATCGCCGGCACCGCCGATGACGTGCTGGTCGAGGGGAACCGGGCCGCGCCGATCAGCCTGACGAACGCTGTTCGCACCGGCCACCAGTTCCTCATCGACATCGCCCACAGCGCCGACCCTACCGGCGGCCTGACGCCTGACGCGGACACCGTCATTGGCGGTGCGCAAGCACCCGGCACCTACGACAACGAGCTGCTCGACAAGCACTACATCGCCGGTGATGGCCGCGTTAACGAGAACATCGGCCTGACCACGGTGCACTCCATCTTCCACAGCGAGCACAATCGGCTGGTTGAGCAAACCAAGGAGACGGTGCTGGCTTCCGCCGACCTCGACTTCCTGAACAAGTGGCTGCTGCCTGACGCCCAACTGACAGCGCTGCCCGTGACGCCGGCCGACATCGCGGGCCTGCACTGGAACGGCGAGCGGTTGTTCCAGGCCGCCAAGTTCGGCACCGAGATGCAGTACCAGCACCTGGTGTTCGAGGAGTTCGCGCGCACCATCCAGCCACAAGTGGACGTGTTCCTGGCGCCCATGGGCAACGACACCACGGTCAATCCGGCGATCGTCGCCGAGTTCGCGCACACGGTCTTTCGCTTCGGCCATTCGATGCTGCTGGAGACGGTCGATCGTTTCGACCCCAACTTCAATGTCGTCGGTGACGGCAATCCGGTTGACCCGGGCAATCAACAGACCGGCCTGATCGCGGCCTTCCTCAACCCTCTTGCGTTTGCTGCAAGCGGCCCCACGCCGGAGGAGGCGGCTGGCGCCATCGTGCGCGGTGTCACACGGCAGGTCGGCAACGAGATCGACGAGTTTGTCACTGACGCTCTGCGCAACAACCTGGTCGGCCTGCCGCTCGACCTTGCCGCCCTCAACCTGGCGCGCGGCCGCGAAACCGGCATCCCGTCGCTGAACGCGGCGCGGCGCGAGTTCTACCACATGACCGGCGACAGCCAGTTGACCCCCTACACGAGCTGGGCCGATTTCGTGCAGCACATGAAACACCCGGAATCGCTGATCAACTTCATCGCCGCCTACGGTACGCATTCAACCATCACTGGCGCCACGACGCTGGCGGACAAGCGCGCCGCGGCGGCGGACCTGGTGCTCGGCAGCGCCACGGCCCCGGCCGATCGCCTGGACTTCCTGAACAGTACCGGTGTCTGGGCCAGCAACGCCGGTGCGGACGGCATTCTGCACACCGCAGACGACGTGACCACCACCGGCCTGGACTCCATCGACTTCTGGATCGGTGGCCTGGCCGAAGAGAAAATGCCCTTTGGCGGCCTGCTGGGTTCGAGCTTCAACTTCGTTTTCGAAACCCAGTTGGAAAACCTGCAGAACGGCGACCGCCTGTACTATCTGGCCCGCACCGCAGGACTCAACTTCGGCACTGAACTGGAGAACAATTCGTTCTCCAATCTGGTGATGCTCAACAGCAACGCCACACACCTGGCGGCCAATATATTCCAGACACCGGCCTTCACCCTGGAGGTCGACCAGACGCAGCAATTCAACCCGAGTGTGGTGGCCGGTCCGGACGGCATCGTCGGTACGGCCGACGATCTGCCCGCCAACGCCGACCCCTTTGGCCCGTCGGACCACCCGATCGGTTCACCACGGATCGACCATTTCACACCGCTGGTGATCCGCGACAACCCCGACACAGTGGGCCCGGATACCAACTACCTGCACTACACCGGCGGCGACACGGTCGTGCTGGGCGGCACGGCCGGCAACGATATCCTCATTGCCGGTGACTCGGACGACGACACTGTCTATGGCGACGCCGGCAACGATCGGCTCGACGGTGGCTACGGCAACGACAACGTCTTTGGCGGTGCCGGCGACGACATCATCACCGACATCGGCGGCAGCGACACCCTGCGCGGCGAGGACGGCAACGACGTCATCCAGGCCGGCAACTCGACCCTCGGCCTCAACAACCTGGTCTTCGGCGGCGCTGGCAAAGACTTCATCATCACCACCGAAGACATCACGATGACCTTCGCCGGCGCGGGCGACGATTTCATCCTCGGCGCCAAGGTCAACCTCGCGCCGACCGGCAACGAAGGCGACGACTGGATCGAGGGCGGCACCCAGGACGGTGCACCGGGCGATAACATGAGCCCGACTCTGACCGACGATGTGCCCGGCAACGACATCTTCATCGGCACCGGCGGATTCGATGAAATGATCGGTGAAGGTGGCGACGACACCTTCGTCGCCAGCGATGCCCAGGACAAGATGGACGGCATGTCCGGGTTCGACTGGACCACCTACAAGAATGACAAGTACGGCGTGACCGTCGACATGGTCGTTCCCTTCTTCAGCCCCTATCACGCGGTGCCCAACGCGGCGGGCGATATCGTGGGTGCAGTGGGGCAATCGCCCGATGCGGTCTATGACCGGTTCGCGGAAGTGGAGGGCCTGTCGGGCTCGGCCTTCTCCGACTTCCTGCGCGGCGATGAACAAAACGCGGCCATCATCGCCAACATCACGGCCAGGGGCAGCATCCTCACCAACTTCGACCTTGTCAGCGGCCTGCGGGACTTTGTCGGCAGCGCCGGTTTCGGAGCCGACGGTATCGGGGGCACGGCCGACGATCAGTTCGGCGCGGGCAACATCATCCTCGGCGGCGATGGCAGCGACATCATCGAAGGCCGTGGTGGCAGTGACCTCATCGACGGCGACAAGTGGCTCAACGTGCGCATCAGCGTGCATCAGAATCTGGATGGCACGGGGCCGGAGATCGCCAGCTTCGACAGCATGACGCCGATGATCCCGCTGATGTTGAACGGTACCTACAATCCGGGGCAGCTCGTCGCCGTGCGGGAGATCCTGCCGGGCGTGGGTGGCTTCGACACCGTCAACTTCATGGGCCCGCTGGCGAACTACACCGTCTCCGTCAACGATAACGGCACTGCGCTCGATTTCAGCGACGACATCGTCAGCGTGACCGACAATGTCGGCAAGGAAGAAACCGACCGTCTCACCCACATCGAACGGCTGCAGTTCTCCGATCAGTCCATGGTCCTCGTGCCCGGGCTCAACGCTGAGCCGGTGGGCGCGCTGACGGTGGACAACACCGCGCCGACCGTTGGCCAGACGCTGACCGTGTCGGCGGCAGGCCTCAGCGATGCCGACAACGCGGGCGGAGCGATCCACAACTCCATCAGTTACATATGGCAGTTTGAAGCGACACCGGGTTCGGGCGTGTTCGAAGACATCATCCTCGGGCCAGGCCGCATCGGTATCGGATTTACCCGAGCGGACGCGCCCACGCTCACGGTGACGTCGGATCTTGCCGGTCTGGCAGTGCGCGTCAAAGGCATTTATGCGGACGATCATGGCGTGACCGAGCAGGTATTCTCGGCACCGACTACGGCAGTAGTGGCCGCGGCGCCAACCCCCGCACCGGCGCCTTCGCTGATCGATCCGCAAACCTCTGCCCCCAGCAACGGTGTGCGTTACACGCAATCGGACCTGTCGTTCATCCTTGACCAGATCAAGATAGCCGAACACCACGCGGCCGGTGAGAACCTGGTTTCTCTGCTGCCGAACATACGCGTGCCCTACGGTTTGCGCACGGTCGAAGGGACGGAAAACAACCTGCTCCATCCCGAGTACGGTGCCGCCGATAACGTATTCCCGCGCTTGACCACGCCGGACTTCCGCCCGGCCGACGCCGGCACGAGTTATACCCAGACCAGCGGCCTGGTGATCGACTCGCAACCGCGCACCATCAGCAACCTGATCGTCGACCAGACCGCCAACAACCCGGCGGCGGTCGCGGCCACCTTCGATCCCGGCCTGGATGGCATCCTCGGCACGGCTGACGATGTCCTCAAGGCCGGCGCGCAGGTGGTGACCGGAACCCGCACCGACGGCAGCACGTTCCAGACCTTCCTCGACCCGAACGTGAGCCCCGACGCGGGCCTGACCGCGCCCTTCAACCAATGGATGACCTTCTTCGGCCAGTTCTTCGACCATGGCCTGGACCTCGTCACCAAGGGCGGTTCGGGCACCGTGTTCATCCCGCTGCAGCCGGATGACCCACTGTTCGTGCCCGGTAGCCCGACCAACTTCATGGTGCTGACGCGCGCCACCAATCAGCCCGGCCCCGATGGCCTCCTGGGCACGGCCGACGACATCCACGAGAACACCAACACCACCTCGCCGTTTGTCGACCAGAACCAGACCTACAGCTCGCATCCGTCGCACCAGGTGTTCCTGCGTGCCTATGAGCTCAACGCCGCGGGCGATCCGGTGGCCACCGGCAAGTTGATCGAAAATCGTGATCTGGGCGCCGATGGGCAGTTCGGCACCGCTGATGACGTCGAGATCGGCGGCATGGCCACCTGGAAGGTGGTCAAGGCGCAAGCCCATGATCTGCTCGGGATAAATCTCACCGATGCCGATTTCGACAACGTGCCGCTGCTGGCGACCGACGCCTACGGCAATTTCATCAAGGGGCCGAACGGTTTTCCGCAGGTGGTGATGAAGGGCGTGGACGGCATTGCCGGCACGGCCGACGATGTGCTCGTTGAAGGCAATCCGGCGGCGCCCATCAGCCTGGCCAACGCCGCGCGCACTGGCCATGCCTTCCTCAACGACATAGCGCACACCGCCGTTCCGGTGGACGACCAGACCGGCGCGGCACTCCTGCCCGATGCCGACAATGTCATTGGCGGTACGCCTGCGCCGGGCTTCTACGACAACGAACTGCTGGACGCGCACTACATCGCCGGCGACGGCCGGGTGAACGAGAACATCGGCCTGACCACCGTCCACTCCATCTTCCACCATGAGCACAACCGCCTGGTCGATCACACCAAGGAGGTGGTCCTGGCAACAGCGGCAAGCGGCGATGTGTCGTTCCTCAACGAGTGGCTGCTGACGCCTGTCACTGCCGTTCCCGCCGACACCTCGACCCTGGACTGGAACGGCGAGCGCCTGTTCCAGACGGCGAAGTTCGGTACCGAGATGCAGTACCAGCACCTGGTGTTCGAGGAGTTCGCGCGGACCATCCAGCCGATGGTCGATCCCTTCTTCGCCCCGGGCCAGGTGTACGACACCGCGATCGATCCGAGCATCGTTGCCGAGTTCGCACACACCGTCTATCGCTTCGGGCACTCGATGCTGCTGGAGCAGGTCGACCGGCTCGATCCGAACTTTGCCTCGAGCGATATCGGGCTGATCCAGGCCTTCCTCAACCCGCTCGAGTTCGCGGGCAGCGGCCCGACTCCGGAAGAGGCGGCCGGTGCCATCGTGCGCGGTGTGACCCGCCAGGTGGGCAACGAGATCGATGAGTTCGTCACCGAAGCCCTGCGCAACAACCTGCTGGGCCTGCCGCTCGATTTGCCCGCCATCAACCTGGCGCGTGGCCGCGATACCGGCGTTCCGTCCCTCAACGCGGCGCGGCGGGAGTTCTATGGGCCCACCGGCGACGCTGAGCTCAAGCCCTACACGAGCTGGGCTGATTTCGTGCAGCACATAAAGCACCCGGAATCGCTGATCAACTTCATCGCTGCCTACGGCACGCATTCGAGCATCACCGATGCCCTCACGCTGGCGGACAAGCGCGCGGCGGCCTCGCTGCTGGTGCTCGGCGGTGCGGGTGCGCCGGCCGATCGTCTGGACTTCCTCAACAGCACCGGCGCCTGGACCAGCACCGCGGGTACCGACGGCGTTTTGCACACGGCAGACGATGTGACCATCACCGGCCTGGATGCGGTCGACTTCTGGGTTGGCGGGCTGGCCGAGGAGAAGATGCCCTTTGGCGGCATGCTCGGCTCGACCTTCAACTTCGTCTTCGAGAACCAGATGGAGAAACTCCAGGACGGTGACCGCTTCTACTATCTGGAGCGCACCGCCTCGATGGACTTTGGCGCCGAGCTTGAGAACAACACGTTCGCCTCGCTGGTGATGGCCAATACCGATGCCACACACCTTTCGGCCAGGGTCTTCCTGACGCCGGCCTACATTCTGGAGGTCAACCAGGCAAACCAGTACAACCCCAGTGTGATTGCCGGACCCGACGGCATTGTCGGCACCGCCGACGATCTGCCGGCCAATGCCGATCCATTTGGTCCGTCGGACCACCCGATCGGCTCACCGCGCACTGACTTCCTCACGCCGCTGGTGATCCGCGACAATCCCGCCACGACGGGTCCGGACACCAACTACCTGCACTACACCGGCGCCGATACGGTGGTGCTGGGCGGTACGGCCGGCAACGACATCCTCATTGCCGGTGACTCGGACGACGACACGGTCTACGGCGATGCCGGTAACGACCGGATCGATGGCGGCTACGGCAACGACCAACTCTTTGGCGGTACCGGTGACGACATCATCACCGACATGGGGGGCGACGACGTCATCCACGGCGAGGACGGCAACGACGTCATCCAGGGCGGCAACGGCCTCAACCTGATCCTCGGCCAGGCCGGCCAGGACTTCATCATCACCGGCGAAGACGCAGCCGACTCCAGCGGTGGCCTGGGCAACGACTTCATCCTCGGCAGCAAGGCGAACGAGTTCGCGCGCGGCGGCGAAGGCGATGACTGGATCCAGGGCGGATCCGCCGATGGCGTTGCCGGTGACAACTTCGACCCCTTCGGCAACGATCCGATCAATGGCAACGACGTCTTCCTGGGCGATGGCGGACCGGACAACTTCGACGGGGAGGGCGGTGATGACATCATGGTCGGGAGTCCCAGCGAGGCGGACCGTTTCATCGGGTTCTCCGGGTATGACTGGGCGACCTACAAGGATGATCCGAGCGGCGTGACCATGGACCTCAACACCAGGCTGCGCTTCTTCGATCAACCGGCGGTGCCTGGTTCCAACGCGTCGATCCTTGCCCGGCTGGACCTGGTGGAAGGGCTGTCGGGATCGGCCCATGCCGACTTCCTCAGCGGCGATGACTCCACTGCCGACTTGCTCGCCGTCGCTGGCGCCAAGGGCAGCGTGCTCACCAACTTCGACCTCATCAGCGGTCTGCGGGACCTGGTCGGTAGCGCCGGCAACGGCGCGGATGGCATCGCCGGCACGGCCGACGACAAGTTCGACGGGGGCAACATCGTCCTGGGTGGCGCCGGCAGCGACATCATCCAGGGCCGCGGCGGCGACGACCTGATTGACGGCGACAAGTGGCTCAACGTGCGCATCAGCGTGCGGCAGAACATCGATGGCACCGGGCCGCAAATCGCTACCTTCGACAGCCTGACGCCTCTGGTTCCGCTCATGGTGAACGGCACCTATAACCCCGGCCAGCTCCAGATCGTGCGCGAAATCCTGACCGCGACCGGTCCCGACTTCGACACGGCGCTGTTCTCCGGCAATCTGGCGGATTACACCGTGGTGGAAAACGTCAACGGCACCTTTACGGTCACCGACAGTGTCGCTGGCAGGGACGGGACCGACACCCTCAGCCATATCGAGCGGTTGCAGTTCTCCGATCAGGCGCTCGTGCTCGGCGGTTTGAACGCGGCGCCAGTCGGATCGCTGAGGATCGACGATCCTACGCCCGCCGTCGGCCAGCGGCTGACGGTATCGGCGGCAGACATCACCGATGCCAACAACACCGCGACCGGCGGCGCGATCACCGGGCCCATCAGTTTCTTCTGGCAGTTTGAAGCGCGTCCGGGCTCGGGTGTCTTCGAAGACATCACCTTCTTTGCCGCCGGCGAGGTCGCGCGCGCGGAGGGCACGACCGTCACGGTGGGCTCGGAACTCAGGGTCCCACCACCGGCGACCCTCATTGGCGCCGTACCGGCTATCCCGGAACTCGTCGTGGCAGCCGGGCTGGCTCTGCGCGTCAGGGCGGTCTACAAGGACGCCAATGGCGTGCTGGAGGAGGTGTTCTCGGCGCCGACCGCCCCGATCTCGGCGGCCGGTACCGGCACCGTCAATGTCCTGCCGGTTGGCACGGTGCTGATCAGCGATACGACCCCGGCGAAAGGCTCGGTACTCACCGCCACGGATGCGTTCACCGACGCCAACGGGACCACGACCTCGGTGATTGCCCATCAGTGGCAGGTGGGGAGCGGCGCGATCTTCACCGACATCGCCGGCGCGACGGGCACGACCTTTACGCCCGACCAGGCACAGGTCGGTCAGCAACTGCGCGTCGTCGCCAGTTACACCGATGACCTCGGCACACTTGAGCGAGTCATCTCTGGCGCAACGACAGTGGTCAGTGACGTGTTTGTCGGTACCGCCGGTGTCGACCTATGGACCGGCACGGCAGGCGACGACGTGGCCAGCGGAGGTGCTGGCAACGACATCCTGAGCGCCTTGGGCGGCAACGACATCCTCAATGGCGACGCGGGCAACGACTTCCTCAATGGCGGTACGGGCAATGACCAGATGGCGGGTGGAACCGGCAACGATACCTACCGCGTCGATTCAGTCGGGGACGTAGTGACCGAGTTGACGGGCGAGGGTCAGGATTCGGTACAGACCACGCTGGGCAGTTACACTCTGGGCACCAATGTCGAGCATCTGATCTACCTCGGAGCCGCCAACTTCACCGGCAACGGCAACGCGTTGAACAACGTCATCACCGGTGGGGTGGGTAATGACATCCTCAACGGCGGTGACGGCAACGACACGTTGATCGGTGGTGTCGGTAACGACGTCCTCACTGGCGGTGCGGGTAATGACGCAATGGTCGGCGGGGCCGGCAATGATACTTTCCGCGTCGACTCGGCCGGGGACCTGGTGACCGAGGCGGCGGGTGGGGGGGCGGACTCCGTACAGACGACCCTGACCAGTTACACGCTGGGCGCCAATGTCGAGCACCTGCTCTACCTCGGCGCCGGCAACTTCACCGGCAACGGCAACGCGCTGAACAACGTCATGACCGGTGGGGTGGGTAATGACAGCCTCAGCGGCGGTGACGGCAACGACACATTGATGGGTGGCGCCGGCAACGACGTTCTCACAGGCGGTGCGGGTAATGACGCGATGGTCGGCGCAGCCGGCAACGATACCTTCCGCGTCGATTCAGCCGGGGACCTGGTGGTCGAGGTGACGGGCGAGGGGGCGGATTCCGTGCAGACGACGCTGACCAGCTACACGCTGGGCGCCAATGTCGAGCACATGCTCTACCTCGGAGCCGGCAACTTCGTCGGCACCGGCAACGCGTTGAACAACATCATCACCGCCGGGACCGGTAATGACACGCTCAACGGCGGAGACGGCAACGACACATTGCTGGGCGGCCTCGGCAACGACGTCCTCAATGGCGATGCAGGCGCCGACCGGTTGGAAGGCGGCGTCGGCAATGACACCTACCGCGTCGATTCTGCCGCGGACGGGGTGATCGAGTTGGCGGGTAGCGGTGAGGACTCCATACAGACCTCGTTGTCGAGCTACACACTGGGCGCCAATACCGAGCACCTGCTCTACACCGGAATCGGCAACTTCGTCGGCACCGGCAACGCGTCGAACAACGTCATCACCGGTGGGGCGGGTAATGACATTTTCAACGGCGCCGACGGCAACGACACATTGCTCGGTGGCGCCGGCAACGACGTCATCGATGGCGGTGCCGGCAATGACAGTATTGTGGGTGGTGCCGGCAACGACACGATGTTTGCCAGCACTGGCAACGATATCTTCGTGTTCGCAGCGGCCTTCGGCAACGACCGGATCATCGGCTTCGATACCGACGCGGCGGGAGGCCAGGATCTGCTCAATATTGCCTCGTTGAACATCACGGCTGCGACCTTTGGCAGCAGCGTCAACGTCGTCGATCTCGGTGCGGATACGTTGGTCAACTTCGGTGCTGACTCCATCACCCTGGTAGGTGTGGCCGACGCAACAACCGTTACGGCCTCGGACTTCATCCTGGCCTCTTGAGATCCTGACAAGTCCTGTTGCAGGGAATGAGAAAGGGAGGGCACTGGATGCCCTCTCTTTCTCATTTCGTTCAATTATAAGTTGGTGTAATACTTCGAATAATAAATAGAAAATTGACTAATCATGGTCCCGGAACGAAAAATCATCCCCAGACCGGCGTCGCCAGAGCGCTGCGGATTTGCCGTTTCCCTCCTGCCAGAAAAATAACCAAAGGAGCCCGACCCATGAAGCCTCAAGCTTCGTCCCAGCCGCGCCGTGCGGCAGCCGCTGCCTTTATTGGCACCATGATCGAGTGGTACGACTTTTACATCTACGCCACCGCCGCCGCGCTGGTGTTCGGCGCGCTGTTCTTCCCCTCCGACGACAAACTGTTCAGCACCATGGCCGCTTTTGGCACCTTTGCCGTGGGCTTCTTCGCGCGGCCGTTGGGCGGGATCGTCTTCGGCCATATCGGTGACCGCATCGGCCGCAAGAAGTCGCTGATCATCACCCTGTTGATGATGGGCGTGGTCACGGTGTGCATCGGCTTGCTGCCGACCTACGCGCAAATCGGCGCGGCGGCGCCGGTACTCCTTATTTTGCTGCGCATCGTCCAGGGCATCGCCGTGGGTGGCGAGTGGGGCGGGGCGGTGTTGATGGCCGGCGAGCATGCGCCGAAAGGCCGGCGCAATTTCTTCGCCTCGTTTGCGCAACTGGGCAGCCCGGCGGGATTGATCCTCTCGCTGCTGGCCTTCAGCGCCGTCACCCGTCTGCCGGAAGAAGACCTGATGAGCTGGGGCTGGCGCTTGCCGTTCCTCGCCAGTTCGCTGTTGCTGCTGGTGGGCCTGGCGATTCGCCTGGGGGTGAATGAGTCGCCGGAATTTCTCGCCAGCCGCGAGCAAGCCAGTAAAAACCAGCGCAAGGAACAGGCGCCGGTCATGGAAGTCCTGCGTACCGCGTGGCGTCCGCTGTTGCTGTGCATCGGCGCCAACACCCTGGGGATCGCCGGGGTGTATTTCACCAACACCTTCATGATCGCCTACACCACCCAGCAACTCTCATTGCCGCGCTCGCTGATTCTGGAGTGCCTGTTCTTCGTCGCGATCATCCAGTTCTGCATTCAGCCGCTGGCGGCCTGGGTCGCCGAGAAGATCGGCGCGACCCGCTTCCTGTGCCTGGTGTCGCTGCTGGCCATGGCCTCGCCATACCCGATGTTTGTGCTGGTCAGTTCGGCCCAGGCGCCGTTGATCATCCTCGGCATTGCCCTGGCGGTGGTGTGCATGGCGTCGTTCTACGCGGTGATCGCCGGCTACGTCAGTGGCATGTTCGAGACCCGCGTGCGCTACACCGCGATTTCCCTGGCGTACCAGATTTGCGGCGCGGTGGCCGGTGGCCTGACGCCGCTGATCGGCACGATGCTGGCCCACCGGTTCGCCGGCCAGTGGTGGCCGATGGCGGTGTTCTACAGCCTGATCGCCGCGACTTCGCTGCTGTGTGTCCTGTCCCTCGCCCGTCGCCATGCCAGCGCTGAACGCCTGGAACTGGCCAAGGCCTGAACCGAATTTTCCTGGAGAAACTCATGTTGAAGATTAATGGCGAACGCCTCTGGGCGAGTCTGATGGCAATGGCCGAAATCGGCGCCACCGCCCGTGGCGGCAGCTGCCGCCTGGCCCTGAGCGACGAGGACAAGGCCGGTCGCGAACTGTTTGCTCACTGGTGCCGCGAAGCCGGCATGACCCTGAGCGTGGATGCCATCGGCAACCTGTTCGCCCGTCGCGCCGGCACTGACCCTGACGCGGCACCGGTGATGATGGGCAGCCACCTCGACACCCAGCCCGAAGGCGGGCGGTTCGATGGCGTGTACGGCGTGCTCGCCGGCCTGGAAGTGGTGCGCTGCCTGAACGATCTGGGGATCCAGACCCGCAAGCCGCTGGAAGTGGCGGTGTGGACCAACGAAGAAGGTGCACGCTTCACCCCGGCGATGTTCGGTTCGGCGGTGTTCACCGGCATCATGACGCTGGACGCCGCGCTGGCGGTGCGCGACATCGATGGCATCAGCGTCGCCGAGGCACTGCAGCGTACCGGTTATGCCGGCGAGCGCCCGTTGGGTGGCGCGGTGGATGCCTACTTTGAAGCGCACATCGAACAAGGGCCGATCCTCGAAGACAACGCCAAGAGCATCGGCGTCGTCAGCGGCGGCCAGGCGATTCGCTGGCTCGACGTGCGGGTCGAAGGCATGGCGGCCCACGCCGGTACCACGCCTATGCCGCTGCGCAAGGACGCCTTGTACGGCGTGGCGCAGATGATCCAGGCCATCGAAGCCCTGGCGACGGACTTCGCCCCCGAAGGCCTGACCACCGTTGGCGAATTGAGCATCAACAAGTCATCACGCAATACCATTCCGGGGCTGGTGAACTGCACCGTCGATCTGCGTCATCACCGTGACGAAACCATCGAGGCGATGGAGCAACAGGTCCGTGCGCGGTTTCAGGCGATAGCCGACAGTCGCGGCTTGAAACTGGCTATAACCCCACACTGGATCAGCCCGGCCACGCCGTTCGACGCGGACTGCGTGGCGGCGGTGCAGCAGGCCGTGGATGGGCTGGGCTACGCTCAGCAATCGATCGTCAGCGGCGCCGGGCATGACGCGATCCACCTGGCGCGGTTCTGCCCGACGGCGATGGTGTTCATCCCGTGCGTGGGCGGCTTGAGCCACAACGAAGCGGAAGATGTGTTGCCTGAAGATGTGCGGCAGGGCACGGATGTGTTGCTCAACGCGGTTCTGTCGCGCGCCGGGACTATTGACTAAAGGGCGCCCAGTCACTCGAATTGAATCTTCAGTCTGGTGAATACCCTGTGGCGAGGGGGCTTGCCCCCGTTCGGCTGCGAAGCAGTCGCAGAACCATCGCATGCGGTGTACCTGGCTCACTGCGGCGACTGGTTTTGGGGCCGCTTCGCGACCCAACGGGGGCAAGCCCCCTCGCCACAGGATTGTGTTGGCTGCACCTATCTCTTAACTGACAGGTATTCTCTCCATGCGCAGTTTTTTCCACCCCGAACAATTGCTCCACCATCCACGCAGCTACTACTCCCGTGGCCAGATGCGCACACCGCAGGAAGTGCCGGAGCGTGCGCAGCGCCTGGTGCAGGCGTCTCATGCCCTGGGTTTCAAGGTCGAGCAGCCGGCCGACGCCGGGCTCGCTCCGCTCCTGGCGGTGCACGGCGCACCGTACCTGAGGTTTTTGCAGGAAGCCCATCAGCGCTGGAAAGAGATTCCCGAGGATTGGGGCGATGAGGTGATGTCGAACATCTTCGTCCGCGAACCGAATGCCCTGCGCGGGATACTCGCCCAGGCTGCACGTTATCTGGCCGATGGCAGTTGCCCGGTGGGCGAACAGACCTGGCGTTCGGCCTACTGGTCGGCGCAAAGCGCCATCGCCGGCGCCCGGGCGTTGCTCGATGGCGAGCCGGCAGCCTATGCCTTGTGCCGTCCACCGGGCCACCACGCCCGGGCCGAAGCGGCGGGTGGTTTCTGCTATGTGAACAACGCGGCCGTGGCGGCCCAGGTATTGCGCGAAGGGTTCGCACGGGTGGCGGTGCTCGACACCGACATGCACCATGGCCAGGGCATTCAGGAGATTTTCTACGACCGTGACGACGTGCTCTACGTTTCGGTGCACGGCGATCCGACCAACTTCTATCCGGGTGTCGCAGGCTTTGCCGAAGAACGCGGTGCCGGGGCGGGCGAGGGATTCAACCTCAACCTGCCGATGGCCCATGGCGCCAGCGAGGCCGACTTCCTCGAGCAACTGGATATAGCGCTGAAGGCGGTGACGGACTTCGGTGCCGAGGTGCTGGTGCTGTCCCTGGGCTTCGATATTTTCGAACTGGACCCGCAAAGCAAGGTGGCAGTGACCCGCGAAGGGTTTGCCGTGCTCGGCGAGCGCATTCGCAGCCTCGGATTGCCGTGCCTGATCGTGCAGGAGGGTGGGTATCACCTGGAGAGTCTGGAGGATAATGCGCGGGCGTTTTTTGTTGGGTCAGAGGTTTGGACGCATCGATAAGTCAGTGTGTCGCGAAAAGATCGCAGCCTGCGGCAGCTCCTACACTTGGAATTCGATACCCCTGTAGGAGCTGCCGGAGGCTGCGATCTTTTTTGCCTGAAAGGCAAACGCCCTACGGCACTTGCCATAGCCCTTACGTTAACGTAAAGATTGCGGCAGGGCGCCGACGTATGAAGGCGCAAGGGCGGACGACCCGGAGCGCTTGATGACGCTAATAAAAACAAACTCCCCCAAACAGCATCGCGAAGCCCGGCTGGCCCGGGAAAAGCTGCACCTGGAAGGCGAAGTGCCGGATGGCGTCCTGCGTGCGGAAATCGATGCCTCGTGGCGACGCAGCCTGAGCCATGGCGTGCATTTCAATGCCAAGCACGAGCTGGCGCTGGAATCGAGCGCCAGCCTGGACCTGTTGCTGGCCAGCAATCGCCTGCTGATCGACGCCGCGTTGCCGGCCATCGATTACCTGGCCGAGCGTCAGGGCAAGGAAGGGCTGATCATCCTCGCCAACTCCGACGCCACCATCCTCGCCGTCGAAGGCCGCGCCGACCGTCTCAAGGGCAGCGGCCTGCAGGACATCACCCTCGGCGCCTGCTGGAGCGAAGCGGTCCGCGGCACCAACGCTCTCGGTACGGCACTGGTGGAAGCGCGGCCGACCCTGATCGATTGCGGCGAGCATTATCTGGATCGCCTCAGTGATTTTTCCTGCACCTCGGTGCCGATCCATTGCCCTCAGGGCGACATCCTCGGCGTCCTCGACCTGACCCGCGAAGGCCCGCTCGGCCGCGCCCACGACAGCACCGCGCTGCTGGCCATGGCCGTCAGCCAGATCGAAAGCCGGGTGTTCAACGCCAGTTACCCGGACGAGATCGTCCTCGCCTTCCACAGCCGTCGCCAATACCTCGAATCCCCGTGGCAAGGCCTGCTGGCGGTGAGCCTTGGCGGGCAGATCCTCGCGGTCAGCGCCCAGGCTTGTCAGTTGCTCCACGCCGAGCGCTCGGCCCTGGTCGGTCGGCGCTGCGAAGAGTTTCTCGGTGTCGACGGTCTGCAATTGTTGGCACGCCTGCATCAGGGCGGCACCGGCAGCCTGCAGACCGCCAAGGGCGAATTCTTCTACAAAACCCTGCGCGCGCCACAACGCTCGATCAACGTCGGCAGCCCGCCGCGCACGGTCGCGAAACCGGCCAAGGCGCAACCGGATCTGGAAGCGCTCGCCGGCAGCAACAGCCGTTACGCCCGAGCCTTGCGCATGGCCCGTCAAGGGTTGGCCAACGAACTGCCAGTCCTGTTATTGGGCGAAACCGGCACCGGTAAAGAGGTGATCGCCCGCGCCCTGCACATGGCCGGCGCGCGCTGCGACAAACCCTTCGTGGCGGTGAACTGCGCGGCCATTCCCGAGGGCCTGATCGAGTCCGAACTGTTCGGCTACCGCGAAGGCGCGTTCACCGGTTCACGCCGGGGCGGTATGGTCGGCCGCCTGCAACAGGCCCATGGCGGCACCCTGTTCCTCGATGAAATCGGCGACATGCCCCTGGCCTTGCAGGCCCGACTGTTGCGGGTGTTGCAGGATCGCAAGGTCGCGCCACTGGGCGCTGGCGAAGAGCAGGACATCGACGTCGCGCTGATCTGCGCCACCCACCGTGACCTCAAGCGTCTGGTGGAAGATAAACATTTTCGCGAGGACCTGTTCTACCGGGTCAACGGCATCAGCGTGATGCTCCCGGCCCTGCGTGAACGCGAGGATTTCGCCGCGCTGGTCAGCCGCCTGCTGGCGACACTGGGCGCACCCGCCGTGGTCCTGCACGATGATCTCGATCGCTTGCTCAGCGGCTATCACTGGCCGGGTAACATCCGCCAGCTGGAGATGGTCCTGCGCACCGCGCTGGCCATGCGCGAACCGGGTGAAACCGTGCTGACCCTCGACCACCTGCCCGACAGCATGCTCGACGAATTGACCGCCAGCGAACGGCCCCAGGCCGGCAGCATCCGGGAAAACGAACTGGAGCTGATCCGTCAGTCCCTGGACACGCATCAGGGCAACGTCTCGGCCGCCGCCGACGCCCTGGGCATCAGCCGCGCGACCCTGTATCGCAAGCTCAAACAGTTGCGTTCGTGATGCAACGCCTGATCGTCCGGCTGATCGACAGCCAGAACCCCGAGGCCTTGCAGGCGTCGCTGCGCTGGCTGTACAGCTTCGTGCGCCCCCATCGCCTGGCGATTGCCGGGCTGCTGGGCTTGTCGGTCTGCGCTTCGGCGTTGGTGCTGGTGCAGCCGTGGCTGACCAAGCTGTTGATCGACGACGGCCTGCTGGCGCGAAACTTCCCGATGCTGGTGCTGATCGCCGGGCTGATGATCGTTGCCGGGCTGTTGGGCACGGCGCTTTCGGGCATCAACCGCTACCTGCACACGCGCCTGTCCGGGCGCATGCTGTTTGCCTTGCGCGATGACCTGTACCGGCATCTGCAATCCCTGTCGCCGAGCTTTTACGGTCAGCGGCGCATCGGTGACCTGATGTCGCGCCTCGATGGCGACGTCGCGGAGATCCAGCGGTTCGCCGTGGACTCGCTGTTCTCGGCGGTGTCGAGCGTGATTGGCCTGGTGGTTGCCATCGCGATGCTGGTGACGCTGTCGTGGAAACTGTCGCTGCTGGCCCTGGTACTGATCCCCCTCGATGTCCTCTGGCTGCGCTGGATGCGGCGCAAGGTCGAGCGCGATGTGCGGCAGTTGCGCGAGCGTTCGGCGGACATGTCGTCGTTCATGGTCGAGACCTTGCCGGTGATGAAATTCATCCAGTCCGCCGGCCAGCAACAGCGCGAAGCGCGGCGCCTGGAAACGCTGGGGCAGGGCTACATGAGCCAGTTGCTGCGCCTGCAAGTCACCGAGTTTTTCACCCAGGCCGTGCCGGGCACACTGACCTCGCTGTCCCGGGCCTGCGCTTTCCTGATCGGCGGATACTGGGTGGTGCAGGGCACCTGGCAACTCGGTGCGCTGATTGCGTTTTCCACCTACCTGGGGATGGCCGTGGGGCCGGTACAGAGCCTGCTCGGGCTCTACGTGGCGATTCAGCGGATGACCGTCAGCCTCGGCCGGGTCATGGAGTTGCGCGGCGAACAGCCGACCGTGTCGACGCCTGCCAGGCCACGGCCGATGCCTGATGGCGGCGATCTCTGGTTCGACAACGTGCACTTCGCCCATCCCGGTCGCCAATCGACCCTGCGCGGTATCGAAGCGCGGATTCCCTACGGTTTGAAAGTGGCCCTCAGCGGCGGTTCGGGCGTCGGCAAATCCACCCTGATCGACCTGCTGCAACGGCATCACGATCCACAATCGGGACGGGTCCTGCTGGGCGACGTCGATGTGCGCGAGCTGGACCTGTTCCAGTTGCGTCGACGCATTGCCATCGTCAGTCAGGACATCGTGCTGTTTCGCGGCAGCCTCGCCGACAACCTGGCTTACGCGGTACCGGACGCCAGTCGCGAAGCGATTGCCGAAGTGGCGCGCCTGGCGCAACTCGACAGCCTGATCGAGTCCTTGCCCGAAGGCCTCGACAGTCCGCTGGGCGAGCGCGGCCAGCAATTGTCTGGTGGGCAGAAGCAGCGCATCGCGATTGCCCGGGCGCTGTTGCAGGACCCTTTGATTCTGGTGCTCGATGAAGCGACCTCAGCGGTGGACGAAGCCACCGAGCGCGAAGTCATCGACGCCATCGACCGCTTGTTTGCCGCACGCACGCGCATCCTGATCAGCCATCGCCCTTCAACCCTGGCCGATGCCGATCTGCGTTTCGAATTGCTCGACGGCGTGCTGACCTCGAAAACGGTGCTGCATGAAACCTGAGTTGCGCGTGGGTGTGGTGGACAGCGGCCATTCGGCGGCGCAACGGGTGCAAGTGATCGCCGGTCGGCGCTTTTCATTGCTTGAAGACGGCCTGGCCGAGGGCGACTTGCGCGACGATCCACTCGGGCATGGCAGCGCGGTGATCGAGGCGATTGGCCGGCGTGCACCCTCGGCCCTGTTTTGCGTGGCCCAGGTGTTCGACCAGCGCGGTGTCACCAGTGCCTTGCAGATCGCCACGGCGATTGACTGGCTGGTGGCGCAGAACGTGCGGCTGATCAATCTGAGCCTCGGCCTGCGCCAGGATCGCAGCCTGTTGCGCGCGGCCTGCGCGGCGGCGGTGGCCCGGGGCGTGCTGTTGTGTGCGTCGAGTCCGGCCCAGGGCGAAGGGGTGTTTCCGGCCAACTATCCGCAGGTGTTGCGGGTCACCGGCGATGCGCGCTGCGCCGAACAGGAATGGTCGTGGCTCAACAGCGCCCAGGCGGATTTCGCCGCCTGTGTGCATGGCACGTACCCGGGGCAATCCGGGGCGAGCCTCGGTTGCGCCGCGTTGAGCGGGCACATCGCCGGGTTCCTCGTCGATCAGCCTGATGCCAGCAATGAGCAGATCATCGAGTGGTTGCGCGACAATGCCCGTTACCGTGGCCCTGAACGGCGCTTCGGGCCATGACGGACATCGTCATTCTTGGCGCCGGACCGGCTGGAGCCGCTGTCGCACTGGGGCTACGGCGGCTTGGCCATGGCGTCACGCTGATCAGCGAATGGCGCCGGTTTGCGGCGCTTGAAGGCGTGTCCGTGCGGGTACTGGATGCCTTGCGCAGCGCGGGCCTGCATCAGGCGTTGACGGAGGCGGCGCTGCCTTCTCAGCGCCAGGTGAGCTGGAACGGCCAGCACCATGCGCAGAACATCGAGTACTTGCTCGACCGTCCGGTGTTTGACCGAGGCCTGCGTGAAGATTTGCGCCAGGCGGGGGTCGAGCTGATCGAAGGCCGGGTGCTCAGGGTTCAGTCATCGGCCAATGGCCACCGAATCGAAATCGACGGACACGAAGCGCTGCTCGCGCCGTTTCTCGTGGAGGCCCGAGGACGCCAGGCTCCCGCTATCGGCAAGGGCTTGCGTGGCCCCGAGACCGTCAGTTTGCTCAATCGCTGGCAAGGTAGGCCGGGCAGCACCGCCAGCGCCGTGGAAAGCCTTGCGGACGGCTGGGCATGGATGGCGCGCCGCGCGGACGGCCAGTGTTACTGGCAATGGACGGTGGACGTGGCCAGTGCCGGGTTGCCGGGCAAGGCCATGTTGCTCGATTACTGCCGGCAAAGACGTGGGGAGTCGGCAGTGGCCCGTGGTTTTTTCGGCGGCGAACCGGAGCTGGATGTGCAGCTGCATGCCCGCAGCAGCACGGCGATTCTCAACCCGCAGGTGTGCGGCGATAACTGGATTCGGGTCGGTGATGCGGCGATGGCGGTGGACCCGTTGTCGGGCAATGGCGTCTTTCAATCCCTCTCCTCGGCGTTGCAGGCGCCGACGGTGATCAACACGCTGTTGTGCAAACCTGAGCGAGCGGCTCTGGCCCGGCGTTTCCACCAGCAGCGGGTGGAACAGCTGTTCCTGCGGTTCGCGCGGATCGGCCGGGATTTTTATGCCGATGAGCAGCGTTGGCTGGATCAGCCCTTCTGGCAGGCACGACGGCAATGGCCGGATGCTGAAATCGCCCATGCCGAGGCCGATTTCAATGCGCTGAGAATCGAACGCGCACCGGTGCTGCGCGATGGTTTTGTCGACGAGGCCGAGGTGGTGATCACGGCGGATCAGCCGCTGGGGATCTGGCATGTGCAGGGGGTGGAGGTGGCCCCGCTGGTGCGGCGATTGCGCGCGGAGCCGGCTGAGCAGGTATTGGCCGGGTTGACCGTCGAACAGGGGAGGATGGTTCGGGGCTGGTTGTTGGCTCAGGGATACAAACCCTGATATTTGGGCTGTCTGGACTGGCCTCTTCGCGAGCAAGCCCGCTCCCACAGTGGATTTGTGTACGACGCAAAACACTGTGGGAGCGGGCTTGCCCGCGAAGGCGGCCTAATGGACGCTACAAATCACAATTTGATCAACACCGACTTCAACTCGGTGTAATGCTCGATCGCCGCATACCCCATCTCACGCCCGACCCCGGACATCTTGTAGCCGCCGAACGGCAACGCCGGGTCCAGCGCGCTGTGGCAGTTGACCCACACCGACCCCGACTTGATGCGCGGAATCATCCGGTGCACCGCTGCCAGGTCATTGGACCAGATGCTCGCCCCCAGGCCGTAGGGGCTGTCATTGGCCATGCGCAGGGCATCGGCCTCGTCATCGAACGGAATCGCCACCAGCACCGGGCCGAAGATTTCTTCCTGCACCAGTGAGTGCTTCTGATCGACATCGACAATCACCGTCGGCTTGACGAAGAACCCCGGGCCGAATTGCTCGCCGCCGCAGGCGATGGTCGCGCCGCTTTCCCGGCCCTTTTCGATGTACCCATAGACGCGCTCCTGCTGGCGCGCCGAGATCAACGGCCCCATGTCGACGCTCGGGTCCAGGCCGTTACCGAGTTTCATGGCGTTGGCGATGTCGCTGATGTCCGCCACCACATTGTCGAAATGCTTGCGCTGCACATACAGCCGCGAACCTGCGCAGCAGACCTGGCCCTGATTGAAGAAAATCGCGCTGGCGGCCCCGGCCGCGGCGGTTTTCAGGTCGGCGTCGGCCATGACGATGGTGGGTGATTTGCCGCCCAGTTCCAGGGTGACCCGAGTCATGGAGTCCATGGCGATCTTGCCGATCTGCTTGCCCACCGCGGTGGAGCCGGTGAAGGTCAATTTGTCCACCAGCGGGTTGTGGGTCAGGGCGGAGCCTGCGGTGATGCCGGTGCCGGTGACCACGTTGAACACGCCTGCGGGATAACCGGCCTCCAGCACCAGCTCGGCGAGTTTCAGTGCGGTCAGCGGGGTTTCATCGGCCGGTTTGAGCACCACGGTACAACCGGTGGCCAGGGCCGGGCCGAGTTTCCAGCAGGCCAGCAGCAGCGGGAAGTTCCAGGCAACGATCGCACCGACCACGCCCACCGCTTCACGACGGATGAAGCTGTGGAACTGATCGTCGGGCATCAGCGGTGCCGACACGTCAACCGTCGAGCCTTCGATCTTGGTCGCCCAGCCGGCCATGTAGCGCAGGAAGTCGATGGCCAGTTGCACGTCCATCACCTGGGCCACGGCGGCACTCTTGCCATTGTTCAGGCATTCCAGTTGTGCCAGCAGCTCGGCGTCGCGCTGCATCAGGTCGGCGAGTTTCCACAACAGGTTCTGCCGCTCCCGGGGGCGGGTGCGGGTCCAGGACGAATCGTCGAACGCCTGGCGGGCGGCGAGTACCGCACGATCGACATCCTCCGGCGTTGCCCGCGGCACTACGCACAGCACCTCACCGGTGGCCGGATTGTGCAGGGGCATGGTCTGGCCGTCGGCGGCCTCGACCCAGTCGCCGCCGATGAGCATGCGCGGGGCGCGCTGGATGAATGCCGAAGTGGCGGGAAGCAGGTGTGGGAGCGACATGATGAAACCTCGTCTTGTTCGTGTGGCGAGGTCTTTCGCAATGGCTGTGCCAGTTGTGCTCGTTTGATTGGAACCCTGATCGGATGGGGCTCTTGGGTTATTTGCCTATGACAGGGGAACAACTGAGCGTCGCAAATTGCGACAGCGAGGATCAAAAGATCGCAGCCTTCGGCAGCTCCTACACAGGAGTCTGCGTTTACCTGTAGGAGCTGCCGAAGGCTGCGATCTTCTGATCTTGATCCTATGCTTGTCTCAGAGTGCAACAGATGTCGCGATATTAGACGCACGCCGCCGGGTTTGGCAGTCGCCAATCACCCACTATTTCCACTAAATGATTGATAAAAAACACTATTCATAAGCTGGCACGCTCCGTGTATTGCTCATCGCAGACGTTTCTCTTGCCTCCGTCAGCGGTTCACCGCCGACGGCAGAAACCATAAAAACGATAAGCCACAACAATAAGAACGCACCGTGCGAGGTTCGACGTTGATGAAGAGAAAACTCCGATCAGGCATGAGCGCCAGCCTGCTGGCCGTAGCCGCTTGCGTAGCGCTGCATTCGCCTCATAGCCTGGCAGCCCGCGACGCCCAGACCATCCTCAAGGAAACCTGTCAGGGCTGTCATACCCCCGAAGCCGATAACGCCCTGAGCCGCATCAGCCACCAGCGCAAGACGCCGGAAGGCTGGCTGATGAGCATTGCGCGGATGCAGACCATGCACGGTTTGCAGATCAGCGACGACGACCGTCGCACGCTGGTCAAATACCTGGCCGACACCCAGGGCCTGGCGCCGAGCGAAACCGACGGCGTGCGTTATGCGCTGGAGCGGCGGCTCAATACCGTCGAGCAATTCGATGACCAGACCAGCCAGATGTGCGGCCGCTGCCATTCCGGTGCGCGGGTGGCCCTGCAACGGCGTCCGGCCCAGGAATGGGAACGCCTGGTGAACTTCCACCTCGGCCAATGGCCGTCACTGGAATACCAGGCCCTGTCCCGCGACCGCGACTGGTTCGATCTGGCCCGCAAAGAGATGGTGCCGCTGCTGGCCAAGCGTTATCCGCTGGACAACCCGGCCTGGAAAAAATGGCAGAGCGCCGCACCGAAAAGCGAGGCGCTGGCGGGGGACTGGAGCTTCAGCGGCCACTTGCCGGGCAAAGGCGAGCTGGCCGGTGTCATGAGCGTAACCGCCGACGGCAGCGACACCTTCAAGGTCAACGTCAAAGGCCAGTATGCCGACGGCACGCCATTCAACGGCGACGGCAGCGCGATTCTCTACACCGGCTATGAATGGCGCGGCAACGTGACCATCGATGGCGTGACCATGCGCCAGGTGTTCGC
The DNA here is from genome assembly GCF_019219205.1 of Pseudomonas sp. PDM27. Lineage (NCBI taxonomy): Bacteria > Pseudomonadati > Pseudomonadota > Gammaproteobacteria > Pseudomonadales > Pseudomonadaceae > Pseudomonas > Pseudomonas sp. PDM27. Next base: position 143,088 of record NZ_JAHUWF010000015.1, on the reverse strand, counting down.
CGCGCAAGGCAATGCCATGCAGGGCCGGATGTTCGAGGCCGAGCACGACGAACGCGGGCTGGACTTCGTCGCCGCCAAACAGGGTTCCCAGCGTTTGCTGGCGGTGCAACCGGGCTACGTGAAGGCCGGCAGCGAAACCGAAGTGACCCTGATCGGCAGCGGTCTTTCCGGCAAGCCGAATTTCGGCAAAGGCGTGGAAGTGGTCGAAGTCGTCTCGCAGAGCCCGGAGCAGATCAAGGTCAAGCTCAAGGCCGCCGCCAATGCCCAGCCGGGCGCGCGTGCAGTTACCGTCGGCACGCTGAAAGGCCCGAGCCTGTCGGTGTACAGCAAGATCGATGCAGTCAAGGTCGTGCCTGAGTTCTCGGTGGCACGGATCGGCGATGGCGGTGGTTCGACGCCGAAAGTCCAGGGCCGATTCGACGCGGAAGCCTGGGGCAAGGGCGCCGATGGCAAGCCCTACCGCATCGGCGTGTTCCCGGCGCAATGGAAGGTCGAAGCCTTCGACGACCGCGCCAAGGAGGACGAAGACGTCAAGTTCGCCGGCACCATGCAGGCTGACACCGGGGTGTTCACACCGGGCGATGCCGGGCCGAACCCGGCACGCAAGATGTCCACCAACAACGCCGGCAACCTCAAGGTGATCGCCGCCGTCGACGACGCAGGGAAATCCCTGACCGGCGAAGGCCACATGATCGTGACCGTGCAACGCTGGAACAATCCACCCATTCCATGAGTTGACTGATCTCTCACGGTTTCAGACATCTTTTTGGAATGACCGCAGGCCCCGCCAAGCGGGGCCTGCACAGGAGGTTTGCAATGGGCGCTATCTTGAATCTGGTCGAACGCAACCTGCACGAAGTGCAGGTCGATGCCGACCGCATGCTGTTTCACATCCCCAGCAGTTCGCTGTTCGCCAGCGATGAACTGACGGGCACCATCATCGATACCCTGCGCGGTCCCGGCTGCTCCTCGGACGACCTGATCCAGCGCCTGGCCGCGCGTTTCAACGGCGAGGAAATCACCGAGACCCTGCGCGAGCTGATGGCCCTGGAACTGGTCAGCGACGGTTCGCCGCTGACCCCGGACATCGCCACCAAGCGCGTCGAGCGCACGGCGATCAACACCGTGGTTTTGAACGTCAACACCGGCTGCAACCTGAGCTGCACCTACTGCTACAAGGAAGACCTCGACAAGCCCTCGGCCGGCAAGAAAATGGACGTGGAAACGGCCATCGCCTCGGTGGAAATGCTGCTGCGCGAATCCCCGGACGAAGAGCGCTTCACCGTGGTGTTCTTCGGCGGCGAACCGCTGAGCAACCGCAAGCTGATCGAGTACATGGTCGATTACTGTGAGAAGCGTTTTCGCGAGGCCGGCAAGTTCGTCGAATTCGTCATGACCACCAACGCCACGCTGCTCACCGAAGAAACCGTGGACTACCTCAACGCCCACCGTTTCGGGCTGTCGGTGAGCATCGACGGGCCGAAAACCGTGCACGACCGCAACCGCATCACCGTGGGCGGGCAGGGCACCTATGACGTGGTACGGCGCAAGGCCGAGATGCTGCTGTCGCGCTACAACAGCCGTCCGGTGGGCGCGCGGGTGACCCTGACCACCGGCGTGACCGACGTCGAAACCATCTGGGATCACCTGTTCAACGAGCTGGGTTTCGCCGAAGTCGGCTTTGCCCCGGTGACGTCCGGCGACATCAGCACCTTCAACCTGACCAGCGACGAGTTGATCGAAGTCTTCGCCAATATGAAAAAACTCGGTCGGCGCTATCTGGAAGCGGCGCTGGAGCACCGCAACATCGGCTTCTCCAACCTGCACCAGTTGATCACCGACATCCACGAAGGCCACAAAAAGGCCCTGCCGTGCGGTGCGGGCCTGAAGATGCTGGCGGTCGATCACAAGGGCGAGCTGAACCTGTGCCACCGCTTTACCGGTTCGAGCCTGCCGACCTTCGGCAACGTCCACAGCGGCGTCAAGCAGGTGGAGTTGAACGACTTCCTGTCCCAGCGCCTGGACCGCACCAACACCGGTTGCGAAGACTGTCAGATCCGCAACCTGTGCTCCGGCGGTTGCTACCACGAGAGCTACGCCCGCTACGGCGACCCGACGCACCCGACCTATCACTACTGCGAACTGATGCGTGACTGGGTCGACTTCGGCATCGAGGTCTACACCCGGATCATGGCCCATAACCCTGCGTTCATCAGCAGTTACATCACTCCGCGCAAGGCTCACTGATATGAAACATCTCAAGGCAATCAATAACAAAGCGTTGAAGCTGGATCAGGCTGCGGACGAGAACCGCATTGAAGAAGTGGTGGCCATGAGCTCCGTGGCGGGCTGTGCCTCGACCACCGACCCGGGTTGGGAAATCGATGCATTTGGCGGTGTGTCGTCACTGTGCCAGCCGATGGAGGCCGACCTCTATGGGTGCTCCGACCCGTGCTGGTGGCCGGCCCAGGTGCCCGACATGATGAGCACCTACCCGGACTGGAACAAGGATGCCCAGGCGTCCAACGACAACTGGCGCAACCTCGGCACTGTCTTCCCCAAAGACAAGTGATCACAGAAGAAGGATTCCAGCATGCGTAACATCAAAGCCTGCGGCCTGGCCGCGTTCGCCGTCCTGAGCAGCTGTTCTGTCAGTGTTCTGGCCGATGAAAACACCGCGCTGCAAGTCGGTCACGAATACATGGTGACCACCAACTACCCGAACAACCTGCACGTGATTGACCTGGCCACCGACACCCTGTTCAAGACCTGCAAGATGCCCGACGCCTTCGGCCCCGGCACCGTGCAATTGTCGCCGGATCGCAAGACCGTGTACGTGCTGAACAATCACTATGCGGACGTCTACGGCGTCGAACTGGACAACTGCAAACAGGTGTTCCACGCCAGCATCACCCAGAAGCCGGGTGAGAAGGCCAAGTCCATGTTCGCCTTCACGGTCAGCCACGACGGCAAGGAACTGTACACCGTCGCCAACCCGACGCTGATGATGAACGACCGCTACGAAGTGCAGCAGCCTCGGCTCGATGTGTATTCGACCGACGCCGGGATGGATGCCAAACCGGTGCGCAGCTTCCCGGCGCCAAGGCAGTTGACCATCATGCAGAGTGGCGACGACGGTACCCTGTATGTGGCGGGGGCGGACGTCTACAAGGTCAATGTGCAGACCGGCAAGTTCGACGTGCTGATCCCCAGCCGTCACTGGAAACGCCCGAACTACAGCGCGCCGGACGTGCTCTACGTGTGGAACCAGCAGACCTGGCGGCATGACTTCTCGCTGCTCTATACCGCCGCGAAATTCAAGGACAAGAAGCAGGACCCGGCCACCGCCGAATACCTGTACGGCCTGTTCAGCGTCGACCTGAAAACCGGCAAGACCGAAACCACCGACTTCGGGCCACTGACGGAAATCTATTTCAGCGGCATGCGCTCGCCAAAGGACCCGAACCTGATGTTCGGTGTGCTCAACCGCCTGGCCAAGTACGACATCAAGGAGAAGAAAATGCTCCAGGCGGCGACGCTTGATCACTCCTACTACTGCATTTCCTTCAACAAGGACGGCAGCAAGATCTACCTGGCCGGGACGTTCAACGACGTGGCGATCTTCGATGCCGACAGCCTGAAACAGACGGGCAGCATCAAATTGCCGGGCGGGGACATGGCGATTACCACGGCGCAGATATTTGTCCGGTAAATTGTGGCGACTGAACTGACGCCTTCGCGGGCTAGCCCGCTCCCACAGTGGGTTTGTGGTGTGGTCACTATTGTGTGAACACCGCTGAACCCTGTGGGAGCGGGCTTGCCCGCGAAGAGGCCCTCAAAAACACTAAAAATCTTAAACCTCCGGCACCGGGCAACTCATATCCCCTTCCTGGCACTTCAGGTAGTTCTTGAACGTCTGCACCCGCGCCTTGGTCAATTGCGTCACGCAATTGCTGTAGATCAGCGGATACACACTCCCGCCTTCCACGCCGGACGCCGAGAACTTGCACTCGGCATCGCGGAACGCAACCCACGCCCGCTGCGCACCCACCAGCAGTTTCTTGTTGTCCGGGTTGCCTTTGAATCGCGAAGTGATCTGCTGGTACAGCGCATTCAATTCCTTGTCGGCGGCCGCATTCTGCTGCGCCGCGCACTGGTTCATCGTCGCCTGGTCGCTGGCGTTTTCGCAGTCCACGGCGACAGCCATGGAGGTGAACAGCAGGGGCGTCAATGCCAATAGTAAGCGTGGGTTCATGCCGGATTACTCGCTGTGACCGAATGTTGAGGTGCAGTGTAGCGCTGTGACGGATTCAGCCCGCTACGCTTGCCACTGCGAATGTTTCACCAGCGATTGCCATTCGATGCTGTTTCGCAGGAGAGCATAAGCAGTTTCGAGCCTCTGACTTTGTGATTGCCCCAGAACTTATCCGCGCAAATGCAACCGAATATCTCAGGCATGGTTGATTGCGCATCCCGATTGGTACAACTTTAGGGTTGGTCTTGTGGTCTTACTGACCTACTGTTCAAGTACAGGAGGTGACTTATGAACCCAGCATCTGATCGCATCGAAAGGAAAATCCTGCTCAAGGCCAAACGTTCGCAGGTCTGGCGAGTGATAGCCCATGCCGAAGAGTTCGGACAGTGGTTTGGCGTGGCGCTGAAAGGCAAGCGTTTCGTGGCAGGCGAGTGGACCCAGGGGCAGATTACCTACCCTGGTTATGAGCATTTGCGCTGGAATGTCCTGGTGGAGCGGGTCGAGCCGGAGCGGCTGTTTTCGTTTCGCTGGCACCCTTATGCGGTCGAGCCGGAGTTCGATTACTCCCAGGAACCCACCACCCTGGTGAAATTCGAGCTCGAAGACATGGATGACGGCACGCTTCTCAAGGTGTCCGAGTCGGGTTTCGACCACATTCCCCAGCATCGTCGCCTCAAGGCGTTCCGGATGGACAGCCGTGGTTGGGATGAGCAGATGAGCAACATCGAACAGTTTCTTGTGGAAAAGGCCAAGGCCCACGAGCTTCAGGGTGACTGACCAGGGCCTGGCAGTCGGAAGTCAGCTGGAAGTCGCGAAACTCGTGGCCTCCAGGCTCGACGACTGAGGCATCTAAGGGTTTTCGGAAGGTGGCTTATAGCGAATGTCTTACACGCGATGGTAGCGATATCGCCTGTTACAATTTGGATCCGATGCGTATTCTAGCCTCACCCACTGAAGCACAGGATGTGCTCAGGATCACGGATGATCGACCATATGCAAGGAACGCTGCGACAAGGAGTCGTCATGGTCTTGGAAAAACCCGCTTCGGCGGGTTTTTTTGTGGCCGCAGGAAAAGTCGGAGCGGCAGCAGGCGTGTTCCTGCCGCCACTTTTTTACTGACGATCGAGTTTCGCTGCCGCGCGCTCGGTGATTTCCGCCCGCAGCTTCAATGACCCCGCAGCCCGCTGGCGAGCCTCTTCCAGCACCCTGGCCGGCGCCGTCTCGGGGCTGCCCGCCGTAAACGGCGGGGCCGGAGCATATTCCAGTTGCAACTGCACCAGCTCGGCGGTGGCCGGGTCGAACAGCTCGGCGGCCAGGGTCAGGGCGAAGTCGATACCGGCGGTGATCCCGCCACCGGTCAACAGATTGCCGTCGCGAACCACCCGATCCTTCACCGGGATTGCGCCCAGCGGCTTGAGCAACTCGTGATAGGCCCAGTGGGTGGTGGCGCGTTTGCCCTTGAGCAATCCCGCCGCGCCCAGCACCAGTGCGCCGGTGCACACCGACGTGATGTACCCGGCGTTGGCGGCCTGGGCCCTGAGGAAGTCCAGGGTCTGGTCATCTTCCATCAAGGGCCCGACGCCACTGCCACCGGGTACGCAGATCACGTCCAGTGCCGGACAATCCTCGAAGGTGGTCGTTGGTTTCAACAGCAGGCCGGTGCTGGCGGTGACCGGCATCAGGTCCTTCCAGATCAGATGCACCTTCACATCCGGCAGCGAGGCCAGTACGTCATAAGGGCCGGTCAGGTCGAGTTGCTGAACCTGTGGAAACAACAGAAAGCCGATCTGCAACGTCATGGTGTTTTTCTCGTGAAGTGGGTGGACGGTTCAACTGTAGGCTCGTAGGATTTGGCGTATACGCCAATATCCCCACGAATTACGCCAAATGTCGAAAACCATCCATGTACTCGCGTTCGCCAACGTGCAATTGCTCGACGTCACCGGGCCGTTGCAGGTATTCGCCTCGGCCAACGACATTGCCCGCCAGCAAGGCCTGCCGCCACCCTACGCGCCGACGGTGATTGCCAGCGGCGGCGGGGCGGTGATGTCGTCGGCGGGCCTGGCGCTGTTGGCCGAACCCTTACCGGATGACGGCACTGACACCCTGATCATCGCCGGTGGCTGGGGTGTCTACGCGGCGGCGCAAGATGCGTCGTTGGTCGCCTGGGTGCGCGAGCATGCCAGTGGCTGCCGACGGGTTTCCTCGGTGTGTACCGGTGCGTTTCTGCTGGCGGCCAGCGGCTGGCTCGATGGCCGGCGCGTGGTCACCCACTGGACCCGCTGCGAGCAACTGGCGCAGCAGCACCCGCGCTTGCAGGTCGAACCCAACCCGATCTTCATCAACGACGGCCCGGTCTGGACCTCGGCCGGCGTGACGGCCGGCATCGATCTGGCGCTGGCCATGGTCGAACAAGACCTGGGGCGCAACATGGCCCTGGACGTCGCCCGGCAACTGGTGGTGTTTCTCAAGCGTCCGGGTGGCCAGTCGCAATTCAGCGTGACCCTGTCCCTGCAACAGGAAGGCCAGCGATTCGACGAACTTCACGCCTGGATCAGCGAAAACCTGACCAAGGACCTCGGCATCCCGACCCTGGCCTTGCAGGCCGGCATGAGCGAACGCAGCTTCGTGCGCCACTACCGCGCCGACACCGGCCAGACCCCGGCCCGAGCCATCGAACTGATCCGCGTCGAAACCGCACGGCGTCTGCTCAGCGATACCGGAGTGCCGATCAAACGGGTGGCGGTGCAATGCGGCTTCGGCAGCGAAGAAACCCTGCGCCGCAGCTTCCTGCGGGCCATGGGGGTGACGCCGCAGGCTTATCGGGAGCGGTTTTCGGTCAGTGCCGGAGGAGATCCAGTAGTGCCTTGAGTCACCTTCTGCCTGCATTCGAGCATTGTTTGACCCGTACTCAAGGCTGCCAAACAACCTTCTCCCCACTCAACCTCCTATCCAGAAAACACGCCGCACTGATCAACGCCAAGTGCGTCAGCGCCTGCGGCGTGTTGCCCATGTGCCGCCCATGGCTGTCGAACTCTTCGGCATACAACCCCAGCGGGTTGGCGTACCTGAGCAGCTGTTCGAACTCCAGGTGGGCCTTGTCGAGCTGGCCGGCGCGGGCCAGGCATTCGACGTACCAGAACGAGCAGGCGGCGAAGGCGCCTTCGCTGCCGGGCAGGCCGTCGATCCGGCTGTCGTCGTTGCGGTAGCGGTAGATCATGCCGTCGCGCACCAGGCTCTTTTCGATGGCTTGCAGGGTTGCCAGCCAGCGCGGGTCGCGGGCGCTGACGAAGCGCACCAGCGGCATCAGCAGCATCGAACCGTCCAGGCCGGTGCCGCCGATGTGCTGGACGAAATGCCCGTGCTCCTCATTCCAGAAGTTCTCCCAGATGTCGGCATGGATCGCCTGGCGGGTCTGGTCCCAGCGGGCGAACGGGGCGGGCAGTGAGCGTTTTGACGCGAGGCGGATGGCGCGGTCCAGGGCGACCCAGCACATCAGCCGTGAATGCAGGAAGTGGTACTGCTCACCGCGCATTTCCCAGATACCGACGTCCTTTTGCTCCCAGGTTTCGCAGACTTGGTCGATGACTTCCACCGTGTGTTTCCAGCCTTCATGGGAGATGGCTTCGCCGTACTTGTTGACCAGGTAAATCGCGTCCATCAGCTCGCCAAAGATGTCGAGCTGGACCTGCTCGTACGCCTGGTTGCCGATGCGCACCGGTTGTGCGCCACCATGACCGGACAGGTGCGTCAGCTCGATCTCCGGCAACTCCTGGCGACCGTCGATGGCATACAGGATGTTGAGTTTCATCGGCTTGCCCCGGCAGTCGCTGACCCGCCCGCGCAACCAACGCATGTAGGCGTTGGCTTCTTCGACGAAGCCCAGGCGCATGAACGCATAGACGGTGAACGAAGCGTCGCGGATCCAGGTGAAGCGATAGTCCCAGTTGCGCTCGCCACCAGGGCTTTCCGGGAGGCCGAAAGTAGCCGCGGCGAGAATGGCGCCGTGCTTGCGCGAGGTCAGCAGCTTCATGGCCAGGGCCGAGCGGTTGACCATTTCGCGCCAGCGCCCGCGGTAGTTGGACTGGCCGATCCAGTCGCGCCAGAACTTCAGGGTGCGTGTCAGGCACAGATCGGCGGCACCTTCCTTGAAGCGCGGATCGTCGAGGGCGCCGAGCAGGAATTCGCCTGTCTGGTCTTGCTCAAGGGTGAACTGCGCGACCGCCCCATTGGCATCAATGTGCATGGCTTGATCGGCGCACAGTCGCAGGGACGGCTGGTCGGCAGCCTCGAAGATCACGTCATCCTTATCCATACTCGCGCGGGTGCTGGCGCGGGCATAGTCATGGCGCACCGCGCAACGCATGTGGAAGGTGGCGCGGCCGCTGACCACGCGGATCCGCCGCATCAGCAGTGGCAGGTCGTCCTCGGTGTCGCCGACGGGCAGCAGGTCGGTGACCTCGACCACCGCCCGGTCACTGAGCCAGCGGGTTTGCAGCACGTTGGTGTCGGGCAGGTAAATCTGTTCGCGGCGGGCGTCGGGCAAGTCCGGCGACAACTGGAAAATCCCCGCCTCGGGGGTGTCCAGCAGCGAGCAGAAGATTGTCGGACTGTCGAATTCCGGCCAGCAGAAAAAATCCACGCTGCCCTTGTCGTTGACCAGCGCCGCACTGCGCATGTCGCCGATGATGCCGTGGGCGTCGATGGGGCTTTGGCGTTCGGGGTGATCAGCCATAGTCGCGCAACTCCGGGAATCTGGGGCCTATTTAGCTGACTGGTCTGGGTGGTCGAGAGTTCATTTGGCGGGGGTGTGGGTTGTCTGTACTGGCCCCTTCGCGAGCAAGCCCGCTCCCACATTGGACGGCGTACACAAATCAACTGTGGGAGCGGGCTTGCCCCGGGCGGCGTTCCGACGAAGGGGTCTTCACATTCAACCAACAATTCCACGCTTCCCCCGCAATCAGCCGTTATGGCAACGTGCAGTCCCCTGATGAGACCTGACCCATGGCAAACCCCTATCGCGAGTTGTTCAAAGCCCCTGGCAGCGGCGCATTCGTACTGGCCGGCATGCTCGCGCGCATGCCGATTTCCATGACCGGCATCGGCCTGATCACCATGCTCTCGCAATTGCAGGGGGGCTACGGAATGGCCGGCGCGGTGGCGGCGACGTTCGCCCTGGCCACGGCCTTTTGTGCGCCGCAGGTCTCGCGGCTGGTGGATCGGTATGGCCAGGGGCGGATTCTGCCGGTGGCTGCATTGCTGGGCGGTGGGGCGCTGTTGCTGTTGTTGCTGTGCACGCGGTTGCAGGCGCCGCACTGGACGCTGTTTGTCTTCGCTGCGCTGGCCGGTTGCATGCCGAGCATGTCGGCGATGGTGCGGGCGCGTTGGACCGAGGTGTACCGAGGCTGCCCCGAGCTGCAGACTGCCTACGCCCTGGAATCGGTACTGGATGAAGTCTGCTTCATCGTCGGACCGCCGCTTTCCGTTGGCCTGTGTGTGGCGGCGTTTCCCGAGGCCGGGCCATTGGCGGCCTTGCTGGCGCTGGCCGTCGGCGTCACTGCGTTCGTGTTGCAGCGCAGCACGGAGCCGCCGGTACATCCCCACGAAGATCACCATCAAGGCTCGATCATTCGCTCGCGCGACATTCAATTGCTGATGCTGTTGATGGTCGCCATGGGCACCATCGTCGGCGTGGTGGACGTGGTCAGCGTCGCCTTCGCCCAGCAGCAGGGTCAACCGGCGGCGGCGAGCATCGTGCTGTCGGTCTACGCCATCGGCTCGTGCCTGGCCGGGCTGGCCTTCGGTGCACTGCGTTCGAAAGTACCGCTGGCGCGCCTGTTCCTGTACGGCGGCGTGGCAACGGCGGTGACCACCTTGCCGTTGTTGCTGGCGGCGAACATTCTCGGCTTGTCGCTGGCGGTGTTTGTCGCGGGGCTGTTTTTTGCCCCGACGCTGATCGTCGCCATGGCCCTGGTTGAGCAGATCGTGCCGCCGGCCAAACTCACCGAAGGCCTGACCTGGCTGGTCACCGGGCTGAGCATCGGCGTCGCGATCGGCGCCGCCGGCTCCGGCTGGCTGGTGGACGCCTTCGGCGCGCGCAGCGGGTTCTGGCTGGCGATTGCGGCGGGGGCGGTGGTGCTCGGCTCGGCGATCCCGAGCTATCACCATTTGAAATGAAGATCTGACTGCGGGGCATTTCCTTGTGGGAGCGAGCTTGCTCGCGATGGCGCAGTATCAGTCGGCATCATTGGTGTCTGACACGCCCCCATCGCGAGCAAGCTCGCTCCCACAGGGTTATTCATATGGCTAATTCTTTGGGCACCTCATCCGTTCTCCAAGCAGACAACTCTCGAGGAAAGCCCGGTGACCCCGCTGACATTGCTGTGCCTGCCCTATTCGGGCGCGAGTGCCATGGTCTATAGCCGCTGGCGGCGCAAGCTGCCGGAATGGCTCAAACTGCAACCGGTGGAATTGCCGGGGCGGGGCGCGCGCTATGGCGAGCCCCTGCACACCGACATGCGCCGCCTGGCGCTGCAACTGGCCCACGAACAGAAGGCCACGCTCAAGGCGCCGTATGCGTTGTTCGGCCATAGCATGGGGGCGTTGCTGGCCTGCGAGATGGCTCACGCGTTCCGCTCGCTGGGTTGCCCTGAACCGGTCGCGCTGTTCGCCTCGGGCACTGCCGCGCCGACCCTGCGCGCCGACTACGACCGCGGCTTTGCCCAGCCGAAAACCGATGCCGAACTGATCGAGCAATTGCGCACCCTCAACGGCACCAGCGAAGAGATCCTGGCCAATGAAGAGTTGATGAGCCTGACCCTGCCGGTGCTGCGCGCGGACTTCCTGTTGTGCGGGCGTTTCGCACCGATCCAGCGCCCGTTGCTCAAGTGCCCGGTGCACGTGCTCGGCGGCAAGGCCGACCGCGCCACCGCCGAGCAATTGATCGGCTGGAGCCAGGAAACCCTCGGCAGTTTCTCGGTGGACATGCTGGCCGGCGGGCACTTCTTCATCCATGAGCAGGAGGCCAAGGTGCTGCGGGTGATCAAGGACCAGCTTGAGGGGCATTATCGGCGGCATGGGTTGATGGCTGTGAGCTGACTCTATTCTGAATTCACCACAAAACCTGTGGGAGCGGGCTTGCTCGCGAAAGCGATGTGTCAGACACCATTGATGTCGACTGACACGCCGTCTTCGCGAGCAGGCTCGCTCCCACAGTGGTTTTCATTGCGCTGTTTTCCGCGCTTCACCTTTCGCCTGATCCGCTAATTTTTCCCGCCTGCATTCGTTTTATAGGGACGACGCGCCCTTGCGCCTGCTGCCTACTGATGCGGATGCCGATAGATGAATGCTGAAGACTCCTTGAAACTTGCTCGCCGGTTTATCGGGTTGCCCCTGGAAAAGCGCCAGATGTTCCTCGCGGCCTTGCACAAGGAGGGCGTGGATTTCGCCCGTTTCCCAATCCCGGCCGGCATCGAGGCCGAGGATCGCCAGGCGTTGTCGTACGCCCAGCAACGCATGTGGTTCCTCTGGCAACTGGACCCGCACAGCGGCGCCTACAACCTGCCGGGCGCGGTGCGGTTGACCGGGCACTTGAACCTGTCGGCGCTGGAGCAGGCGTTCGCCAGCCTCGTGGCGCGGCATGAAACCCTGCGCACGCTGTTCCAGCGTCAGGTCGACGACAGCTTGCAGCAAGTGCCGGCCACGGCGCCGCTGCTGATCGAACAGCTGGATTTCAGCGCACTGCCCGCCGAGGAGCGCGAACGGGCCGTGGCGCACACCGCCGAGCAGCAATCGATGCTGCCGTTCGATCTGGCGACCGGCCCGTTGCTGCGGGTCACCTTGCTCAAGCTCGCAGAACTTGAGCACGTGCTGTTGCTGACCCTGCACCACATCGTCTCCGACGGCTGGTCGATGAACGTGCTGATCGACGAATTCATCCGCTGCTACGACGCCTTCGATGCGAGCACGCAGCCGCAGCTGGCAGCGTTGCCGATCCAGTACAGCGACTATGCCCTGTGGCAGCGCCGCTGGCTGGAGGCGGGCGAGCAGGCGCGGCAACTGGCGTACTGGCAGACGCAACTGGGCGATGAACATCCGGTGCTGGAATTGCCCCTGGACCATTCGCGCCCGGCCATGCCGAGCTATCGCGGCACCCGTTATGAATTCGCGGTCGAAGCGCAACTGGCCGAACAACTGCGCAGCACCGCGCAGAAGCACAACATCACCCTGTTCATGCTGTTGCTCGGCGCCTTCAACGCGTTGTTGCATCGCTACACCGGGCAAACCGACATCCGCGTCGGCGTGCCCATCGCCAATCGCAACCGCGCGGAAATCGAAGGCCTGATCGGCTTCTTCGTCAACACCCAGGTGCTGCGTACCCAGCTGGACGGCCAGACCCGGGTCGATGACCTGCTGCGCGCCGTCAAGGAAACCGCCCTCGGCGCCCAGGCCCATCAGGACCTGCCGTTCGAGCGCCTGGTCGAAGCGTTGAAACTGGAGCGCAGCCTCAGTCACACGCCGTTGTTCCAGGTGATGTACAACCACCAGCCGCACGTGGCCGACATGGCCTCGGTCAGCACCGCCTCCGGCCTGGTGCTGGGCAGCATCGACTGGCAAAGCCGCACCACCCAGTTCGACCTCACCCTCGACACCTGGGAGAAGGGTGGCAAGCTGCACGCCGCGCTGACCTACGCTAACGATCTGTTCGAAGCCGACACCATCGCGCGCATGGCCCGGCACTGGACGCGCCTGCTGCAGGCGTTAGTCGACGACTCGACGCAAAAAATCGGTGAGTTGCCGATGCTCAGCGCCGATGAGCAACAGGTGCTGGTACAGGACTGGAACCGCACCGCCGAGGTCTATCCCGTCGAACAGTGCATGCATCAGCTGATCCAGGCCCAGGCCCGACGCACGCCCGAGGCGCCGGCGCTGGTGTTTGGCGAGCGCCAGTTGAGCTACGCGCAACTCGATGCCCGCACCAATCGACTGGCCAATTACCTGCGCGAGCAGGGTGTTGGCCCGGATGTACTGGTGGGGATCTGCGTCGAGCGTTCGCTGGACATGGTCATAGGCCTGTTGGCCATTCACAAGGCCGGGGGTGCCTACGTACCGCTGGACCCGGAGTACCCGGCCGAACGTCTGGCCTACATGATCGACGACAGCGCGATTGGCGTGCTGCTCACGCAAAGCAATCTGCTCGGCGCGCTGCCCACCGACGGCGTCAAGGTCATCGCCCTGGACCGGCAGCACAACTGGCTCGACGGCTACAGCGACGCCTGCCCGCAGGTCGAGGTGCATCCGTTGAACCTGGCCTATGTGATCTACACCTCCGGTTCCACCGGTAAGCCCAAAGGCGCCGGCAACAGTCACGCGGCGCTGGTCAACCGCTTGTGCTGGATGCAGCAGGCCTACGGGCTCGATGGCTGCGATTCGGTATTGCAGAAAACCCCGTTCAGTTTCGACGTGTCGGTCTGGGAGTTCTTCTGGCCGCTGATGACCGGCGCGCGTCTGGTGGTGGCGCCACCGGGCGCACATCGGGAACCGGCGCAGTTGATCCGCCTCATCGCTGACCACGGCATCAGCACGCTGCACTTTGTGCCGTCGATGCTCCAGGCGTTTATCCATGAGCCGGGTGTCGAGGCGTGCACCGGCCTCAAACGCATTGCTTGCAGTGGCGAAGCCTTGCCGCTGGATGCGCAATTGCAGGTGTTCAAAAAACTGCCGGGCGCCGGGTTGTACAACCTGTACGGCCCGACCGAGGCGGCCATCGACGTGACCCATTGGACCTGCGTCGATGAAGGCGCCGACAGCGTGCCCATCGGCCGGCCCATCGCCAACCTGCGCACCCATGTGCTGGATGCGCAATTGCTCCCGGTTCCGGCCGGCGTGGCGGGGGAACTTTACCTCGGCGGCGCCGGGCTGGCGCGCAGTTATCACCGGCGTCCGGCGCTCACCGCCGAGCGCTTCGTGCCGTGTCCGTTCCACGACGGCGCGCGCTTGTACCGCACCGGTGACCGCGTCCGGCAACGCGCCGATGGCGTGATTGAGTACCTCGGTCGTCTCGACCATCAAGTCAAATTGCGCGGCCTGCGCATCGAACTGGGGGAGATCGAAACCCGCCTGATGCAGCATGAGCTGGTGCGCGAGGCCGTGGTGCTGGTGCAGGGCGGCAAGCATCTGGTGGCATACCTGGTGCTGGAAAACGCCGACGCCGATGCGCAGTGGCCGCAAACCCTCAGGGCCTGGCTGCTCGGCAGCCTGCCGGAATACATGGTGCCCACGTACCTGATGCCGCTGGATGCCTTGCCGGTGACCGCCAACGGCAAGCTCGACCGCAAGGCCTTGCCGCCACCGGACGCCGCGCCGCAACAGGCGTTCGTCGCACCGCAGGATGCCATGCAGACCACGCTGGCGCAGATCTGGCAGGACGTATTGGGCACGCAACCGGTGGGCCTTGAAGACAACTTCTTCGAACTCGGCGGCGACTCGATCATTTCCATCCAGGTGGTCAGCCGCGCCCGCCAGGCCGGCATTCGTCTCAGTCCGCGGGATCTGTTCCAGTACCAGACTGTGCGCAGCCTGGCATTGGTCGCGACGTTCGATAGCCGCAGCAACATCGATCAAGGCCCGGTCAGCGGCGAGGTGATCCTGACCCCAGCGCAGCATTACTTCTTCGAACAGGCCATTGCCCAGCGTCAGCACTGGAACCAGTCGCTGCTGCTGACGCCCCGGGAAGCGCTGGATCCGCAAGCGTTGGAAAGGGCGTTGGTCGCCGTGATCAACCACCACGACGCCTTGCGCCTGCGCTTCATCGACGGTGCCCAAGGCTGGCAGCAACACCATGGGCCGCAGGTCGAATCCGTTGGGTTGTGGCTGCGTCGGGCGTCTTCCGCCGAAGCCCTGACTGCGCTGTGCGATGAAGCGCAACGCAGCCTCGATCTGGCCAACGGGCCGCTGCTGCGCGCCTTGCTGGTCAACCTCGACGATGGCAGCCAGCGCCTGCTGCTGGTGGTCCATCACCTGGCGGTGGATGGCGTGTCGTGGCGGGTGCTGCTCGAAGACTTGCAACAGGCTTACCGGCAAGTGGCGCTGCCCGAGAAAACCAGCGCCTATCAAGCCTGGGCCGCGCACCTGCAACAGCATGCCGGCAGCTTGTCTGGGCAAATGCCGTACTGGCAGGCGCAGCTGGCGGATGCCCGGGACCTGCCGTGTGAGTATCCGCAGGGCAGCTTGCAGCAGCGCCACGGGCACAAGATCGAATCGACACTGGACGCCGAACTGACCCGTCAATTGCTGCAACAGGCACCGGCGGCCTATCGCACCCAGGTCAATGACCTGTTGCTCACGGCGTTGGCGCGGGTCATCTGCCGCTGGAGCGGGCAGGGCTCGACGCTGATCCAGCTCGAAGGCCACGGCCGCGAAGACCTGGACGACGACCTCGACCTGAGCCGCACCGTCGGCTGGTTCACCAGCCTGTTTCCCGTGCGCCTGCAACCCGAGGCCGGGGCGGCGCATTCGATCAAGTCGATCAAGGAGCAACTGCGCGCCATTCCCGGCAAAGGCCTGGGTTATGGGCTGCTGCGCTATCTCGGCGAACCGGCGCAGCGCAAGCTTCTGCAAGACCTGCCGGCGCCTCGCATCACCTTCAATTACCTGGGGCAGTTCGACCGTCAGTTCGATGAGGCTGCGCTGTTCGTCCCGGCCGTGGAAAGTGCTGGCCAGGCCCAGGGCGATGATGCGCCGCTGGCCAACTGGCTGACCGTGGAAGGTCAGGTGTATGGCGGGCAGCTCTCGCTGCAATGGGGTTTCAGTCGCGACATGTTCGCCGAGTCCACGGTGCAGCGACTGGCCGATGCCTACACCGAAGAGCTCAAGGCACTGATCGAACATTGCTGCGCGACAACGCCAGGCCAGGTCACGCCGTCGGACTTCCCGCTGGCGCGCATCACCCGGGCGCAACTCGATGCCTTGCCTGTCCCGGCGCCGAGCATCGAGGACGTTTACCCGCTGACGCCGATGCAACAGGGCATGCTGTTCCACACCCTTTACGAACCCCAGGCCGAGGCTTACATCAATCAATTGCGCCTGGACATCCAGGGACTGGAACTGGCGGCATTCGGCCGGGCCTGGCAGGCGGCGATCAACCGACACGACATCCTGCGCAGCAGCTTCCACTGGTTAGGACTGGAATCTGCGCACCAGGTGATTCATCGCCAGATCGAACTGCAACTGCAAGTCATCGAAGCCGCCGACCTCGACCTCGATGCACTGGCCGCCGAGGAGCGCAGTCGCGGCTTCGAACTCAGCGCCGCGCCGTTGTTCCGCCTGGTGCTGGTGCGCCGAGGCACTGAAGACTGGCACCTGATCTACACCAGCCATCACATCCTCATGGACGGCTGGAGCAACGCGCAGTTGCTCGGCGAAGTGATCCAGCAGTATGCCGGGCAGACGCTGGCCAGGCCGTTGGGGCAATACCGCGATTATCTGGGCTGGATTCAACAGCAGCCGCTGCTGGCCGCCGAGCAGTTCTGGAAGCAAGCGCTGGCGCCACTGGAAACGCCGACGCTGCTGGCGCAAGCCTTGCCGACACCGGTCGAAGGGCGCGGCATGGGCGAGCATCAATTGACCCTTGAGGGCGCCGCGCTACAGCGCCTGGGCGATTTCGCCCGCCAGCAGAAAATCACCCTCAATACCTTGCTGCAAGGCGCCTGGGGTCTGCTGTTGCAGCGCTACACCGGCCAATCCTGCGTGGCGTTCGGCGCCACCATGGCCGGACGCTCCGCACCGCTGCCGGGCATCGAGCAGCAATTGGGGCTGTTCATCAACACCTTGCCGATCATTGCCGCGCCGCCGGCAGGGCAGTCGGTGGCCCAATGGCTCAACCACCTGCAAGCACTGAACCTGAGCCTGCGCGAGTTCGAACACGTGCCGCTGTACGACATCCAGGGCTGGGCCGGGCAACAGGGGGCGCTGTTCGACAGCCTGCTGGTGTTCGAGAACTTCCCGGTGGCCGAAGCCCTCAAGCAAGGTGCGCCGGCGGGCCTGACCTTCGGCGCGCTGCGCAATCACGAAATCACCAGCTACCCGCTGACCCTCGGTATCGAAGTCGGCGCCACCCTGCGTGTGGATTTCAGCTTCGACCGCAGCCGGTTCAGCGCGGCGCAGATCAGCCAGTTGGGCGCCAGCCTGTTGCAGGTGCTGGAGCAGTTCGTCGCACAGCCACAGCAGGCATTGGGCGCGATCAGCTTGCTCGATGCACAGGCTCAAGCAAAGGTGTTGGCCGGTTCGCGTCCACCTGCGCCGCCACTCGACAGCCCGTTGCTGGCCCATCAGCGTTTCGAGCAACAGGCGGCACGCACGCCCGATGCACTGGCGGTGATGGTCGGCGACGAGTGCCTGACCTACGCCCAGCTCAATGCGCAAGCCAACCAACTCGCCCATCGTCTGCGCGCCCTGGGTGTGGCGCCGGGGCAACGGGTCGGCCTGTCGGTGCGGCGCAATGCGCAGTTGATCGTCAGCCTGATGGCCATCCTCAAGTCCGGTGCCGGTTATGTGCCGCTCGATCCGGATTACCCGGCCGAGCGTCTGGCCTACATGATCGAAGACAGCGGCATGGACCTGCTGTTGGCGCAACCGGGCTTGCTCACCGATGTAGCGCTGCCGCAAGGTTTGCCGCGCCTGGCGCTGGAGGCGAGCGTTGACGGTTACTCCACCGAAAACCCGGAAAACCTCGCCAGCGCGGAAGACCTCGCCTACCTGATCTATACCTCCGGTTCCACCGGACGCCCGAAAGGCGTGTGCCTGGCCCACGCCGCGCTGCGCGAGTTTTGCGTGATCGCTGCGGACTATTCACAACTCACAGCGCAAGACCGTGTGCTGCAATTCGCCACCTTCAGCTTCGACGGCTTTGTCGAGCAGTGCTACCCGCCGCTGTGCGTGGGCGCGGCGCTGGTGATGCGCGGCGATGACTTGTGGGACACCGACACCCTTTATCGGCAGATCATCGCGCACGGCGTGACCCTGGCCGACCTGCCGGCCGCCTACTGGTTCTTGCTGGCCCAAGAGTGGGCTGCGCAACCGCAGCGTGAGAAAGGGCGCTTGCGTCAGGTCCACGTCGGTGGCGAGGCCATGTCGCTGGAAGGCCTGAAGTTGTGGCATGCCGCCGGTCTGGGCGATGTGCGCCTGCTCAATACCTATGGGCCGACCGAAGCCACGGTCGTTTCCAGTACCCACGAATGCACCCTGGCCGATACCCGCAACCCCCTTGGCGTGCCGATTGGCCGCGCGCTGCCGGGGCGTGCGTTGTATGTGCTGGACAGCGAAGGCCACCTGCTGCCGACCGGTTGCGTCGGCGAGTTGTGCATCGGCGGTGACGCCGGGCTTGCCCAGCGCTATCACCAGCGTCCGGGGTTGAGCGCCGAGCGTTTCATTGCCGATCCGTTCTCCGCCACACCGGGGGCACGGCTGTACCGCAGCGGCGACCTGGCGCGCTATCGCGAGGACGGCGCACTGGAATACCTGGGGCGTATCGATCACCAGGTGAAGATTCGCGGATTCCGCGTCGAACTGGGTGAGCTGGAGGCGCACCTGCAAGGCCTGCCGATGATCAGCGAAGCCGCAGTGCTGGTGCACGAAGGCGTCGGCGGCAAGCAGTTGATCGGCTACGTGGTGCCGGCCTCGGATGAACAGCTGGACGCCGATGCGCGGCAACTCACCGACACTGTGCGCCGCGCCTTGGGCGAGCGCCTGCCGGACTACATGCTGCCGACGCAACTGGTGGTGCTGGCCGCGTTGCCCCTCAACCGCAACGGCAAACTCGACCGCGCCGCATTGCCGGCCCCGCCAGTCTGGGAGGCCGCAACCGGTAGCGCACCGCAGGGGGCAGTGGAAATCCAGTTGGCGCAGATCTGGCAGCAGGTGCTGCAGGTCAATCGCGTCGACCGCGAAAACAGCTTCTTCGAATTGGGCGGGCACTCCTTGCTGGCGACGCAAATCGTCTCGCAGATCCGCCAGCGCATGGGGCTGTCGGTAAGCCTGCGCAGCCTGTTCGAACACCCGCGCCTTGAGGATTTCGCCGCACAGGTACAGACACTGCAACACCGCTGTGAACGCCCGGCGCTGGTGGCGGATACCTCTGGCGAACGCCAGCCGCTGTCCTTTGCCCAGCAGCGCCTGTGGTTCCTGTGGAACCTGGAGCCGGACAGCTCGATGTACAACATGCCGGGTGCCTTGCGCCTGCGCGGCGAGCTGAACCTCGACGCCCTGCGCCAGACCTTTGAAACCCTGGTGCAGCGCCACGCGGTGTTGCGCACCACCTTCTACGAGGAAGACGGCCAGACCTGGCAGCGGGTACACCGGCAATTGCCGTTGAGCTTCGAGGCCGGCGACCTGCGGCATCTGCCGGCGCCGGACGTCGAGGCGCAGCACCTGGCCCGCGAGGAGGTCGCGCGGCCATTCGACCTGCGCCACGGTCCGTTGCTGCGGGTGCGGGTGCTGCGGGTCGCAGTTGACCAACATGTGCTGTTGCTGACGGTGCATCACATCGTCGCCGATGACTGGTCGTTCCGCGTGCTGATCAATGAATTCGTCACGCTCTATCCAACCTTCAACCGTGGCCAGACCCCGCAACTGCCGGCGCACAGCGTGCAGTACGCCGACTTCGCCAAATGGCAGCGCCAGTGGCTGGAGCAGGGCGGCGAGTTGCAACGCCAGCTCGACTACTGGCAGCAGCGCCTTGCCGAGCCGCAAGCCGTGCTGGAGCTGCCCGCCGATGGCGACCGACGCACGGCGCAAGAAGGAGCCAGCGCGCATTTCACCTTCAGTGCCGAACTCAGCCAGCAGTTGCGCGACTTTGCCCAACAGCGCGACCTGTCGCTGTTCATGCTGCTGCTGGCCGGTTTCACCCTGGTGTTGCGCCAGCGTACCGAGGTCAGTCGGGTGCGCATCGGCACCGATATCGCCAACCGAAATCAAGCCGAGCTTGAAGAAATGGTCGGCTTCTTCGTTAACCAACTAGTACTGCAAGTGGAAGTCGATGCCGGGCAGCCGGCAGCGCAATTGCTGGAGGCCTGTCGCCGGGCGGTGCTGGAGGCTTCGGACCATCAGGACCTGCCGTTCGAGCGCCTGGTGGAAGCCTTGCGCTTGCCGCGCCGGGCCGGACGTTCGCCGCTGTTCGACATCAAGCTGATTTACCAGGAAGGCGTCGGTCGATTGCCCTCGATGGATGGGTTGCACGTGGAGGATTTCCCGTCAGGGCGTCAGGCCGCCGAGATCGGCATGGTCGCTGCGTTCTACAACGACGTGCAGCACATCCACCTGAGCTTCGAGACACCGGCCGGCCAGTACCTGCCGAGCACGCTGGAATGTCTGTTCGAACAGATCCGGGCGGTGCTCGAGGCGTTGGTAGGCGCTGAGCCATTGCAGGTCGGTGAGTTGCTGAACCTGGCCAGCGATGTCCAGCGCCGTGCCGATGCGCGCTTGAACGAGCAACGCAAGGCCCTGCTTGGTGGTGCCATGGCGATCAAGCGCCGCTCGGCGAACCGGGGCGCGTCGACCGCGCAAACCGCAGCGGACTGATACAGGCGACGGCGTCCTTTAGCGCCGCCGTCAACATTTTCTGGAGGGGTTTATGACCGTTTCAACGACCAAGTCCATTCCCAAGATGGGTCGTGGTGCCCGCAAAAGCCTGTCCACCGATCCGACGCGGCTGGTGAGTTTTGCGCCGATGTTCGAAGGCCACAGCATGCCGCTGGTGTGCCGCCCGGCCGTGTCTGGCGTGAACCTGGTGGAATGGGCGAGCCAGAATCGCGCGCTGATCGAAAGCAAGCTGCTGGAGCACGCGGTGATCCTGTTCCGTGGCTTCCAGGTGGCCGATATCGGCGAGTTCAACCGCTGCGTCGATGCGATATCCGGCGGTGCGCTGGAGTACCTGTTCCGCGCCTCGCCACGCACCCAGATCACCGGTCAGTTCAAGATCTACAGCTCCACCGATTACCCGGCGCCGGAGAAAATCTTCCCGCACAACGAACACTCGTATTCGCCGGTGTTCCCGCGTCACCTGTATTTCTACTGCGACACCCCGTCGGCCACCGGCGGCGAAACACCCTTCGGCGATACCCGCCGGATCCTCGCGCGGATCGACCCGGCGGTGCGCGAAGAATTTGCCCGTAAACGCATCATGTACGTGCGCAACTACGGCGACGGCATGGGCCTGCCGTGGCAGACCGTGTTCCAGAGCGAGGACCGCGCAGAGGTCGAAGCCTACTGCGCCAAGATCGGTATCCAGGCCGAGTGGAAGTCCGGCAACCGCCTGCGCACGCGGCAGAACGGCCCGGCCATCGTGCGTCACCCGCTGACCGGCGAGCGCATCTGGTTCAACCACGGCACCTTCTTCAACGCGCTGACCCTGCCGGACAGCATCCGCGACAACCTGCTGCGTGAATTCGGCCCGCAAGACCTGCCGCAGAACACCTTCTTCGGCGACGGCTCGCCGATTCCCGACGACGTGATCCGTCACCTGCAAGGCATCTACCGCGAGGTGATGGTCGAGTTCGCCTGGGAGAAGGGCGACGTGGTCCTGCTCGACAACATCCTCAGCGTGCATGCGCGCAACGAATTCACCGGCTACAGAAAAATCCTCACGGCCATGGCCATCGCGCAGAAAAGCGCCGACCTGGATCAGGAATAAGGACCCCCGACATGAACACCACCGCCCTCGAACCTTCGGTAGACGTCTTCCAGACTTCGGCCCAGCAGGCCTTTTATTTGCGCGTCCAGGAACTGGGCGCCCAGCCGCTGTTCGCCGCCCTGACATTGCCGGTCGCCAGGCCAGTGGATGCCCGGGCGCTACGGGCGGCGCTGGAGACACTGGGCCAGCGTCACGAAACCCTGCGCACAGTGTACCGCCGCTTGCCGGGCATGAAGTGGCCGGTGCAGAGCCTGTGCGAAGCGCTGCCACTGACAGTGCTGGGCGACCAGCCTTCGGTGGCCGAGGCCTTGAGCCGCAGCCGTGAAGTCTTGGTTGAAGATTCGAATCAAGTGCTGGTGGTGGCACAGGTCGAGGGCGAAGCAGGGCAATCCATCGTCACTCTGCTGACCCCGGCGTGCAGCTTCGACGAGGCCTCGCTGCGGGTGCTGTCGGCTGAACTCGCCAGTCTGTTGCGCGGCGAAACCCTGGTCGAAGACGAGGACGCGCTGCAATACCTGGATTACAGCGCCTGGCAGGAAGAGCTGCGCGAAGAAGACATCGGCCACCAGGGCGCCGCGTTCTGGCGCAACCTGCAACAGCAGTTCGCCGTGACCCACCGCTTGCCCTTCGAAAAAGCGCTCGATGTCACCTTGGTTCGTCGTCAGGCCACCTTGATTGACGGCCCATGGTTGGCTGGCGTGCAACGGGCCGCTGTTGACGCGGGCGTTGAGTCGGAGCAATTGGCGCTGTTGCTGTGGACCGCGTTCGTTGCACGCATCGGCCAGCAGGAAAAGCTGCTGATGGGCTGGCAGGTGGACGGTCGTAACGAGCAGACCGCCGCCACCCTCGGCCGTTTCGCCCGGCGTCTGCCGGTGGCCTTCGAGCACCGTAGCCAGCAGACACTGACGCAAGCCTTGGCCACCTTTGCGGCCAGCGTTGAGCAGTCGCTTTCCTGGCTCGACTGCCTCAACGAATTCGAACTGAGCGCCGAAGGCAGCGCGCCGCTGCGTTACGGCTTCGTCTATCAAGCCGCCCCTGACGCCGGTATCGAGGTGGACGACGCCAACCCCGAAGTCCTGCGCCTGCGTGTTCAGGGCGAACAGTTGCAGCTGTCGTGTCTCGACGGTGCGCTGCCGGAATCGATGCTGACCGAATGGCTGGAGCAGTTTGTCGAGTTCAGCCGTCAATTGTTGGCATCGCCCGAGCTGACCCTGGCTCAGGAAAATCTGCTCAATGCGGCACAGCTGACCCGCCTGATCGAGGGCTTCAACCCGAACGCCACCGGGCAGGCCTTGCCATGCCGTTTCCTGCAGGAATTGTTCAGCGAGCAGGCGCGCCTGCATCCGCAACGCATCGCCCTGAGCATCAACGGTCAGCGCCTGACCTATGCCGAGCTGGATGCGCGCGCCAACCAGGTGGCCAATACCTTGCGCGCCCAAGGTGTGGCGGCGGATGAAATTGTCGCGGTCTACGGCCAGCGCTCGCTGGAAATCGTCATTGCCTTGTTGGGTACGCTCAAGGCCGGCGCTGCGTACTTGCCGCTGGACCCGAACTACCCGATCGAGCGCCTGGCGTTCATGCTCGCCGATACCGGCGCGCGCCAGCTGCTGGCCTGCCAGCCGCTGCCCGACGCATTGAGTCATGAGCGGATAATTTCCCTGATGCCGGAGGCCGACGTCTGGGCCGCCGAGCAAACCGAACCTGCGCCTCAGGGCGATAGCGCCAACCTGGCCTACGTCATCTACACCTCCGGCTCCACCGGCAAACCCAAGGGCGTGATGATCAGCCATGCCAACGCCGTGGCCTCGACCCTGGCGCGCACTGGGTTTTATCGCCAGCCGCTGCGCGCGTTCCTGATGCTCTCATCGTTCTCCTTCGACAGCTCGGTGGCCGGTGTGTTCTGGGCGCTGGGGCAGGGCGCGATGCTGTGCCTGCCGGACGAGGACAGCTACAAGGATCCGGCCAGGCTGGCGGCGCTGATCCGCCAGGAAGAGGTTTCCCACTACCTGACCTTGCCGTCGTATCACGCACAGATTCTCGAACACCTCGATCAGCAGACCCTGGCCTGCGTCATCGTTGCCGGTGAAGCCTGCAGCAACGCCCTGGTGCAGCGACATCGCGAGGCATTGCCGGGGGTGGCACTGGTCAACGAATACGGCCCGACCGAAGGCACCGTGTGGTGCTCGGCCTGGGAATTGCCGCTCGGCCAGGACGCCGACAGCATCCCGATCGGCCAGCCGATTGCCGGCATGCGCATTCACGTGCTCGGCCCGGACCTGCAACCGGTGGCCGTGGGCGCCGAGGGTGAACTCTACGTCGGCGGTGCCGGTATTGCCCGGGGTTACTTGCAGCGTGCCACGCTGACGGCTGAACGTTTTGTCCCCGACCTGTTCGCGAACGCGGCGGGCCAACGCCTGTACCGCACCGGTGACCTGGCGCGCTATCGCGCCGATGGCGTGCTGGAGTATCTGGGCCGTGTCGATCACCAGGTGAAAATCCGCGGCTTCCGCATCGAGTTGGGCGAAATCGAAGCAGCCATGCGCAGCGCGCCGGGCATCGAGGACGCCGCCGTCATCGCCCGGGAAACCCCGACCGGCCCGCAACTGCTGGGCTTCGTGGTGTCCCCGGCCGACACCGCCGACATCCGCCTCAACGAATTGCGCAGCCATCTGGCCGAGGCGCTGCCCGAGCACATGCAGCCGGCGCGCTTGCAGGTGCTGGAAGGTTTCCCGCTGATGCCCAATGGCAAGCTCAATCGCCAGGCCTTGCTCGATCTCGATGTGCGTCGCAGCGCCTTCGTCGCGCCGCGCAACGACCTGGAAAAAGCCCTGGCGGCGATCTGGGCCGAAGCGCTGCATGTCGAGCGCGTCGGCGTGCACGACAGCTTCTTCGAACTGGGCGGGCACTCGCTGCTGGCCACGCGCATTCGCGCGCGGATTCAGGACGAACTGAACCTGGCGATCCCGCTCAAGCTGTTTTTCGACGGCGACACCCTGGAACGCCTGGCGGCACAGATCGAGCAGTTCCGCCAGCAAAGTGAACACCAGGAAAACGATGTAGACGCCCTCGAAGCGTTGTTCGACGAAGTGGATGAGGAACACGCGCGATGAGTGCTGCACCGGACAGAATGATGACCCTGGCCCAGCGTTTCTGCGGCTTGAGCGCGGACGCCCGGCGTGCGTTGCAAGAAAAGATGCACGCTCAGGGGCTGACCCTGGAATTGCTGCCGATCCCGCCACGGGACCGCGCCGTCGACACGCTGCCGGCGTCCTACGCGCAGCAGCGCTTGTGGTTCCTCTGGCAGATGCAGCCCCAGGCCACGGCCTACAACCTGACCGGTGCCTTCCGCCTCAATGGCGAGCTGAACCGCGATGCATTGGCGCAGACCCTGGCGACACTGGTGCAACGTCATGAGGTGTTGCGCACCACGTTCGTCTTCGACGAACAGCAAGTGCTGCAGCACATCCACCCGCAGATGGACACCCCGCTGGTCGAGGTCAGTGCCGCCGACGACATCGAACTGCAACGCCAGATCGCCCTCAACGCCGAGCAGCCATTCGACCTGCAGCACGGCCCGTTGATGCGCTGCCGCTTGATCCGCCTCGATGCCCGGCAACATGTGCTGGTGCTGACCTTCCATCACATCGTCACCGATGGCGGCTCGCTGCCGATCCTGTTGCAGGAGTTCACCCAACTCTATGGACAACTCAGTGCAGGGCAGGCTGCGCAGCTAGCGGAGCCGGGCATTCAATACGCCGACTTCGCCCGCTGGCAGCGCCTGTGGCTGGAGGCCGGTGAAGCCGAGCGTCAGCTCGATTACTGGCGCGGGCAGTTGGGCAGCGAGCATCCACCGCTGAACCTGCCGACCGACCGCCGTCGCCCGGCGATCCCGAGCCAGCAGGGCGCCAGCGTCGAGCTGAAAATCCCCGCTGCGTTGACGGCGCAACTGCGCGAGCTGGCCCGCCGCGAAGGCTGCACCCTGTTCATGCTGCTGATGGCAGCGTTGCAGACTCTCTTGCATCGCTACAGTGGCGAACAGGACATTCGCGTCGGCGTGCCGATTGCCAACCGTACCCGCCAGGACGTGGAAAACCTGCTGGGCTTTTTCGTCAACACCCAGGTGCTGCGCAGCCAGCCCCGGGCCGACCAGCCGTTTGTGCAATTGCTGGCCGAGGTCAAGGCCGCAGCGCTCGGCGCGCAGGCTCATCAGGACCTGCCGTTCGAGCAACTGGTCGATGGCCTGGGCGTGGAGCGCAGCCTGAGCCACACGCCGCTATTCCAGGTGATGTTCAACCACCAGCGCCACAGTGGCGACCCGCAACGCTGGGACTTGCCGGGCCTGAGCGTCGAACCGCTGATCTGGGACGAAAAGACCACCAAGTTCGACCTGATGCTCGACACCGTCGAAAGCGACGAGGGCATCCACACGTCGTTCGTCTATGCCACCGAACTGTTCGACGCCGCGACCATCGAGCGTCTCGGCCGGCACTGGCTAAACCTGTTGCAGGCCATCTGCACCGACGCCGGTGTGGCCTTGGCCGACCTGGGCATGCTCGACGCCTCCGAGCAGCAAGCCACCTTGCTGGATTGGAATCGCAGCGCCGAAATCAACGCGCCAGAAGCCGCGAATGCCCTGTGTGCCCATCAACTGATCGAAGCCCAGGCCGCCGCGCATCCGCACAACATTGCCGTGACCTGTGAAGGCATCACCCTCACTTACGCCGAACTGAACAGCCGCGCCAACCGCATCGCCCATCGTCTGCGCGAACGCGGGGTCGGCCCGGACGTGTTGGTGGGCATCGCCCTGGAGCGCTCGCTGGAGATGATCGTCAGCCTGCTGGCGATCCTCAAGGCCGGGGGCGCCTATGTGCCGCTGGACCCGGATTACCCGCAGGATCGCCTGGCCTACATGCTCGCCGACAGCGGTACGCGCCTGTTGCTGACCGATTCGGCGCTGATGCCGCGCCTGCCGTTGAACGAAGGCATTGAAGTGATCTGCCTCGATCACGCCAGCGACTGGCTCGAGGAGGCCAGCGCCGACAACCTGCCGAACCTGACCGCTGCCGCGAACCTGGCCTACGTCATCTACACCTCCGGTTCCACCGGCAAACCCAAGGGCACGCTGCTGCCCCACAGCAACCTGACCCGCCTGTTCAGCGCCACCGGGCACTGGTTCGGTTTCAATGCGGACGACGTCTGGAGCCTGTTCCATTCCTACGCCTTCGACTTTTCCGTATGGGAAATCTTTGGCGCGCTGTTCTACGGCGGCAAGCTGGTGGTCGTGCCGCACGCGGTCAGCCGCTCCCCGGAAGACTTCGCCCGCTTGCTCAGTGATGAAGGTGTCACGGTACTCAACCAGACCCCCTCGGCCTTCCGCCAGTTGATGCCGTTCGCCTGCGCCAACGCGTCAGGCATGGCCCTGCGTTATGTGGTGTTCGGTGGCGAGGCGCTGGACGTGGCCAGCCTGCGGCCGTGGTACGACGCTTTCGACGACCGGCAGCCATTGCTGATCAACATGTACGGCATCACCGAAACCACGGTGCACGTGACCTACCGCCCGCTGTCCCGCGCCGACCTCGATGGCGCCAACAGCTCGCCGCTGGGCGAGCCGATTGCCGACCTGCGCTGGTACGTGCTCGACCCGCGCCTGAACCCGGTGGCCAAGGGCTGCGTCGGTGAGCTGTACGTCGGCGGTGCCGGTCTGGCCCGGGGTTATCACCAGCGTGCCGACCTGACTGCCACGCGCTTTGTGCCGGACCTGTTCGCCGCTGAGCCGGGCGCACGCCTGTATCGCACCGGCGACCTGGCGCGATATTGCGCCGATGGCAGCATCGAGTACGCCGGGCGTATCGACCATCAAGTGAAGATCCGTGGCTTTCGCATCGAACTGGGGGAAATCCAGGACCGCCTGCAAAGCCATCCGGCCATCGAGCAAGCGCTGGTCCTGGCACCGCAGGTCAACGGCAGCCAGCAACTGGTGGCGTGGTTCACCGCGACCCACGACGACAAGGATTTGCGCCAGTCCCTGCGCGAACATTTGCAGGGCGGTCTGCCGGACTACATGGTGCCGGCGCACCTGATCAGACTCGAGCACTGGCCGCTGACCGGCAACGGCAAGCTGGATCGCAACGCATTGCCCAAGCCTGATGCGGCGCTGGCGCAGCAGGCTTACACGGCGCCGATGGATGAGCTGCAAACCGAGTTGGCGGCGATCTGGCAAGACGTGCTCAAGCTCGAGCGCGTAGGCATCGATGACAACTTTTTCGAGCTGGGGGGCGACTCGATCATCTCGATCCAGGTGGTCAGTCGTGCGCGTCAGGCCGGGATTCGCATCACCCCGCGCGACCTGTTCCAGCACCAGACCGTGCAAAGCCTGGCGAAAGTCGCTGTGCGCAGCGCCGGGCTGGTCATCGACCAGGGGCCGGTGCGCGGTGACGTGTTGCTGACGCCGGTCCAGCACTGGTTCTTCGAACAACGCATCGAGGCCCGTCATCACTGGAACCAGTCGGTATTGCTGGAACTGCGCGAGCCGCTGGACAGCGGCTGCCTGCAACAGGCGCTGGCGGCATTGCTGGAGCATCACGACGCATTGCGCCTGCGTTTGCATCCGGTCGATGGTGTCTGGCAACAGGCACAAGCCGAGCAGTGGAGCAGCGCTGATGTGCTGTGGCAGCGCGAGGCGGCGAACGCCGATGAGTTGCTCGACTTGTGCAACGCCGCACAGGCGAGCCTGAACCTGCAGGACGGCCCGCTGCTGCGTGCCTTGCTGGTGGACATGGGCACGGCAGGCCAGCGCCTGTTGCTGGTGGTGCATCACCTGGCGGTGGACGGCGTTTCCTGGCGCCTGCTGCTCGAAGACCTGCAAGCCGCTTACGCTCAGGCACGTCGGGCCGAGCCGCTGCGCCTGCCAGCCAAGACCAGCGCCTATCAAGCCTGGGCCACACGCTTGCAACGTCATGCGCAAAGCCCGGAGCTGGCGCAACAAGCCGCTTACTGGCAAGCCCAATACCAGGACGTCGCGGTGCAACTGCCGGCGGACAACCCGCAAGGCAGCCTGGCCAGCCAGCACGCGTTCAGCGTGGAAACCGTGCTCGACAGCACCTTGACCCGCCAATTGCTGCAAGACGCCCCGGCGGCCTACCGCACCCAGGTCAACGACCTGTTGCTGACGGCACTGGCGCGGGTACTGGGCCAATGGACCGGTCAATCCTCGACCCTGGTCAAACTGGAAGGCCACGGCCGTGAAGACCTGTTCGACGACATCGACCTGACCCGCACCATCGGCTGGTTCACCTCGATTTTCCCGGTCAAGCTCACCCCGGCCGACGACCTGGCCGCGAGCATCAAGGCGGTCAAGGAACAGCTGCGCGCCGTGCCCGACAAAGGCATCGGCTTCGGCATCCTGCGCTATCTGGCCGACGTTGGCCTTGAGGCGCTGCCGTCACCCCAGGTCACCTTCAACTACATGGGCCAGTTCGATGCCAGCTTCGACGAGCAGGCGCCGTGGCGTCCGGCGAAGGAAAGCGGCGGCGCCGAGCAGGGCGCCTCGGCCGAGCTGGACCGGGGCCTGAGCATCAACGGCCAGGTCTACGCTGGCCAACTGCGCTTGAGCTGGACCTTCAGTAGCGACCTGTTCAAAGCGCAAACCGTGCAGCACCTGGCCGACGCCTATGCCATGGAGTTGCAACGGCTGATCGAACATTGCCTGAGCGGTGCCGGTGGCTTGACCCCGAGCGACGTACCGCTGGTGCGCGTCGATCAGGCGCAGCTCGATGCCTTGCCGCTGGCGGCCAGCCGCATCGAAGACATCCTGCCGCTGTCGCCGATGCAGCAAGGCATGCTGTTCCACAGCCTGTTCGCCCCGGATGCCGGTGCCTACGTGCCGCAGATGCGCGTGGATGTACAGGGGCTCGACGTCGAGGCATTCCGCAACGCCTGGCAGCAGACGCTGGCGCGCCATGAAGTGCTGCGCGCGGCGTTCTTCAGCGAAAGCAATGGCTCGCGGCCGCTGCAAGTGATCCTGGCCGACGCCACGTTGCCAATGAGCCTGCTCGACTGGCGCGACCGGCCTGATCTGCCGCACGCGCTGGAGCGACTGGCCGAGGACGATCGTCTGCGCGGTTTCGACCTGACGGCGGCGCCACTGCTGCGCCTGACCCTGGTGCAGACCGCCGATGACAGCCATCACCTGATCTTCACCAACCACCACATCCTGCTGGACGGCTGGAGCACTTCGCAGTTGTTCGGCGAAGTGCTGCAGCGGTATTGCGGAATCATGCCCGCGCCGAGCGTCGGTCGTTATCGCGATTACATGGGCTGGTTGGGCACCCGTGACCGCGCTGCGTGCGAAGCGTTCTGGCTGGAGCAATTGCAGGCGTTCACCGAGCCGACCCGTCTGGCCGGCGCCTTGCCGGGGCCGGTCGCAGGGCAGGGCAACGGTCATCGCACCCTGCACCTGAGCCTGGACCGCGCGGCCACCGAGCGCCTGAGCGGCTTCGCCCGCCAGGCCCGCGTCACGCCCAACACCCTGCTGCAAGCCGCATGGCTGTTGATATTGCAGCGCTACACCGGCCAATCGACGGTCGCGTTCGGCGCCACGGTGTCGGGGCGTCCGAGTGAACTGCAAGGCATCGAGCAGCAGATCGGGTTGTTCATCAACACCTTGCCGGTGATCGCCACGCCGCACCCCGAGCGCACGGTCAGCCAATGGATCGATGAAGTCCAGGCACTCAACCTCAGGTTGCGCGAAGTCGAGTACACGCCGCTGGCGGACGTGCAGCGCTGGGCCGGTCATTCCGGCGAGGCGCTGTTCGACACCCTGCTGGTGTTCGAAAACTACCCGGTGGCGCAAGCGTTGGAGGAGGGCAGCAGCAGCGCGCTGAAATTCTCCGGCATCAGCAACCACGACCAGACCAGTTTCCCGCTGGCCATTGCCGCCGAGCTGGGCGAATGCCTGGACCTGCGTTTCAACTACGACACGGCCCTGTTCAGTGCCGAAGCCATCGAGGGTTTGAGCACTCGGCTGGTGGCGCTGCTCGATGCCATGGTCTGCGCGCCGCAGCAGCCATTGGGGCGCTTGAGCCTGCTCGATGCCGTGCAAACGGCGCAGCTGGTCGAAGGCTTCAACCGCACGGTGCAGGACTGGACGGATGTGCGCCCGGTCTACCAGTGCTTCGAAGCCCAGGTGCTGCAAACCCCGGAGGCCCCGGCCCTGGTGTTTGCCGGCCGGACCCTGAGTTATCGCGAGCTCAATCAACAGGCCAACCGACTGGCGCACCTGTTGCGCCGCCAGGGTGTGGGCGCCGAAGTGTTGGTGGGCATCGCTGCCGAGCGTTCACTGGAACTGGTGATCGGTTTGCTGGCGATCATGAAGGCCGGTGGTGCCTACGTGCCGCTGGACCCGGACTACCCGCGCGAACGCCTGGAACACATGTTCGACGACAGTGGCGTGCACTTGCTGCTGACCCAGCGTCATCTGCTTGAGCAGTTGCCGATTCCGGCCGCCACCACGGCGATCTGCCTGGACGACATGGCGCCGTTGCTCGAAGGGCTGAGCGAGGAAAACCTGCCCTGCGTGGTCGAGCTGCAATCGCTGGCCTACATGATCTACACCTCCGGTTCCACCGGCAAACCCAAGGGCGCGGCCAACCGTCACGATGCCTTGTACAACCGCCTGGCGTGGATGCAGGGCGCCTATCCGCTGGACGGGCGCGACACCGTCTTGCAGAAAACCCCGTTCAGTTTCGACGTGTCGGTCTGGGAGTTCTTCTGGCCGCTGATGACCGGCGCACGGCTGGCCGTGGCCGAGCCGGGTGCCCATCGCGATCCGGCGCAACTGGTCAGCCTGATCGAGCAGTACCGGGTCAGCACCCTGCATTTCGTGCCGTCGATGTTGCAGGCGTTTGTCCAGGGCGAAGGCTTCGAGCGTTGCGCCAGCCTGCGGCAGATCATGTGCAGCGGCGAAGCCTTGTCGGCAGACTTGCAGCACAGCCTGTTCCGTGTCCTGCCGGACGTCGCCCTGTACAACCTGTACGGCCCGACCGAAGCGGCGATCGACGTGACCCACTGGACCTGTGTCGATGACGGCGGGTTCAGCGTGCCGATCGGTTATCCGATTGCCAACCTGGTGACCTACATCCTCGACGACAGCCTGCAACCGCAGGTGCAGGGGTGTGTGGGCGAGCTGTACCTGGGCGGCATCGGCCTGGCCCGTGGTTACCACAACCGTGCGGACCTGACCGCCGAGCGCTTCGTCGCCAGCCCGTTCGGTGAGCAGGGCGAGCGCCTTTACCGCACCGGCGATCTGGCGCGCTACCGCGAGGACGGCGTGATCGAATACGTCGGCCGCATCGACCATCAAGTGAAGATCCGCGGCTTGCGCATCGAACTGGGGGAAATCGAAGCCTGCCTGCTGGAGCATCCACAGGTGCGCGAAGCCGTGGTGATCGCCCTGGACGTTGGCAAGTCCAAGCAATTGGTGGCTTACGTCGTAGGTGATGCCGCTGTTGATCGTCTCAAGCAACACCTGCGCAACGCGCTGCCAGAGCACATGCAGCCGAGCCACGTGTTGTTGCTCGATCAGTTGCCGGTGACACCCAACGGTAAGCTCGACCGCCGCGCATTGCCGCAACCGGACCAGCAAGTGCGCGAATACGTTGCGCCGCGCACTGCCGTGGAAGCGACGCTGCAAGCCGTGTGGCAGGCGTTGTTCGAAGTGCCGCAAGTGGGCATGCACGACAACTTCTTCGAACTGGGCGGCGATTCCATCGTCTCGATCCAGGCCGTCAGCCGCGCACGCAAGGCCGGCTTGAACATTTCGCCCAAGCATGTGTTCAGCCATCCGACCCTCGCCGAACTGGCGACGGTCGCCCAACCGGTCGCGGCGGATCAAGCCGTGCCGACGGTGGTTGCACCGGCAGCAAGAATCGAACTGAGTGAAGCGCAATATCAGGCGCTGGAACTGACAGCGGACGAAGTCGAGGACGTTTATCCGCTGTCGCCGATGCAGCATGGCATGCTGTTCCACTCGGTGCAGGACGGCGACTCGGGGCTGTACGTCAACCAGATCGAAGTGGGCGTGCGCGGCGTGGATGGCGCGCGTTTCCGTGAAGCCTGGGCCGATGCCGCCCAACGTCACGGGATTCTGCGCACCGCATTCCTCTGGGAAGGCGATAAAGAACCGCTGCAAGTGGTGCGGCGCGATGCGCCTGCGCTGCTGACCGAGCTGGACTGGCGCGGGCTGGATGATCAGCCTGAACGCGTCCGCCAACTGGCCCTGGAGGAGCGCGAACGCGGATTCTCGCTCAATCGCGCGCCCTTGTTGCGCCTGTTGCTGGTGCGTCTGGAAGACGACCGCTATCGCCTGATCTGGACGTACCACCACATCCTCATGGACGGCTGGAGCGTGTCGCGCCTGATCGGTGAAGTGCTGCGCCATTACAGCGGCGATGAGCACGAGCCGGTGGCCGCCTACCGCGACTACATCGACTGGCTCGGCCAGCAAGTCGCCGAGGCCAGCGAGGCGTTCTGGAAAGGCAAACTCGCCAACCTCGAAGGCGCCACGCACCTGGCCCGTGCCTTGCCGGTCAAGGCGCCGCAAGCGGGTTACCACGCGATCTACACGCACCTCAGTGCCGGGCAGACCGCGCGTTTGCAGGCCTTTGCCCAGCAACAGCAGGTGACGCTCAACACCCTGGTGCAAGCCGCGTGGTTGCTGCTGTTGCAGCGCTACACCGGCCAGCGCACGGTGACGTTCGGCGCCACCGTGTCCGGGCGTCCGGAAACCCTCAACGGCTCCGAGAACATGCTCGGGCTGTTCATCAACACCTTGCCGGTGGTCAACAGCGTGCCGACCGAGGCCCGCGTCGGTGACTGGCTGCGCGAGATCCAGGCCTGCAACCTCGACATCCGCGACTTCCAGCAAACCCCGCTGAGCGATATCCAGCGCTGGGCCGGGCAGGGTGGGCAGTCGTTGTTCGACAGCATCATCGTCTTCGAAAACCAGCCGGTGGACCGCACCCTGCGCGAATGGAACGGCGACTCGCTGCGCTTTGAAGACGTGTCCGACTTCGGCCTGACCAGCTTCGCCATGGACCTGATGGTCAGCCTCGACGAGGGGCTGCGCATCGAGTACATGCACCAGCGCGACCAGTTCGATCTGGCGACCGTCGAAACCCTGCGCGGCCACATGGAAAGCCTGATGCAGCGCCTGTGCGACGACGCCGGGCGTGCCGTCGGCGAGCTGGGCCTGCTGACCCTGGACGAAGGCCGGGCGCTGGACGGCGAACTGCAAGTGGTGGCGGACGGTGACGAGACACCGGTGCACGAGCTGATCCGTCAGCGTGCGCGACTGCAACCGGATCACACGGCGTTGGTGCTCAGTTATGCCGAGCGCGACGCCGAGCACCTGAGCTACGCCGAGCTGGACCGGCGCTCCGATGCGTTGGCGGTGCATCTGCTGGAACAAGGCGTGCAGGCCGAAGACGTGATCGGCGTGTTCATGGAGCGTTCGCTGGAGCTGGTGGTGTCGTTGCTGGCAGTGATGAAATGCGGCGCCGCCTACGTGCCGCTGGACCCGCAATACCCCCAGGAACGCCTGCGCTACATGATGGCCGACAGCGACATGCGCCTGCTGCTGACCCAGGAACGGCTGCGCGACACAGCGCAGTTGAATCCGGGCACGGCGATGGTCGCGGTGGACCGATTGAACCTCGACATCGAGGTGGCGGCGCCATCGTGCGCCGTACACGCCGAGCAACTGGCCTACCTGATCTACACCTCCGGTTCGACCGGCAAACCGAAGAGCGTCGCCGTCGCCCACGGACCCCTGAGCATGCACGTACAGGCCATCGCCGAGCTGTACGAAATGGACCCGGGCAATCGCGAACTGCACTTCATGTCGTTCGCCTTCGATGGCGCCCATGAACGCTGGATCACCGCGCTGATCAGCGGCTCGACCCTGGTCATTCGCGACAATACGTTGTGGACCGCCGAGCAGACCCTGGCCGTGCTGCACCGCCAGCGCATCAGCGTCGCCTGCTTCCCCCCGGCGTACCTGCTGCAACTGGCCGAGCACGCCGAACTGCAGGGCGGTGATCCGCCGCCGGTGCGCATCTACTGCTTCGGTGGCGATGCAGTGCCGGACGCCACGTTCGAGCGGGTCAAGCACACACTCAAGCCGCAATACCTGGTCAACGGCTACGGCCCGACGGAAACCGTGGTCACGCCGCTGCTGTGGAAGATCGCCGCCGACGGCCATTGCCAGGCGATGTACGCGCCGATTGGCCAACGCGTCGGCAGCCGC
Source organism: Pseudomonas sp. PDM27 (assembly GCF_019219205.1). Classification (NCBI taxonomy): domain Bacteria; kingdom Pseudomonadati; phylum Pseudomonadota; class Gammaproteobacteria; order Pseudomonadales; family Pseudomonadaceae; genus Pseudomonas; species Pseudomonas sp. PDM27. Next base: position 107,844 of record NZ_JAHUWF010000015.1, on the reverse strand, counting down.
AGCCTGCACGTGCTGGACATGGACCTCAACCCGCTGCCGGTGGGCATGGTCGGCGAGCTGTACATCGGCGGACGGGGTGTCGCGCGCGGTTACCATCGTCATCCGTGGCAGAGCGCCGAGCGCTTCGTCGCCGATCCGTTCAGCCCTGAAGGCGGGCGCCTGTACCGCACCGGTGACCTGGTGCGCCGCCGCGAAGATGGCGTGTTCGACTACGTCGGGCGCATCGACCATCAGGTCAAGGTGCGCGGCTTCCGCATCGAACTGGGCGAAATCGAAGCCCGCTTGCGCGAGCAGGCCGGGGTCAACGATGCGCTGGTGGTCGTGCGGGACAACGGCCAGGGGCCGCAATTGGTGGGCTATGTGGTGGCGGCGGCAGACGATGGCCTCGGCCCGCGTTGCCAGGCGGCATTGCGCGAAAGCCTGCCCGACTACATGGTGCCGACGCAGGTCGTGGTGCTGCCGCGCTTCCCGCTGACGCCCAACGGCAAGCTCGACCGCAAGGCCCTGCCGGATCCGGCCTTCACCGGCCGCGACTACGTGGCCCCGCGCACGCCGCTGGAATGGGCGCTGGCGGACATCTGGCAACAGGTGCTGGGCATCGAGAAGGTCGGCATCACCGACAACTTCTTCGAATTGGGCGGTGATTCGTTGCGCACCCTCAAGGTGATCTCGAAAGTGCGTGCGCTGAACGAGCCGGATTTCCAGATCAAGCTGCGCGACATGATGGCCAAGCCGACGATTGCCGGGTTGTCCGGTGTCGACGAGCAGCCCGCGCGCCAGAGCCCGCAACCGCTGTTGCTGCTCAATCAGCTGGTGGCGGATCAGCCGGCATTGTTCTGCCTGCACGCCGGTTTCGGCACGGTGTTCGATTACGAGCCGTTGGCCCGGCGCCTGGACGGTGAGCGCACGGTGTACGGCGTGCAATGCCGGATGCTGCTCGACCGACAGTGGCAGGACATTTCGCTTTCACAGATGGCCGCCGACTACGTCGAGGCGATCCGCGCCCGACAACCCCAGGGGCCGTACCACGTGCTGGGCTGGTCACTGGGCGGGGCCTTGGCGTTGCTGGTGAGTGAGCTGTTCGAACAGCAGGGCCAGCGTGTGGCGTTCGTCGGTCTGGTGGACAGCTTTGTACCGACCCAGGCCAATGCCGTTGCCAGTGCGGATGAGTGGCGTGTGGATCTGGCCGAGTTCCTCGGTGCAGCCTTGGGCATGGATGGCGAGGTGATCGCCCGGGCGTTGAGTACCGAGTCGGCGGGGGACCACGATGCCGTGGCGCGGATCATTCGCGCGGTGATCGACAGCCAAAGCGATCAGACCAGCGGGTATGCGCTGCTCGGTGCCGATGAGCTGGCCCAGACGTTCATGGTCAGCACACGCTTGAAGGCCCTGTCGCGGCAGGTTGACACCCTGCCGATTCCGCAAGCCGGGCTGCATTGCTGGTGGGCCGATGGCAACCCGACGGCCGAACGCGCCACGCTCGAACGCCAGCAACCGCGGTTGCGCCAGGTGCAAACGGTGACGGCCGGGCACTTCGATATCCTGCAGCAGGATGAGTGCCTGGATGCCGTGGTGGCGCTGCTTGGCCGGGAGGTGGTGCCGCAGTTCTAGGGCGTGCACGCGACAAAAACAGGCTCGCCCTAATGAACGGTCCTCACGGTTCGTTTATTGGGCGAGCCTGTTTATTTTTGGAGATTACCGCCCATGGCATTGCACCCGGACATCGAAGGTTTTCTGGAGCTGGCCGAGTTCGGCCGCCTCAGCGGCAAAAGCCAACCCATGCATGAGCTGACGCCTGACGAGGCCCGGCAGCAATTCGAACAGACCTCGCAGTTGCTCGATGCCACCCCGACGGGCGCGTTGACGGTGACGGCGATCAGCCTGCCTGCGCGGGACGGGCATGTGCTCAACGCGCGGCTGTACGCCAAACCGCAACCGGACAACGAACCACGCCCGGTGTTGTTGTACTTCCATGGCGGCGGCTACGTGGTGGGCAGCCTCGATTCCCACGACACCCTGTGCCGGCGTCTGGCGCTGGCAGGGGAGTTTGCCGTGTTGTCGGCGGATTATCGGCTGGCGCCGGAACATCGCTTTCCGACTGCTTACAACGATGCCGAAGACGTGACGCGCTGGCTGGCTATTACCGGTGCTCAAGCCTTGGGGCTGGACGCGAGGCGCATAGCGCTGGCAGGGGACAGCGTCGGCGGCAGCCTGGTGGCGTCGCTGTGCATCGCCATTGCCCAGGACCCGCTGGGATGGCCGCTGGTGCCGCGCCTGCAAGTGTTGCTCTACCCGGTGATCGATGCGGTTAAAAAACGCCCGTCCCTGGCGCGATTCGCCGAAGGCTATCTGCTCGAAGCCACCACGCTGGAATGGTTCTACCAGCAATACCAACGCAGCGAAGCGGATCGCGCCGACTGGCGTTTTTCACCGCTGTATGCGGAGCGCGTGGAAAGCCTGACGCCGACGGTGTTGTGGCTGGCCGAGTACGATCCATTGCTCGATGAAGGCCTGGCCTGGGCTGAGAAACTGCGGACCGCGGGGCAACCCTTGGCGCTGGACGTAAAGGCCGGCATGACCCACGACTTTGCGCGCATGGGCGAAATGGTCCAGGAAGTGCCGGGGATGCTGGTGCAACTGGCGGCGCAGATCAGCGAAAGCCTGGTCTGATTTGTGGGAATTGCCCTGAGGTCGATCAGTCAAGCACAACCCCTGTGGGAGCGAGCTTGCTCGCGATAGCGGTCGTACATTCAACATCTATGTGTCTGACCCAACGCCATCGCGAGCAAGCTCGCTCCCACAGGTCTATCGGTGATTCGGAGATTGTGGTCAGGGCGGATCAAGCCGATCCAGCGCCCGATTCACCGCCAGTTCCCCCAGCATGATCACCTGCGCAATCCCCAACAGCGCATGGCGGCTCGTCCCCTGCAAATGATCCACCAGATCGTTGGCCATGACATTGGCCGACGCCAGCGACTCACGCGCATGGGCGAGATGGTCCAGGAAGTGCCGGGGATGCTGGTGCAACTGGCGGCGCAGATCAGCGAAAGCCTGGCCTGATTTGTGGGAATTGCCCTGAGGTCGATCAGTTAAGCACAACCCCTGTGGGAGCGAGCTTGCTCGCGATAGCGGTCGTACATTCAACCTCTATGTGTCTGACCCAACGCCATCGCGAGCAAGCTCGCTCCCACAGGTCTATCGGTGATCCGGAGATTGTGGTCAGGGCGGATCAAGCCGATCCAGCGCCCGATTCACCGCCAGTTCCCCCAGCATGATCACCTGTGCAATCCCCAACAGCGCATGGCGGCTCGTCCCCTGCAAATGATCCACCAGATCGTTGGCCATGACATTGGCCGACGCCAGCGACTCACGCGCATGAGCGAGATGGTCCAGGAAGTGCCGGGGATGCTGGTGCAACTGGCGGCGCAGATTGGCGAAAGTCTGGTCTGATTTGTGGGAATTGCCCTGAGATCGATCAGTCAAGCACAACCCCTGTGGGAGCGAGCTTGCTCGCGATAGCGGTCGAACATTCAACCTCTATGTGTCTGACCCAACGCCATCGCGAGCAAGCTCGCTCCCACAGGTCTATCGGTGATCTGGATATTGTGGTCAGGGCGGATCAAGCCGATCCAGCGCCCGATTCGCCGCCAGTTCCCCCAACATGATCACCTGCGCAATCCCCAACAGCGCATGGCGACTTGTCCCCTGCAAATGATCCACCAGATCGTTGGCCATGACATTGGCTGACGCCAGCGACTCATGCACATGGGCGAGATGGTCCAGGAAGTGCCGGGGATGCTGGTGCAACTGGCGGCGCAGATTGGCGAAAATCTGGTCTGATTTGTGGGAATTGCCCTGAGATCGATCAGTCAAGCACAACCCCTGTGGGAGCGAGCTTGCTCGCGATAGCGGTCGTACATTCAACATCTATGTGTCTGACCCAACGCCATCGCGAGCAAGCTCGCTCCCACAGGTCTATCGGTGATCCGGAGATTGTGGTCAGGGCGGATCAAGCCGATCCAGCGCCCGATTCACCGCCAGTTCCCCCAGCATGATCACCTGCGCAATCCCCAACAGCGCATGGCGGCTCGTCCCCTGCAAATGATCCACCAGATCGTTGGCCATGACATTGGCCGACGCCAGCGACTCACAGGCGTGCACCAGCAGGGTTTCGGTACTGAGTTCGGGGTTGACGATGAACATCGTGCTGGGTGTGCGCGGGGTGGCCATGATGTTGGGGCCTGGATCGAAGGCGCGCTCGGCGGTTTCGTGGATTTGTCTTGATTCGGGACTTTCGTGTGGGGAGGCCGGGTCGGAATCGGGCGGATTGGGTGTGGGCTTGAACATGGATGGTAAACCTCTCAGTTGAGCCGCAACCTGTCTCGCTACTAAACGGAAGGGTGGCGGCTGTGCGCAAGTTAGTAGACCGGATTACCACCCAAATCCGGCGCACCCGAAGGCGCCATGCACACAGCCACCATCAAATGCAGGCGGACACCTGATTGAAGGACGCTTATGCAACCGATTTTGGATGGTAAGACGGGCTACTAAACCCGATCACTGACAATCAGTGACCCGAACCAAGTTACCGACCACCCCCAAGGCGCACAAGCCGGCGGATTCTGGCGTACCTGTAGGCAACGACGCAAGGCGTTGTGGCTTTCATGAAGTAACCTGTAGGCCGCTTAAACAGGCGCTGTCGAGTGGTTCTTGACCTGCTGGTATGCCTTGTCAAAGAGCGTTGAAATCTTCGGAGTCGTTGCCCCCCCAAAAACAAGGTCATCACGTAATCCCGGGAAACACGGATAACGCAATACCTGCAGGAGCTGGCTTGTCGGGTCGCCGCATCGCAGCGATGGTCGTTGACGATGACGCGTGAGAACTGGATAAACGCGGCGCACTTGAGAACATCGCCAGCAAGCTGGCTCCTACAGGAATAGACCGCAGGCCTCGGGGTGTGGGCAGCAGCGGGGCACACCTTTCGCAGACCCCGGCGGCTATGTATTATCGACATCGGCCCGATGCTGCCCGCCGCTCGCTCCCGCTGGGAAAGGTGAAAGCATCTGCGCCTCATGCAAACCCTGTCGCCTCTCTTGACGGTCGAGGTTTGGCAATGCGAGCACCAAAGCATCTCGGCTACAGGAGCAGACATGTTTTCAATCGAGCAAGCCAAGCAGATGGCCAAGCAGTTGCGCGCCTCGCTGGAGGAGCGCAATCAGGCGGTGACCCATTCCACCGCGCTGGAACTGGTCGCGCAGCAACTGGGCTACAAGGACTGGAACACCGCGTCGGCGCTGCTGGCCCAGGCCAATACCCCGCCAGCGCCGGGCATTACCTTCGATAAACCCGTCCCCATTTTGCGCAGTTTCGACGAAGCCAAGGCCCGGGAGTTCTATCTGGATTTCCTGGGTTTCAGCGTCGAGTTCGAACATCGCTTCGAGGCTGATCTGCCGCTGTACCTGGGCATCAGCCGCGACGGATTGCACCTGCACCTTTCCGAACATCACGGCGATGCCAGCCCGGGCTCGACGGTGTTCGTGCCGATGCAAAACATCGAACTGCTCAGGGATGAACTGCTGGGCAAGCGCTACGGCTACGGACGCCCGGACATTGTTCAGCAGGGCTGGGGCAAGGAGTTGCAGGTCTACGACCCGTTCGGCAATCGGATTCGCTTCTGCCAATATTGATCAGGCGGTGCGGGGCGGGGCGACCCGGTCCGCGTTGAACCACCTGCCACTAAGGATGAATACGCCATGACCACGCAGGACATTTCGCTTCAAGACATCGCCGCGCCTGAAGGCGTTTGTTATGGCTGCGGCAGCCAGAACCCGCACGGGCTGCATATCAAGAGCTTCTGGCATGAAGACGGGGTGCATGTCATGGCCGAGCATATGCCCGATGACAAGTATTGCGGCTGGCCGGGTCTGGTTTACGGCGGTTTGATCGCGATGCTGGTCGATTGCCACTCCAACTGGGCTGCGATGGCTTATCACTACCGCGCCGAACAGCGCGAAGTGGGCAGTTTGCCCCACGTCACCTGCGTCACCGGTAACCTGGGCATCAAGTACATCAAGCCTACCCCGATGGGCGTACGTCTGACCTTGCGGGCAAAAGTCGAGGGTGATGTCGGGCGCAAAAGTCGCGTTATCTGTGAGGTTTTCGCCGGGGATGTGCTGACCGCTGTCGGGGACTCCACGTTTGTCCGCGTCGATACCGAGCAACTCCGGACCGCCGCGCACGACAATAAAGTCGGTTCCTGACCCCGGCGCCTCGCCGTTCGTCAGCGAGCCCGCACCTTTCCCGATGCCGGGTCTTCCAAGGTTTTATACCTCACCGGGGAGACCCAGATAATGAACAGGAAAATGCTCGCCCTCATGGCTGCGGGTCTGCTGTCGACGGGCTCGTTTTTTGCGCTGGTCGCCGAGAACGCGACGGCGGGTTCCGCTGTCCCGCCTGCTGCCGTGCCTGGCATCAACCAGCCGCAGGCTGCTGAAGCCAAAGACGAGAAGGCTGACAAGAAAGGCGAGGAGGCCGCGGGCTCAAACTCCGGCGCCGATTCGCAAGCGGCGCAAAAGGATGCCGCGACCTCAAGTGGTTCGAAGGACGAAGTCAAGGAGCCCACGCAGTGACGGCCTGAATCGACCGGGTTTTCCCGGCCATTAAGCGACGTCTACGCCATCACCCGGTTGCGCCCGCTCTGCTTGGCCAGATAGAGACGTTCATCGGCCAGTTTCAGTACGCTTTCGGGCATCGGGGTGTCCGCACTCCGGCAAGCCACGCCAATGGACATCGTCAGCTTTCCAACCTGCGGCACCTCGGTCTGCGCGATGTGCTCGCGTATCCGTTCGGCAATGCCCCTGGCGGTATCCAGCGGCGTATCCGGAAGGATCAGCGCGAACTCTTCACCTCCGGCGCGGCAGGCGAGGTCGCCGGTCCGGGAGTTCTGCTTGAGGATGCCGGCGACCTCTTTCAGGGCCACGTCGCCGGCGTCATGCCCGAAGGTGTCGTTGACCTTTTTGAAGTGATCGATATCCAGCGCCAGCACCGAATAGGCTTGCCCGGTTTTTGCCAGCAGATCCAGTACGCCGCCCATGGCCCTTCGATTGGCCAGGCCGGTCAGGGGATCGCTTTGCGCTTCGTGGCTGAGTTGGCCAAGCTTTTGCTGGAGCAGCTGCACACCGGTCAGCATGGCCTGGCGAATGGCCGATGCGTCGCGGTACCAGGCATGGACTTGCCGCAGTTGCTCGGTCGTTTGCGGGGCGGCCAACTGGTCGGCGGCGGCCGATAGCTGGCGCAACGGGCGGGCGATCAGTGTGGTCCCGAGCAAAATCAGCCCCAGGCCCAACAGCCCGGCCGGGATCATGCCCAGGACCATGTCGCGCATGAGTTGTCCCAGCGGCGCCAGGCTGAGGTCCCGGGGTTGTTGTGCGACAACCGCCCAGTTGGCCTCCGGCACCTGGGCAAAACCGGCGAGCATGGGCACACCCTTGTAGTTCGGGCCTTCCAGGGAGCCACGTTCGCCGCGCAAGGCCGCATCGACCGTCAGGCTCCAGCCCAGGACCTCACCGATGCGCTTCTGGTCCGGGTGATACAGCAGCCGCCGATTACCGTCAGCGATGAACGCAAAGGTCCCTTCGTGATGGAAGTGACGGCTGATGATCGTATGAAAGGTGCTTTGCTTGAGCAGGTAGACCGAGCCGCCGACGACGCCGAGGAGCGCTCCTGACGGGTTGAAAACCGGTTGTGAAATGAACACCACCAGGTTGCCCGCTGCGGAAACGTAAGCGGCGCTGACCGCTGGACGACGTTCCTTGAGCGCCTGCTGGATGCCCTCCGACGTCAATGTGGCGCCGACTATCTGCGAGGTATCCGGATAGGCCTGCAGGACTTTGCCTGCCGCATCCACAACGGCAATGGAGTTGAAGTCGGCATCCTGGGCTTGCAGGCGGATGGCTTCTTTGCGCAGCACTTCGGGGTCGTTCCAGTGCCGGCCAAGTGTGTTGGCGCTGTAGTTCAAGCGACTGTGCGCCGAATTGAGGAACTCACCGATGCTGGAAGCGACTTTTGCGGCGTAGGCTGCGTTGGCCTCAAGCGTGGTATGGATCAGGGACTGACGCTGCACCCGGTAAGCGACGTAGAGGCTGTTGCACAACGTCGCGAGGACCGACAGCAGGACGAAGAAAAGAATCAGTCCGCGCAGGTCGATGGGCAGGGGCCTGGACAGCTTCGCGCGGCTACCTTGCGCGTTGATGGCACTGTTGGGGTCATCCGCTGGCGTCGCCATTTTCGATCCATGAAGGGTGTGTTGTGAGGGGGGGCAAAGACTGCCTTGCAGGATAGGCAGAGAGCGCCGAGTTGTCACATGCACGCCACAGAAAACAGAATCGGGCAAGGCTTTGGCCGCTGCAACTTCTGTGGGAGCGAGCTTGCTCGCGATAGCGCAATGTCAGTCAACGATGATGTTGACTGTGCAATCGTCATCGCGAGCAAGCTCGCTCCCACAGGTTCGCCGGCAATCAGTACTGTGCGCGCAGGCTCAGGGTCACGGTGCGCGGGTCGCCGTAGAAGTTGGTGCCCCAGGACGCATCGACGCGATCGTAGTACTTGCGGTCGAACAGGTTGTTGGCGGTCAGTGTCGACGACAGGTTTTCGTTGAACTTGTAGCCGACCTGCGCTGTGGTGATGGCATAGCCGCCTTGCTGGAACTTCACGTCACGCTGGTAGTAGGTGTCGCTGACCGCCCGCACGCCACCGCCGACGCTGAAGTCCTTGAGCGGACCGTCGGTGAACTCGTACTTGGTCCACAGGTTGAAGTTGTGCTTGGGCGTGATGGTGCTGAAAGTATTGCCTTTGTTGGCCGCGTCGCCGTCCAGGAACTTGGTGGAGGTGTAGGCGTAACCGGTGACGATGCTCCAGTTTTCGGTCAGGTTGCCGCTCAGCTCGGTTTCCCAGCCTTCGCTGCGTGCCTTGCCTTCGGTCATGTAGGCACCGGAGTTGTTGTCGTATTCGGCACGGTTTTCATCGTAGATGCGAAAGGCCGCGATGCTGGCGTTCAGGCGACCGTCGTAGAACTCGCGCTTGAGGCCGATCTCGTATTGCTTGCCTTCGCGCGGGCCGACCGGCTCGCCGTCCGCACCGATTTCGCTCTGCGGTTTGAACACGCCGGTGTAGCTGAAGTAGGTCGACAGTTCCGGGGTGATCTTGCCGATGAGGGCGCCGTACGGCACGACCTTGCGGTTGATGCTGGTGTGGGCTTCGCCGAAGTTGTTGAAGAAGGCGTTGGCGTTCTTCGCGTCGGCTTCGTACCAGGTCACACGGCTGCCGCCGATGACGTCGAGCCAGTCGGTGACGTTGAACTTGGCACGGGTATAGACCCCGTACTGGTCGGACTTGGACCAGTTGCCGTTGACGTGCGCATAGTCGTTGCGGGGAATGTCGATGCTGCCCGGATCCCACACGTTGATCGGGAAGTACTCGCCGCCGCCGTAGGTGAAGTCCTTGTCCAGGTGCTGGTACTCGGCGCCCAGGGTGAACTCGTGGCGGCGATCGGCGAACTCGAACGGCGTGGTGACGAAGCTGTCGACGCCGATGGTCTTGATGTGGGTGTAGTAGTCGTAGGCCACGGCCCAGCTGTCACCGGTGGCCGGATCGACCGCGCCGTCGGCCCAGGTGAAGTTACGCTCCGGGGTTTCGGCATCGCGGTAGGTCAGGGTGGTCTTGAACTGACCGCCGTTGTCCAGTTCGTGATCAACTTCGGCAAAGGATTCCCAGACCTTCTCGTTCAGGGTGTTCCACTTGGCGTCGACGAAGGTCGAGCGCGGAACGTCCAGCAAGGTGCCGTCGGCATAGGCCGGCAAGCCGAAGGCCGGGGTGGAGTTGTTCTTCTGGTAAGCGCCGCCGACCGACAGGGTGGTGGCCGGGTCGAGGTCGAACTCCAGGCGACCGTAGACCATCGGGCGTTCGTTCTGCGCGTAGTCGACGTAGGACTGGTTGTTCTCGTAGGCGGTGATGAAGCGGCCGCGCACGGTGCCCTGGTCGTTCAGCGGGCCGGTGACGTCAACCATGGAACGGTAGTGATCGTAGGAGCCGGCGGCCAGTTCGCCACCGAGGGCGAATTTGCCCAGGGCGCGCTTGCGCACCACGTTGATCGTACCGCCGGGTTCACCTGCGCCCTGGTACAGGCCCGATGGACCGCGCAGCACTTCGATGCGGTCGTACATCGCCAGGTCGAAACTGGTGGCCATGTCGCCCTGGCCGGTGGGTTGCGAGACGCCGTCGACCTGCACCTGGTCGACGAGGAAGCCGCGCATGTAGACGTCGTTGAGGCTGGAGCCGGAGTTGTAGGTCTTGATGGTCGTGCCGGTGACCTGGCGCATGGCGTCCTGCAGGCTGTTCATGTTCTGGTCGTCCATGCGCTGGCGCGTGACGACGGACACCGACTGCGGGATGTCCTTGACCTTGATGTTGCCTTTGCCGATGGTCACTTCATCGCTGGTGTAGGAGTGCGTGCCTTCGGTGGTCGGCCCCAACGCCACGCCAGTGATGGAGGTCGCACCCAGCTGCAATGCACTGGAGTCACCGACCGCTGGCACCAGCGACACAGTGTTGCCATTCAACTGAAAATTGATGCCGCTCCCCAGCAGCAAGGTTTTCAGTGCCTGTTCCGGTTCCATGTTGCCGGACACCGCCGTGGACTTGATGCCGTTGACCATGTCCTGGCTGTAGAGAATCTGCAGGTTGGTCTGCTGGCCCAGTTCGCGCAATGCACTGGCCAGCGACTGGGCCGGCACGTTGACGTTCACCGGGGCTGCCTCGACCTGGGAAGTGCCCAGCAGCAACAGGGTCAACAGCGCGCCCGGCACGACCGTTCGGAATTTCTTTTGCCGATCGATGGCTAATGCCAAGGGGGCGCGGGACAGAGTAAGGCTTTGCATTGCTCGAATCGCTCCAGAAGGGTGTGTGCAGTTTTTTAGTTAATGATAATTATTATTAGACGGACCACTTTGCCTAAACCGGAAAACAAACTTCAAAAAAACAACAACCTGCGTGCAACCAGCGCTGTCAGGCGCTCGCGCGCTCGGTGATGACCCGGCCCGACTCCATGCGCACCAGTTGATCGGCCATGTCGAAATAGCGGTCGTCGTGGGAGATGACGATGATGGTCTTGCCCAGGCGTTTGAGGTCCGGCAGCAGTTCGGTGTAGAAGATGCGGCGGAAGGTCGGGTCCTGGTCGGCGGCCCATTCGTCGAACACCAGCACCGGGCGTTCTTCCAGCCAGGCATTGACCAGCGCCAGGCGCTTGCGCTGGCCGGTGGACAGGTCGGTGGTGGTGAAACTGCCGTCCCTGACGCTGACCTTGTGCGCAATTTCCAGGCGTTGCAGGTAGGCATTGGCATCTTCGGGGATGTGCTGGTCACCCTGCACCACGTCATCGAACAGGTAGTAGTCGGCAAAGATCGTGGTGAACAACTGGCGGTAGTCGTCTCGATTGTGCGCATCGATGCCCTGGCCGTTGAGCAGGATTTCGCCGTGTTGCGGGGCGTAGAGGCCCAGCAGCAACTTGATCAGCGTGGTCTTGCCGCAGCCGTTTTCGCCGACGATGAAAATGATGTCGCCTTGCGCGATGCTCAGGTTCACCGGGCCCAGGCGAAACGCGTCGCTGCCCGGTGCGGCGGGGAAGGCGTAGCTGACGTTGTTCAGTTGCAGGCTGTTGACCACAACCGGCGGGGTGCCCTGGTCGTTGAGCAGCAGGTGCGGTTCCGGCGAGGAAAACCGGCTCGACAGTTCGGCGATGCGGCGGAAGGCGATACGCGCCCGGCTCACGATCGGCAAGGTGCTGACCAGGTGCTCGATCGGGCCTTTCATGTACAGCAGCACCAGCACGAATCCGCTCATCACCGCTTGGTCGGCGCTGGGCCAGAAGGATTGCAGGGCCAGCGCCAGGCCGATGACCACGAAGAACAGCATCGAGCCGAGGGTCTTGGCGATCACGAAGGTATTGATCGAGCGCACCTGGGTGTCGCAGATGAAATCGGCGGTGCCCTGGATGCCCTTGACGAACATGCGCTGGCGGCGCGGACGGTGGATGCGCAATTCCTTGGCGCCGCCGGCAATGGCGTTGTAGTGCTTCTGCAATTCGTCTTCGGCGTCGCGGGCGGCCATGAAGCCCTGGATACCCTTGCCCTGCGCGTAGAACTGGATGCCGGTGCCGATGGCAATCGCCAGCACCATCATCAGGAACATCGGCCACGACAACATCGCCAGGTAACCCATGCAGCCGAGGGTCACGGTCAGGGAAATGGCGAGCGGCGCGAAGGCGAAGGCGAAGTCGCTGATGGTGTCGACGTCGTGGGTCAGCACCGGGATCAGTCGGTGGCTGCGGTAGCGCTCGATCTGCTCGATGGGCGCCGAGAGCACTTTCTCCCCCAGCTCTTTGCGCAGTTTGGCAATGATGTGCTGGCCGACGTAGTTGGTGCCGATGTCCGAGCAGATCGAGCTGCCCAGGGCCAGCAGGCACAGGCCACCGAACAGCGCGACCACGCCCTGGGTCAGGCCGTCCGGCGAATGCAGTGCGTTGTTGATGGTGGCCAGCAGCACCGTGACACTCAGGCCGCCGACCATGCCCAGGAGGATCGACAAACTGACGACGAGCCGGAACGGTTTCAGGAGGCTGAACAATTCATGAATTGCACCGCGCGTTGGCTGGGTCATGAGCAGAGGGTTCCTTGGGTCTTGAGGCAGATACCCAGTAGAACGTCTGATGGAGGGCTTAATTTAAAGGGTGGGGGACGGGTGGCGGGGGAGTTACACAAAACCTGTGGGAGCGGGCTTGCTCGCGAAGGCGGTGGGTCAGAAAAGTTGATGTTGGCTGACACGACGCCTTCGCGAGCAAGCCCGCTCCCACAAGGGGTAGGGGGAGGTTAGAGACTGCGTACTACACGGAATCCGATCCAGTCGCCACGGGTCTGCGGGTCGATGTCGTTGCGGTTGCCCGAACGGGAAAACACCGGTGCTTCGCCCCAGTCGTTGCCACGGATGCGCAGGGTGTCGCAGTCGGGCTCGGTCCAGGCGCTGCCGTCGGTGGGTGCGCCGACGTAGTCCGGGTGATAGCAGTCGGCGATCCACTCGTAGACGTTGCCGTGCATGTCGTACAGGCCAAAGGCATTCGCTGGGTAGCTGCCGACCGGCGAGCTGTAGCTGTAGCCGTCGGTCGGGCCGTAGGTGTTGGCGTGGGTGGCGATGCTGTATTCGGTGCCGGGGTCGAACGGGAAGGGGAACGCGCCCGTCGATCCGCCACGGGCCGCGTACTCGCGCTGGGCTTCGCTGACGATGTGGTAGTGCTGGCCGGTTTTCATCGACAGCCAGGCGACGTAGGCGCTGACCTCGGCGAAGTTCATGCACACCGCCGGCTGGCGCGGGCCCTGGGGGTAGCTCGGCTTGCCATTGGTGCACGCGCGGCCGGGGCGGGTGTCGCCATCGGGCAGGGTGATGCCGGTTTCCTTCATGTACTGGTTCCATTCGCCGGCGGTGATCTGGTAACGGCTCATGGCGAAGGGTTTGTCGAACGTCACCTCATGCATCGGGCCTTCATCAGGCTCGCGGCCGACTTCGTCGTCCGGGGTGCCCATGGTGAAGGTGCCGGCGGGCAGCACGACCATTTCCGGGCAGTCACGACAATCCTTGAACACTTTGCCCGGTAATGGCGCCGTATAGGCCTGGGCCAAGCCTGGCACGGTACTGCCGAGCAATCCCAGTAGCATCAGGGCGCCCAGGTTTTTGAGGGGGCTTTTCATAGAGGTTCTCGCTTCTTGAAATCGGTGGGTCAGAGCCGGCTGGCCAGCAGTTCCATCAACCTGTCGATGTGCGCCTGGGTATTGAGCAACCCCGGCGACACTCGAATGATCGGCCCGACATCACGGTCCACGGCATCGCACACCACGCGCTGATCCATCAGGTAATTGGCGACTTCTTCGCAGTCGCGGTTCTTGATGCGGAAGAAGGTGAAACCGGCGGAATACTCCGGTGACAGGGGTGTGACCAGTTCCACCGACGGGTGCTGCTGCAAGCGTTTTTTCAGGTAGCTGTTGATGTCATGGATGCGTGCCGCGACCTCGGCCTTGCCCAGGTCCAGGTGCAACTTGAAGGCTTCGGTCAATGCCCAGCGGTGTTCGAACGAGTGATAGCCGCCGTAGGTCATCACCGTGGAAAACTGCGTGGCTTCGGAGAAGGTCGGGATGGTCGGGGTCACGTCCTTGAGCTCGTCGGAACGGGCGCAGATGATCCCGGTGCCCCGTGGGCCGAACATCCATTTGTGGGTGCCGGCGATGAAGAAATCGCAGTGCATGTCCGGGAAGTCGACATTCTCCACGCCGAAGCCGTGGACGCCATCGATCACGTAGAGGATGCGGTCCTTGTCCTCGCGACCACGGTTTTTCTCTTCCACCAGTTTGCCGATCTCGCCGATGGGCAGCTTCACGCCGCTGCCGGAGTGCACCCAGGTCATGCCCAGTACGCGGGTCTCGGGGCGAATGTTGCGCTCAATCGCGGCCAGCACTTCGGCGGTCGAGACCTTGTACGGGTCTTCGAACAATTTGATCTTGCGAACCTGGGTGCCGTCTTTCTGGGTGCGGTATTCGAACACGCTGTTGGCGGCGTAGTGCTCGTGTTCGCTGGTGAGGATTTCCTGGTCCGGGCGCACGTGGATGCCGGCGTAGATCATCGCCAGGCCTTCGGTGGTGCTGCCGGTCAGGGCGATCTGCGACGGTTTGGCTTTCAAATAGCGCCCGGCCCAGACGCGCACCTCTTCTTCGCGGCGTTCGGTTTCGCCGCGATGCCAGTCCATGGCCAGGCCGGGGTTGCGATCGAGGTTGGCGCGGTGCATCTCGATGGCTTCACGCACCGGACGCGGGTGCGAGGTCACCAGGAAGTTGGCGAAGTGCAGGTAGTTCGGGTCCTGCGTGAACAATTGGCGCAACTGCTCCCATTTGTCCTTGGGCAAGGGTGCCGGGGCCGCGGCCAGTGCCGGCAGGTTCACGGCCGAGGCTAGGGGAATGCCGGCCGCCAGAATACCGGCCTGCTTGAGGAATGAACGACGGTTGGTCATGGATTCGGTTCGCTTTGGCAAAAGGAAATAATCAGTTCTGGACCACGGGCCGGGAGGACTTTTGCACCTGGTCCCAGACCCGCAGGAAATTGCCGCCCCAGAGCTTGGCGATGTCGGCCTCGCTGTAGCCGCGGCTGATCAGTTCGGCGGTCACGTTGCGGGCTTCACTGACGTCTTTCCAGCCGTCGAGGCCGCCGCCATCATTGAAGTCGGAACTGATGCCGACGTGGTCGATGCCGATTTTTTTCACGGCGTAATCGATCGCATCGCCGTAATCCTTGAGGCTGGCCTTGGGTTCTTCGTCGAGGATCGAATAGAGCTGGCTGGCGTATTCGCCGAAACGCTGTTCGGGCCAGACGGTGATCACCGGGTCACCCGGCATCAGCGCCATCTCCAGGCCTTGCAGCGGTTGCAGGTCGAAGCGCGCGCGCAGGGCGTTGAGTTTGTCCTGGGTGGCCTGGCTCAGCGGGCGGATGTAGGTCGGGAAACCGACAATCTGCACCACGCCGCCGCTGTTCTTGATCAACTGCATTTCCGCATCGCTGAGGTTGCGCGGGATGTCCACCAGGGCGCGCGGCGCCGAGTGCGAGGCGACCATCGGCGTGCGGCTCAGGTGCGCGACCTGCTCCAGGGCCTTGGTCGACATCTGCGACACATCGATGATCACGCCCAGGTCGTTGAGACGCTGCACCGCTTGCTTGCCGATGTCCGACAGCCCGCCGAGGGCGTCCCGCGAATCATTGAAGAACGGCAGGGGCCGCGACGAGTCGGCCCAGGCGTTGTTGCCCACGTAGCTGAAGCCGAACATGCGCATGCCGCGCGCCGCCCACTTGTCCAGGGCGTTGAGGTCGTTGCCCAGCGGGTAGGCGTTGAGCATGCTGATGAAAATCGCGAACTTGCCTTCGCCGTGCAGGCGACGGAAGTCGTCGGGGGTGTAGGCGATGGCGACTTGATGGGGGAAGTCACGCACCATCGCGCTGATGATCTTGTAGCGGGTTTCCTGCTCGTGTCGGGCCTCGTCGATGAATCCGGCGGTCGGGCGATGGGGCGCATTGGGGCCGTTCCAGATTTCCGGCCAGCCGAAAATCGTCAGCGCCGCCCCGGACAGGCGCCCGCGTCCGGTCTTGACCAGGTCGAACTGGCCTTCGCCGTCCTTGTCGACTTCGTTGCCGGCGGTGCCGAAATCCATGGGTACGGTGATGTGGCTGTCGAACGAGAGGATACGCTCCTGCAGCTGATCGGCCTGTTTCATCACCTTCACCGGGTAGCCGGGATTGTCCCTGAACCAGTAGTCCCAAGCCGCGAAGCCTGCCCCCGCGCTGATCGCCAGGGCCAGCGGCAAGCCGATGAAAATAGCCTTTTTCGAACGTGGTTTTGTCATTGCCGTCTCAGTCAGGTTCGCCGTCGGGGATCAGGCGCGGGGGCCTTTGCTATCTGGGGGGAACGAGTGGCTGGGCTGAGAATTTAGTTGTTTGTGCCGGCCTCTTCGCGAGCAGGCTCGCTCCCACATTTGGAATGCGGTTACCTGTGGGAGCGAGCCTGCTCGCGAAGCTTTTAAATTTGTCAGGGCAACAATCGTTCTAGCTTGGATAAAGCCTGCTCCATGGCTGACACAGGTAGGGCAATGACGATTTCTCGACGATGGTTCCTCGCGGGTCTGGCGCTGACCGGTGCCGCCGTGCCTGCGGTCTACTACGGGCATCGCGAACTGACCAAGCCGGACCCGACGATCACCCCGGACGAAGCCTCGTTCGACGTGGCGGACGTGGCCGGCCAGCGGTTGGCGGACGCCTTGCGCGGGGTCTGGAAGATTCGGTTCGAAGGCCGTGACGCCGGCATCGAAGGCTTGCCGCTGGAGGGGCTGGAGGTCTTTCTCGACATCGGTCACAAAGGTCGTGGCGTGATCGGTTTCCTCGACACCGCCGAGCGTTTGCGCTCTGCCGAGGAGCCCCGTTACCGGGTGCTCGGCGATCTGTCCGGGGCCAACCCGAAGCAGCTCGGTTGGCGACTGCTGGGCGCCAGCGGCTGTTGCGAGTACGAATTCGACATGACCCTGGATGAGGTCTGGGCCGGTTTCGCTAACGCCGGCAGCGGCAGTCTCAGCGGGCGCGTGCTGGACCTCAAGCGTCCGCTGATGCTGACGGCCCAGGACAATCGCTTCATTGCCGTCAAACGGGTATTCCCTGAAGCGCGCGAACGCACCGGCCTCAATCCGGCCCTGCTGGCCTGGCTGGTATCGCCGGAGCACCGTTTGTTCCACCAGCTCTGGCATGCCTCCCGGGACAAGTGGCACAAGCTGTCCGAAGACCAGCGCGGCGCCTTGCGCGGGCTCGGCTGGCAACCCGGTCCGCGAGACAGGGAGCGCGATGGCCGAGGTGTGCGCAAGGATCGCAACGGTTCGGGTGTGGACTTTTTCTTCATGCACCGGCACATGCTTGGCACGGCGCGTTCGATGCAGGACTTACCCTCCTGGACGCACTTCCCGTTGCCGCAACCGGAACTGGCGCGGGACCGGCCCGGCTTCGCCCGGTACTTCGACAACCACGACGGCACCGCGCTGCCGCCAACCTGGCTGGCCGAGGACGATGACGAGTACACGCAATGGGTCAGTGACATCAAGACCGGCGAGACGTACCACAGCAATTTCCAGGTCTGGGAATCGCGCTACCGTGATCCGCGTTACCTGTCGACGCTGACCCTCGGCCAGTTCGGCTCGGAGGTTGAACTGGGCCTGCACGACTGGCTGCACATGCGCTGGGCTTCGGTGCCGCGTGATCCGTCCAACGGTCAGCCGGTGCCCTTTGCCCGTGATCCGGCAGACTTTTCCGCGCGCTGGTTCGCCGCGGAAAACGATTTCCTCGGCGACCCGTTTTCCTCCCATGTGAACCCGGTGTTCTGGCATTTCCACGGCTGGATCGACGATCGTCTGGAGGACTGGTTCCGCGCCCACGAGCGCTTCCACCCGGGGCAGGTCAGTCGGCTGCAGGTCAATGGCGTGCCCTGGTTTGCGCCGGGGCGCTGGGTCGAGATCGATGACCCATGGCTCGGCCCGGTCACCCATGGCTGCAGCACCACGCCGGGGTTGCAGGCAGGCAAGTCAGTGGAAATGGACCCGGAAACCATGAAGCTGGCGCTGCGCATTACTTTTGGCGAGGATGAAAAGAAGCTGAAGGATTTGTTCCGCAAAGTGCCGCAGCGGCCGTGGTATGCGCGCAATCTGAAGGCTAAGCAGAACCAGGCTTGATAACGGCGTGACCGTCAAATCGAGAAAGAAGGGGGATTGATGTTGAATGTTCCCGCCCCTTCGCGAGCAAGCCCGCTCCCACATTTGATCTTGGTCGTACACAGGTTTTGTGTTCACTGAAGATCCACTGTGGGAGCGGGCTTGCTCGCGAAGGCGTCCTGACAGACACCACGATTAAAGAACCTGCCACCCCCCACCCAGCGCCTTGTACAACGCAATGCTCGCCTGCATCCGCGACAAGCGCAGTTGCACATTCAAATCCTGCGCCGCATACAGCGTGCGTTGGGTCTCCAGGACCGTCAGCAAATCCTCGGCCCCGGCCTGGTAACGGCTTTGCGCGATGTTGAACGCGGTCTGTGCCTGGCTCAGTTCTTCACTCTGCCACCCGCGCTGTTCGTCCAGCCCGCGAATGCTGTTGAGGGCTTTTTCGACGTCGGCGAAGCCATTGATGATCGCGCCGCGATAGGTTTCCAGCAGTTCTTGCTGGCGCGCCGTGGCCTTGTCGCGCTGGGCGCCGAGGCGGCCGTTGTTGAACACCGGCGCAAGCAGCCCGGCGCTGAGGTTGTAGAAGGGGCTGCGCAGAATATCGTCGGCCCGGTCGGCCCCGGAGCCGATTTCGGCGGTGAGGGTCACGGTGGGCAGCATCGCGGCCCGGGCGACGGTGACGTCGGCCTGGGCGGCGGCCAGTTGCGCCTCGGCCCGGGCAATGTCCGGACGGCGGCTGAGCAATTGGCTGGGCACCCCGGCGTCGATGGCCGGCCAGGTCAGTTGATCGAAGCGTTCCTGACCCAGCGACAGCGCCTGCACCGGACGGCCGAGCAGGGCGGCGAGGCTGATTTTCGCCTCCTCGGCCTGTTGCCGCACCAGCGGCAGCTGGCGTTGCTGCGCCGCCACCAGGCTTTTTTGCTGCGCCAGTTCCAGGGCCGTGGCCGAGCCCGAATCGAAGCGGGTCTGCACCAGTTTCAGCACGCTTTGCGCATTGGCCAGGTTCAACTCGGCGATGCGGCTTTGTTCCTGCAACGACAAGGCTTGCGCGTAACTGTTGGCCACCCCGCTGAGCAAGGTCAATTCCACGGTGGCCTGATCGAATTCGCTGGCGTCCAGACTGAATTGCGCACTGTCGCGGCTGGCCCGCTGGCCGCCCCAGAAATCGATTTCGTAGCTGGCCACCAGGTTCGCATTGAAGTAGTCGACGGCGTTGTTATCGCTGTCGGCATCGAGCTGACTGTAGCCGTTGCCCCGTATCAGCTTCTGGCGATTAGCATTGGCCGCGGCCTTGACCTCCGGCAGTTGCGAGCCGCCGGCGATGACCGTGTCGGCCTGGGCCTGGCGCACTCTGGCGATGGCGGCGGCCAAATCGTAACTGCCGAGCCGCGCCTGTTCGATCAGGCGACCCAGTTGCGGGCTGCCGAAGCGGTTCCACCATTGCTGGTTGTCATGGACAGCGCCTGCGGTGTGCGGCGATTGCCAGGCGGCCGGCGGCTGGATGCCGCTGTCGGGGCGCTGGGCCGGGGTGCCGCAGGCACTGAGCAACAGGCACAGGGTTAACACACTGAGTGGCGGCTTCATCAATCGATCATTCACTGGTAAGGGCCGTGACCGGGTCGAGTCGGGCAGCTTTGCGGGCCGGCATAAAGCCGAAAACAACACCGGTGACCAGGGCGCAGCCGAAGGCGCCCAGCACCGCTATCAGGGAGAACGCGACAGCGACTTCGCTGAAAATCAGCACGCCACCGACGATCAGCGCCAGGGCGATCCCGGCGAGGCCGCCCACCACCGAGAGCATCACCGCCTCGGTGAGGAACTGGCGCAGGATGTCGCGCTGGCGCGCGCCGGTGGCCATGCGGATACCGATCTCACGAGTCCGCTCGCGCACGGTCATGAGCATGATGTTCATCACGCCGATCCCGCCCACCAGCAGCGAAATGGCGGCGATCGAACCGAGCATCAGCGACAGGGTGTTTTGCGTGCGTGCCTCGGCCTGGATCATCGCGGCGTTGTTGGTCAGTTCGAAATCGTGCTTGCCGTCGTGCAGGCGCAGCATCAATTGCTCGATGGCTTTTTCGGTTTCCTTGACCTTGCGCGCGTCGGCGGCGGCGATGGCGATGTACTCGGGATTGTGCGTGCCGAACAGGCGCACACTGGCGGCGGAGTAGGGGATGGCAATGCGGTCGTCGCTGTCGGAGTCGCCGGAGCTGGCGCCTTTTTCGGCGAGCACGCCGACCACCTGGAAGGGTACGTTTTCGATCAGGATGTACTGGCCGATCGGGTTGGCCACGTCCTTGAGCAACTTGGTCCGCACCTTGTGCCCGATCACCGCGACCGCCGCGGCGTTCTGTTCATCGGCGTGGGTGAAGTAGCTGCCTTCGACCACCGGCCAGTTGAAGATCGCCGGGAAGTTGGTGTCGTTGCCACCGACATAGCTCATGTGATCCAGGTTGCCGAAGCGCACCCCGGCCTCCTGGCCGTTGACCGGCATGATCCGCATGACCTGGGGCAAGCTGGCAATTGCCGCGACCTCGTCGAGGGTGATGATGCCCATCGGCGTGCGCGGATTGGGCGCCGAGCCGCTGAGGTAAATGATGTTGGAACCGAACGCGCCCATCTGCGCCATCACCTGGCGCTTGCTGCCTTCACCCACGGCCAGCATGACCACCACCGAGGCGACGCCGATGATGATCCCGAGCAAGGTCAGCGCGGTGCGGAACTTGTTGATCCACATCACCCGCCACGCCGCGTGCACGGCATCGACCAATTCGCCCTTCCAGGCGCCGGTGGCTTCGGCGCCTTCACTCAAGCGCTTGCGCAGGTCGACGGCTTGTAGCGCGCCGGGGTTGGCCGAGTTTTGCGCGGTAGGGTTTTCGCTGGCGCTGTCACTGATGATCAGGCCGTCGCGGATCTCGATGATGCGTTTGGCCCGGGCCGCCACTTCGCGGTCGTGGGTGATGAGGATTACCACGTGGCCCTGGCTCGCCAGCTCGTCGAGCAGGGTCATGACCTCGGCGCCGCTGTGGCTGTCGAGGGCGCCGGTGGGTTCATCGGCGAGAATGATGTGGCCGCCGTTCATCAGCGCACGGGCAATCGACACCCGTTGCTGCTGGCCGCCGGAAAGCTGGTGGGGGCGGTTGCCGGTGCGCGAAGCCAGGCCGAGGCGCTCGAGCAGGGCGGCGGCGCGGGCGTGGCGTTCGGCGGCCGGAGTGCCGGCATAGATCGCCGGCATCTCGACGTTTTCCTGGGCCGAACCGGAGGGAATCAGGTGATAGCCCTGGAACACGAAACCGAAGGCTTCACGCCGCAACCAGGCCAGTTCGTCGCTGTCGAGGGCGGCGACGTTTTCCCCGGCGAAGCGGTATTCGCCCGAGGTCGGACGATCGAGGCAGCCGAGGATGTTCATCAGCGTCGACTTGCCGGAACCGGAAGCGCCGACAATCGCCACGAACTCCCCGGCATGGATCGACAGGTCGATGCCGCGCAATACGTGAACTTCAGGCGCGTCGCCACCGCCGTAGGCTTTGCGGATGTCCGAAAGGTCGATCAGGGGCGTCTGCATTCAGCCGCCACTCCCGTCGACCGGGCCGATCAACAGGTGATCGCCTTCTTGCAGGCCGTCGAGGATCTGCACCCGCAGGCGGTCACTGATGCCGGTGCGCACGTTGCGCTGTTCGATGCTGCCGTTTTTGGCGACCACTTGCGCGGTCTGCAGGTCTGGCTGCGCGCCGGTTTGCAAGGCGGCGATGGGCGCGGTGAGGACGTTCTGCGCCTGGTTGGCGACGAAGAACACCTGGGTGGTCATTTCCGCCATCAGCGCGTTGTCGGCGTTGTCGACATCCAGCAACACGGTGTACAGCACCACGCGGGCACTCCCGCTTTTGCTGGTGCTGGCAGGGCTGCCGCCGCCCTGGCTGGTCTGGTCCAGCGGCTTGGGCGGCACGGGGAGGATTTGCCGCACGGTGCTGGTCCAGCGCCGGGTGCCACCGCTCAGGGTGGTGAACCAGGCGTGCATGCCGGGTTTGACGTGGCCGATGTCGGCCTCCGAGACTTCGGCCCACACGGTCATCGGCGACAGCTTGGCGATGCGCAGGATCAGCGGTGTCTGCTGTTGGGCGTTGAGGGTCTGGCCCTCGCGGGCATCCAGCGCCACCACTGTGCCGGCCATCGGCGCATAAATCCGCGTGTAGCCGAGCTCCGCCTGATCGCTGCGCAGGCTGGCTTCGGCCTGGCGGATCTGCGCCTGGAACATGTCGATGCGCGCCTGGGTCACGCGCAGTTCGGCCTGGGCGGTTTGCACGTCTTCTTCACGGGTGGCGCCGCCGGCGGCGAGGTTCTGCTGGCGCTGGTATTTCTGCCGGGCCAGTTCGTGTTGCGCCCGCTGTTCCTGCAGCTGCGCCTTGAGGTTTTCGATGGAGAAGCGCCCGGCATCGAGTTTGGCCTGCTGCGTGGACGGGTCGATTTCCACCAGCAACTGGCCTTCCTTGACCCGGTCGCCGACTTCCACGTGGATCTTGTGGATTTGCCCGGAGGCCTGGGCGCCGACGTCGACATAGCGCCGCGGTTGCAGGGTGCCCAGGGCGGTGACGCTGCTTTCGATGTCGGCGCGGCTGACCTGGACGGTGGTGAACTGGTCGCGGCCCGGCGGGATGAACTGCCAGGCGGCGACGGCCATCACGGGGATCAGGCAAAGTGCTGCAAGCAGGGCGCGTCGGGTCTGTCGGGGGCGTTTCATGCAGGGTTCCGGCCTTGGGAAATCGGCCCGTCCGGGCAGAGACGGGGAGCTGTCCTGTAAACGTAGAAAGCGCCGGGGAATTTAGGTGGTGACACAACCCCTTGTAGGAGCGAGCTTGCTCGCGATGGACGTCAACGATAACGCGTGCTGTCTGGATCAACGCGTTGTCCTTGATGCCATCGCGAGCAAGCTCGCTCCTACAGGGTTCGTGACTAAATGCCGGGAAAGGTGAAGCAGTACTTTAAATCTATATGAGAATTACTATAAATTACACTCCTCAACTGCCACTATCGTGCCACTGCTTGATCCAGCGGTCGCCGAAACGGCTCAAGGACAGCAACCGCACCCCCGTGCGGACGGGAGTCATGTTGGAAAACTACTATCGCGAGCTGGTGTGTTTCCTGAACGCCAGGCTGGGCAACCGTCAGGTGGCCGAAGATGTGGTGCATGACGCTTACCTGCGGGTCCTGGAGCGTTCCAGCGATACACCGATCGAGCAGCCCCGGGCATTCCTTTATCGCACCGCCCTCAACCTGGTCGTCGATGACCATCGGCGCAACGCCTTGCGTCGCACCGAGCCGCTGGACGTACTCGACAGCGAAGAAAGCTGCTTCATACCTTCACCGCACAAGGTCCTCGATCACGGCGAGCGTCTGGACATGCTCCAGCGTGCCCTGGCGGAACTGCCACGGCTGTGCCGCGAGAGTTTTCTGCTGCGCAAGATCGATGGCCTGTCCCATCTGGAAATCGCCGGGCAACTGGGCATTTCCCGTGCGCTGGTGGAAAAACACATCGTCAACGCCATGAAGCATTGCCGTGCGCGGATGCGTCAGTGGGAAGGCCACTGATCCCCAGGGATTCATCAAGCCCCGTTAAATTTTGTTCCATTGTCCTCGTTCCTAGTCAACAGACGACCTGTTGTGCGGCCCAAGGCCTGTCAGGTCACTTAGGTTCAATGTCCCGCTGTTGCGGGGAACATCCAGAGGACACTGGAAATGACACAGGCAATTGCATCGCCCCTCGTTCACGACCTGATCGGAGTCGGTTTCGGCCCGTCGAACCTGGCACTGGCCATCGCGCTGCAAGAGCGCGGGGCGAGCCAGGGCAACCTGGATGTGCTGTTTCTCGACAAGCAGGCCGACTACCGCTGGCACGGCAACACCCTGGTGACCCAGAGCGAGTTGCAGATTTCCTTCCTCAAGGACCTGGTGACCCTGCGCAACCCGACCAGCCCTTACTCGTTCGTCAATTACCTCAAGGCCCACGGGCGACTGGTGGACTTCATCAACCTGGGCACCTTCTATCCGTGCCGCATGGAGTACAACGACTACCTTCGCTGGGTTGCCGGGCAGTTCACGGCGCAAAGCCGTTACGGCGAAGAAGTGCTGACCATCGAGCCGGTGCTGCACAACCATCAGGTCGAGGCATTGCGAGTGATTTCCCGCGATGCGAGCGGGCACCAACAGGTACGCACCACTCGTTCGGTGGTGGTCAGCGCCGGTGGCACGCCGCGTATTCCCGAGGTGTTCAAGGCGCTCAAGGATGACGGCCGGGTGTTCCATCATTCCCAGTACCTGGCGCAGATGGCCAAGCAGCCATGCGTGAACAACCAGCCGATGAACATTGCGATCATCGGTGGCGGGCAGAGCGCCGCCGAGGCCTTCATCGATTTGAACGACAGCTTCCCATCGGTGCAGGTGGACATGATCCTGCGCGGCTCGGCACTCAAGCCGGCCGACGACAGCCCCTTCGTCAACGAAGTGTTCTCGCCGGAGTTCACCGACCTGGTGTTCCAGCAGCCCGACAGCGAGCGCGAGCGCCTGGTCAACGAGTACCACAACACCAACTATTCGGTGGTGGACATCGATCTGATCGAGCGCATCTACGGCATCTTCTACCGGCAGAAGGTCTCGGGCATCGCCCGTCATGCGTTCCATACCCTGACGACGATCGAAAAGGCCACCGCCAACGAACGCGGCGTCGAACTGGTGCTGCGCAATAACGCCACCGGTGAAGTCTCGGTGCGTCACTACGATGCCGTGGTCCTGGCCACCGGTTACGAACGGCAGATGCATCGCAAGCTGCTGGCACCGCTGGAAGAGTATCTGGGTGACTTCGAAGTCGATCGCAATTACAAACTGATCACCGACGAGCGCTGCAAGGCCGGCCTCTACATGCAGGGCTTCTGCCAGGCCAGCCACGGGCTGAGCGACACCCTGCTGTCGATCCTGCCGATCCGTGCCGATGAGATTGCCGGGTCGCTGTATGAGCATGGCAAGCATCGCGGGCATGGGCGGTCGGTGGTGGATCTGTTGTTGGCGACCGCGAGCTAAGTTTTTCGGCGCCTGACAGGCCGCCTTCGCGAGCAGGCTCGCTCCCACAATGGACCTGTGTTCACAGGACTACTGTGGGAGCGAGCCTGCTCGCGAAGGGGCCATTGAAATCACCCAAAACCCTCAATCCTGAACCCTTCCTGAAGAACCCCGCGTTTCCCCCGGCAAGACTTTGTAACGGGTTTACTCTCCAAACATCGGGGCGTAAGCTTCGCGCGTTTTCATCCATTACGGAGACCCACAGTGGGTACTTGTTCGAGTGACAGTTGTCGGCCGGTCTCGGTAACCGGCATTTTCTCGGCAAGATAACGCGCAGTCTCCTGTGCCGTTGTCTCGCCGACAAGCGAGCAGCGGCATCCTGATCATGGCCAGTCCCGGCCGTGTCCCGACGTCCCTCTCATCGACACTGAACAGTGCGTGGTTTCGACTTCTTGTCGTGGCCGCCGCTCTATCGACACGCCTGTCATTCGTGACCGGCGCGCCAGGCCTTGCCTTGCCGGTTGTTCCGGCGGCAAAGGCGTGGACCTGCCTGCTCGACGGTTTCCCGGCTGACCAAAGGGGCACCAGCCATGAAACTTACCCTCAAGGAATTCTTCGCAGGCTTCCTGCGTAACCGCCACATCGCCCGGCACTTCCGTCGCCTGGCGTTGCTGGAAACCTTCACCGACACCACGGTCAGCCGTGAAGTCCCACCCACCCTGGCGCAAACCCTGGTGAGCGCTGCCGGCAGCGACACCGGCCAATTGCTCAACACACTGGGCAGTCACACCGACGGCTTGAGCGAGTTCGAAGCCGATACCCTGCGCGAGCAATTCGGCCTCAACGAAGTCGAGCACGAACAGCCGCTGCCCTGGTGGACGCACCTGTGGCACTGCTACAAGAATCCGTTCAACCTGCTGCTGACCTTGCTGGCAGTCATCTCCTGGCTGACCGAAGACATGAAAGCCGCCATCGTGATTTTCTCCATGGTGGTGCTCTCGACCTTGCTGCGCTTCTGGCAGGAAACCAAATCCAACCAGGCCGCCGATGCGCTCAAGGCCATGGTCAGCAACACGGCCACGGTGATGCGCCGGGACCTTGAGGAACACCACGCGCAGCGCATCGAATTGCCGATCAAACAACTGGTGCCGGGCGACCTGATCGTGCTGTCCGCCGGGGACATGATTCCCGCCGATTGCCGGGTGCTCAGCGCCAAGGACCTGTTCGTCAGTCAGGCGGCCATGACCGGTGAATCGATGCCGGTGGAAAAATTCCCCCGCCAGCAGGACCGCGACACGCTCAATCCACTGGACCTGGACAACATCCTGTTCATGGGCACCAACGTGGTGTCCGGCACGGCCATGGCGGTGATCCTCACCACCGGCAACAGCACCTATTTCGGTGCGCTGGCCCAGCGAGTCGGTGCGACGGATCGCGCGCCGACTTCGTTCCAGACCGGTGTCAACAAAGTCAGCTGGCTGTTGATCCGCTTCATGTTCGTGATGGCGCCGCTGGTGTTGTTCATCAACGGTTTCACCAAGGGCGACTGGACCGAAGCGCTGCTGTTCGCGCTGTCGATTGCCGTGGGCCTGACCCCGGAAATGCTGCCGATGATCGTCACCTCGACCCTGGCCAAGGGCGCGGTGTTCCTGTCGCGCAAGAAAGTCATCGTCAAACGCCTCGACGCGATCCAGAACTTTGGCGCCATGGACGTGCTGTGCACCGACAAGACCGGCACCCTGACCCAGGACAAGATCTTCCTGGCGCGCAACGTCGACGTCTGGGGCAACGACTCGGATGACGTGCTGGAAATGGCCTACCTCAACAGCTACTACCAGACCGGCCTGAAAAACCTGCTGGATGTGGCGGTGCTCGAACACGTCGAAATCCATCGCGAACTGAAAGTCGGCACGGCGTTTCGCAAGGTCGACGAGATTCCGTTCGACTTCACCCGTCGGCGCATGTCGGTGGTGGTCGCCGAGCGCGATCAACCGCACCTGCTGATCTGCAAGGGGGCGGTGGAAGAGGTGCTGGCGGTGTGCTCGCGGGTGCGTCACGGCGAAGTCGATGAAGCCTTGAGCGAAGAACTGCTGGCGCGCATCCGTCAGGTCACGGCCACGTTCAACGCCGAGGGCCTGCGGGTGGTGGCAGTTGCAGCGCGGCCGATGATCGAAGGTCGCGACACCTACAGCTTGGCCGATGAACAGGCCCTGACGCTGATCGGTTATGTGGCCTTTCTCGATCCGCCGAAAGAAAGCACCGCGCCGGCCCTCAAGGCGCTGGCGGCCCATGGCGTGGCGGTGAAAGTGCTGACCGGCGACAACGAACTGGTGACGGCGAAGATCTGCCGCGAAGTCGGCCTGGAGCAGCAGGGCCTGCTGATGGGCAACGACATCGAGCGCATGTCGGATGCCGAACTGGCGAAAGCCGTGGAGACCACCAACGTCTTCGCCAAACTGACGCCGTCGCACAAGGAACGCATCGTCCGTCTGCTCAAGGGTAACGGCCATGTGGTCGGTTTCATGGGCGATGGCATTAACGATGCCCCGGCCCTGCGCACCGCCGACATCGGCATTTCCGTGGACAGCGCCGTGGACATCGCCAAGGAGGCGGCCGACATCATCCTGCTGGAAAAGAGCCTGATGGTGCTGGAGGAGGGTGTGCTGGAAGGGCGCCGGACCTTCGCCAACATGCTCAAGTACATCAAGATGACCGCCAGTTCGAACTTCGGCAACGTGTTCTCGGTGCTGGCGGCCAGTGCGTTCATCCCCTTCCTGCCGATGCTGCCGATGCACCTGCTGGTGCAGAACCTGCTCTATGACATTTCGCAGATCGCCATTCCATTCGATAACGTCGATGACGAAATGCTCAAGCAACCGCAGCGCTGGCAGCCGGCGGATGTAGGGCGCTTCATGCTGTTTTTCGGGCCGATCAGTTCGATCTTCGACATCACCACGTTCGCCTTGATGTGGTACGTGTTCGATGCCAACACCCCGGATCACCAGACCCTGTTCCAGTCCGGCTGGTTCGTGGTCGGGCTGCTGACCCAGACACTGATCGTGCACATGATCCGCACGCCGAAGATCCCGTTCCTGCAAAGCCGCGCGGCCATGCCGTTGCTGGTGATGACCGGGTTGATCATGGCCGTGGGGATTTTCCTGCCGATGGGCCCGCTGGCGCATTACTTCAAGTTGCAGGCATTGCCATCGCTGTACTTCGTGTTCCTGCCGGTGATCCTGCTGGCGTACATGGCGCTGACCCAGGCGGTGAAGGGGTTCTACATCCGGCGGTTTGGCTGGCAATAAGGCCGCAAAACCTGTGGGAGCGGGCTTGCTCGCGAATGCGATGTATCAGTCACCATCATCATCGACTGATCCACCGCTTTCGCGAGCAAGCTCGCTCCCACAGGGGATCGTGTATTTTTCAAGGATTTCATCATGCAAGCCATCAACAACCTCAACCTGACCTCCCTGCTCGACACCCTGGTCAGCCTCAGCGCGGCCTTCATCCTCGGAGGCCTGATCGGTTTCGAGCGCCAGTATCGGCAGCGCACCGCCGGCCTGCGTACCAACGTGCTGGTGGCGGTGGGCGCGGCGATTTTCGTCGACATGGCCAACCGGCTCGCCGGTGCCGAGGGCGCCGTGCGGGTCGTGGCCTACGTGGTTTCCGGCATCGGCTTTCTCGGTGCCGGGGTGATCATGCGTGAAGAGGGCAATGTGCGCGGTCTCAATACGGCCGCCACCCTCTGGACCTCGGCGGCGGTCGGTGCCTGCGCCGGTGCCGACCTGCTGGCCGAGGCCTTGCTCGGCACGCTGTTCGTGCTCGCGGCCAACACCTTGCTGCGGCCGATCGTCAACAACATCAACCGTCAGCCGCTGGATGTGATTTCGGCGGAAGTCACCAACATCGTCTATGTCATCGCCCGGCGTACGCAGCAAAAAACCGTGCTGGCCTTGCTCGAAGCCGAGCTGGAACGCAGCAACTACCCGGCCAGCGATGTCGATGTGCATGCTTTCGGCACGGATGAAATTGAAATCGAAGCCACCCTGGCGACCACCTCGGTCGACGGTGATGAATTGGATGCGCTGGTGGCACGGATCTCGACCTCGACCCTGGTGGTGCAGGCGTTCTGGAGTCCGAGTACCACGGAGTGAAGGCCAAGGTTTCCCTAGCAAGCGTCAGACTAACCTGCAGATTTTTAGGAATATTCCTACATAAACCCAGGGAGGTCTTCCGTAGGCTTTGCGACCTCTTGAAACCGACATCCTTTTGGAGGTCATCTTGCCGGATAAATCCTTGCGCATCCTGATCGCCGATGCGCAGCACTTCAACTGCCTGCGGATCGAGCGGCTGTTCAACCAGCTCGGCTACTTTCGGGTGGCGCCGGTGCACAGCCTCGACGAGCTCCTTCCACTGGTGGAGTACGCTGGCGAGCCGCTGGACTTGGTGCTCGTCAATGGGGCGATGGCCAGCGAAGGGCTGGACCTGTTCAGTTTCCTGGCCGACAACCCGCAGGTTCATCACGGGTTTATCTTCAATGAGCAGCAGGCGCCGGTGTCGCCCGTCGCGGGCAAGGTCCAGGTCAGCCAGGCTGCTCTGCCTGACCTTGCGTCAATCACGCAGTTGATGAGCGTCGTCGATCGTCGTCTGCCGTTCGTCGGAACTGTCATTTCTGTCAGGTAGTTCTTTCAAACCTTCCATGCAAGAGTCTATGCGCAGCGTTGTGCCCAACCGCTGCGGTGCCTGGAGGGCATTTTTTTGCCCGATCGTGTTGTTTTGCACGGGAGTTCTCATGAAGTCAGCACTGATTGTGGAAGATCATCCGGTGGTTCGCTCCATGATCAAACTCGTACTCAAGGGCGAAGGATTCAAGCAGATTTACGAGGCCTCTCGTGGCGACGAGGTCCTGTCGTTGATCCGGGGGCATCAACCGGATGTCGTGTTGCTTGATCTGGGCCTTCCCGGTGTGGCGGGGCTTGAGGTGATGGATCGTATCAAAGTCGAAAACACCCGATGTCGCGTGGTGGTGTTCACCTCGCTGGAGGCGCAGTTTTATCAGGACCGCTGCATGCGTGCCGGGGCTGTGGCCTATGTTTCCAAGAGCAAGGACCTGGATGATTTGAAGGCGGCGGTGAATTCGGTGATGGCCGGCTACACCTATTTCGCCCAGATCCCCTCGAGCTCCGTGGCGATGGGGCAGTTGCAACGCAGTGAAAAGCAGTTGATCGACAAACTCTCCAATCGTGAACTGACCATTCTGCAGTACCTGGCCCGGGGTTCGAAAAACCTGGAAATCGCCGAGATCATGCACCTGAGCTACAAGACCGTCAGTACCTACAAGACCCGGCTCACCCTCAAGCTCAACATGAGCTCGTCGGTGCACTTGAGGGATTTCGCCCTGCGCAATCATCTGATCTGAATGAACGTTCTCCGACGGCTGGCCGGTTGGGTGCTGACGGGCCTTCTTCTTTGGACATCGACTGTCGGTGCGCAACAGCCGTTGACCTTGTTGGGACGCTCGAGTGCCGAAGGCCTGAGCGCCGGGTTGTCGGACACCGAGTTACGCTGGCTGCAGCAAAAGGGCCGATTGGTGCTGGCTGTCTCGGGGCCAGACTATCCCCCCTTCGAGTTCAATGCGGCGGGCAAGGTGTTCGAAGGCGTGACAGCCGATTACGCCGGGTTGCTCGAACAATTGTTGAACATCGACATAGAGGTGCACTGTTATCCGTCGCGAGCCGACGCGGTGCAGGCCATCAAGGACGGGCGGGCAGACCTGCTGGGAACGGCCAATCGATTTGAAGCCGAGGACCCACAGCTACAGATGTCCAGCGCCTACGCGGTCGATCAACCGGTGCTGGTCACCCGCACCGATTCCCCTCCGGTGCTTGACCCGACACTGGCCGGCCAGCGGTTGGTGATGCTGTATCACTACCTGCCCGAATACAGCGTGCAACAGTTCTATTCCAAGGCGAAGGTCGAGCTGTTTCCCTCGACACTGGCGGCGATGGGTGCCGTGGCTTTCGGCCAGGCCGATGTCTATCTGGGCGATGCGATCAATGCCCACTACTTGATCAGCAGGAACAACCTGAACAACGTGCAACTGACCGACTTCTCGCCCATGGAGTCCGGGCGCTTTGCCTTCGCGATGACCCGCGACAACGTTTCGCTGCTGCACATCGTCAACAAGGCGTTGGCGGCCATCACCACCAATGAACAGATGAACATTCTGCGTCGCTGGGGAGCCAATGGCGTATCTATCCACGGCACCCAGTCATTGCAATTGAGTGTGGCGGAACAGCACTGGCTCGAACGCCACCCGCGGGTGAAGGTGGCGATCAACGACAATATCCCGCCGATTTCATTTATCGACAGCGAAGGCAAGTTTCGCGGTATCAGCGTCGATGTGCTGGCGAAAATCACTTCGCGCACCGGGCTGCAATTTGACATCCAGAGCATGAAATCAGTGACTGATATGGTGTCGGGCATCACCAGCGGGCAGATCGATGTGCTGGCCGGTATCGGCCTCAGTTCCCAGCGTGAGGATGAACTGCTGTTCACCCGGGCGTTTCTGAGCAGCCCTTCGGTGCTGGTGACCCGAGCGGCCGAGGACAGCCCCAGGACGCTGGAAGACATGGCGGGAAAAGCCCTGGCACTGACCCAGGGCAATATTGCCGGCGAGTACCTTCGCCAGCACTACCCGCAAATCCAGCTGGTGGATGCGCCACTGTCGACGGACGCCATGAAAATGGTCGCCCAGGGCAAGGTCCACGGCGGCATCAACTCCTTGATCAGCGCCCGTTACCTGATTTCCCGGCAGTATCGCGATCGCCTGCAAGTAACCAGCACCGTGGGCGCCAACCCTGTCCGAAGCACCCTGGCGACCAGTCGCGAGGCTACCGAACTGCATTCGATCCTGGATAAGGCGCTGTTAAGCATTCCTCCCGAAGAAATAGACGAACTGACCCAGCCCTGGCGCTATGACTCGATGGTCGAGCAGAGTTACTGGTTGCGACACCGACAGGCGATCGTGCAGGCCTTTGCGCTGGCGGGTGTCTTGCTGTTGCTCGCGTTGGTTGGAATCGTCTGGCAGCGCCGGCAGATTCGCCAGCGTCAGCAATTGCTCGGGCAATTGCAGGAAGCCAAGGACGCGGCGGACGACGCCAACCGGGCCAAGACCACGTTCCTGGCCACCATGAGCCATGAGATCCGCACGCCGATGAACGCCTTGATCGGCATGCTCGAACTGGCGCTGAAGCGGGCCGATGAAGGGGTGACCGACCGCGCCGCCATCGAGGTGGCGTCCAACGCCGGGCAGCAATTGCTGGATTTGATCGGCGACATTCTGGACGTCGCCCGGATCGAATCGGGGCATCTGTCGTTGACGCCGGAGCGGGTCAACCTGCATGCGCTGGTGACGTCGGTCTGCCGGGTTTTCGAAGGGCTGGCGATTCAGAAGAATCTGCAATGGCGGGTCGAGCTCGCCGAACACAGTGACTGCGATGTGATGCTTGATCCCGTGCGCTTCAAACAAGTGCTGTCCAATCTGCTGAGCAACGCCATCAAGTTCACCCGTGAAGGCCAGGTGAGCCTGACACTGCGAGCGCGGCCGCAAGCTCCGGCGCATCTCGCCGTCAGCGTACGGATCGAGGACAGCGGTATCGGCATCAGCGCTATCGACCAGCAACGCCTGTTCAGCCCCTTCGTGCAGGCCGATAACAATCAGCAGACTGCCCGGCAAGGGTCCGGCCTGGGCCTGGTGATCAGTCGTACCCTGTGCGAAATGATGGGCGGGCAGTTGCGTCTCGACAGTGAGCCTGGGCGCGGCACGCGGGTGGACATCAGCCTGGTGCTGCCCGCCCTGCAAGCGTTGCCCGCGGAGGGGCTGCCCCAGGACTCGGCGCAGCTCACGACCCGGGCGTTGTCGATCCTGGTGGTTGACGATTACCCGGCCAATCGCCTGCTGCTCTCGCGGCAGCTGAGTTATCTGGGCCACCGTGTGGTGCTGGCGGAGGACGGGGCGCAGGGGCTTGAACAGTGGCGCGGACAGAGTTTCGAACAGAGTTTCGAACTGGTCATTACCGACTGCAACATGCCGGTGCTCAGCGGTTACGAATTGGCCGGCGCGATACGTGAGCAAGAGCGGCTGCAGGGGCTGTCGCCGACGCTGATCCTGGGCTTTACCGCCAATGCGCAGGCCGAGGAGAAAGCCCGGTGTCAGGCGGCGGGCATGGACGATTGCCTGTTCAAACCCATTCGCCTGGTGGATTTGCAGGCGTGGCTGGCCCAGCGGTTTTCCAGCGCTCCCCCGGCGGCAAATGACGATCCAGGTTTGGCCGGGTTCGACTTGAGCGGGCTGGAGCGCTATGCGGATTCGGATCGTGAGCTGATCGATCAATTGCTGCACGATCTGGCGCTGACCAACCGCGAGGACCGTGTGCATTTGCTGGCCTTGCACACCAGCGGCAATCGCCCTGGTTTGCAGACGCTGGCACACCGGATCAAGGGCGGGGCGCTGATGGTGCGAGCGCTTGTCCTGGTCGAGTGTTGCGAACGACTGGAGCAGGCCTGCAATGACGGCAGCGCGGCACTGATCGACGACGCCGTCGACCAGTTGCAGCAAGCCATGGCCCGCCTGGACCAGCGTCTCGAGCAGGACTGAGGCTCAATCCCAGTTCGGTGCGATGCCTTTGGGGCTGGTCAAACGGTGGCCGCGATCCAGTGTTGCGATCAAGGCCATGTCGGCCTCGCTCAAGGTCAGTTCGCGAGCCTTCAGGTTGCTTTCGAGGTTGGCCCGGCGAGTGGACGACGGAATCACCGAGTAACCTGATTGCATGGCCCACGCCAGGGTGACCTGAGCCGGTGTCGCTTGCAGGCGTTCGGCGATCTGCTGGATGAGCGGGTCCTTGAGGACTTCACCGTACGCCAGGGTCATGTAGGACGTGATGCCGATGCCCTGGCTCTGCGCGAACGCGACGACCTTGCGGTTTTGCAGGTAGGGGTGCAGTTCGATCTGGTTCGTGGCGATGTGCTCGGCGCCGATGGCTGCAATCGCCTGTTTCATCAGGTCGAGGGTGAAGTTGGACACGCCGATCTGCCGGGTCAGGCCCATGCGTTTGGCTTCGAGCAGGGCGCCCATGAACGCTGCGACAGGCACTTGATCGTCCGGCGAAGGCCAGTGGATCAGGGTCAGGTCCAGGTAATCGGTCTGCAGTTTGTCCAGGCTTTCCTTCAGGCTGTCGATCAGTCGATCACCGGCCAGGTTGGCGACCCAGATCTTGCTGGTGATGAACAGGTCTTCCCGGGCGATGCCGCTGGCGGCGATAGCCTCGCCGACCTCGGCTTCGTTCTCGTAGATTTGTGCGGTATCGATCACCCGGTAACCGAGCGCCAGGGCGGTGCTCACCGAATCGATGACCACCTGGCCTTGCAAGCGAAACGTACCCAGGCCGAAGGCGGGAATGGACATTGATGACTCCAGAGGTTGCAGTGGGAATGGGCGGCAGTATCCGCGCCCGCATCCGTGAGAAAAACCGCTGAATGGGCAAAGCAATGTTTACCGTAAATCAAGAATCTCCGGCAGTCTGGTGGGGGGATGGTGTCTGATCCGCCCCCTTCGCTGGCAAGCCAGCTCCCACAGGGGAATGCATTCCAAATGTGGGAGCGGGCTTGCTCGCGAAGGTGGCGACTCGGTCTGAAGCCTTACCCCCGAGGCTCAAGAATCATGCAAGTGGTGGTCCCCGTCGCATACAACCGCCCATCCACATCATAAATCCGCCCCTCGGCCAGCGCCGTCGAGCGCCCCAAGTGCACAATCTTGCCCTCGGCACGCACCGGTCCACTGGCGTTGTTCAGCGCGCGGACGTAGCTGATGCGCAGATCCAGCGTGGTGTAACCCTGGCCTTTTTTCAGTTGCGTATGGACTGCGCAACCCATGCATGAATCCAGCAAGGTCGCGGCATAACCGCCGTGGACCGTGCCCAGCGGGTTGTAGTGCCGGGCATCCGGCGTGCCCTGGAAGATGAACAGCCCGGCCGACCATTCGATGGGGATGAAATCCATCAGCGTGCCAATCGGCGGGGAGGGCAATTCGCCGTTGCCGATGCCTTCGAAAAACTCGGCGGGGGACAACGCGCTGACCTCGGCCATGGACAGACTGCCGGGCCCGGCAAGGCGGGCGCGCATGGCCTGTTCCTGGGCGATCCATTGGGCGAGGGTGGCGTCGCGGTTGGGGCTTTGCATGACGGAGTCCTCGGTGGGCTCAATATTATGGGTGTAATCAAATTCGATATTATGCCCGAAATAAAATCTCCGCTACCCCAATCAGCTGACCGCTTGCCGCCCAAAGCTTGCCGCTGCCCCTACGCAATATCACTGCGGCTGAATTCCTCCCCGAGAAAATCGATCAACGTGCGCACCGACGGCAGCAACCCCCGACGCGAGGGGAAGATCGCATGGATCACACCGCTCTTCGGTGCCCAGCCGGGCACCAGTTCCACCAGTTGCCCGGCAGCGATTTCATCGCGCACCACCACGCTGGGCAGGTGCACGATGCCGATCCCGGCGACCGCCGCATGGCGCAAGGCCAACAGGTCATCGGTGACCATGCGCGGGGCATGCCGGATCATCGCCGTGCTGCCATCGGCGCCGAACAGTTCCCACTGATATTCGCGCTGCGCCGCGCCCCAGTGCAGGCTCGGCAGGCCGCTGAGGTCGGCCGGGGAGGCCGGTGTCGACAGGCGCGATAGAAAGGCCGGGCTGCCGACCACGCTCTGGGTGCTGTTGCCCAGCACCTTCATCACCATGTCGGTGTTTTCCAGGGGTGGAAAGCGTACCCGCAGGGCAATGTCGAAGCCTTCGTGAATCAGGTCGACCCGGCGGTTGGTGCTCTCGATGAACACTTCCACCAACGGGTACTTGAGCATGTAACGGGTCAGCATCGGCCCGACCCAGGAGTTGAGCAGCGCCGTCGGGCAACTGATACGCACCATGCCCTGAGGCTCGGAGCGGTTGCGCTCGATCAGTTCGGCGGCGCTTTCCGCCTCCACCCGCATGGCCAGGCAGCGTTGGTAATAGGCCTGGCCGATTTCCGTCAATGAGCAATGCCGGCTGGTGCGGTGCAGCAGGCGCACGCCGAGGCGTTCTTCAAGCTCGGCAATGCGTCGGCTGAGCTTCGACTTGGGCATGTCCAGTGCTCGGCCGGCCGCGGCGAAACCGTGATGCTCCACCACCTGGGTGAAGTAGTAGAGAGTGTTGAGGTCTTCCACCATCGTTCTCCAAATAGAACGCTAAAGCTGATTTTTGCAGTCTAGCGCAGCAAAGGTCACGGTTTTAAGCTTTGTCCATGGCTTCACCCCCTCTCACCAGGAGACACCATGAAAAACATCATCGGTATCTACACCAGTCCACGGACCCATTGGGTTGGCGACGGTTTTCCGGTTCGCACGCTGTTTTCCTACGACAACCTGGGCAAACACATCAGCCCGTTCCTGTTGCTCGATCACGCCGGCCCCGCTGAATTCACCCCGACCACCGAACGACGTGGCGTCGGTCAGCATCCTCATCGTGGCTTCGAAACCGTGACTATCGTTTACAAGGGCGAACTGGAGCACCGGGATTCCACCGGCAGCGGCGGCAAGATCGGCCCCGGCGATGTGCAATGGATGACCGCGGCCTCGGGGATCCTGCATGAAGAGTTTCACTCCGACGGTTTCGCCAAAAGCGGCGGCACTCTGGAGATGGTGCAACTGTGGGTCAACCTGCCGGCCAGGGACAAAATGGCCGACCCCGGCTACCAGACGATTCTCGATGCTGACATCCCGAGCATCGCCTTGAAAAACAACGCCGGCAGCCTGCGCCTGATCGCCGGTGAGTTCGACGGCCACAAGGGCGCGGCACGCACCTTTACCCCGGTCGACCTGTGGGACATTCGTTTGAATGCCGGCAAGTCGCTGACCCTGGACCTGCATGAAGGGCGCAACACCGCACTGGTGGTCTTGCGTGGCACGGTCCAGGTCAATGGCCTGGAACCGGTGCGCCAGGGGCAACTGGCCCTGTTCGATCGCAAGGGCGATCAGTTGACCCTCGAAGCCAGCGAAGGCGCGGTGGTGTTGTTGCTCAGCGGCGAGCCGATCGACGAGCCGATCGTCGGTCACGGGCCGTTCGTGATGAACACCGAGCAAGAAATCCACCAGGCCTTCGCCGACTTCCAGTCCGGCCGCTTCGGTCGGATGCACGCTTAATTCGCAGCGCTTAAACACCCGACGCTACACAGGATGAGTAGGCCGGTTTTCAGGCCAGGGATGGCTGTTGCCCAAAAGAAAGAGGAAACGCACATGAGTACTGTCTACGCGGCCAACTTCAACGGCCAGAAACCGACCATCGATCCCAATGACAGCGCGATGCTGTTGATCGATCACCAGAGCGGACTGTTCCAGATCGTCAAGGACATGGACGTGCCCCAACTGCGCGCCAACGCCATTGCCCTGGCCAAGGCCGCGACCCTGCTGAAGATGCCGGTGATTACCACGGCTTCCGTTCCCCAGGGGCCGAACGGACCGTTGATTCCGGAAATCCACGAGGCCGCACCCCATGCGCAGTACGTGGCGCGCAAAGGCGAAATCAATGCCTGGGACAACCCGGAGTTTCATGCGGCGGTCAAAGCCACCGGCAAGAAAACCCTGGTGATCGCCGGCACCTTGACCAGTGTGTGCCTGGCATTCCCGTCCATCGCCGCCGTGCATGAAGGCTACAAGGTGTTTGCGGTGGTCGACGCCTCCGGCAACCACTCGAAACTGGCCACCGACCTGACCGTTGCCCGCCTGGCCCAGGCCGGGGTGGTGCCGATCGACATCATGGCGACGCTCTCCGAACTGCAAGGCTCGTGGAACCGTCCCGATGCCGAGCAGTGGGCCGCTGTCTACGCCCAGGCCATGCCGCATTATCAATTGCTGATCGAGAGCTACCTCAAGGCCCAGCAAGTGGCGAACGAACACGAGGCGCTGGATTCCCAGCGTTAACTGGCTTGCGGACTACCGCAACCTGATGACCGGCTACAGCAAATAGTCCAGCTACGACGATCCCTGTGGGAGCGGGCAAGCCCGCTCCCACAGGTTTATTTGGTGTCCAGCCAGACGTGTTCATCCCGCCAAATCAATTGCTCCTACACTAGTGCCAATCCACGCTATCTTCGCGTCATTGGCCCTGGATGGAGTTGCTTGATGCTGTCATTGCTCACTGAACACCCATTGATCTGCGCCATGGCGCTGATCCTGGTCGATCTCGGGTTGTGGTATTTGCTCAGCGCCGCGGGCAGTGCCTGGCGGCTGCTGGTGCGGGTGGTGATTTTCTCGTTGTTCAGCCTCCTGTTGTTCAACGAAGGCCTGAACCCGATGGAGCCGCCGCCCTGGGCCGATAACGTGCCACTGCACCTGGCCGCCACCGGCTTGCAGATCGGCTGGTGGTTGTTTGGCGCGCGGACCCTGACCGTGCTGATCGGCGCGGTGATGATGCAACGGGTGGGACATACCGGGCGCTTGCTCCAGGATTTGCTCGGCGCGGTGATTTTCCTGATCGCGGTGATTGCGGCCCTGGCCTATGTACTCGATTTACCGGTCAAGGGCGTGCTGGCCACCTCCGGCGCGTTGGCGATCATCGTCGGCCTGGCGTTGCAAAGTACCCTCAGCGACGTGTTCTCCGGCATCGTCCTCAACACCACCAAGCCCTATCAACTGGATGACTACATCTCCATCGACGGCATGGAGGGCAAGGTGACCGACATCGACTGGCGTGCCACGCGCCTGCAGACCTCCCAGGGCTGCATGGCGGTGATTCCCAATTCCCTGGCGGCCAAGGCCAAGATCATCAATTTCAGCAGGCCGAACGACATGTTCGGTATCTCCGTTTCCCTGGAAGTGAGCCCCCATGCGAGGCCGAACACGGTGATCGACGCGTTGGAGCGGGCCATGCAAGGTTGCCGTGCGCTGCTGGATAAACCGTCACCCAGTGTGGGCCTGAAAACGTCCAGCAACACCGGCGCGGTCTACGAAATCAGCGGGTTTGTCGCGTCGATGGACGAGAAACGCTCGGTGCGCAATCAGCTGTACGACCTGGCCTACCGGCACTTGCAGGCGTCCGGGGTCAATTTGTTGTCGAGCGTGGAGCCCAGCCCACCGATCAACTCGACACGCAAACGGGCGTTGCTGGACAGCTCGCCGATTTTCTCCACCCTGCGTCAGGAAGAGAAAGACACGTTCAGCCAGAACATGACCCTGCAAACCTTTCGCGCCGGGGAGGTGATCCTGGAAGCGGAGGAGGTCAGCGATCACTTGTTCATTATCGAGTCCGGCGTGATCTCGGTGACCGTGATGCGCCACGGAGCGCCCTACGAATCCGGACGCATGGGGCCGGGGGAGGTGATCGGCGAGGCGGGTATTCTCACCGACAGCGCGTTGCCTGCGCAGTTTACCGCCAAGACATTCTGTGGCCTGTACCGCATCGAAAAGTCCTACCTCAAGCCGTGTCTGGATGCCCGTCACGACATCAACGATGCAATGAAAGCCCTGCTCGATTACCGGCTGCAAAAAGCGAAGATCCTGACTCAGGAGCTGCCGGTGGCGGTGGAGAAAAAGGGCTTTTTGCGGTGGTTGCGCAATCGGGTTTGAGCTCGGTGGTGAATGGCCGCTGCGCGGATCGCGAGCAAGCTCGCTCCCACATTTGAGTGCATTTCCCTGTGGGAGCGAGCTTGCTCGCGATGACGGCAGTGAATTCACCAAAAGTGAAGAGTGAAACCCATCACACCCGCGCCAATGGCCTCCTCGACTTCTGGAATATTGGCTATTTGTGCAGACCAGCCGAGGGACTAACGTAGCGACACACCTACTTGCCCTGGAGCACGTCATGCAACCCCGTATCGATTTCTACACTGCCAGCCCCGACGCCCTCAAGGCGATGATCGCCCTGGAAACCGCAGTGTCGAAGCTGCCGCTGGAAAAAAACCTGATTGAACTGGTCAAGCTGCGCGCTTCGCAGATCAACGGCTGTGCCTTCTGCATCGACATGCACACCGCCGATGCGATCAAGGGTGGCGAAACCCCGCGTCGTCTGTTCGCCGTGACGGCCTGGCGCGAGGCGCCGTTTTTCACCGAGCGTGAACGCGCTGCGCTGCTGTGGACCGAATCCCTGACCCAGCTCAGCTTGACCCACGCCCCGGACGAAGACTACGAAGTGGTCAGCGCACAGTTCACGCCCAAGGAAATGGTCGACCTGACCGTCGCCATCAGCACCATCAACAGCTGGAACCGCCTGGCAGTCGGCTTCCGTAAAACGCCTCAGGCCTGATGTTCAACAAACCGCCGATGCCTCAATGGGCATCGGCACTCGGCGCGGCCGGTGTTTGCACCTTGCGCATCAAGGGCACCATCGCCGTGGCGAGTACAGGGTCGAATCTCCCCTGACCGAGCCTCCTTATCTTCCGATTGAACTGCTTTTGGATGGCTTATGCGTATATGTGCTAATCCGCTGTCATTTTTGACAGTTTCGAAAGTTGAGTTTCTCACCTTAATATCTCTTCATTCATCCACACTTTTCCGCAGGGGAAGTTGTAATGGCCGACGAAGGGATTGATTCAATCACCTATGTAGTTAGCAGTCTTGAGCGACCTGACTGGTTGATTGCAGCAGGCTTGGATAAAGGTTTGCGTCACGATCGAACGGAGACGGGAGGCCTCAAGGGAACGGTTTTGTCGGTGGGCAGTACAATACGATTTAGACAGACTAGTCCAATGTCCAATATGGGCGTTATTCTTGGTTTGTTAAATGACGACCAAAAAACAGAGGAACACCTCGAAGTCACAGTTGAGTGGCGCGAGTTCTGTTGTAAACATGCGTCAGTGCCTTTTTTATCTACTCCTTATACAGATGTCGCTGGTCAGTTGATTGCTATTGACGTGGAGGTATCAGGTTCTCAGAAAATCCTGCCAGTTTATCAGGCTGGAGGGAATGCGGGGTTGTTTTTCCAGTTGTGGGATTTGCAGAGCGCTGAGTATGCATTGTTTGTTTCTGATTATGCGCAAATTCTGATACCGGCTAAAGATAAGGAGGTATTGAGAGCGTTGCATCAAACATCCGGTTTGCAGGCCCTGACCGCTTACTATAATGGTGTTTTTGAGTACTTCAATTACCTGGCGGGACTTTCATTTGAGCCTTTGGCGCCGACAGATAAAAACATACCGAATCGTTACTTTATGAAGGCTGATAAATCTGGCGCCGGTGCTGGCTACTATAGCGGCGGCTGGACAGCAGAAACTTCGGACTCGGTTGCGGCATTCTGGTTGGACATTAAAGCGACCAACTGGGGTAGCCTTCATGAAATAGGTCATGGCTATCAAGGCAAGTTTATGGCCAACAGCAGTATTAACATGGCAGAGGTTTGGAATAACGTACTGGCTGCCAGCTATCAGAACAAAATGCTTGGGGAGGCGGTCTACGAGAAGGGATGGTTATACGGTCGTGGGGAGGAAAAGCTTTATAAAGATGCTATGGCAGCATTAGATAGTGAAAACGCTATCGAAGCCGATAGTTTGAGGCTTTTCTTTTATATGCTGATGTTTCAGCGTATGGGTGAGAGGGGTATCGTTGAGTTTTTTCAACGCTATCGCCGACTCAGCAACGGGCAAGGTTTTAAAGTTGAAGATCATCCGGCAATGGAGTTGCTAAGCAGTGTAGCTGTTGATGTCGCAAATATTGATGTTTCAACTTATATGGCATATGCCGAGGCGCCGCTGGCCTCGCGACAGGAAGTTGAGAATGCCTACAGTAATGCCGCTCCGGTTTTCCCTTTGTACTTACTGGTTTCACAAGATGAACTAAGGCAGGTCCAGGATCTGTTGGGGTTGAGAAGCCCTTTGAGTTTGGTCAGTTGTGCCGAGTTAGCCGTTACTGGTTTAACGGGGGACGTATCGTTTAATTTTGAGGAGCCTGTTTATCACGAAATAGTCGGGATGGTTTTTTTATTAAGGGATGGGAAAGGACCGGCCAGAATCTTAAAAATCACGAGCCCACGGGTGGTGGTGAGTGGCTTGCCGGTGGGGCTTTATGTGTTGCACTTGCCTGATATGGCAGGTGGTGATTATCAGTCTGTGACTCATTATGCAGTGGTTAAGAGTGGAAGGTCCGATGTTGACTGTATTTACGTGAGGAAGTATGCAAGTACTCTGGCGAATCAAGTCGTATATTTAAACGGGCTGGTTGGCGTTTTTTGTACTGTTGCCGTGGATGTGTCGAGGGGCACCGTGGTAGTTGACGTTGTCAGCGAAAGCCCACATAGCTATTTTGTCGGTGAGGTGTATGCAGCCGTAACGCTGAGAGATGATCGGGGTAGAGTTGTTTTTTCAAGAATGATGATGGGTGATAAGACAACTCTCTTTCACCAGGAGCTCGCTATCGAAAAAGATTTTACTGTAGCGATCTTCCATAAGGAGCCATCAAGATTAACTGCCTCCAATAGTGCTGCATCTCAGTTGATTGATGAGGTTTCACAGACTAATAGGTTGAAGGTTACAGTGCAGGGGCTTGTCAATGTGGAACTCGGAACTGATTCAGGGGCAAACTTGAAGTCTGCAATCGAAAAGTGTGTCGGGGTTTTTGAACAGTCCCCACATCTTGTTCTTCATGCGGATTATCCAGTGAAAAATGATCTGAGACAGGCGATTAATTCTTTTGCAGAACCCATTCGAAGTGAATTATTTGAGCGTTATCGTGCTGTCGAATTTTTTCCGCCTGCGTTTAATCGTTCATTGTTTGGTAGTGTCATGACATGGGGGCTTCAAGGCAATGGTGGCAGAGATATTGGGTATTTAAAGATGAAGCTTGCCCTGCAAAGACTCGATATCGTCCTTTCGGGTGGCGCAGCTCATGAATATTTCTCCTCGGTGTACATGTCTGTCGTAGTGAAGTCTGCTTCTGGCGAAATTGTCTATTTTCGAGAGCTGCGTGGAGATGAATCCGAAGAAGCAAGCACTGTGACCCTTCCGTTTGCGCCTGGCAGTACGGTAAGCGTTATGCATCGAGAGCCTACACGATGCTGGATTGTTAAGGACTCTCTTCCCGAACGTACTTCGGTTGAGCGGGTGCAACATGTTAAACATCTGGCTTATCTGAAGTTGATGTTGAGCAGTTAGGCCGGCTCCCTCAATGAGCGTCTGCTGACGGCGCGGCCGGTGGTTGCACCTTGCGCATCAAGGGCACCATCGCCGTGGCGATGACGAAGCACACCCCGATCATCAGAAACGCGTCGCCATAGGTTTGTGTCTGGGCTTCGCGGTAGGTCAACAACCAGAGTTGATGCAGGCTGGC
Source organism: Pseudomonas sp. PDM27 (assembly GCF_019219205.1). Taxonomy (NCBI): domain Bacteria; kingdom Pseudomonadati; phylum Pseudomonadota; class Gammaproteobacteria; order Pseudomonadales; family Pseudomonadaceae; genus Pseudomonas; species Pseudomonas sp. PDM27. Next base: position 64,112 of record NZ_JAHUWF010000015.1, on the reverse strand, counting down.
GGTGACCCCGGCGTCACCGCTCTGGCCCAGGGCGGCGAAGTTGTTGCCGACCTGGGACAGCCATTGGTTGAGGGCCTCGTTGGTGCTGTTGAGGTTCTCCGCCAGCCGGGTGAAATGCAGGTTGGTGCGGTCGTTGAGAATGGTCGCACACGCCGCGATGCCGATGGCCCCGCCCAGGTTACGCATCAGGTTGAACAGCCCCGAGGCATGTTTGAGCCGTGCCGGTGCCAGGCCGCCGAGGGTCAGCGTTACCGCGGGCGGCACCGCCAGTTGCTGGGCAATCCCGCGCAAGGCTTGCGGCAACATCAATTCCCTGGCTCCCCAGTCATGGGTGATCGGGCTGAAATCCCACATCGATAACGCGAACAGCCCGAGGCCGGTCATCATGATCCAGCGCAGGTCGACGCGGTTGGCCAGAAAGGCGTATAGCGGAATCGCCATGATCTGGAACACCCCGGTGGAGAAAACCGCGAGACCAATGTCCAGCGCACCGTAGCCACGCACTCGGCCGAGGAACAGCGGCGTCAGGTAAATGGTGGCGAACAGGCCGATGCCGGTGACGAACGAGAAGAAGCAGCCAAGGGCAAAATTGCGATCCTTCAGGGCGCGCAGATCGACAATCGGATTGGCCACGTGCAGGGTCCGGCCGATGAACGCCAGCCCGGCCAGGCCGCTGATCCACGCGGTGGTCAGGATCGTACGATCGCTGAACCAGTTCCAGCGCGGGCCTTCTTCGAGGGTGTATTCCAGGCAGCCGAGGAACAGCGCCAGAAACACCATGCTCAAGTAATCCGCGCCTTTGAGCAGCGACAGTTCAGGCTGGTCGATTTTCACCAGCATCGGCACGGCCACGGCGACAAAGATGCCGGGGACCAGGTTGATGTAGAACAGCCAGTGCCAGGACGAGATGTCGGTGATCCAGCCACCGATCACCGGCCCCAGTGTCGGCGCCAGTGACGCCACTGCGCCTATGGTCGCGGCGGCGATCACCCGTTGCTTGCCGGTGAAGAACACGAAGGCCGTGGTGAACACCATCGGGATCATCGAACCGCCGAGAAAGCCTTGCAGGGCGCGGAAGGCGATCATGCTCTGGATGTTCCAGGCCACGCCGCACAGCAGGCTGGTCAGGGTAAAGCCCACTGCCGATGCGCAGAACAGCCAGCGCGTGGAAAACACCCGGGACAACCAGCCCGACAGCGGAATCACGATGATTTCGGCGATCAGGTAACTGGTTTGCACCCACGCGGTTTCGTCGGTGCCGGCGGAGAGTCCGCCGCCGATGTCACGCAACGAGGCCGAGACAATCTGGATATCCAGCAGCGCAATGAACATGCCGATGCACATGCTGGCAAAGGCGAAGACCTTGGTGGCCGTCGCCATGTCCGCGGCATTGAACGGTTGTGCCGGGGCGGCGAGGGCGCGGCTCATGGCGCGCTGGCCACAGCTGGCGCTTCAGGCGCCTTGCGCGTATCCACTTCAGCGGTGACCGACAACCCCGGGCGCAGGTGGCCGAGCACACTGTCGGCCGGGTCGAGGTGAATCCGCACCGGTACCCGCTGCACGATCTTGGTGAAATTGCCGGTGGCGTTTTCCGGTGGCAATACGCTGAATTGCGAACCGCTGGCGGGGGCGAGGCTGTCCAGGTGACCGTGGAATTCCTGCCCCGACAGCACGTCGGCACGGATCACCACCCGTTGCCCCGGCACCATGTGCGCCAGTTGGTCTTCCTTGAAGTTGGCGTCGACCCACAGGCCGCTGGCCGGTACCACCGAGAGCAATTGCGAGCCGGCCTGGGCATAAGCGCCGACCCGTGCCCGACGGTTGCCGATCACGCCGTCGACCGGTGCCTTCAGTTCGGTGTAGCCGACATTCAATTGCGCCAGATCGCGCTCGGCCCTGGCCTGGATCAAGGCGGCCCGGGCCTGTTGTTTCTGGGTGTCGATGACATTCAACTGGCGCTGAGCGGCCAGCAGTTCCGCCTGGGCGCGGTTGCTTTGCGCCTGGGCCGTCTTGAACGTGGCATTGGCCCGCTGGGCGCTTTCCACCGAGACGGCGTTGGTGGACACCAGTTTTTTGTAGCGGGCATCGTCATCCCGCGAACGGGTGGCTTCGGCACCGGCGGCGTCGATGCCGGCGCGGGCCTGGCCGATGACGGCCTGTTGCAGTTGTTCGGTGGCGTCGAGGTTGGCCAGCAAGGCTTCCTGGGCGGCCACTGCGCCTTCGGCCTTGGCCAGGTTGGCGCGGTAGTCGCGCGAATCGAGACGGATCAGCACATCGCCGGCCTTGACCTTCTGGTTGTCGGTCACCAGCACTTCGTCGATATAACCCGCCACCTTTGGCCCGATCACCGTGACATCACCGCCGATGTAGGCATCGTCGGTTTCTTCGATGAAACGCCCGGCCGTCCACCAATGCGTGCCATACACCCCGGCCAACACCAACGCTGCGATGCCCATTGTTGGCAGAAGCAGACGCTTGAGCAGGGGACGTTTTACCGGTTGCACCGGGGCGTCCAGGTCGGGTTCAACGGTGGACATGCTGGTCATGGAGGGATACCTGTCAGGCGGTGTTTAATTATGATGCCTGTAATATGACGTATGTAATATTTTGTGGCAAATGGTTTTTGCTGCCGGTCGTCAGGTGGGTTGTTCCGAGAGAATGAGATTCTGTGTGCGCTAGAGAACCACTGTGGGAGCGCTACTGGTTTACCGGAATGAAAAAGGCCGGTGATCTGCGCGATCACCGGCCTTTTTTGCGGCTATTGCTTAGACGCGTTCAAAAATCGCCGCAATCCCCTGGCCGCCGCCGATGCACATGGTCACCAGCGCGTAACGGCCGCCGGTGCGGTGCAGTTCGTGGATGGCCTTGGTGGCGATGATCGCGCCGGTCGCGCCCACCGGGTGGCCCAGGGCGATGCCCGAACCGTTCGGGTTGACCTTGGCCGGGTCGAGGTCCAGTTCCTGGCTGACGGCGCAGGCCTGGGCGGCGAAGGCGATGTTGGCTTCGATCACGTCCAGGTCGGCGACGGTCAGGCCGGCGCGCTTGAGCGCCAGGCGGGTGGCCGGGATCGGGCCCAGGCCCATGAATTCCGGTTCGACGCCGGCGTGGGCGTAGCTGACCAGGCGGGCCAGTGGCTTCAGGTTGTTGGCCTGGACCGCGTTGCCGCTGGCCATGACCAGCGCGGCGGCACCGTCGTTGAGGCCCGAGGCGTTGCCGGCGGTGACCGAACCGTCCTTCTTGAACGCCGGCTTCATGGCTGCCAGTTGTTCCAGGGACGTGGCGCGCGGGTGTTCGTCGACGTTGAACAGTTTGACGCCTTTGCGATCCTGGATTTCCACGGTCGCGATCTGCTCGCTGAAGTAGCCGTTGGCAATCGCGTGGGCCGCGCGATTCTGGTCTTCCAGGGCCAGGGCGTCCTGCATTTCGCGGGTGATGCCGTTGCGCGCGGCGACGTTTTCGGCGGTGATGCCCATGTGGATGCCATGGAAGGGGTCATGCAGGATGCCGAGCATGTAGTCGATGACCTGGGCGTTGCCCATGCGCGAACCCCAACGGGCGGCTGGCATCAGGTACGGGCCACGGCTCATGGATTCGGCACCGGCGCCGACGACGATGTCGGCATCGCCGAGCATCAGGGTCTGGGCAGCGTTGATGATCGCTTGCAGGCCCGAACCGCACAGGCGGTTGACGTTGTAGGCCGGGGTTTCCTTCGGGATGCCGGCGTTGATCGCCGCGACGCGGGAGATGTAGGCGTCGCGGGTATCGGTCGGGATCACGTTGCCCATCACCAGATGGCCAACGAGCGCCGGGTCCACGGCGGCTCGTTCCAGGGCGGCTTTCACGGCCGTGGTCGCGAGGTCGGCCAGGGGCACGTCCTTGAGCGAACCGCCGAACGTACCGATGGCGGTACGGGCGGCGCTGACGACGTAGATTTCCGGAGTGTTCATGGCTGGTTTCCTTTCGGTGGATTCTTGTCTGTACTGCGATTGAGCAGGGCGTTCAAGGCGTTTTTCGCCTCGTCGGTATTCAGGCGCTGGATGAACAGCGTGTTTTCTTCGCGCAGGGTGGCTTCCAGTTCCGGCAACGTCGCCTGCTTCATCAACTGCCGGGACTGGCGCAAGGCCTCCTGGGGCAGGGCCAAAAAGCGCTGGGCGATTTTTCTGGCCGCAACCAGGCATTGCTCGCCGTCATCGAAGGCTTCGTTGGCAATGCCCCAGTTCACCGCGTCGTTGCCGTCCAGACCGTTGCCCAGCAGGAGCAGGCTGGCGGCGCGGGCGTGACCGAGTAGGCGTGGGAGCAACAGGCTGGCACCGAATTCCGGGCACAGGCCGATGTTGACGAACGGCATGCGCAGCTTGGCGTTGCGGGTGACCAGCACCTGATCGCAATGCAGCAGCAACGTAGTACCAATGCCGATGGCCGCCCCGCAGACTGCCGCGATCAGCGGCTTTTGCAGGTGCGTGACGACTTTCATCAGGCGAAACGCCGGGGCGTCCAGATGAGTGGGCGGATGCTGGAGGAAATCCACCAGGTCATTGCCACTGGTGAAGCAGGCCGGGCCGCCGGTGAGGATGATCACGCCGGTCTGCGGGTCTTCGTCGGCGGCCAGCAACAGCTCGGCCAGTTGCGTGTACATGGCGTTGTTCAGCGCGTTGAGCTTGTCCGGGCGGTCGATGGTCAGCGTCAACACGCCGTCGCGTTGCTCGTGTTTGATCAAATCTGTCATCGCAGGCTCCGCAGGGTCGGTTCAGGCTGCCACTTTAAGCGCCGGACAAATCCCGATCTATGGCAAAACGGGTCAACTGCGCTGCCGCTTTTTGCCATGCCGGTGTGCCAAAAACGACACACACCCATTCGGGGTATGGTTCCGTCCGGCCAATCGACCAATAGTGGAGGCATCCGCTCATCCAGAGCCGAACTCGCTATAAGGTGCATTTGCTATGGGCAAGACACTGCTTAAGGTGATTTCCAGTCTGTTTGTTGTACCGCTGACCTTTCATGCCTACGCCGCACAAGGGGACGAGAGCAATACGCTGCGGCTGTACAACTGGGCGGATTACATCGGTGAAAAAACCATCGCCGATTTCGAAAAGGCCACCGGTATCAAGGTGGTCTACGACACCTTCGACTCCTATGAAACGGTGCAGGCCAAGTTGCTCACCGGCCATTCCGGTTATGACCTGATCGTGTTGAACGCCTCGCTCGCGCCACCCCTGATCAAGGCCAAGGTGTTCCAGCCGCTGGACAAAAAACAGCTGCCGGGCTGGACCAACCTCGACCCGCAAATTCTCGAGGATCTGCAAGGCTATGACCCCGGCACCCAGTACTCGGCGCCCTACACCTGGGGCAGCAACGGTGTGACCTACAACGTCGACAAGATCAAGGAGCGCATGCCGGACGCGCCGATCGGTTCGCTGGCGATGATCTTCGATCCGAAGATCGTCTCGCGCTTCGCCGACTGTGGCGTGACCCTGCTCGATGCGCCGACCGAAGTCATCCCCATGGCCTTGACGTACCTGGGACGCGACCCCACAAGCGCGGCCCCGGAGGACCTGAAAGCCGCCCAGGACCTGCTGCTGTCCGTGCGGCCTTACGTGCGCAAATTCGACTCGGTCAATTACCTGACCAGCCTGCCCAACGGCGATGTGTGCATGGCCATGACCTGGTCCGGCGACTACGCCACGGCCATGGCCCGCGCCGCAGAGGCCAAGAAGCAGATCAACCTGGCGTACTTCATTCCCAAGGAAGGCTCGCTGATCTGGTTCGACAACCTGTACATCCCGGCCGATGCGACGCACGTCGCCAATGCGCACAAATTCCTGGAATACCTGATGCAGCCGCAGGTGATGGCGGATGTGAGTGACTACATCAATTACGCCAACAGTAACGCGGCGGCCACGCCCCTGTTGAACGCCGCAGTGCGCGACAACCCGGCGATCTACCCCGATGCACAGACCCGCAAGCGCCTGTTCCCGCAGAAGACCCAGGACGCCAAGGACATGCGGGCGATTACCCGGGTCTGGAGCACCGTGAAAAGCGGCATCTGATTTGTTCGATCGTTAGTCATTTCGGTTAGAGGTTCATTTATGGCGACGCCAACACGCAGCGTTTTCTCCCCAGCGGACGAGTCCCGGCTGGTCAAGGCCGACAAGGCCCATCACATGCACGGCTACCACATGTTCGACGAACACGCCGAACAAGGCTCGTTGAACATCGTTGCCGGCGATGGCGCCTACATCTACGACACCCAGGGCAACCGCTTTCTCGATGCGGTGGGCGGCATGTGGTGCACCAACATCGGCCTGGGCCGCGAGGAAATGGCCGAGGCCATCGCCGACCAGGTGCGCCAGCTGGCCTATTCGAATCCGTTTTCCGACATGTCGAACAACGTCGCCATCCAGCTGTGCGAAAAACTCGCCAGCCTGGCCCCCGGCGACCTCGACCATGTGTTCCTGACCACCGGCGGCTCCACCGCCGTGGACACCGCGTACCGGCTGATCCAGTACTACCAGAACTGCCGCGGCAAGCCGGAAAAGAAGCACGTCATCGCCCGGTTCAACGCCTATCACGGCTCCACCACCCTGACCATGTCGATCGGCAACAAGGCCGCCGACCGGGTGCCGGAGTTCGATTACGCCAACCCGCTGATCCACCACGTCTCCAACCCCAACCCGTACCGCGCGCCCGACGGCATGGACGAGGCGCAGTTCCTCGAGTTCCTGGTCAAGGAGTTCGAAGACAAGATCCTGGCCATCGGCACGGACAAGGTCGCCGCTTTCTTTGCCGAACCGATCATGGGCTCGGGCGGGGTGATCATTCCGCCCCGGGGCTACCTCAAGCGCATGTGGGACGTCTGCCAGCGCTACGACATCCTGTTCGTCGCCGACGAAGTGGTGACCTCGTTCGGGCGCCTCGGCAAGTTCTTCGCTTCCTGGGATGTATTCGACGTGCAGCCCGACATCATCACCACCGCCAAGGGCCTGACCTCGGCCTACCTGCCGCTGGGCGCGTGCATCTTTTCCGAGCGTATCTGGAAAGTCATCGCCGAGCCGGGCAAGGGCCGCTGCTTCACCCACGGCTTCACCTACAGCGGTCACCCGGTGTGCTGCACGGCGGCGCTGAAGAACATCGAAATCATCGAGCGGGAAAACCTGCTGGCCCATGTCGACACGGTGGGCGCTTATCTGGAAGAGCGCCTGGCAACCCTGCGGGACTTGCCGCTGGTGGGGGATGTGCGCTGCCAGAAACTCATGGCCTGCGTGGAGTTCGTCGCCGATAAACGCACCAAGGCGCTGTTCCCCGACGAGATCAACATCGGCGAGAAGATCCACGTGCGGGCGCAAGCCCGGGGTTTGCTGGTGCGGCCGATCATGCACCTCAACGTGATGTCGCCACCGCTGATCCTGACGTTTGCCCAGGTCGATGAAATCGTCGAGACCTTGCGCGATTGCATTGTCGAAGTGGCCGCTGAGCTTCAGGCCAGCGGTCAGTATGGCGGCCAATGAACTCGCTAAACAGGCTTTTACCAAGGGCCTGCGCACCCGCTAGACTGCGGGGCATGAGCAAACCAGACGACGATACGCTGATCGCGATGCCCTTCGGGGCGCTGCACAAATGGCATGGGGGAATGCGCGAGGCATTCGCCCATGTCGATGAGCCTGACGCCCTGCGGTACCTGGCGTCGGCGTTGGCGCAGCTGGTGTCCGTGGAGTCGATGATGATCAGCCTGGAGCGCAAGGACCGCGCACCACAGCTGCTGCATCAGCGCGGGATTGCCCAGGAGTATCAGGTCTCGATTCTTGAACGCTATTTTTCCGGGGGGTATTTGCTCGACCCCTTCTGCCTGGCGGTGGAGCAGGGGTTGGCGCAAGGGTTCTATCACCTGGAGGAAATCGCCCCGGACAACTTCTTCGACAGTGACTACTACAAATCCTATTACCTGAAGGCGGGCTGTTCGGAAGACAGCTACTACATCGTCGATACCGGCAATGACACGAAGATTTCCGTCAGCCTCTATCAGGGTTTCGGCGGTGAATGCCTGAGCGACGAACAGTTGAACCTGCTGCGAGCCGTCGAACCCCTGGTGCGTGAATTCATCAGCGAATTCAGCCAGCGTGGACTGCTGCGCAGTGCCGGGATCGAGCGTGATGACGAGCAAGGCCTGCGCGATGATCTCAAGCATCGCGTGCAGGCGGCGTTCGAGAACTTCGGTTGTGAGTTGCTCACCGAACGCGAGCGGGAAGTGGCGCACATGGTATTGCGCGGGCATTCGGTGAAGTCCACGGCCAGCCAGATGAACATCTCGCCGGAAACCGTGCGCATGCACCGCAAGAACCTGTACCTGAAGCTGGAGGTGGGGTCGCAGTCGGAGTTGTTTGCGTTGTTTATCGAGTGGTTGCGCAAGCACTGACTTTTCAGGTTTCCCAATAACCTGTGGGAGCGAGCTTGCTCGCGATGAGGCCGGTACAGCCAACATCAATGTCGCCAGTCAGGACGCCATCGTCGGAACGCCGCCCGGAGCAAGCTCGCTCCCACAGTGGTTCGAGGTTGGCTTACAAATTCATGGGCATCCCTGAAACCCTTTGGGAGCTGCCGCAGGCTGCGATCTTTTGATCATCTACTCAGACGGATCGACGCGATCCAACGCCCGATTGACCGCCAATTCCCCCAGCATGATGACTTGCGCAATACCCAGCAGCGTATTGCGACTCGATCCCTCCGTCCGGTCTGCCAGATCCATGGTCATGACATTGGCCGAAGCCAGTGACTCGCAGGCATGAGCCAGAAGGCTTTCGGTATCGAGTTCAGGGTTAACGAAAAACATCGTGCACAGTTTGCGTGGAGTGGTCTGTATGTCGGCGAATGAGGGGATGCGCTCGGAAGGCGTTTCCGAATAGTTGTTCGGCGGATTCGGTGTGGGTTTGATCATAAATGCTTCCCTTTCATAGTAGGGCCGCACCATTTCGCGACTAAACGTAGGGGTGGCGGCTGTGCGCAAGTTAGTCGACCGGCAAGGAAAGCAAAAACCGGCGCGTCCGAAGACGCCAAGCGCACAGCCACCATCGAGCGCAGGCTGATACCTGACTGATGATACTCATGCGACCGCTTTAACCTTGCCCGGGCGACTAAACCCGATCACTGACAATCAGTGACGCGAATCAAGTTACCGAGCGGCCCCAAGGCGCACAAGCCGGCGGATTCTGGGGTAACTGTAGGCAACGACGCAAGGCGTTGTAGCTTTCGTGAAGTAACCTCGCAGCCTTTTAAACAAGCAGTAACTTGCCCATAAAAACGCCGCGAATAAAGGCACGCAAACCCCTCGTCATCTGGCATTTGCCGCAGCCGCAATCATGCCCAAATTGATCTCATCAACCATCGAGAGGTGAAGTGAGGAAACCGGTGGTACGTCAGGGAGACACGCATCAAAAGTCAAAAGATCGCAGCCTGCGGCAGCTCCTACAGGGGTGGCGTACACCCGGATGTACCCGATCCCTGTAGGAGCTGCCGAAGGCTGCGATCTTTTGCGCTTGACCCTTACTCTTCGCGTTTGACCACCAGGGTCAAAATGTCATAACTGGCCACCAGTTCACCCAACTGGTTGGTCACCTCCACATCCCACGCCACCACCCCTTGCGGTACCCCCTGCGGGCTCTTTTTGCCCTGGTCGATCTTGCGTTTGCAGGTCAGGCGCGCCTGGATGGTGTCGCCGATGCCCACCGGGTTGATGAAGCGCAGGGTGTCCAGGCCGTAGTTGGCCAGCACCGGGCCGACGCCGGGGGATACGAACAACCCGGCCGCCGCCGACAGTACGAAGTAACCGTGGGCGATGCGCTTGCCGAATTGCGATTCCTTGGCCGCGATGTCGTCGAAGTGCATGTAGAAGTGGTCGCCCGACAGGCAGCCGAAGTTCACCAGGTCCGCTTCGGTGACGGTGCGGCGGTGAGTCAGCAGCGACTCGCCGATCTGCAGGTCCTGGAAATGGCGACGGAACGGATGCACGTCGGTTTCGATGACCTTGGCGCCGCGCACGTATTCGCCGGTGACCGCCGCCAGCATGGTTGGCGAACCTTGCACCGCCGCACGTTGCAGGTAGTGTTTCACCGCGCGCAGGCCGCCGAGTTCTTCACCGCCGCCGGCGCGGCCCGGGCCGCCGTGCTTGAGTTGTGGCAGTGGCGAGCCGTGACCGGTGGATTCGCCGGCGCAGTGGCGATCCAGCACCAGCAGGCGCCCGTGTAAGGCTGCCGCCACCGGAATCGCCTTGGCAGCGATCTGCGGATCCTTGGTCACCAGGCTGGCCACCAGGCTGCCTTTGCCGCGCGCGGCCAGGGCCAGGGCTTCGTCGAGATCGTCGTAGGCCATCAGGGTGCTGACCGGGCCGAACGCTTCGATGTCATGGGCACCGCCCTCGGCATGCGGGTCACGGGCCTGCAACAGGGTCGGGGCGAAGAACGCGCCTTTGTCGACATGTTCACCACGCGGTTCGAAACCGTCGCGGGCGCCGAACAGCATGTCGCTGCTCTGCAACAGGGCTTCCAGGCGCTCGGCCACGTCTTTCTGCTGATCGTGGGAAGCCAGTGCGCCCATGCGCACGCCTTCCACCGACGGGTCGCCGACCACCACTTTGGCCAGGCGATCACGCAGGCGCGTGGCGACCGCGTCTATGTGTTTGGCCGGCACGATGGCGCGGCGGATGGCGGTGCATTTCTGCCCGGCCTTGGTGGTCATTTCCCGGGCGACTTCCTTGATGAACAGCTCGAACTCTTCGTCGTCCGGGGTTACGTCCGGGGCGAGGATCGCGCAGTTCAGCGAGTCGGCTTCGGCGGTGAACGGCACCGAGTTGCGGATCAGGTTCGGATTGACCCGCAGCTTGGCCGCCGTGTCGGCGGAACCGGTGAAGGTCACCACGTCCTGGCCCTGCAGGCGGTCGAGCAGGTCGCCGGTGCCGCCGATGATCAGTTGCAGGCTGCCCGCCGGAAGCAGGCCGGACTCATCCATCAGGCGCACCACGGCTTCGGTCAGGTAGCTGGTGGCGCTGGCCGGTTTGACGATGCACGGCATGCCGGCGAGGAAGCTCGGCGCGAACTTCTCCAGCATGCCCCAGATCGGGAAGTTGAAGGCATTGATGTGCACGGCCACGCCACCGCGCGGCACGAGGATGTGGGTACCGGCGAAGGTGCCCATTTTGCTCAGTTGCAGCGCCGGGCCTTCGTGGACGACGTTGCCCGACGGCAGTTCCCGCGAACCGAGGCTGGCGTAGGTGAACAGCGTGCTGTTGCCGCCCTCGATGTCGATCCAGCTGTCGGCACGGGTCGCGCCGCTGTGGTGGGAGATCGCGTAGAGCTGTTCCTTGCGCTCGCTCAGGTACAGGGCCAGGGCCTTGAGACGCTGGGCGCGCTGCTGGAAGTCCAGCGCCATCAAGCCGCTGATGCCCTGGCGACGGCCGTGCTCGATGGCTTCGGCGAAGTCCGGGCGTTCTTCATGGGTACGGGCGATTTCATGGCCGTCGATGGCGCTGCGCAGGATTTGTGCGCCGTGTTGGCCGATCCAGCGGCCGGCGATGAAGCTTTGCAGAGTTGCAGGTGAAGAGGGCATCACGATTGCTCCAGGTGATGAAGGGTTGTGGCGCGGCCGCGACCGCGCCCTTTCGGAATTACCAAAGCGCCAGGGTGTAGCCGACGATCAAGCGGTTCTCATCGAGGTCGGTCGTCAAGCCATTGCCGGAACGGAAGGTCACGTTGCGCCAGCGCAGGCTGACGTTCTTGAGCACACCGCTCTGGATGACGTAGCTGATATCGGTGTCACGCTCCCATTCGCGACCGTTGTCGACGCTACCTGCCTTGACGTGGCGGCCGTCGGTGTAGCGGGTCATGAAGGTCAGGCCGGGAATGCCTTGCGCCGCGAAGTCATAGTCGTAACGCAGCTGCCAGGAATCCTCCTCGGCGCGGGTAAAGGTGTTGAACGTCACCAGGTTGACCACATAGGGGTCACCGCCGTTGAGGAACGGAAAGGCGCTGTCGCCGGACAGTTGCTGGTAGGCGGCACTGACCTTGTGGGCACCGTGGGACACCGTGAACATGCTGTTGAAGTTGCGGTTGTCGATGCGCCCGGCGCGTTCGGCACCGTCGCCCCGGCTGTCGAAGTAGCGCACATCGCTGCGCAGGCTGAAGCCGCTGCCCAGCGCTTGCGTATGCAGCAGTCCGGCGAATTGCTGGCGATAGATCTGGTCGAGCTTGCCGTAGTAGTAGCTCAGGTTCAGTTGCGGACTGAACGCGTAGCTGCCGCCGCCGAAGTCGAAATGATCGCTGGTGGCGGCGCCGTAGCCGATGTCATCGTTGCTGGAGGAGTCCCGCAGGTTGGCCTTGGTCAGGCGTCCGGCATTCACCGTCACGCCGTCGATTTCCTGGCTGGTGAGCAAGCCACCTTCAAAGGTCGAACCCAGCAGGCGTGTGTCGTTGTAAGTGGCCACGGGCAACAAGGGTTGCAGGGTGCCGAGTTTCAACACGCTTTTGGATACTTTCAATTTGCCGGTCAGGCCCAGTTCGCTGTACTCGTCGTCGGGCTCATGGCTCTGCGGGCCAAACGGCAGCAGCCCGGTGCCACGGCGATCCGGGCTGGAGTCGAGCTTGAGCCCCAGCTCCCCCAATGCGTCGAGGCCGAAACCGAAGGTGCCGTCGGTGAATCCGGATTCGACACGCGCCGTGAAACCCTGGGCCCATTCCTCGGCCTTGGATTGCGGCGCGTTGTGCTGACGGAAGTCGCGGTTGATGTAGTGGTTGCGCATATCAATGCGGGCCTTGCTGTCGCCGATGAAGTCGGCCATGGCGCTGGGGGCGAACATGGGCAGGCTTAATGCGACGGCCAGCGAAAACAGCGATTCACGAGGTGCGTTACGTGCGGGCTTCATTATTTTTATTCCCTGCCAATATTCAGTGTTTGCTGGCGCCGGTGGCACCGATGCCGGTCATCGAACGGATGAACTGCGCCAGATAACGACCGCGCTCAAGGGCTGCACGGGGCGAGGTGTCGGTGACGGAAAACAGCCATGCACTGAAGAACGCCAGGCTCATGGAAAACAGCGCCGGGTTGGAGTACGGGAACAGCGCCTTGTCGTGATGCATCACGTTGACCCACACCGCCGGGCTCAGCACCAGCAGGACAATCGCCGAGACCAGGCCGGACAGGCTGCCGAGGACGGCGCCGCGGGTGGTCAGGCCTTTCCAGTACATCGAGAGGAACAGCACCGGGAAATTCACCGATGCGGCGATGGCCAGCACCAGGCCCGAGAGGAAGGCAATGTTCTGCGACTCGAACAGCAGGCCGAGGATGATCGCCAGCACACCGATGCACAGGGTGGCGATTCGCGATACGCGCATTTCCTGCTGTTCAGTGGCCTGGCCCTTGCGCATCACGCAGGCATACAGGTCATGGGACACCGCCGAGGCGCCGGACAGTGCCAGCCCGGCAACCACCGCCAGAATGGTGGCGAAGGCGACCGCCGAGATGAAACCGAGGAACAGGTTGCCGCCTACTGCCTGGGCCAGGTGCACGGCGATCATGTTGCCGCCGCCGATTATCGCGCCACTGGCGTCACGGAACGCCGGATCGGTGCCGACCATGACGATGGCGCCGAAGCCGACGATGATCAGCAGCAAGTAGAAGTAGCCGATGAAACCGGTGGCGTAGAACACGCTTTTACGCGCTTCCTTGGCATCGCTGACGGTGAAGAAGCGCATCAGGATATGCGGCAGGCCGGCGGTGCCGAACATCATGCCAAGCCCTAAGGAAATCGCATCGACCGGGTTGGACAGCAAGCCGCCGGGGGCCATGATCGCGTTGCCCTTGGCATGCACGGCGGTGGCGCCGGCAAACATCGCCTCGGTGCTGAAGCCGAAGTGCTTGAGCACCATGAACGCCATGAAGCTGGTGCCGAACAACAGCATCACCGCCTTGATGATCTGCACCCAGGTGGTGGCGAGCATGCCGCCGAAGGTCACGTAGAACACCATCAGCACGCCGACCAGCATCACCGCATAGAGGTAGTCGATACCGAACAGCAACTCGATCAGCTTGCCGGCGCCGACCATCTGCGCCACCAGGTACATCAGCGCCACGGTCAGGGTGCCGAAGGCCGAGGTCAGGCGCACCGGGGTCTGTTCCAGGCGATAGGACACCACGTCGGCAAAGGTGTACTTGCCGAGGTTACGCAGGCGTTCGGCAATCAGGAACAGGATGATCGGCCAGCCGGCCAGCACGCCCAATGCGTAGAGCAGTCCGTCGTAGCCATTGAGGAACATCATTGCGGAGATGCCGAGGAACGAGGCGGCCGAGATCATGTCGCCGGCAATCGCCAGGCCGTTCTGGAAGCCGGTCATGCCGCCACCGGCGGTGTAGAAGTCGGCGGCGGAGCGGGTGCGAAGTGCCGCCCAGCGCGTCACACCGAGGGTAAACAGGACGAACACCAGGAACATGCCGATGGCGTTCCAGTTCAGTGGGCGGGAGACGCCGTCGGCGGCCACTGCCAAATCAGTGACCACCGCCAGCGGCAGCAGGAACAAGGCGAGAAGGCGGCTCATCGGGCGCACTCCTGCTTGAGTTTTTCATTCAAAGGATCGATCACATTGTTGGCGCGATAGACATAGAAACCGGTCAGCGCGAAGGCCAGCCCGACGATCACGACACCCACCAGCATGCCCACGGTGGTCACGCCGCCGCTCAGGGATTGGCCGAGGGTAGAAGGGGAGAAAGCCACCAGCAGCACGAAGCCGTAATAGATCACCAGCATGGCCAGGCTCAGTGACCAGTACAGCTTCTGTTTGCGACGAACCAGCTGGATGAAATCCGGGTGCTGGCGGATGAGTTCTATTTCCTGGGGTGTCATGACGCGCGCTCCTTTGTTGTTTTTGTTTTGGGTGGTGAAGCAAGTACGGCGCGACCTCTGTAGGAGCGAGCCTGCTCGCGATGAACCTGAGATCGCCGCGGGGTATCAGGCAACCCGCGTCATCGTTTACGACCATCGCGAGCAAGCTCGCTCCTACAGGGGGGCGGTGCGGGCCGATCAAAGCTGATCGAAATCCAGCACCACCTTGTCGCTGATCGGGAACGCCTGGCACGACAGCACGTAGCCGGCGGCCACTTCGTAGTCTTCCAGGGCGTGGTTGCTGTCCATTTCCACTTCGCCTTCGATGACCTTGCACTTGCAGGTCGAGCACACGCCGGCCTTGCACGAGTAGGGCAGTTCCGCACCTTGCTCGTTACCGGCGTCGAGGATGCTCTGGCTGTTGCGTGGCAAGTCGAAGGCCAGGGCGCGGCCGTCGCTGATCACGGTGATCTGGCTGACCGCCGCATCGACCTGGCGGGCGGCTTCGCGGGCGGCGCGTTTTTGCTCGCTGCCGGCGGCGGCGAACAGTTCGAAATGGATGCGTTCGGCTGGCATGCCCTTGGCCTTGAGGCTGTCGCGCACGGTCTCGGTCATTTCCTGCGGGCCGCAGATAAACGCCGCATCGAGCGCCTTGACGTCGAGCCAGCGGGTGAACAACTGCTCGCACTTCTCGGCGTTGATCCGGCCGTTGTACAGGTCGACGTCCTGCTGCTCGCGGCTGAACACGAAGATAAGGTTCAGGCGTTGCAGGTAGCGGTTCTTCAGGTCTTCCAGTTGCTCACGGAACAGCGCGCCGGAGCTGGAGCGGTTGCCGTACAGCAGGGTGACGCGGCTGTGGGGTTCGGTTTCCAGGGTGGTCTTGATGATCGACAGGATCGGCGTGATCCCGCTACCCGCGGCCACGGCCAGGTAGTTGCCGTGGCGAGCCGGGTCGAGCTCGACGCAGAAATGCCCGGCAGGCGGCATCACTTCCAGGGTGTGCCCGGCCTTGAGCTGTTCGTTGGCAAACGCCGAAAAGCGTCCACCGGCCACACGCTTGACCGCGATACGCAGTTCACCGTCGTTGACCCCGGTGCAGATCGAATAGGAGCGGCGTACTTCTTCGCCGTCCAGTTGGGTGCGCATCACCAGGTGCTGGCCCTGGGTGAAGTGGAAGCTGTCTTGCAGGTGCTGCGGAATCTCGAAGGCGATGGACACCGCGTCACGGGTCTCGGCGCGCACGTCCTTGATGGTCAGGCTGTGAAATTTGCTCATTGTTGTTCTCCAGCTGGGACGGCCGATTCGCCGCTCAGATGCACTTGAAATAGTCGAACGGTTCCCGGCAATCGACGCAGCGGTACAGCGCCTTGCAGGCAGTGGAGCCGAACTCGCTGAGGACCTCGGTGTGGGCGCTGCCGCATTGCGGGCACACAACCTGCGGGCTTTCGCCGAGCAGGCTGCGCTTGCTGGTGCTGCCCTCGGGCGGTGCGATGCCGTAGGCGTGCAGGCGTTCACGGCCGCTGGCGCTGATCCAGTCGGTGGTCCAGGCCGGGGTCAACTTGCGCTCCAGTTGCGGCGCCTTGAACCCGGCGAGTTCCAGGGCGTCACGGATGTCGCTCTCGATCACTTCGGTGGCCGGGCAACCGGAGTAGGTCGGCGTGACCACCACGTGAAGGTGGCCGGCCTGCCAGTCCAGGTCGCGGACGATGCCCAGGTCAACCACGCTGACCACCGGCACTTCCGGGTCCATGACCTCAGCCAGAATCGCCCAGGCGGCGGCCAGGTCGGTCGGCCCCGCCGGCCGGGCGCCGAGGTCGCTGGCGATCAGCTCACCAGGTTGCATCGGGGTACGCTCGTGGCAGGCACTGCATTTCGGCCAGCAGGATGCCCAGGTGTTCGCTGTGCAGGCCCTTGCGGGCATTCAGGTAGAAATAGCTCGGCGCAGCGGGCACGGGCAGGGTGGCGCTGGCGAAGATCTGCTCGACCTTGGCTTGCCACTGGGCGGCCACGCTGGCGATGTCCGGGGTGATGCCGGCGTCGCACAGGCGCTGCTCGCTGTCGTCGGCGGCGATCAGTTCGACGGTGAAGCGCCAGACCTCGGGAATCGCCGCGAGCATGCGCCGGTGGCTTTCCTCGGTGCCGTCACCCATACGCTCGATCCACTCGCCGGAGCGGCGCAGGTGATAGGTCACTTCCTTTGCCGCCTTGGCGGCGATCCCGGCGACGCGTTCGTCGCTGGACTGGCTCAGGCCCTGCAACACCGGCAAGTGCCAGGCGTCGTAGAGGAACTGCTTGAGCATGGTCACCGCGAAGTCGCCGTTGGGTTGTTCCACCAGCAGCAGATTGCGGTAAGCGCGCTCGTCGCGACGGAACGCCAGGTGATCGGCGTCGCGGCCGTCGTTCAGCAGTTCGGCGGCGTACTCCAGCCAGTTGCGCGCCTGGCCCACCAGGTCGAGGCCGACGTTCATCAGTGCCAGCTCTTCTTCCAGTGCCGGTGCCTTGCCGCACCACTGGCACAGGCGTTGGCCCTGGATCAGGGCGCTGTCGCCGAGGCGCAGCAGGTATTCGATCAGATCAGTCTTGTTGTCCATGGTCGACCTCACATGTGCCCGACTTCGGCCGGCAGCTCATAGAAGCTGGCGTGGCGGTAGACCTTGTCGTCCGACGGATCGAACAGCGGGTCTTTTTCATCCGGCGACGAAGCGGTGATCAATGCCGAAGGCACCACCCACAGGCTCACGCCTTCGCTGCGACGGGTGTAGAGCTCGCGCGCGTTTTCGATGGCCATGGTGGTGTCGGCGGCATGCACGCTGCCGACGTGCTTGTGGTTCAGGCCGTGCTTGCTGCGCACGAAGACTTCGAAGAGGGTCCACTCGGACATTTCAGTTACTCCACATTGAGGCTCTGTAGGAGCGAGCTTGCTCGCGATGTACCCGCGAGCACCGCGGGGTGTCAGGCAACCAGCGTTAACGTTGACGACCATCGCGAGCGGGCTCGCTCCTACAGGGGGGACGGTTGTCTTAGGCGGCGTTCTTGTTTTGTTTTTTGCGGGCGTGGGCGACGGCGGCTTCGCGAACCCAGGCGCCGTCTTCGATCGCCTTGCGGCGGGCGGCGACGCGTTCCTGGTTGCACGGGCCGTTGCCCTTGAGCACCTCGTAGAATTCGTTCCACTGGATTTCGCCGAAATCGTAGTGGCCGCGCTCGGCGTTCCACTTCAAGTCCGGGTCGGGGCAGGTGCAGCCCAGCAGTTCCAGCTGCGGGATGGTCTGGTCGATGAAGCGCTGGCGCAGTTCGTCGTTGCTCTGGCGCTTGATTTTCCAGGCCATGGACTGGGCGCTGTTCGGCGAGTGTTCGTCGCTTGGGCCAAACATCATCAGCGACGGCCACCACAGGCGGTTGATCGCGTCCTGGACCATGTCTTTTTGCGCCTGGTTACCGTGGCGCATCATGGTCAGGAGGATTTCGTAGCCCTGGCGCTGGTGGAAGCTCTCTTCCTTGCAGATACGGATCATCGCCCGGGAATACGGGCCGTAGGAGGTGCGCTGCAGCACCACCTGGTTGACGATCGCCGCGCCATCCACCAGCCAGCCCACCGCGCCCATGTCGGCCCAGTTCAGCGTCGGGTAATTGAAGATGCTCGAGTACTTGGCCTTGCCGCTGTGCAGTTTGGCGATCTCTTCATCACGGTCGGCGCCGAGGGTTTCCATGGCGCTGTACAGGTACAGGCCGTGGCCGGCTTCGTCCTGGATCTTGGCCATCAGTTGCAGTTTGCGTTTGAGCGACGGCGCGCGGGTGACCCAGTTGCCTTCGGGCAGCATGCCGACGATTTCGGAGTGGGCGTGCTGGGAAATCTGCCGGATCAGGGTCTGGCGGTAGGCATCTGGCATCCAGTTCTTGGCTTCGATCTTGATTTCTGAATCGATTTTTTCCTGGAAGGCGCGTTCCTGGTCGGACATTTCCGAGAGGTTCTTGATGCGCTTTACGCCTGTTTCTACGAGCTGTGCGTACATTTTTGAGTTCCCGCCTTGAATCTGTTCTGGGGCATGGGGACTTTATAAGCGATACAGAATTTAATATCAAACACAAAATGACGTGTCGTATTTGTTTTTTGTATCGCTTTGGTGGGTGGGTGCTTTTTTGGGGGGGGCACCTGTGGGAGCGAGCCTGCTCGCGAAGGCGGCCTGACAGCCGACCTGTCTTTTGTTGGCCGCGTACATATCCATTGCTGCGGTAATGGCGGCTGGCGGTTTCGCCCTTACGGCGAGTCACTTTTTTTACAAGCGCCTAAAAAAAGTAACCAAAAAAACGCTCGCCCCGAACGTACGGCCCCTCGCTTAGGCTCGGCGTTCCTTCGCTCCGGTATTCATCCGGGGGCATTGCCCTCCGGTCGGCTTCGCTTCGACCTACATGCAATGAGTTCGACTGCGTCGAACGGCGCTGCGCGCCCATCCCCGGATGAACACCTGCGCTCAGCCTGCCGAGGGGGCGGGTGGATCAAGATCAAGAGCGGCAGGCGAGCTAACGCTCGGCCTGTTGAGTGGTGAAGAGCGTCTGTGTATGCCGCTCTGTCTTTGCTTTTCTGTGGGAGCGAGCTTGCTCGCGATGGCGGACTACCGACCGGCAGAAACCTTGCTGATGTACTCAGTTCCTGTGGGAGCGAGCTTGCTCGCGAAGGCGGCCCGACAGCCGACTGGAATTTTGTGGATGTATCACCTCCAAAAGATCGCAGCCTCGTTGCACTCGACAGCTCCTACAGGGGAATGCGCTTGCATCAGAACCAGGCCGGCCGGTAGGCCGCCTCGGACGCTGTTGCGGTGTACACCCCCTCGTGAGGCCGAGCGCAGGTTCTGCGCAGTGGGCAACCCGGCATGGATGCCGGGTTAGCCGCCGCCGGCCATGGATGGCCGATGGCGGCGGGCTCTGTAGGAGCGAGCTTGCTCGCGAAAAACCTGAGAGCACCGCGGGGTGCCAGGCTTCCCGCATCATCGTTGACCTCCATCGCGAGCAAGCTCGCTCCTACAGGCTTTTCCAAGTGACCCGCTGTAAGAGCGGAACCATAGGAGGCCGTTACCGAAGAAACGGATATGTACGCAATCAACAAAAGACAGGCCGGCAGTCAGGCCGCCATCGCGAGCAAGCTCGCTCCCACAGGGATTGTGCTCGGCTCCAGAGTCAGCAAAGCCCCGGCAAAAAAAAGCCCCGCAATAAGCGGGGCCATAAAGGGTGCAGCAGTCATGCTTTCGGACGTTTATCCAACACGTGGCAAGCCTTGCCCTCGGATCGCTTGATCGAATGAAAAGGCTGCAAGACAATCCGCGAACTGATCCCGATATACGTCTTGATGTGTTTGCTCAATTCCCCGCAAACAGCCTTCTGCTGTTCTTCGCTCAGGTGCTGGTGCTCAGCCTTGAGCTCGACATGCACATCAACGCTGTCCAGGTTGCCATTGCGATATAGATGGATCTCGTAGCACTCGGCGAGTTGTTTGACTTTGAGTACCTGTTCCTCGATCTGTGTCGGAAACACGTTGACCCCGCGGATGATCAGCATGTCGTCGCTGCGTCCGGTGATTTTGTCGATGCGGCGCATCGGTCGCGCCGTACCCGGCAGCAGGCGCGTCAGGTCGCGGGTGCGGTAGCGGATCATCGGCAGGGCTTCTTTGCTCAGGGAGGTGAACACCAGTTCGCCCATCTGGCCGTCCGGCAGTACTTCGCCGGTGATCGGGTCGATGATTTCCGGGTAGAAATGGTCTTCCCAGATGGTTGGGCCGTCCTTGGTTTCGGCGCATTCCATGGCGACGCCCGGCCCCATGATTTCCGACAGGCCGTAGATGTCCAGGGCGGTGATGCCCAGGCGCGCTTCGATGGCGCTGCGCAGTTCGGCGGTCCACGGCTCGGCGCCGAAGATGCCCAGGCGCAGGGCCAGTTTGTGCGGGTCGATGCCCTGGCGCTCGATTTCGTCGGCGATGTTGAGCATGTACGACGGCGTGACCATGATGATGTCCGGCTGGAAATCCTTGATCAGTTGCACTTGTTTTTCGGTCTGGCCGCCGGACATCGGGATCACCGTGCAACCCAGGCGTTCGGCGCCGTAGTGCGCGCCGAGGCCGCCGGTGAACAGGCCGTAGCCATAGGAAATGTGCACCTTGTCGCCACGGCGGCCACCGGCGGCGCGGATCGAGCGGGCCACCACGTTGGCCCAGGTGTCGATGTCGTTCTGGGTGTAGCCGACCACGGTCGGTTTGCCGGTGGTGCCGCTGGACGCGTGCAGGCGCACGATGTCGTTCATCGGCACGGCAAACATGCCGTAGGGGTAGTTGTCGCGCAGGTCGGACTTGGTGGTGAAAGGGAATTTCGCCAGGTCGTCGAGGGACTTGATGTCGTCCGGGTGCACGCCCAGCGCATCGAAACGCTGACGGTACAGCGGCACGTTGTTGTAGGCGTGGTTCAGGCTCCAGCGCAGGCGCTCGAGCTGATGCTGGCGCAGCTCGTCGATGCTGGCGGTTTCCAGCGGGTCCAGCACAGGGTTCAGCACGGCTTGGGCAATTGGCATGTTCATGTGTTCACTCGAATTGTTTTTGTGTTCCAGCCCTTTTGCACAAGGGCTTTGAGTGCATGCCCCAAGGATACCTCTCGGCTCCTCGGGAATCGCGATTCTTTAGTGGGATAGACGCTCGATGATCAGCGCGATCCCTTGGCCGACGCCGATGCACATGGTGCACAGGGCGTAGCGGCCGTTCCGTTCCTCAAGCTCATGCAGGGCGGTGGTCACCAGTCGCGCGCCGCTCATACCCAACGGGTGGCCGAGGGCGATGGCGCCGCCGTTGGGATTGACCCGTGGATCGGTGTCGCTCAGGCCAAGCTCGCGCAGCACCGCCAGACCCTGTGCGGCAAACGCTTCGTTGAGTTCGATCACGTCCATGTCGGCCAGGCTCAGGTTGGCCACTTCCAGCACCTTGCGTGTGGCCGGCACCGGGCCGATGCCCATGATCCGTGGTTCGACGCCGGCAGTGGCCATGGCCACGACCCGGCCGCGGGCGGTCAGGCCGTGGCGCTTGGCGACTTGCGGACTGGCCAGCAGCAGCGCGCAGGCGCCGTCGTTGACCCCGGAAGCGTTGCCGGCGGTGATGCTGCCGCCTTCGCGGAACGGCGTGCCCAGTTTGGCAAGCTGTTCGAGCGTGGTGTCGCCCCGTGGATGTTCGTCGTGCTCGACCACTTTGGCCGGGCCTTTGCGCTGCGGGATTTCCACGGCGACGATTTCCTTCGCCAGGCGCCCGTTGGCCTGGGCGGTCGCTGCACGCTGCTGGCTGCGCAGGGCGAAGGCGTCCTGGTCGGCCCGGGAGATGTTGAACTGTTCGGCGACGTTCTCCGCGGTTTCCGGCATGGAGTCGATGCCATAGGCCTTTTTCATCAGCGGATTGACGAAACGCCAGCCGATGGTAGTGTCGAAGATTTCCGCCGAACGGGAAAACGCCTGCTCGGCCTTGCCCATCACCAGCGGTGCGCGGGACATCGATTCGACACCGCCGACCAGCATCAACCCGGTTTCGCCGCTGCGAATCGCCCGGGCAGCCGTGCCCACCGCGTCCAGCCCTGAGCCACACAGCCTATTGAGCGTGGTGCCGGGCACGCTGACCGGCAACCCGGCCAGCAGCGCCGACATGCGCGCAACGTTGCGGTTGTCTTCGCCGGCCTGGTTGGCGCAGCCGTAGATCACGTCGTCGACCGTGTTCCAGTCGACTTGCGGGTGGCGGCGCAGCAGTTCGCGCAGCGGCACCGCACCGAGGTCGTCGGCGCGCACGCTGCTCAGGACCCCGGCGTAGCGGCCTATCGGGGTGCGGACGGCGTCGATGATCAGGGCGTCATTCATTCGGGTTCTCCTGCGTCAGCACCGGGCCGCGCACTTTGTAGGATTTGCCATGGAACAGGGCGATCAACTGGCCCTGCTGGTTTTCGATGCGTACGTCGTAGTTGCCAGTGCGCCCGGAACGGCTCTGCTCTATGCAGTCGGCGTTCAGCGTGTCACCCAGGCGGGCCGGGGCGATGTAGTCGATGCTGCAACCGATGGCCACGGTGGCCTCGTTGTAGCTGTTGCAGGCAAAGGCGAACGCCGAATCGGCGAGGGCGAACAGGTAGCCGCCGTGGCAGGTGCCGTGGCCCTGGACCATGTCGGCGCGCACGGTCATGCCCACTCGCGCGCAACCGGGGCCGGCCGAGAGCAGGCGCATGCCCATGGCCTGGCTGGCGGCGTCGCGCTGGAACAGCGATTGTGCACATTCACTGGCCAGGGTCATGGCTTCATGGTTAGTCATGGAATGTTCTCCCTTCGGCGACGCGACGGCGCAGCAGCAGCGACGGCCGGTAGCGTTCTTCGCCATAACTGGCTTGCAGGTTTTCCAGCACGTTCAGAACGTGCGACAGGCCAATGGCATCGGCCCAGGCCAGCGGCCCCTGTGGATAATTGACCCCGGCGCGCATCGCCAGATCGATGTCGGCAGCCGACGCGACGCCCTGCAGCAGGGCATCGGCGGCTTCGTTGGCGAGCATCGCCACGGTACGCAGGACGGCGAGGGCCGGGCTGTCGCTGAGCAGGCTGACCTTGAGGCCGGCCCGTTGCAGCAGGGCCACGCCTTGTTTGAGGGCCTGCGGATCGATGCCAGCCGCATGGCTGATGGCGATGCGTTTGGCATTGCCGTAATCGAACGCCAGATCCAGCAGGATCAGGTTGCGCAGCCCGTCTTCACGAGCCCGCTGACAGGCCATGCGCCCATCGCTCAAGGCCAGCACGGCGTCACCGACCCGCAGCAAACCTTGACCATCACGCTGGACGATCTCGACGCCTTGTTCACGCAAGCGTGCGAGCAAGCCTTGTGCTATACCGAGGTTGCCCTCCACGGCACAGACCTCGACTATCGCATCGCTGCTGATTTCAGCGGCTTGCGGGCGTTCCGCGCCTTGGGCGTAGCGGTAGAAACCCTGGCCGCTCTTGCGTCCCAGACGGCCGCCGTCCACCAGTTCTTTCTGGATCAGCGACGGCAGGAAGCGCGTGTCCTGGTAATAAGCGTCGAACACCGAGCAGGTCACGGCGTAGTTGACGTCGTGGCCGATCAGATCGGTCAGCTCGAACGCGCCCATGGCAAAGCCGCCGGCTTCGCGCATCAACGCATCCAGGGTTGGGCAGTCGGCCGCGCCTTCCTGCAGCATCCGCAGGCTTTCGGCATAGAACGGCCGGGCCACGCGGTTGACGATGAAGCCCGGCGTGGAGCGGGTATGCACCGGTTTTTTGCCCCAGGCCTTGGCGGTGTCGTAGAGACATTCAGCCAATGCCGGATCGCTGGCCAGGCCGGAAACAATTTCCACCAACGCCATGACCGGCGCCGGGTTGAAGAAGTGCAGGCCGAGCAGGCGCTCCGGATGTGCAAGCTGCGCGGCGATGCTGGTGATCGACAGCGACGAGGTGTTGCTGGCGAGAATGCAGTGTTCGCCGCAGATGCCTTCGAGCTGGCGGAAAAGTGCACGCTTGACCTCGAGGTTCTCGACGATGGCTTCGATGATCAGCTCGCAATCGGCCAGGGCATCGATGGCTTCCACCGCTTGCAGGCGGGCAATGGTTGCGCTGCGTGACTCGGCGGACAGCTTGCCGCTTTCGACCCGTTTGCCCAGTTGTCGATCGATGCCTTCGATGGCCTGCGCCGCCGCGCCGGGACGGTTGTCCAGCAGCAACACCGGATGGCCGGCTTGGGCCGCGACCTGGGCGATGCCGGCGCCCATGGCCCCGGCGCCGATCACGGCGATGCGTGCAGAGGTGTTCAATGCGGTCATGACTCAGCGTCCCTTGAAGCTTGGGGTGCGTTTTTCCATGAAGGCGCCGACGCCTTCGCGATAATCCTCGCTGCGCCCGGCCAGGCGTTGCAGGTCGCGCTCCAGTTCCAACTGTTCGTCGAAGCTGTTGCTCAGGCTGGCGTTGAGGCTGCGTTTGATCAGCGCCAGGCCGTAGGTGGGTTGAGTGGCGAGGTGGCGGGCCAGTTTCAGCGCTTCGTCGCGCAGGTCGGCGTCGTCCACGCACTGGTAGATCAGGCCCCATTGCTCGGCCTGTTCGGCGCTCAGGCGATTGCCAAGCAAGGCCAGGGCTTTGGCTCGGGCCATGCCGACCAGGCGTGGCAAGGTCCAGGTGCCACCGGAATCGGGAATCAGGCCGATCTTGCAGAACGCCTGGATGAAACTGGCCGAACGCGCCGCCAGCACCAGGTCGCAGGCCAGCGGGATGTTGGCGCCGGCGCCGGCGGCGACGCCGTTGACCGCACAGATCACCGGCAGCGGCAGGTCGCGCAACTGGCGGATCAGCGGGTTGTAGAACTTCTCGATGGATTCGCCCAGGTCCGGCACGGCGCTGCCCGGCGCGACATTGCGGTCGCTCAGGTCCTGCCCGGCGCAGAAGCCGCGACCTTCACCGGTCAGCAGTAAAACGCGCACGTCCGGGTTCTGCCGCACTTGTTTGAGCGCTTCCTTCACTTCGCCATGCATCTGGGTGTTGAAGCTGTTGAGCTGGTCTGGCCGGTTGAGGCTGAGCAGGGCGACGCCGGCGTCGATGGAAAACAGGATGTGTTCGAAGTTCATGGTCTGGGCGTTCTCTTGGCAGTCGTTCGAATTCGTTGGATTACTGGCCGGTGAAGGTCGGCGCGCGTTTTTCCTGGAAGGCCGCAATGCCTTCGTCGCGGTCGCGGGTGCCGGCCAGCACGGTGAAGGCGTGGCGCTCGAAGCGCAGGCCGCTGGCCAGGTCGGTGTCCATGGCCTTGAGCAGCGCTTCCTTGGCCAGGCGTACGGCCAGTGGCGCCTTGGCGGCAATGCCGCGGGCGATGTGCAGGGCGCGGTCGACGGTGAACTCCGGTTGAGTCACTTCGCTGACCAGGCCGGCGCGCTGTGCCTGGCGGGCGTCGATCGGTTCACCCGTGAGGACCATCTGCATGGCCATGGATTTGCCGACGGCGCGCAACAAACGTTGGGTGCCTCCGGCGCCGGGCATGATCCCGAGGTTGATTTCCGGCTGGCCGAAGCGCGCGTCTTCCCCGGCAATGATGATGTCGGCGTGCATCGCCAATTCGCAGCCACCGCCGAGGGCGAAGCCGTTGACCGCGGCGATCAGCGGTTTGCTGAAACGGGTGATGGTTTGCCACGAGGCCTGGCGCGGGTCGTCGAGGATGCCGACCAGGTTGCGTTCGGCCATTTCCTTGATGTCGGCGCCGGCGGCGAAGGCCTTGCGGCTGCCGGTGAGGACCACGGCGCGGGTGTCGGGGTCGGCTTGCGCGGCGTTCAGTTCAGCGGCCAGTTCGCCCAGCAACTCGGTGGTCAAGGCGTTCAGGGCTTGCGGGCGCTGCAGGGTAATCAGGCGGACGCCAGGCTCGATCAATTCGACGGCAAGGGTCAGAGGCATGGCGGATGCCCTCAGGGTGCACGCTCGGCGTGGTGCCGGCTCGTTATTGGATCGGCCTCGGGGGCCGGTTTTGCCCAAGTATAGCTACAACGTGATACGCAAATGCAATAATAAAATTGATTTAATGTGTCCTAATTGTGTGGTTTTCGATTTTATGTCTTTCTGTTGAAGGGGCGCTGATAATGGATTTTCCCCTGAGTTCATTGGGCTTTGTAGTGTTTTTAGGGGCGCATTGGTTTTCGTCGGAAAGGTGAGTTTCAAGTGATACGGTTTTTAGTCTTTGTGCTGGTAAAAGTGATGTGATACAAAATAGGCCATTATTTGCATCGCTTTGCGAAGGAACCTGCCATGACCTGCTACAGCCTTGATGGCCTGACTCCGGTGGTTGACCCGAGCGCTTATGTGCACCCGTCTGCCGTATTGATCGGCGATGTGATCATCGGTCCGCATTGCTATGTGGGGCCGTTGGCCAGCCTGCGCGGGGACTTCGGGCGGATCGTGCTGGAGGAGGGCGCCAACCTGCAGGACACCTGCGTGATGCACGGTTTCCCCGACAGCGACACGGTGGTGGAGCGCAACGGCCACATCGGCCACGGCGCGGTGCTGCACGGATGCCGGATTGGCGCCGATGCGCTGGTGGGCATGAATGCGGTGGTGATGGACAACGCCCGGATCGGCCCGCGTTCATTCGTGTCGGCGGCGGCGTTCGTCAAGGCCGGCTTCGAGTGCCCGGAACAGTCGCTGGTCATGGGCGCACCGGCCAGCATCAAGCGCAGCCTCAGCGATCAGGAAGTGGCGTGGAAGCAGGCCGGCACCCGGGAGTATCAGCAACTGGCCCAGCGTTGCCTCGAGCAGATGCAGGTGTGCGAGCCGCTGAGCGAACCGGAACCGGATCGCCCGCGTATCAGTGACAGTGGGTTGCGGCCAAAAGGCAGTGTTTCGTGAACACAGGTCCCCTGTGGGAGCGGGCTTGCTCGCGAAAGCGGAGTGTCAGACGACAAATTTATCGACTGACATACCGCCTTCGCGAGCAAGCCCGCTCCCACAAGGGATTGGGATTAACCCATTAGCTTTCGGTATATTCCTTTTCTTTTTTTGCACGGAACGCCCATGTCGTCCCTGACTCCCTTGAACCACCTGATTACCCGCTTCCAGGAGCAGACGCCGATCCGCGCCAGTTCCTTGATCATCACGTTGTACGGGGATGCCATCGAACCCCATGGCGGCACCGTGTGGCTGGGCAGCCTGATTCAGTTGCTCGAACCCATCGGCATCAACGAACGGCTGATCCGCACTTCGATTTTTCGCCTGACCAAGGAAGGCTGGCTGACCGCCGAGAAAGTCGGTCGCCGCAGTTACTACAGCCTGACCGGCACCGGTCGTCGCCGTTTCGACAAGGCCTTCAAGCGGGTCTACAGCACCACGATGCCGGCCTGGGATGGTTCCTGGTGCCTGGTGATGCTCTCGCAACTGACCCAGGACAAACGCAAACAGGTGCGCGAGGAACTGGAATGGCAAGGCTTCGGCGCGATTTCGCCGGTGGTGCTGGCCTGTCCGCGCAGCGACCGGTCCGACGTCAACGCGACCCTGCTCGACCTCGGCGCCCAGGAGGACACCATCGTCTTCGAAACCACCGCCCAGGACGTCCTGGCCTCCAAGGCCCTGCGCCTGCAGGTACGCGAGAGCTGGAACATCGAGGAGCTGGCCGCGCATTACAGCGAGTTCATCCAGTTGTTCCGGCCGTTGTGGCAAGCCCTGCGCGAGCAGGAAAACCTGCAACCGGCCGACTGCTTCCTGGCGCGGGTGCTGTTGATTCACGAGTACCGCAAGCTGCTGCTGCGCGACCCGCAACTGCCGGACGAGTTGCTGCCCGGCGACTGGGAAGGCCGCGCCGCCCGCCAGTTGTGCCGCAACATTTACCGTTTGATCTACGCCAAGGCCGAAGAATGGCTGAACGCTGCACTGGAAACGGCCGACGGCCCGTTGCCGGATGTCGGTGAAAGCTTCTATCGGCGTTTTGGCGGACTGAAGTAGCACGTCATTGTTCAGGGAGTGGTGCGGTTCAGGAGACTTGAAGCATCCGGTGTCGTGTGGATTGACGTAGACAATAAAAATAAGCCTGCGTGAGGCCTGACATGATTTCTACAACAGCACAGCGCCAGGATGGGTTCGACCAGTGGATCCATCAGATCAACCAGATCTGTGGCGCCTTCAACGCACAACCCCTGGGCAGCGAATTTGCCGGGCGCATCCGCGAATACCAGAGCGATGCGCTCAAACTCAGTTTCGTCGACGTGTGCCAGGCGCGTTTGTACCGTACGCCCCAGGAAGTCGCGGCGGGTGAGGGCGGCAAGTACTTCGCGGTGTTCCAGCTCGACGGCACGGCGGGCATGGCCCAGGGCGACGACAAGGTCTTGCTGTCCCCCGGCGATATCACGCTGATCGATGCCTCGCGCCCCAGCGATTTCACCTACGGCGAAAACTCCCGGCAGTTGTCGCTGATCCTGCCGTATCAACTGGTCGAGCAAACCCTGCGCTTCAACCCGGTCAAGTGCGGCCACCGGATTGCCGCGACCTCGCCCATCGCCATGCTCTCGCACCGGCTGATCCTCGACGCCACCCGCCAGCAGCACCTGACCCGCCAGGAAAGCGAAGCGACCCTGGAGGCGATCGTCAGCCTGCTGCGCCCGGCGATCAGCCAGGCCGACGACTGCACCGATGCCCATGAGCGGATCTTCCGCAAGACGCTCACCTGCATCGACGAAAACATTCGCTCCGAAGACCTGTGCCCGGAATGGCTGGCGCGGGAAGTCGGCATGTCCACCCGTGGCCTGTACCGAATGTTTGCCAAGAAGGGACTGGTGGTGGCGCGCTACATCAAGAACCGTCGCCTGGACCTGTGCGCCGAATCCCTGCGCCAATCGGGCAAGGAGCAGAAGTTGTCGGTGCTGGGGTATTCGTGGGGGTTTTCCGATTCGAGCTACTTCTCCACCGCGTTCAAGTCGCGCTTCGGCATTGCGCCGGGGGAGTATCGCAAGCGGTATGCGTGATTTCTGTTGGGCGCTTTAAAAGATCGCAGCCTTCGGCAGCTCCTACAGGATCGGGTTAACACGCGATCAATGTAGGAGCTGCCGAAGGCTGCGATCTTTTGCGGTTATTCCGGAGCGCTCAGGTTCAACGTCGGCGTTTCATCGAAGAAGTTCCACGGATGCTTCTGCTGGGTGCGTAGGATGCTTCCGAGTGTTGGTGCACTTGTAGGACCGTTCGTTATTTTGTCGGCACCCAGTGCCGCGGCTGCTTTTTGACCGGGTCAAACCGTTCGGGTCGAACGCTACTGCAGAGCGCAAACCCTGCTCGTTTAAAAGCCCTCAAGGTTACTTCGCGAAAGCCACAGCGCCTTGCGTCGTTGCCTACACATACCCCAGAATCCGCCGGCTTGTGCGCCTTGGGGCCGCTCGGTAACTTGCTCCGCGTCACTGATTGTCAGTGATCGGGTTTAGTAGCCCGTGGTGTTATCAGTAAAGTGCATAGGCTCTGTCAGTCAGGTATCCCCATCCCTGAACTTGATGGTGGCTGTGCGCAGGGCGCTTCGGCGCGCCGGTAAATGCTGATCTCCCCGGTCTACTAACCTGCGTACAGCCGCCACCCTTCTTTTTAGTAGAGAAGAGTTGGCGGCTCCATTCAGGAGTAATCAGCTTATGGTTAAAGTGACGCCGGATCCGCCGGACACTGATCCGACATCCCCATCCGACCCCATCCCCTCTGCCGCCAACATCATGGCCACCCCGCGCAAACTCAGCACGATGTTCATCGTCAACCCGGAACTCGATACCGCAACCCTGCTGGCCCATGCCTGCGAGTCACTGGCATCTGCCAACGTCATGACCATGGATCTGGCGGATCGAACGGAAGGGACAAGTCGAAATACCCTGCTAGGCATCGCGCAAGTCATTCTGTTGGGGGAGCTGGCGGTGAACCAGGCGCTGGACCGGATCGATGCGCTTGGATAGAGGATCAACGATCGGGATGAGGCCTGACACACTGATGGAATTACCTGAACACTGATTAACCCTGTGGGAGCGGGCTTGCTCGCGAAGGCGTCGTGTCAGTCGACGTCAATGTCAATGACATACCGCTTTCGCGAGCAAGCCCGCTCCCACAGGTATTGTGTTTACCGTTTACTTCGGGGTGCTGAGGTTCAAGGTTGGCGTTTCATCGACCCGGTATCAACAGCTCATTGCGAATCCTGCCTCGCTGAAACTCTATCCGCACCAGCAGCTTCGAATGTCGGTGTATTTGCCGGTTCGTAACCTCGTTGAGGTTTAGTCTCTCGGACGGGTACTACGCCATGTCAGGACTCGACCTACACCTTTTCAGGAATGCGCCGACTTGTGAC
This sequence comes from Pseudomonas sp. PDM27, assembly GCF_019219205.1. Classification (NCBI taxonomy): domain Bacteria; kingdom Pseudomonadati; phylum Pseudomonadota; class Gammaproteobacteria; order Pseudomonadales; family Pseudomonadaceae; genus Pseudomonas; species Pseudomonas sp. PDM27. The sequence goes on along the minus strand of NZ_JAHUWF010000015.1, from coordinate 33,429 downwards.
CGTTGCCTGCCGTCATTAACGTTCGGCTCCCCGGACTGTTTTGCCTGCCTTGGACCTCGATTGACAGATTCGCTTCAGCACAATGGCTGCCCGGTTCGGGCTTGCGGGCGGCCAATACCCTACTTCCCCCCCCCAAAAAAAAAATCGGAGGCTTGAAGATGGCCACTCCCACGATCATCGTCCCGATCGCCACCAGCAAAACCAACTCCTGCCAACTCAACCTGCCGTGGTTCGTGCAGCGCACCGAATACGACCCGGTACCCGCTACCTTCGAGCCGCTGGTTAACGGCGAGCGCGCATTCGGCGCGGTCTATGACGCCATCCTGGCGGCCAAAAGCAACGTGGAAATCATCTGCTGGGGCTTTCAGCCATCGATGTACTTCAAGCGCGGGGACAGCAGTTCACTGTGCATCGGCCAACTGCTGGGCATGGTGGCGGCTAAAGGTGTCAAGGTACGCATATTGTGCTGGTCCGATAGTCTGCACCTGACGGCGGCATTCGCTGAAAACATGACACCGGGCCGCAACCTGGCCTCGTTCATGTCAGGTGGCCGCAACGATGCCCAGCGCGAGTTCGACTGGGAATGGTATCGCCGGGCGACGAAGACCGACGTCAAGCGACGCTCCTGGTTCGAAAGCCATACGCCACTGGGGGCCCTCTCCCGCGCGAGGGGCGATTGGCTGGCCAAGGCCTTCAGCTTTGGCAAGGAAGCGTTCGAGAACATCGAGTTCGTCGCGCGGGACCTGAACCTGACGGACCGCGTGGAAATTGCCTGGCAGGTTGCGTTGAACAGCGCAGACGGCCAGCGTTCGAGATTCAACAAAGCGGCCACCGCCGGTGCGATGTCCATGATCCCGACACACCATCAGAAGATGGTGCTCGTCGATTACGAAACGCCCGATACCGCCGTCGGCTTTGTCATGGGGCATAACATGCTGGATGCCTACTGGGACAAGAACGATCACAGCGCCGCAAAGATGCACGCACAAACGGGGCGCAATGGCGAAACCCCGCGCCAGGACATTTCCAGCCGTGTGACCGGCCCGGTCCTTGAGTACCTCAACCACAATTTCGCCCAGGCCTGGTTGCATGAAACAGGTATCGATCTGCTGACTCCGAGAAAGGCCATTGCCAGCGCGCTCAGGCCACGGGCGGGGTTCGGCCCGCGAATGATGGCGCAGGTCTTGCGAACGCAGTTTCAGGAAGGTCGGCAAGACATCAAGGCGAACTACCTGCAAGCGGTAAGGAATGCGACGCAGTTTTTGTATCTGGAGAACCAGTACTTCCGTTGGCCGCCCTTGGCCGAGGAAATCAAAAAAGCTGCAGCGGTCCAGGTGGCCTGGGGTCGAAACACGGCCGTGCACGGCCCGATCTATCTGTTTGTCGTGACCAACTCCTCCAATGAAGGCATGGGCGATGGCACGGTCAACACCTACCGGATGCTCAGGCAGCTGGGGCGTCCGGATGTCATCCCCGAGGTCTCCCGGCTGGAGCGCCGCGATGAACTTCAGGAACAAGTCGCTCAAGCCAGGCAGAAGGTCCTCGACGCCCAGCGCGAATCCACCTTGTTCAACCGCGGTTATGGCCATATTCACGGCGAATGGGTCAGTCGGGCCTACGAACCCATCGAGGCTCGACTGAAAGCGGCGCAGCAACATTACGAGGAATTGGTGGACAGTCTTCCTCAGGAAAATGCAAAGCCCGTGCTGCCCGAAGAGATTCCGGGCCTGAAGGTCGTGGTATGCACCCTGGTCGCTCCGGACTCACCACCCGGCAACTGGCTGGATGTGTATATCCACAGCAAGTTGATGATCGTCAACGACGTGTTCACCACTTTGGGGTCGGCCAACATCAATACGCGCAGCATGGAAGTCGACAGTGAGTTGAATATCTGTGTTGAAGATCCGGCGGTTGCCAAGCCTTTGAGGAAGCAGTTGTGGGGGATACATACGGATGAGCAGGGAGCGGGGGATGATATTAGAGTTGCTTTTAATACTTGGACTAGGATCGCGGGTTACAACGCTGCAAATCGCAGCAATAGCGAAAATTTAGAGTCTCCGATGAGTTCTCTGACTGAGTTCAGAAGGGAAAGCCCTAGTCGAACTTACAAGGATTGATAATGTTTTTCAGGGTTGTGTTTTTGGCTTTTTTATTGGTGGGTCTTGAAGGGTGTAAAAAGGAGGAAGGTTTGGATATCACAGATGATCATATGGCCTATGCCTTGGGTAAATTGCAGTTTACCTGTGTTAAAGAATCAGAACGCCTGCCGCCTGTTAGTGAAAGTGCTCAGAGCCTTTATAACTATGCACGATTCCTTGATTCAGGGGTTGCTCAAAAGGACTATCAACAGATTGCCAGATTTTATCGATTAGGTTACGCAGCGGGCAGCTACAAGGCTGGCACCAATCTGCATACGTTGATATCACAAGGCATGATTAAAAGTGATGAGCCTGGCAAGGAAGTCATCGATATTGTCGAGTCGCTCATTTCGGCAGGTGTTCCAGGCGGCTACTACAATATGGGGCATTACCTGGAGCTTGGATATGGGGTCAAACAGGATACCAGTCGAGCACATGCATATTTTCGAAGAGCTGCGGACTTGGGCAACCCCGATGCGCAGTTTTACGTGTCGAAGTTGCTTGAAGGGATTACGCCTGCGAAACAAGTAGTTCTTGATATGCGTCGTTGCGCGATGAATCAGGGGCATGCGCAGAGCGCTTACCATTACGGAATGTTTTCAAAGGTGCGGCACTCTTATCCTGAAGCTATTGAGGGTTTTCAGTCCGGCACCCGAAATGGCAGTAGTAATAGTGCCGGGTTCTTGAGCGGAGGGTTTGCAACACCAGATCCAAAAGACCGGTTGTATTATTTTGCGCTGGCTGAGGATCCAGAGCGCTCCCGACGCTACGCAATAATCGAGGAGTTCCTCGACCGCTTTGAAGACCTTGGTGCCAAGGTCCCCGACATCGACAGCATCGTCCCGCTCCCCCCCGCCAAACTCCCGGACTGGGACGGCACCTTCGAATGGCTGAAAAAAAGGGACTCCACACCACCTCCGGAGAAACCTTCGGAGGAGATGATTCGCGAACTCAGTGAGGAAAAAGGCCTCGATCCGGAAACCGGCCTGCCCCTGTCAAAACATCAATGACAATCACCGGCGCGCTGAGTACCAGCTGGGAATCTGGAGGAGCGAGCTTGCTCGCGATGGTCGTCAACGATAACGCGCGAATTCTGGATAAACGCAGTGTCTTTGAGATCTTCGCGAGCAGGCTCGCTCCTACAGGTATTGCATTCGACCTGTTTACTTCGGGATGCTGAGGTTCAACGTCGGCGTTTCATCAAAGAAATTCCACGGCTTGAGCAGCACATGCACCCACTCGGTCGGCATGATCGGCCATTCCTCGGCGCGGGCGATGTGGGTGGTGCCGGTGGTCAGCCAGACCACGTCGTCGGTGTTTTCGATGGAGTGGTTGTCCTGGGTGAACTGCCCCAGGCCCGAGTCCTTGTCCGAGCGGTTCGGGTATTTGCCTTCCGGGTATTTTTCCTCGGGGTTGTATTGGGTCACCCACAGTTGCTTGTCCATGAAACTCAGGCGGTGGTAGAGCCATTCGTCCTTGCCGAAGTTGGCGCCCTTGGCCACCGGGTGGGTGCCGCCGGCGTACGGAATCAGTTGATAGGAAACCGGGTTGCCGACCTTGTTCTCCTTGCTGAAGTTGGTCAGCAGGCGCACGGTCGACGGGTCGAATTTCTGCGCCGCCTGTTGCTCGGTGCCGACCACTTTGGTTTCGGTCTGCATGGTGCTGGTGCGCGGGCCGCCACGGTCGTTGGGCTGCACCACCGGGTTCACTTCCACCAGTGAGTTCTGCTCGCCGTCCACGTCCATGTCGAGGCGGAAGTTGTAGATGTGCTGGTGCGTGGTGCCGACGATGTTGTGATCGAGCAGGGTGCCGTAGCGCGTGTCTTCCTTGGCGGTGTCTTCGTGCATGGTTTTGGACTTCACGCCCTTGACCGCTTCGATGCCGGTGGCGCCGGCGTCGATGCCGATGGTGCCGTTCTGCTGGAAGACCCAGTCGAAGATGTAGTCGTAGTTGCCGACGGTGCTGATCCAGCGCACCACCAGTTCACGACGCTCGGTGCTGAGGTTGGGCTGGCCGATTTCCTGGTGTTTGTATTCAGGCCCGGCGTAGCGCTCGAACACTGCCATGGCACGGGGGATCGCGGTCGGTGCACCGGTGTAGTCGGCGATGGTGGCGTCCAGCAGCACGGCGTTTTCCGGGGCGTCTTTGCCGCGGGCGATCGGCGAGGTCAGGGTGCCCATGCCGTAGTCGCCGGAGTCGAGGTAGGCCTTGAAGTACCAGCCGATGTCCGGGTCGCCGTAAGGCACGATCATGCCGCCCAGCGAGCCTTCGTACATGATTTTGCGTTTCTTGCCCTTGTCGTCATAGGTGACGGTGGACAGGATCGGCCCGACCCGTGAATCGAGGCGAACGTGGAAGTCCCAGTTCTGCCAGTGAATGCTGTTGCCGCTGATGGTGTAGTTCTTGCCCTCGGGTTCGATGATTTCCAGCGGTTTGACTGCGACGCCCTGGCGTCCGCGTCCGTCATACGGCGTCGGCTTCATCGGCACCGGAATCAGCGCGTCGTCTTCGATCTTGATCAGTTTCTTCTGTTCCAGGTCGACAATCGCCACCAGGCCCTCGATCGGGTGCGCCCAGTAGTTGCCGTCACCGGTGTTGAGGTAGCTGACGATTTTCAGCAGGCGCTTGTCCTGCGCCAGGCCGTCCTTGCCGTCGAAGTAACCGACGGTCAGTGGCGTCGCCACAACCTTCTTCACGTCGTTGATGCCGCGCTTGGCCAGGGCCTGGGCGTATTCCGGGCTGCTCTCGACGGCCGATTGCACCGTTGCGAAGTCGTCCAGCAAGACCATGCCGTGGGCGCCTTCGATCGGCTTCCAGGACTTGAGTGTCTTGGTGTCGAGATCCACCAGGGCTTCGATCACGTGTTTGCCGTCGAGCACCACGATCGAGGCCTCGCGCGGCTGGGTGACGTTCTGCCCGGTGAGGGCGAAGTTCCATACCTGATCCTTGGTCGGCGCCTTGACCGAGACTTCGGTGAAACGGAAACCGGGCTTGTAGTTGTCCGATTTCTTGACGATGTCCACGGCCGTGGTGATTTCGGCGGCGCTCAGGGGATTGAGCGGGTTGGGGCGGGTCTCGACGACGAAGGTCTTGTCCAGCCCGGACTGGAACACCTGGTTGATGAAGTCGGTGGACATGAACGCCTTATGGTCCTTGAACACCACCGGCACCGTCAGCTCGATGCGCTTGCCGTTGAGCATCGCCACTTTGCTGTCGGGCTTGACCTTGAGATAGACCCCGTCCTTGGCAATGGTGAACAGGTTGGCGTAGTCGTCCCATTTCACCGTGGCACCAAAGGCCTCCAGACCCTCTTGCAGCGGCACCATGTCGGCATGACCGCCGTGGGCCTGGGCATTGCCCGCCCAGTAAGGCAGGCCGAGTGTGCCCAGCGTGATAGCCAGGGCGAGGCGGGCCAGCGGTTTTCTGTTTCGCAATGCAAGGGAGGTGAACATTCTGGGTTCCTTCGGAAAAGCCGATAACAGCCATGCCCGCACTTTGCTACAGCCGGTGAATGGCTGCATTGGGAATCCTGCCAAAAACCTTTGGATCTGTGCCTGATTGAGCGTAGTCGGGCGGATTCTGACTGTTTTTCTATCAGTTGTCGTACAACGATGAAGGGTCGATGACCCCCTTTCAAAACTCACAAGGGAACGAGCGACGCGTCGCGGTACCTGTGTCCAGGAGCCTGTTTTATGGGTTTATTCGATTATATGTCGCATTTTCAGGGCGGTCAGGCCGTTCAGGTCTAAGGAGTTTTCTTGTTGACAGTGGCCCATGGGACTGGCTATAAATCGCTTAAGTCATACGACGACATATGACATGAACGTCCAAACTAAAAATAAAAAGAGTGTCGACCTCAACATGAATCCAATCGCCTCCCTCTCGCCCCTGAAGTTCCCGTGTTCAGCCATCGGCTTCTATGTGCACACACCCTTGCGCCCGTTACCTGAGACAACCCGTCACTGACTCGCGTGAGAAACGCAGGCTGAGCAATCGGTCCCCGTTTCTCAGTGAGTTGTCTGATGAGTTGTCCGAAATCAGTTGGCCCAATCCCTTGGCGGAATAGGGCCCGTTTCGTCGTGGACTGATGCATTGAAGTGAAGCCCGGCGGCCCAATCGATCTCGTTTTACACCGAGAGATCATCACCAAAAATCTACAATAAAGTGATGCCATGAACTTGAACGAGCCCATTACTGCGCAACGCGTCAGCCAGTCTGTCGGTAAATACCGATGGACCATTTGTGCGTTGTTGTTTTTTGCAACCACCGTCAATTACCTCGACCGCCAGGTGCTCAGCCTGCTGGCGCCGGATCTGTCGAGGCAGTTTGGCTGGAGCAACACCGATTACGCCAACATTGCCGCCGTCTTCCAGTTCACCTACGCGATTTCCATGCTGTTCGCGGGCCGTGTAGTGGACAAGATCGGCACCAAGGCCGCTTTTGTGGTGGCGATTTGCATTTGGTCGACCGGTGCCGTCATGCACGCCTTTGCAGAACCCATGGGCGAGGGTATTGCCGCCATCTGTAGCGCGCTGGGTATTGCGGTCATCCCGGTCTCGATCGCCGGCTTCATGCTGTCGCGCGCCGTGCTGGCGATCGGTGAATCGGCCAACTTCCCGACCGCAATCAAGGTCACCGCTGAGTATTTCCCGAAGAAGGAACGCTCCTTCGCCACCGGCATCTTCAACTCCGGGGCCAACGTCGGCGCGATCCTGGCACCCATTTCGGTGCCGCTGATCGCTGGCCTGTGGGGCTGGCAGACGGCGTTCATCGTGATCGGCATGCTGGGCTTTATCTGGATGGGCGTATGGCTGGTGTTGTACGACAAGCCGGAGGAGCAGAAGCGCTTGTCGGCGCAGGAATTGGCGCACATCCGCAGTGATTCCCCCGCCAGCGCTGCTGTGCAGACGGGCGTCGGCAAAAAGGTTTCGTGGTTCCAATTGCTGAAATACCGTCAGACCTGGGCGTTCGCCTTCGGCAAGTTCATGACCGATGGTGTGTGGTGGTTCTTTCTCTTCTGGCTGCCGACCTACCTGTCGGAGCAGTACGGCCTGAAAGGCGCAGCCATCGTGGTGCCACTGGCCGTGCTGTACAGCATGACCATGGTCGGCAGTATAGGCGGCGGCTGGTTCCCCAGCTATTTCATGGCCCGTGGCGACAAGCCGTATGACGGTCGCATGAAAGCCATGCTGGTGATTGCCGTTTTCCCGTTGGTCGTGCTGCTGGCACAGCCATTGGGTCACATCAGCGTCTGGGTACCGGTGTTGCTGATTGGTGTGGGCGCGTCGGCGCATCAGGCCTGGTCGGCCAACATTTTCACCACGGTGTCCGACATGTTTCCGCAAAAGACCGTCGCGTCCGTGGTCGGCATTGGCGGCATGGCGGGTGGGTTGGGCGGAGTCTTGCTGACCAAGATCGGTGGCTGGGTGTTCGACTACTACAAATCGGTGGGTGAAATCCGTACCGGCTACATGATCATGTTCGCCGTCTGCGCGCTGGCCTATCTGGTGGCGTGGAGTGTGATGAAGATGCTGGTGCCTCGTCACAAGGAAATTACCGACCTGTGAATGACGGCTTCGATGGCATCTGCAAGACGGAGTAACCCGTCGGATTGAACAAGGCCGCTGAGCAATCAGCGGCCTTTTTTGCGTTACCTGTAGGAGCTGCCGAAGGCTGCGATCTTTGGACTTTGATTTTGAAAAGAAAGATCAAAAGATCGCAGCCTTCGGCAGCTCCTACAGGGGGCGTGTTTGAGGTGGGTGGCGATTGCTTTGGTTTAATAAGAAGCATTACTATTCACGCTCCGTTTCCACAGCACACCGCAATGACCCTCAAGCTGCCCCGCAGACACGGCTTTTTCGAGCATTACGAAGAGTTGGTTGGTACCTGGACCCGTCGCCTGAGGAATCGTCAGCAGGCCGAGGACCTGGCCCACGATACCTTCGTGCGGGTGCTTGAGTCCGATTCGGCGCGGGTGGAACAGCCCCGGGCATATTTGCACCAGACCGCGCGCAACATTGCCGTGGATGGTTATCGGCGTGAGGACCGGCGGGGCGCCATGGAGTCAGAGGCGATCGATCTCAGTGAGTCGCCGACCGGCGACCCGGAGCATTTCATGCACGCGATCCAGCTGGCTGATTCCATCGAGCGGGCGCTTACCGAGTTGCCAGTCAACTGCCGCAAGGTGTTTGTCTGGCAGAAAATCGAGGGCCTGACCCAGGCCGAAATCGCCGAACGCCTGGGGCTGTCCAAGAACATGGTGGAAAAGTATATGATCCGCACGCTTCGGCACCTGCGCGATCGCCTGGACGGGTTGCAGTCATGATGTGCTGCGGCCATGAACCTACCCGTAGGAGCTGCCGAAGGCTGCGATCTTTTGGCGGCCTTGGCGTTGCCGAAGATCAAAAGATCGCAGCCTTCGGCAGCTCCTACGCCAAGCCGATGCGGTGTGATGATTTTTCCCCGGCCCAACAGGAACTTCCATGATGGATACTCGTGATTGTGCGTGCGGGCAAACAACGGTTCGCGATGACGCGGCGCTATGGTTTGTACGTTTGCAGGAACCTGTCGTCGATGTCGAAGTGCGTCGCCGGTTTCAGGCCTGGCTGGACGAACACCCCCAACACCGAAACGAATTCGAAATGCTCCAGGGGTTGTGGCGCGCCGCCGATTTGCTGCCGGCGGCGCGTTTGCATGCCTTGTGTGAAACCCCGCCAGCCCTGAAAAAACCTCGTCCGGTACTGCGTTACGCGGTAGCCGCCAGTGTGCTCGCGGTGGCGCTTGGCCTGGGTCTGTTCAGCAGCCTGAATCATCCGGCGCCTTACACGGCCGAGTTTTCAACGGCCCTGAATGAGCGGCGCCATGTGGCGTTGCCGGACGGTTCGGCGGTGGATCTGGACAGTCGCAGCCGGATTCAGGTGCGTTTTGAAAAGGGTCAACGCCACGTTGAGCTAAGTGAAGGCGAAGCGATGTTCAGCGTCGAGCACGACACCCACCGACCCTTTGTGGTCGAGTCGGGCAGCGGCAAGGTCACGGTCACCGGCACCCGGTTCGACGTACGCCGTGGCGCCAGCGAAACCCGGGTGGTGGTGGAGCAGGGCACGGTCAAGGTCCAGGGGCGCGAGGCTGCCGATCACGATTTCATCCATCTGACAGCAGGCCTGGGCACCCACGTCGATGCCCAGGGCAAGGTCGCGGCCGCCTACGCCGTCAACCCGGCGGAAATGACCGCCTGGCGCAGCGGCAAACTGGTGTTCAACAACGCCAGCCTGGCCGACGTCGCCGAGCAGGTCTCACGTTATCGGGAGAAACCGCTCAAGGTCGCCAGCGCAGCGGTCGGCGATCTGCGCCTGACCAGCGTGTTCAAGTCCGACAACACCGACGCACTGCTCAAGGCCTTGCCGAGCATTCTGCCGGTGGCCGTGCGCACCCTTGGCGATGGCAGCCAGGAAATAATTTCAAAATAAAATTCAGGTTTTTTTCGAGTTCATCGTCTTCCTGTTCAACTGCAACTGGTTTGCATTAACAAGCGCACACTTTTGCGATCCACAGGATTACGTTCGACGTGAAAAACTCCACCGCTAAAAACAACAAATTCCCCTGGTTGCCGCTGGCGCTCGCCCTGGCGGTCAACATTGCGCTACCCCAGGCCTTTGCCGCCGACGGCATCCGCATCCCGGCGCAACCCTTGGGACAAGCCTTGAGCCAGTTGGGCCAGCAAACCTCGCTTCAGGTGTTCTTCAGCCCTGAGCTGGTCGCCGGCAAACAGGCTCCGGCGGTGGAAGGCAATATTTCCCCGGAAGACGCACTGCGCCAGTTGCTGCAAGGCAGCGGCCTGCAATACCAGATCGATGAAGGTTCGGTGACCCTGATGCCGGCACCGACTTCGGCGGCCAACGGCCCGCTGGAGCTGGGCGTGACCGACATCAAGGTGGTGGGCGACTGGCTCGATAACGCCGATGCCGCCTTGGTGCAGAACCACCCTGGCGCACGAACGGTGGTGCGCCGCGAAGCCATGGTCGAGCAGGGCGCGATGAACGTCGGCGAGGTGTTGAAACGGGTTCCCGGCGTGCAAGTGCAGGACGCCAACGGCACCGGTGGCAGCGACATTTCCCTCAACGTCGGCGTGCGTGGCCTGACTTCGCGCCTGTCGCCTCGCTCCACCGTGCTGATCGACGGCATCCCGGCGGCGTTCGCGCCCTACGGGCAGCCACAACTGTCCATGGCACCGATTTCCTCCGGCAACCTCGACAGCATCGACGTGGTACGCGGTGCCGGCTCCGTGCGCTACGGACCGCAAAACGTCGGCGGTGTGATCAACTTCGTGACCCGCGCGATCCCGGAACAGGCCTCCGCGGAAATCGGCACCACCCTGGAAACCTCGCAGCACGGTGGCTGGAAACACATCGACACGGCGTTCATGGGCGGCACCGCCGACAACGGCATGGGCGTGGCGCTGTTGTACTCCGGCGTGAACGGCAACGGTTACCGTGAAAGCAACAACGGCAACGACATCGACGACGTGATCCTCAAGACCCATTGGGCGCCGACCGATGTCGACGATTTCAGCCTCAATTTCCACTACTACGACGCCAAGGCCGACATGCCCGGCGGCCTGACCCAGGCGCAGTACGACGCCGACCCGTTCCAGTCGGTGCGCGACTACGACAACTTCAGCGGCCGTCGCAAGGATGTGTCGTTCAAGTGGGCGCGGCAGATCGACGATCGCACCCAGGCCGAAGTGCTGACCTACTACACCGACAGTTTTCGTGGCAGCACCATCGCCTCGCGTGACCTGAAGACTCTCAATTCCTATCCGCGCAGCTACTACACCTTCGGTATCGAACCACGGGTCTCCCACGTCTTCGATGTCGGCCCGACCACCCAGGAAGTCAGCGTCGGTTATCGCTACCTGAAGGAAGCCATGCACGAAGAGGCCAGCCGAGTGGCGCTGGTCAACAACGAGCCCGTCGTGCGTCCGGGGGCGGACGGCCATGTCTATCAGGACCGCACCGGTGGAACCGAGGCCAATTCGGTCTACGTCGACAACAAGATCGACGTGGGAAACTGGACCGTCACCCCGGGTATTCGCTTCGAACACATCAACACCGACTGGCATGACCGCCCGGTACTCGACACGGCCGGTAAACCGGTGCCGGAGAAAAAACGCAGCATCGAAAGCAACGAGCCGCTGCCGGCCCTGAGCGTGATGTACCACATGTCCGAGGCCTGGAAGCTGTTCGCCAACTACGAAACCTCGTTCGGCGCGCTGCAGTATTTCCAGCTGGGGCAGGGCGGTATCGGTAATGAGCCTGCCAACGGCCTGCAGCCGGAAAAGGCCAAGACCTACGAAATCGGTACGCGCTACAACGATGACGTGTGGGGCGGCGAGGTGACGCTGTTCTACATCGACTTCGACGACGAACTGCAATACATCAGCAATGACGTGGGCTGGACCAATCTCGGCGCGACCAAGCACCAGGGCATCGAAACCTCGGTGCACTACGATATGGCGGCGCTGGACCCACGCCTCGACGGCCTGAGCGCCAACGCCGGTTTCACCTACACCCGTGCCACTTATGAAGGTGAAATCCCGGGCTTCAAGGGCCGTGACCTGCCGTTCTACTCCCGTCAGGTGGCCACCGCCGGCCTGCGTTACGACATCAACCGCTGGACCTGGAATCTCGATGCGTTCGCCCAGTCGAAACAGCGCTCGCCGGGCACCGGGGTGAACGCCGATGGCAGTTTCAACGGCAACTACATCACCGAAGGCTCCGCCGACGGCCAGTTCGGCGACATTCCGGGTTACGTGACCTGGAACGTGCGTAGCGGCTATGACTTCGGCCCGCAGGTGTCGAACCTGAAACTGGGGGCCGGGGTGAAAAACATCTTCGACAAGCAGTACTTCACCCGCTCCAGCGACAACAACTCGGGCATGTACGTCGGTGCGCCGCGGACGTTCTTTGTGCAGGCCAGTGTCGGGTTCTGATAGACCGAGGTGAATTCATCGCGAGCAAGCTCGCTCCCACAATGACCGTATCGTTCACAAATCATGTGTACGACACAAATCCTGTGGGAGCGAGCCTGCTCGCGAAGCTTTTCAGACCTTCAACACCTTCCCGCCAATCGCCACCGCCACCAGCAACAGCGCCATCAAGGCAAAGGCAAAACTCAAGCTGGCGCCATGGGCGACAAAGCCGATCAGCGCAGGCCCTGCGAGAATGCCCGCATAACCCAGGGTGGTAATGGCCGGTACGGCGATGCTCTCGGGCATGACCGTCTGCTTGCCCACGGCGGTGTACAGCACCGGGACGATGTTCGAGCAACCGGCGCCCAGCAGCGCGTAACCCACCAGCGCCGCCTCCCAACTCGAGGCGAACGTCGCCAGAAACAAGCCCGCGGCAGCCGTCAGCCCGCCGAACACAATCACCCGTGTCGCACCCAGCCGGCGCACGATTTTGTCGCCGGTCAAACGCCCGGTCGTCATGGTCAAGGCAAACGCCGCATAGCCGAGGCCCGCATACGCCGTGTCGATGCCACGTTCCTGTGCCAGGAATACCGCGCTCCAGTCCAGCGCCGCGCCTTCGGCGAGGAACACGATGAAGCACATGCCACCGATAAACAGGACGATGCCATGGGGCACAGCGAACGCCGGCCCTGAGCTCTCACTGCCGTAGGGCAACAGGTGCGGCACGGCCCTGGCCAAGGCGATCAGCAGCATCACGACCACCACCAGCGTGGCCCCCAGCGGTGAAATCCCCAGGCCCAGCAAGCCGCTGACGCCTGCCGCACCGACTATCCCGCCGAGGCTGAACAGGCCGTGGAAACCCGACATCATGTTTTTGCCGCTGGCGCGCTCGACAATCACCGCTTGCAGGTTGACCGTCGAATCCACCGTGCCGAGGCCCGCGCCGAACATGAACAGCGCCGCGATCAAGGCCGGAATCGATGACACCGTGGCCAGCAGCGGCAGGGCGGCACAGATCAGCAAGGTCCCACCGGTCGTCACCCGCCGGCAGCCGAACCGCGTGGCCAGGATCCCGGCCATCGGCATCGCCAGGATCGAACCCACCCCCAGACACAGCAGCAACAGACCCAGGGTGCCCTCATCCAGCCCGGCCCGCGCCTTGGCATAGGGCACCAGCGGCGCCCACGCGGCGATGCCGAACCCGGCGATGAAAAAGGCGATGCGCGTGGACATCTGTTCCAGGCGGCCGGGAACGAAGGTGGTCTGGCTGTTGAGGCTGGTCATATCAATCCCTGGCAAAAAACGTCACGTCCTCAACGGACAGTGATCGGCCGGCGAGGGTTCGATCAGTGCCCGGAAAGTTTTACGGTCAAACAGCGCGACATCCTTGCACAGCGCCGCTGTTTTTCGCGATATGTTGAGCCATTCCAATGACACACGGAGGGCGCCATGGCGCAGAGGTACGATGCACGGGGCAATATTTACATCGTGGTAGCGCCCGAAGATTTACGCCACCAGGGCATCGACTTGCCCGGGCAGGCCAGCCACGCAGCGCAAACTCGTCAGGCATGGGCTGCGGCGGCCATCGAAGCCTGCTGCAACTGGGCCCCCGGCACACAACCGGCCGGCAGCAAGGATCATCGCAGCGACGGTCTGCTGGTTGGACCGTTCCAGTCCTCGCCACCCTTTGACCTGTTGATCGTCAACACCGACGGCACCCTGGCCGAACGCAGTGGCAACGGGCTGACGATTTTTTCCCAGGCATTGAGCGACCAAGGGCTTTTACCCGGCGACGAAGCCTGCCTGCTCAGGGTTCACCACGACAAGTCCGACACGCCTTCACCGGGGCAGACTTCGGTGAAAGCGGCTGAAGTCGAGGACGTGCAGGGTTTCTGGCTCGACCTTGGCCAGCCTGGTTTCGGGCCATCGGCGGTCAGTGCCGAGGGCGTTGAAACGGCGCTGTTGAATGGCCGCGAACTCAGCCATGTCAAACCGCTGTCGGCACTCAATGGCGCATGGTCACGCAGCCAGTTCGCGCGGGTCGGTAATCCGCATTGCGTGACGCTGGTCGAAAACGCCGACGACTTGCCGAGTATTGAGCAGATGCGAGAACCGGCGCTGGCTGACGGGTTGATGCGAATTGCCTACGCCATGCCGGTCGGTGCAGGCAATCCCTGTCCGGCGGGGATCAATCTGCAATGGGCGATGCGCTTGTCCGAAGGACACATCGCCGCGCGGGTATTCGAGCGCGGCGAGGGGCCGACAGCGTCGTCGGGGACCAGCGCCAGTGCGGTGGCCTGTGCGGCCTGGCGCGTGGGTTGGGTCAGGGCCGGGGAAGTGAAGGTGACGATGCCGGGTGGCACGGCGCCGATCTTGCTGGAAGAGGAGCGGGGGGAGTTGAGTCGGGTCAGTCTGTTTGGTACGGCTCGAATGATGGATTGACTTCAAAATAGCCTTCGCGAGCAAGCCCGCTCCCACAGGGTTTTGACTGTGGGGGCGGGCTTGCTCGCGAAGAGGCCAGATCAGTCAACACCAAACTCAACTCAGCTCACTGAACTCAACCACCGGCATCGTCCGCTTCATCAACACCTTGCCCGCGCGCACCGAGTACAGCGGCAACCCCTGGCTGCGGATCACCTCGTAATCACTCTCCGCCGACAGAATCAGCAGGTTCGCCGGCCGCCCGCGCTCCAGGCCATAGCGCTCGCCGAGGTTCATGGCCCTGGCGCTGTTGTCCGTCACCAGGTCCAGCGCGCTTTGCAGGTTGCGATAACCGAGCATGTGGCAGATGTGCAGCCCGGCCTCGAGCACCCGCAAAATGTTGCCATTGCCCAGGGGGTACCACGGATCGACGATGGAGTCCTGGCCGAAGCACACGTTCATGCCCGCTTCCAGCAACTCGTTGACCCGGGTCACGCCCCGGCGTTTCGGAAAGCTGTCGAAGCGACCTTGCAGGTGGATGCTTTCGGTGGGGCAGGAGACAAAGCTGATCCCCGAATGCCCGAGCAAGCGGAACAGCTTGGCGCAGTACGCGTTGTCGTAGGAGCCCATGGCCGTGGTGTGGCTGGCCGTGACCCGCGAACCCATGTCGCGGCTGCGGGCCTCTTCGGCGAGCACTTCGAGAAAGCGTGAATGCGGGTCGTCGGTTTCGTCGCAATGCACGTCGACCAGGCAACCGCTGCGTTCGGCCAGGTCCATGAGGAACTTCACCGAGCTGACACCCTGGTCGCGGGTGTACTCGAAATGCGGAATGCCACCGACCACGTCCGCGCCCATGCGGATCGCCTCTTCCATCAACTCGCGACCATTGCGGTACGACTCGATGCCTTCCTGAGGGAACGCGACGATTTGCAGGTCGACCAGGTGCCGGCTTTCCTCGCGCACTTCGAGCATCGCCTTGAGCGCGGTCAGTTGCGGGTCGGTGACGTCGACGTGGGTGCGCACATGCTGGATGCCGTGGGCGGCGAGGGCCTGGATGGTTTTTTTGGCGCGGGTCTTGGTGTCTTCCTGGGTGATGGTCGCCTTGCGTTCGCCCCAGCACTCGATGCCTTCGAACAGCGTGCCGCTCATGTTCCAGCGCGGCTCGCCGGCGGTCAGGGTGGCGTCGAGGTGGATGTGCGGCTCGACAAAGGGCGGCACCACCAGATTACCGCCGGCATCCAGGTCGCCAGGGCCCAGGGTCGGGGCCTCGATCTGGCGGGCGATGCTGCTGATCAGGCCGTTTTCCAGGTTCAGCTCATGCAGGCCTTCCTGGTTGCGCAGACGGGCGTTGATGATGTGCATCGGGCGAGTCCTTTTAGCGATTCGTATTGGCAATACCTTTACGTTAGCTCGCCAACGGCGGTCCTCGCCAGTGACATTGATCCAATGTGGGAGCGAGCCTGCTCGCGAAGGCGGCGTGTCAGCCAATTCGAGGTCGGAGGTGACATTGTCTTCGCGAGCAGGCTCGCTCCCACAGGGGATTGGGTTTGTTCAGGAGGATTGTTGCAGGGGCAGAAAACGCAGCAACGCGGCGACTATGGCTTCAGGCGCATCTTCCTGAACCAGATGACCGGCGTTGGGGATCGGATGGAACTGCGCGCCGGGAATCATTTGCTGCAAGGCCCGCCCGCGTTCGATGGGAATCCACTGATCGTCTTCACCCCAGAGAATCTGCACCGGGCAGCGAATCGTCGGGTACAAGCCTTCGGCCTCACGGGTATAACACTCGTCCATCTGCGCGATCTGCCGGTAAAACGCCGCTTGCCCCCGGTCCCCCAGCCACGGCAGAACGTAGGGGGCGAGTTCGGCATCGGGGATGTCGCGCTGGATGGCCCCGCGAATGTAGGTCGGCACGACGGCGCGCTGGATGTAGTCGGGCAGTCCGCTGAACGCCGCTTCATGCTGGCGCACATGCTGCACGAATGGCGAACCCCAGGGCGTCAGCGCCACCGGATCGATCAGCGTCAGGCTGCGGTAATCCTTGCCGTTGAGCAGATGCGTGCGCAGGGCGGTGGCGCCGCCGAAGTCGTGGGCCACCACGTCGGGGCGATCCAGGCCCCAATGCTCCAGCAACTGTGCCAGCAATTCGTTTTGTACACCCAGGGACACGTCGCCATCGACTTTCTCGGATTGCCCGTAGCCCAGCAAATCGAAATAGTGCACCCGGTGCGTGGTGATGAAGTGCGGGGCAATCCGGTGCCAGACACAGGAGGAGAAGGGCGTGCCATGCACGAACACCAGCGGCGGGCCATCGCCGCGTACGGCGTAGCGCACGGAGTGCCCTTTGAAGCGATAGGTCTGGGGCAGTGGCCAGTCAGTCATGGGCTTGTCCTCTTGACGGGGGAAGAGGCAAAAAGCATAGGCATAAAAAAACAGCCGATGAAGGCTGTTCTTTATTTCTCTGACAAAACGCTGTTCCCCCTGTAGGAGCGAGCTTGCTCGCGAAGAACGTCAACGATTACGCGTGGTATCTGGCAGCCCGCGGTGCTCTGGCGTCCATCGCGAGCAAGCTCGCTCCTACAAGGGGGCGGTGTCTTTATTCGCCGCGATAGATGCAACCGCTGGTGCAGGTTTCGTGGATACGAATCGCACTGAGTTCCGGCAGCAATGGCTTCATCTCATTCCAGATAAACTTGGCCAGCACTTCGCTGGTCGGGTTTTCCAGGCCGGGAATGTCGTTCAGGTAGTTGTGGTCCAGACGCTCGTACAGCGGCTTGAAGATCGCCTTGATCTCGGAGAAGTCGCGGATCCAGCCGGTGTGCGGATCAAGATCGCCGCTCAGGTGGATCGCCACTTTGAACGAGTGACCGTGCAGGCGCCCGCACTTGTGGCCGTCCGGTACGTGGGGCAGGCGGTGGGCGGATTCGAAAGTAAATTCTTTGAAGATTTCCACAGTTTTTCAGCTCTGTTCAGGTGGCGTTCGCCGCGGCGATTCGGGCAGGCGGCGAGTTTACCAGTTTGTCCTGACTAAAGGGTCAGCAAGCGCTCGCCGAGGCGACCGTTGGCGGCCAGTTCGAGGAATTCGTCGCCCATGCGGCGACTTTCATCCATCGTCGTGCGCCAGTATTTCTGCCGGCTCGGGGCGTCGCCCATGAAGCGCTTGAAGTCGTTACGGTCCGGCAGTTTGCCGTAGGGCAGGCGTGCCAGGTATTCCTTCGACGGTGCCAGCAGCAGCACGTTTTGCAGGCGGGTCGCGCAGGCGCGGCGCCACGGCAGGGTCTTGTCGAACCAGCCGGGAATCACCCGGTCGGTGAAATGCGGGTAGAGCACGATGTCATTGCCGCTGTAGGGCAGGTCCAGGTGATAGTCCAGCAGACCGCCGTCGCGGAAGGTGCCGGCACCGGCGCCCGGCAGGTCGCGCACGCCTTCCATGACCATCGGGATCGAGCCGGAAGCCAGCAGGGCTTGGCGCAAATTGCCGGCATTGAGCGCGACGAAGCGCGACGGGAAGTCGTTCAAGGCGTCGACCGGCGGCGCCAGGCGTGGGTCGTGGATGATCAGGCGTTCGAAGTGCCGGGCCAGCCGCGCCCGGCCGCGCAGGTTGTCGGCGATGACCGAGGACAGGCCCAGCCCCAGGCGACCGCGATGGTCGTCGGCGAGCAGACCGTGGCTTTTGACCACCATGATGTTCAGGCGGTAAGCGCTGTTGCCGAGGATCGAGGCATCACGACCGTCGAGCAGGTCATCGAGCATGCGCCGCGAGCTCTGGCTGATTTGCGCCATGGTCACGCCCTTGGCAAAGTTTTGCTCGGTGTACAGCTGCCCGAGACGCCGGATGCCCTCGGCGGCGTCCGACAGGCAGGCGCTGGCGAAGCGCCAGGAACCCACCGATGCACCAATCAGCGAGCGCTCCCGCGGTGCCGCCGGCAGCCACTCGCCGAACAGCGCCAGGTCCAGCCCCTGAATCCCCAGCGCCTTCGGACCGCCCGCCGCACCGGGCAGGGTGCCGACCTCGGCGGCATTCAAGCCGCTCTCACGGATGCGCGCAAAAGCCCGCGGACCGGCCTTGAGGGTCAGGGAAGGGAACTTGATGTGGATGGCGGTCATACCGGTCTCGAATGTTGGCAAGCGGGGAAATATAAACACCACATCCCCTGTAGGAGCGAGCCTGCTCGCGATGGTCGTCAACGATTACGCTGGTAACCTGACACCCCGCGGCGTTCCAAGGTCCATCGCGAGCAGGCTCGCTCCTACAGGGAATGCGCTGTGGCCAATGATGGCCATTCAGTTTCAATTAAGTTCATCCGGTTAAGGTGTCGTCCACAGGCCGCACCTGAAGCAATACGGAGACACCCATGAAAACCCCGACAGCCCTGTTCACCGCGTGCATCCTCGGCATGACTGCGAGCATCGCCCACGCCCGGGAACTGGGCCCGGATGAAGCGCTGAGATTGCGCGACGCTGGTACCATTGTCTCGTTCGAGACACTTAATGCCAAGGCAGTGGCCAGGCATCCAGGCTCCACCGTCAATGAATCCGAGCTGGAACAGCATTACGGCAAGTACTTGTACAAGGTAGAGCTGCGCGATCCCCAGGGTATCAACTGGGATCTGGAATTAGACGCTGTCAGCGGGCAGGTTCTCAAGGATCATCAGGATTGGTAATGAAGGTGTTTTTATCCAATCGATGCACTGGCAGCCGGATGGCGCTGGTGCTTCTGGCATTTTGCTCGGCAGTGATGGCGCGCGACCTGGACCAGGACGAAGCCCTGCGCCTGCGTCAGCAGGGCGTGATCCTGCCGCTGGAGCAACTGCTGCAGCAGGCAATGGGTCGCTACCCCGGCGCGAAACTGCTGGAGGCCGAGCTCGAAGAAAAACACGACGTCTACATTTATGAAGTCGAGCTGCTGACCCCTGAAGGCGTGGTCCGCGAACTGGACATCGATGCCACCACCGGCCGTTTACTCAAAGACAAGGAAGACTGATCCATGCGTTTGCTTCTGGTGGAAGACCATGTGCCCCTGGCCGACGAACTGCTGGCCGGTCTCAACCGCCAGGGTTATGCGGTGGACTGGCTGGCCGACGGTCGCGACGCAGTGCATCAGGGCAGCACTGAACCTTACGACCTGATCATCCTCGATCTTGGCCTGCCGGGCGTGCCGGGGCTCGAGGTGCTGGCGCAATGGCGCGCGGCGGGGCTGGCCACGCCGGTGCTGATCCTCACGGCCCGGGATTCCTGGGCCGAACGCATCGAAGGCCTCAAGGCCGGCGCCGACGATTACCTGACCAAACCCTTTCATCCCGAAGAGCTGTTTTTGCGCATCCAGGCGTTGCTGCGCCGCTCCCATGGCCAGGTCAACCAGCCGACGCTCCAGGCCGCCGGGCTGCACCTGGACGAAGGTCGCCAGTGCGTTGTCCGCGACGGTGCGGACATTCAGCTGACGGCCGCGGAGTTTCGCCTGTTGCGTTATTTCATGCTGCACCCCGAACAGATCCTCTCCAAAAGCCACCTCGCCGAGCACCTCTACGACGGTGAAACCGAGCGCGATTCCAATGTGCTGGAGGTCCACGTCAACCATTTGCGCCGCAAGCTCGGCAAAAGCGTGATCGAAACCCGTCGTGGCCAGGGCTACCTGTTCGGCGGGCAAGACCGGTGAGATCGATCCAGCGTCGCTTGAGCCTGGGCCTGATCAGCGTGATGGTGGTCGTTGGCCTGGTGCTGGCGCAAACCAGCCTGTGGCTGTTCGAAATGGGTTTGCAGCGCTACCTCGAAGCCGGGTTGCGCAATGACAGCGAGAGCCTGCTGGCGGCGCTGGTGCGCGGGCCGCAAGGCTTGCAACTGGATGAACGACGTCTGTCGCCGGCCTATCAGCGGCCGTTTTCCGGGCATTATTTCCGCATCGATTTCACCGATGGCCATTGGCGTTCCCGTTCGTTATGGGATCAGGAACTGCCGGCGCTCGATCACCCCGGCCTGCACGACGATCTGCAGCTGGGGCCGGAAGGGCAGCAGTTGCTGGTGTTGCGTACGGACTATCGACGCCTGGGGTTGCCGATCTCCATCAGCGTCGCCGAGGATTACACGCCGATACGTGAAAGCTTCCGGCGCGTGCAACAGCTCGGGTTGGGCCTGGGTTTGACCGGGTTGCTGCTGATTCTGTTGCTGCAACGGATAACCGTGCGCCGCGCCTTGCGTCCACTGGAACAGGCCCGCGAGCAGATCGCGCAGTTGCAACAGGGCCAGCGCTCGCAACTCGATGATCAGGTACCGCTGGAGCTGGAGCCACTGGTGGCGCAGATCAACCACTTGCTGGCCCACACCGAGGACAGCCTCAAGCGCTCACGCAATGCCCTGGGCAACCTCGGTCACGCGTTGAAAACACCGCTGGCGGTGCTGTTGAGCCTGGCCTCGAGCGAGCAGCTTGAGGCGCACCCGCAGCTGCGCAAGACCCTCAAGGAACAACTGCAGCAGGTCGAGCAACGGCTCAATCGGGAACTCAACCGTGCGCGGTTATCCGGTGATGCGTTGCCGGGCGCGCTGTTTGATTGCGATGGCGAACTTCCCGGGTTGCTGGCAACCCTGAACATGATCCATGGCGAACACCTGGCGCTGAGCTACCGCGCTCCGCCCGACCTGCAATTGCCATGGGATCGTGAAGATTTGCTGGAGCTGTTGGGCAACCTGCTGGATAACGCCTGCAAATGGGCGGATGCCGAGGTTCGCGTGAGTGTCGCCGAGTTGGCGAACGGGTTTGAACTCAGTGTGGAAGATGACGGCCCGGGCATTCCCGAAGAGCGTCGTGATCAGGTGTTCAGCCGGGGAACGCGGCTGGACGAGCAGACCCATGGGCATGGCCTGGGACTTGGCATCGTGCGCGACATCGTCGACAGCTGGGGCGGGACACTGTCGTTGCTGGAAAGCGAGTGGGGCGGGTTGAAGGTCGTCATCGAATTGCCCAAACACTGAGATCCATTGTGGGAGCGGGCTTGCTCGCGAAGGCGGTGGATCAATCAACATCAATGTTGTCTGACACTCAGCTTTCGCGAGCAAGCCCGCTCCCACATAGAACCTCCCCGCCTCAGGTGTGATGAATCTCCCGATCCTTGGTTTCCGGCATGAAGAAAATGCCCAGCACGGCCGTCATCACCGCGATGACGATCGGATACCACAGCCCGTAATAGATATCCCCCGTGGCCGCCACCATGGCGAACGCCACCGTCGGCAGAAAGCCGCCGAACCAGCCATTGCCGATGTGATAGGGCAGCGACATCGAGGTGTAGCGGATGCGCGCCGGGAACAGTTCCACCAGCCAGGCGGCGATCGGCCCGTAGACCATGGTCACGTAGATCACCAGGATCGTCAGGAGCAACAGCACCATCGGGTAGTTGGTCTTGGCCGGGTCGGCCTTCTCGGGGTAGCCGGCGTCCTTGAGGGCGGTGGCGAGATTGGCGGTAAAGGCATCGTTCTTGGCCTTGAAGTCGGCGGCCGGCATGCCGGTGCCCTCGAAGCTCTCGATCACTTTCTCGCCGATGCGCACCTGCGCAACGGCGCCCGGCTCGGCGTTGACGTTCTTGTAGGGGATAGCCCGTTTGGCCAGCACGGTCTTGGCCAGGTCGCAGGAACTGGTGAATTTGGCCTTGCCTACCGGGTCGAACTGGAACGAGCACTGGTTGGGGTTGGCGACCACCGTGACCGGGTTCTTCTCCTGCGCAACGAACACGTCGGGGTTACCGTATTGGGTCAACGCATGGAAGATCGGGAAGTAAGTCAGTGCGGCGATGATGCAGCCGGCCATGATGATGCCCTTGCGGCCGATGCGGTCGGACAGGCTGCCGAACAGGACGAAGAACGGTGTGCCGATCAGCAGCGAGCCGGCAATCAGCAAGTTGGCGGTCTGCGGGTCGATCTTCAGCGTCTGCAGCAGGAAGAACAGCGCATAGAATTGCCCGGTGTACCAGACCACGGCCTGGCCGGCGGTGCCACCGAGCAGGGCCATGATCACGATCTTGAGGTTTTCCCAGCGGGCGAAGGATTCGGTCAGCGGTGCCTTGGATGCCTTGCCTTCAGCCTTCATTTTCATGAACACCGGTGACTCGCTCAGTTGCAGGCGGATGTACACCGAGATAATCAACAGCAGGATCGAAAGCAGGAACGGAATCCGCCAGCCCCAGGCTTCGAAGGCTTCCGTGCCCAGCGCGGTACGGCAGGCGAGGATCACCAGCAGTGAAAGAAACAGGCCAAGGGTGGCTGTCGTCTGAATCCACGAGGTGAAATAGCCGCGCTTGCCCTTGGGCGCATGTTCGGCCACGTAGGTGGCTGCGCCGCCGTACTCACCGCCCAGCGCCAGGCCCTGCAGCAAACGCAGGCTGATCAGGATGATCGGCGCGGCCACGCCTATGCTCGCGTAGCCGGGCAGCAAGCCCACCACGGCCGTCGAGACACCCATGATCACGATGGTGATGAGGAAGGTGTGCTTGCGTCCGATCATGTCGCCCAGGCGGCCGAATACGATGGCGCCGAACGGCCGGACGGCGAAGCCGGCGGCGAAGGCGAGCAGGGCGAAGATGAAGGAAGTCGTTTCGTTGACGCCGGCGAAGAAGTGCTTGGCGATAATCGCCGCGAGGGAGCCGTACAGGTAGAAGTCATACCATTCGAACACGGTGCCCAGGGATGACGCGAAGATGACCTTGCGTTCCTCCTTGGTGATCCCGTGGTTGGGCGCGCTGCCCGTGGTTGTATTGTCGATTGCTGCCATGAGTATTCTCCGTCGTGCTCTTGTTGTAGGCCGGAGTTCTCACCAACACTTGCCGTACCCAGGCCCTGGGGCTGAAGTCATCGGATTACGTGGCTTGCATTCAAGTTGACGCCAGAAAAAGCTGCAAGGTTCCATGAAGCATAATCGGCTTGCGGCAGATATCCACTTGCCACCATTTCATTGACCAGCGCGCAGAAAAAATGTGGGAGCGGGCTTGCTCGCGAATGCGGTGGATCAGACAACATCTTTGTTGATTGACCCACCGCATTCGCGAGCAAGCCCGCTCCCACATGGGGATTTTGCGAGGCTTAAACGCGGAACTGGTCCATCAGACTCTGCTGCTGGTTCGCCAGGCTGTTGAGCGACTGGCTGACCCGTGCCGACTCATTGGCCTGGCCCGACAGCGACTCGGTCACGTCGCGAATGGTCGCCACGTTGTTGTTGATCTCCTCGGCCACCGCGCTTTGCTCTTCGGCGGCGCTGGCGATCTGCATGTTCATGTCGTTGATCACGGTCACCGCGTCGCCGATCTGGCGCAGCGCGGTCACGGCCTGGCCGACTTGCTCGACACTGCCCTGGGCCTGGCGATGGCTGTTGTTCATCGAACCCACTACTTCCTGTGTGCCGCTTTGCAGTTGTTCGATCACCAGACGGGTTTCTTCCACCGACTCCTGGGTACGCCGCGCCAGGTTGCGCACCTCATCGGCGACCACGGCAAAACCGCGCCCGGCTTCACCGGCACGGGCCGCTTCGATCGCCGCGTTGAGGGCCAGCAGGTTGGTCTGCTCGGCAATCGCGCGGATCACTTCCAGCACCGTGCCGATCTTCTCGCTGTTGGCGGCCAGGCCTTCGACCTGAACCATGGCCGCGCTCATGTCGGCGGCGAGGTTGTCGATGCTGGCGGTGGTGCGGTCGATCACGGTCAGGCCCTGACGGGTCGCCTGATCGGCATCGCGGGCGGCGTGTGCCGCTTGCGCGGCGCTGCGGGCGACGTCCTGGGCGGTGGCGCTCATCTCGTGGGAGGCGGTCGCGACCTGATCAACCTGGCGGTACTGCTGCTCCATGCCGGCGCTGGTCTGGGTGGCGATGGCGGACGATTGGTCCGCCGTGCTGCGGGCGTCCTGCACCGAGCGTTTCACTTCGGCAATGATCGGTTGCAGCTTGTCGAGGAAGCGGTTGAACCAGCCGGCCAACTGGCCCAGCTCATCCTTTTTGTCGTAGGCCAACCGGCGGGTCAGGTCACCTTCGCCGCTGGCGATGTCTTCGAGCATGTGCGCCACGCCGAGAATCGGTCGGGTCACGCTGCGGGCCATCAGCCACACCAGCACCAGGCCCAGCAGCGCGGCGAGCACGCCCAGGCCGAGCTCGACCAGTGTGCCGGCGGTGTTGCTGTCGTCCAGTTGCTTTTTCAGGGCTTCGGCGGGGCCGACCAGGACTTTCTCCGGCACGTCGAGCAGGACGCCCCAGGACTTGCCGTCGGGAATCGGCTGGAAGGGGGCCAGCACTTTCAATTGCTGATGGCTGTGCAGGCTGGCGGTTTTGTTGCTGGCGGCCAGCATGCGCAGCAGTTCGGTACCGCTGGCCTTGTCGACGGTATCCAGGCGCTGGCTGAGTTTGCTGGCGTCCGGGCTGTAGCCGGCGAGCAGGCCCGCCGGGCTGATGATGCTGACACTGGTCTGGCCGTCGTAGAGTTTCTTGCTGGCCCCCAGGCTGACCGCTTGCAGGCTGTTGAGGTTGATGTCCACCGACAGCGAGGCGATCACCTTGCCGTTGACCATCAGCGGGAAAACGATGCTGGTCATCAGCACGTTCTGGCCGTCGATCTCATAGAAGTAGGGTTCGATCACGCACGGCTTGAGCGTGGAGCGCGGGCAGGTGAACCAGGCGTTGGCCGCTTCGCCGCTGGGGCCGGTGCTGGTGTCGGCCATGTCCTTTTCCGGCAGCGCCATGGACGTCAGCTTGCCCGGCGTCGGCTGCGACCAGTAGAGGGCGAAACGGCCCTTGTCGTTGCTGCCCAGTTCCGCCTGGCCGGCGAACAGGTCGTCCTTGCCGTCCAGCCCGTTGGGTTCGAACACCAGGGACAGGCCGAGCAGGTCCGGATTGGCCTGCAGGGCCGACTTGACCTGGCGGGTCAGGTCTTCGCGCAGGTCGAAGGCATCGAGGAAGCGCTTTTCGGCCTGCTCGCGCAAAAACAGCACCTGCCGGGAGAAACCGTGGCCGTACTGATAGGCGTCCATGAACTGCTGGCGAATCCCCAGTGCCTGGTTCTCGCCCTGGGACTCGATACGGGCCTGGGCCGATTCGGTCAGCATCTCCATGCTCGAGGCTTTCACCAACTCGGAGCTGTGCTCCATGCGGTACAGCGAAAGACCCACCAGCAGGGTCACGATGCCCGCCAGGCACAGCCCGGCCAGCAGGGTGATTTTCCATTGAATGGAAAGTTGTCTGAGCGACATGGAGGCGTCCTTATTCGATAAATATCTGAGACTTTGCACTGTAGCGGCATAAAAGCAGCTTTCTTGAGCGACAAGCTTCAAGCTGCAAGCCGAAAACACAAAAGCTTGCGGCTTGAGGCTTGCAGCTTGCCGCTGCTTCATTCAAAGTGCGCGCCCTCTAATAAAACCCATTCCTGTTATCCGCTGGCGGCTCACGCAGACTGCCGGGCGGACTCTTTCCGTTTGTCACGAGGTTACGAAATGAATGCAGTCATTGCCGCGGTCGGCATCATGCTGGTGCTCAGCCTGTCCCGCGTGCATGTGGTGATCGCCCTGATCGTCGGTGCGCTGGTAGGTGGCCTGACCGGTGGCCTGGGCATCGAGGCGACGCTCAAGGCTTTCAACAGCGGCCTGGGTGGCGGGGCGACGGTGGCGTTGTCCTACGCGTTGCTCGGTGCTTTCGCCGTGGCCATTGCCAAATCCGGCATGGCCCATGCGCTGGCCGACAAGGCGCTGGCGATGGTCGATCGCCAGCACGCCAGCGGCGGCGGCCAGGTCAAATGGCTGCTGATTGGCCTGCTCTGGGTCGTGGCCATCGCCTCGCAGAACATCCTGCCGATCCATATCGCGTTCATTCCGTTGCTGGTGCCACCGCTGCTTTATGTGCTGACCAAGCTGCAACTGGACCGTCGACTGATCGCCTGTGTCATGACCTTCGGCCTGATCACGCCCTACATGTTCCTGCCGGTGGGCTTCGGCAATATCTTCCTCAATGAGATCCTGCTGGCCAACGTCGCCCGCAGCGGTGTGGACATCAGCGGCATCAACGTGACCCACGCCATGGGCATTCCGGCGCTGGGCATGGTGGCGGGCCTGCTGATCGCGTTTGTCAGCTACCGCAAGAAGCGGGTCTACGACCTGGCGAAAATCGAGCAAGTCGAGCAAGTGGCGGTGCAATACAACCCGCTGAGCCTGTTGGTGGCCGGCGTGGCCATCGCCGCGGCGTTCATCATTCAGCTGCTGCTCGATTCGATGATTATCGGTGCACTGGTCGGCTTCCTGATTTTCTCGGTGTCGGGCATCGTCAAATGGCGCGACACCGATGACCTGTTCACCGAAGGCATGAAAATGATGGCGATGATCGGTTTCATCATGATCGCCGCCTCGGGCTTTGCCGAAGTGATGAAGGCCACCGGTCAAGTGCAGACGCTGGTCGAGTCGTCGGCGTCGTACATCGATCACAGCAAAGGCATTGGTGCCTTGCTGATGTTGCTGGTGGGGTTGCTGGTGACCATGGGCATCGGCTCGTCGTTCTCCACCGTGCCGATCCTGGCGGCGATCTTCGTGCCGCTGTGCGTGCAACTGGGCTTCAGCCCGTTGGCGATCGTGTGCATCGTCGGCACGGCCGGTGCCCTGGGCGACGCCGGTTCGCCGGCCTCGGACTCGACCCTCGGCCCGACCTCCGGCCTGAACATCGACGGCCAGCACCATCACATCTGGGACACCGTGGTCCCGACCTTCCTGCACTACAACCTGCCGCTGCTGGCGTTTGGCTGGGTTGCGGCGATGGTTCTGTAACCAATTCCCTTCTGATCACCCTGGATCAAAGTGTGGGAGCGAGCTTGCTCGCGATGGCGGTGAAACAGTCAGCATCCATGTGGCTGACACACCGCCATCGCGAGCAAGCTCGCTCCCACAGGGATCTTCTGCGGAGCTGATGACCGCGTTCAACTTTTGACCTGGCATGCCGTTAAAGCTTTTAACCACGCCAACAAAAACAAAAGAGTGAACGTCATGCGCATGAGCCTCAAGGCCAAAGTCCTGTCCCTTGCCGTCCTCCCGGTGCTGCTGTTTGCGCTGGTCATCAGCCTGACCACGCTGTTCATTCTTCAGGAGCAGGCCCGCAAGGAGGTCGAGCAGACCCGCGAACGCCTGCTCAGCGATGCCAAGGCGACCCTGCAAAGCTACGTGGCCGTGGCCATGACCACGATCAAGCCGCTTTATGACGCGGCCACCCCCGGCGACGAGGCGGCGCGGGCCCAGGTGATCAAGTTGCTGTCGAGCATCACCTATGGCAAGGACGGCTACTTCTTCGGCTACGACTCCAACACCGTGCGCCTGTTCAAGGCCAACAGCCCCGAAGGCGTAGGCCAGAGCTTCAAGGACAACCGCGACCCGAACGGTGTCTACGTCAACCGCGACCTGGTGAAAGTGGCCAAGGACGGTACGCATTACCTGCAATACAGCTCGCCATTGCCCGGCAACACCCAGGTGCTGGTGCCCAAGCTCGGCTACACCGAATACCTGCCCAAGTGGGACATGGCGGTCGGCACCTCGGTCAACCTCGACGGCATCGAAGCACAAGTGGCGGTGGTCGAAGCCAAGGTCCAGGAGCGCATGCAAGGCATGGTGCTGAGCATCGTCGGCGTGGCGGTCGTGGTGTTGCTGGTGATCGCCGCTGCCGGGATGTTGCTGGCCAACACCATTCTGCGTCCGTTGCATTTGATGAAAGCCAACCTCGACGACATCGCGGCGGGCGAGGGCGATCTGACCCGCCGCCTGACCATCACCAGCCAGGACGAACTGGGCGAATTGGCCGGCTCGTTCAACCGGTTCGTCGACAAGATCCACGGGCTGGTACGCCAGATCAGCGAAATGACCACGCAACTGACCGGGCTGGTGAACCAGGTGTCCGACCAGGCCAATCGCTCTGATCAGGCCATGGAGCGTCAGCGCCATGAAACCGATCAGGTAGCCACGGCAATCAACGAGATGTCGGCGGCGGCCCAGGAAGTGGCCAAGAGCGCGCAGAACGCCGCGGTGGCAGCCCAACAGACGGATGAAGAAGGCCAGGCGGCCAAGCGGGTGGTGGCTGGCAGCATCGAGAAGATCCATGCGCTGGTGGACGACATCCGCAGCAGCGGTGTGTCCCTCGACAGCCTGCAAAAAGACGTGTCATCGATTGTCAGCGTGCTGGGGGTGATCCGTTCGATTGCCGATCAGACCAACCTGCTGGCGCTCAACGCGGCCATCGAAGCTGCCCGTGCCGGCGAGGCCGGGCGCGGTTTTGCGGTGGTGGCCGATGAAGTGCGGGCGCTGGCCAGCCGCACGCAAATCAGCACCCAGGAAATCCAGGGCATGATCGACCGCCTGCAGGCCGGCACCCAGTCGGCGGTGGAGGCGATGCGTCGCTCCAGCGAGGCGGGCGACGGTACCTCGGCCCAGGCCAACGAGGCGGGGGCTTCGCTGGACACCATGGCCCAGTTGATCGCGACCATCAATTCGATGAACGCGCAGATCGCCAGCGCCGCTGAAGAACAGACCGCCGTGGCCGAAGAGATCAACCGCAGCGTGCATCAGATTGCCGTGGCGGTGGACAACGTCGCCGACGAAACCCAGCTCGGCGCGCAGACTTCCCGCAGCCTGGCCGAGCTCGGTCGGCGCCTGGGCAGCCTGGTCGGGCAGTTCCGAATCTGACGGGTTTGCAACGTCGGGAGCGAGCCTGCTCCCGGTTATATTTTTCAATGCGAATTGCTCTGGTTTTTATAGCTAAACAGTATTGATTAACTGTCAGATTTGACAGTTGTTGGGTTTGGCTGATTGATCTTTCATTTCACTGACGTAGCGAGGTAACTGAAAAAATTTATAAAAAGCAGGGGCTAAGAATGAGGTTTTGGCAACTCTCATGTTTCATCCTGGTTGGCGGCTGTGTTGTTACGGCACAGGCTATGGACATACCCAGCTCAGTGGACTGGCGTACCAGGGGAGCGGTTACCAGCGTGAAGCAATTGGGGGCTTGTGGTTCCAGTTATGCTTTTTCAGCCGTGGGTGCCCTGGAGGGCGCATTGTTTTTGGAAACGGAAAGACTGGTTGATCTTTCCGCGGAGCAAATCCTCGATTGCAGTAGTAAGCAAGGTAATCAGGGTTGTGATGGCGGGCTGATGGATTACACCTATGACTATGTCAAGCAGAACGATATTCAGTCGGAAGAGTATTACCCCTACGCGGGCGGCGGTGGGGGGCACTGTAATGCTGGCGTAATCAAGGCTGTCGCGGCCAATACGGTGACCTATACGAATATACCCGCGGGCGATGAGGAGGCACTGCGTCAGGCCGTTGCCAAGGCGCCTGTAGCGGCGGCGATTGACGCCTCTGACAACTTTCGAAGTTACTCCGGCGGGGTATTGAATGATGACAGTTGCAATGAGAAGGACTTGAATTACGCCGTGCTTATTGTTGGTTATGGCACCGAAGATGGCGAGGATTATTGGCTGGTGAAAAATAGCCGGGGGCCGGAGTGGGGGGAGGGTGGTTATATAAAGATGTCCAGGAATAAAGATAATCAGTGTGGAATTGCCTCTTACGCGTCATTCCCTGTTGTTAACAAACGGATAATTTATCAAGGACTCAAGTGAGCGATCGATCGTTCAGTAAAGAGTCGACGGCAACACCTCCCCCCAATAAGTAACCATCAGTTCCTGCAGCGGCGCGGCGCTTGCATTGAGCGGCGTTCATTGCGCTGTGGCAGTCGAGCCCTACACTGAACAGCACGGGTTGTATTTCATCCCCCCGACGACCACCACTCACAGGAGTCAAACCCATGACTGAGCGTACATGCGATTGTCCGAAGTGTTCCTGCAAACTCGGTGAGCACCCGATCGTGCGTCACGGCAAGCACTATTGCTGTGAAGCCTGCGCCAAGCATCACGAGCATGGCGAGGAGTGCGCTTCCCAAGGCTGCAAGTGTGCCCACTGAACACCACGGCACACGTAAAAGTGGAGCCTAGTCCGGCTCCACTTCCAGTCTGAGGCTGTCATCCTCCAGGCGTTCGCTGTGGCGAACGGTGCCCTGCAAGCGCCGCCCTTCAACCCGCAGCACCAGGGTCCTGGCTTGCTCCAGACCTTCCGGCAGTGGCGCCGGGACGCGTACGGCGAAACAGAACGGGTCATTTTCGACCGCTTCCAGTCCGATCCGGCATTCCGCGCTTTTGGTGATGCGGCCGGACTGTGTGTCCAGGCCGCAGTCCAGCTGTGCAGGGCTGTTGACGGATGTCGCACTCATATCGCTTCCCCCGGACCTGACGGTTGCCAGTGATCAGTTCGCCGGCCGCCACTTGACGTTTTCCACGCCGAATTTTTCAGCCATCGGCTTGCTGGTCTTTTGCACCTTCTCGCGTCCAAAGCGGGGAATTCGCCCCACCCCCGCGTCACAGCTCGCCCAATGCCAGGCTTCTGCGTTATCCATTTTATCCAGTCGGATAATGAATGATTTCGGAGTGCCATGGAGTGTGTACTCGATGACGAATAATTTTGCACTGTTCATAAAGCCCCGGTTCCTCCCTGTTGTACATAAAAGGATCGCGTGCCATCAGGAAAATTCACTCGGATTGTCGGATGCCGCGGGTTGCTGGCGACAAGTTCGGCACCCCGTTACCATGGAATCCTCCCGAACCCCAATGAACATAGACCATGGCCCTCGCTGCACCGCCTGACCTGAGTGACACCGATGTGCCGGTGCAACCGCTGGCTCGCACCTATCCGCGCGGGTTGTACATCGAGCCTCACGAGCACGTCTGGGGCCAGTTGCTGTATGCGATGAGCGGGGTGATGTGGGTCGAGACGCCGCATGAGGCGTTGGTGGTGCCGCCGCAGCGGGCGGTGTGGCTGCCGCCGGGCGTGCCCCACGGGATTCGCGTGGTGTCTGACCTGCAAATGCGCAATATCTACCTGCGGCCGTCCCTGGCAGCGACCCTGGATGACAGTGTGCAAGTCATCGAAGTCGGCGGTTTGCTGCGCGAGCTGATCGTCGGGCTGGTGGAGCAGGGTAACGACGGAGCGCCCGAGTATTACGACGCGCTGGTGGGCCTGGCGCTGCTGGAACTCAAGCGGGCCAGGCGCTCGCTGCTGAAAATCCCGTTGCCGGACGATTCCGACCGGCGATTGATGAATGTGTGTCAGGCGGTCATGGCCTCGCCTTCACTGGATATTCCTTTCGAACACCATGCCGATAACGCCGGTGCCAGCGTGCGGACCCTGGCGCGGCTGTTCAAGGACGGTCTGGGCATGGGCTTCGCCGAGTGGCGGCGTCAGGTGCAACTGGCGACGGCGGCGGCCGGGTTGATCCAGGGCGTTGCGGTCAGCGCGATTGCCCGGGAGCTGGGCTATTCGCCGAGCAGCTTCAGTGACATGTTTCGTCGTGAACTGGGGGTTGCCCCTTCGCAGTTTCCTGTGGCGCAACGCCAGGACTGAATTCGCCGACGCCATGCTTTGGCCGACATTCAGAAGCACTTGGCCGATGCTCGAAGGCGTCGGCCTCTAGACTCGGCGCATACCTCAATGGCTGCGGAATCTGCCATGAACTACCTCCTGTCACTGGCTATCGGCCTGGGTGTCGGTCTGCTCTACGGCGCCCTGGATTTTCGTTCCCCCGCACCCCCGGCCATCGCGCTGGTGGGCCTGCTCGGCATGCTCGCCGGCGAAAAGCTCTGGCCGATGGGCCGCCAGCTGGTGGCTGGCTGGATTTCCTGAACCCTTTTCGACTCGATGGATACGCCCATGAAAGCTCTGCAATTCGATAAAACCGGTGATCTCTCGGCCCTGCGCTACGTGGAGGTGCCTACGCCTGTTCCCGGCGCCGATGAAGTGCTGGTCGAGATCAAGGCCGCAGGTCTCAACCCCAGCGATGTGAAGAACGTGCTGGGACGTTTTCCCTACACCACCTTGCCGCGGATTCCCGGTCGGGATTTTGCCGGGGTGGTGGTGGCCGGCCCGCAGGCGCTGATGGGGCAGGAAGTCTGGGGCACGGGCCGCGAACTGGGCTTTTTCGCCGACGGTTCCCATGCCCAGTTCGTCAAGCTGCCGGCCAATGGCGTGGCGCTCAAACCTGCGCACCTGAGCTTCGCCCAGGCTGCCAGCCTCGGTGTGCCGTACACCACGGCGTGGGATGCGCTGGAGCGCAGCCTGGTGACGGCCCAAACCCGTGTGCTGGTCATCGGTGGCGGGGCGGTCGGCAGTGCCGCGCTGGCCTTGGCCAAGGTGCGCGGAGCCCGGGTACTGGCGGCCGCGCGGCGTCCGGAGCAGGTCAAGGACTTGCAGGACCAGGGCTATCAAACCCTGCAACTGGATAAACCCGAGGAGCTCGCGGCCCAGGTCAACACGGTCTATGCCGGCGGTGCCGAGGTGATTTTCGACACCACCGGATTCTGGCTGCCGGCCTCGGTGCCAGCCCTGGCCGCGTTCGGTCGCATTGCGATCATCGCCGCGCCCGTGGACGGTCACGTGCAACTGCCAGCCCTGGCGTTGTATCGCAAGGGTGGCTCTGTCGTGGGGATCAACTCGCTGCTGTACGGCGTGCAGGCCTGTGCGGCGATGCTTGACCAGTTCGGCAAGTTCTTCGACCAGGACCTGTTGCCGTTGCCACAGGGCTTGTTCGAGTCGCCATTGGCCGAAGGGCTGGAGCGTTATGCCGAAGTGAATCAGGGCAGCGGCGACAAAGTGATCCTGCTGCCATAACCCAACCTCCTGTGGGAGCGGGCTTGCTCGCGAAGGCGTCGGCACTGTCAACATCCATGTGACAGGAATACCGCCTTCGCGATGTAGAAACGGATACATCCTTTACAAACGAAACCGGGGACATCCTTTACGTTTTTGTGGGTTTGAAAGGCGGTTTTCACCGCTTTTCAAACGCCCTAAAAGGTAACTGCACAAATACAC